>CAYHCE010000121.1:0-1510 GCA_964355015.1 uncultured bacterium | reverse complement strand
CCACCGCTCATCCGCCGCACCCTGCGGCAGGAGGCCGGAAGTGGGTAACCGTCAGGAGGCATCGCTGACGGTTACCCAGTTTCTGAGGGCTGAAAGAGGGAGGGCTGCTCAAGTCGCGAAGTTCGACAAGTGTAATCCCGTTGAACTCGCGAAGGAGCAGCCCATGTCACAGCAACGACTTCAGCAACAACTCTGGCAGTTCGTCACCGACCTGCTTCCTTCCTGGCGCAAGACCAGACGCCGTGTGCTAGCGCTGGGATGTGAGGCTCTCATCGCCCGTCGGCGTCTCACCTTGTGTGGGATCGCCCGGGGCATGGACAGTTCCACTCGGGTGCTGCATCGGGTGAAGCGCATCTGGCGCTTTCTCTCCAATCGGGCGGTCGATCCTCGTCAGTTGGTGGGGGCATTGGTGGCAGAAGCCGTTGCCCTTCGAGTGACGGGCTGGGTCCCCATCATCTTCGATGAGACGGGGCTGAAGGAGCGAGCCACACTGTTGGGGGCAGGCACTTGGTATAAAGGCCGAGCGCTGCCCTTGGCGCTCTACGCCTACCACTTCACCAAGATCAAGAAAAGCCTCTGGGCCTACCGGGAGGGGATGCTGAGCGTGATCTGGGGAGCTCTGCCAGATGAGCAGCGAGCGCGCCTGCTGCTCATCGCAGACCGAGGCTATGCCGCCAGCGCCTTCTTCCGGCGTCTGGTCAAAGCCCGCATCAACTTCGCCATCAGAGTTCCCCGCAAGGTGCTCATCTATGTCGGCCAACAGCAGCTCAAGCTGGAGTTCCTGGCGGCGGAGCTGAATCATGGAGACAGCCACTTCCTCACCGATGTCCTCTATGGTCCAGCAAAGGCCAAGGTGAACCTGCTGCTGTGGTGGGAGCCGGAACAGCCCGAGCCTTGGTTGATCGCCACCACCCTGCCCACCGCGGCACAGACCAAACACTACTACCGGCTGCGCATGGGCATCGAAGAGATGTTCAAAGACCTCAAAAGCAGCTTCGCCTTGGAGTCGTGCCAGTGTCGGAGCACGGATCGCATCACCCGCTTGGGGTTGTTCGCCTTGGTGAGTCTGTGGGCGCTGGCGCTGCTGGTGCGCTATCCTGAGAACTGGGTCCGCTATGCCACGGCGCGGGGTGCCCTCAGTTTCCTCACGTTGGCGCTAGAGTGGTTGGACGCCCCACCGCTCATCCGCCGCACCCTGCGGCAGGAGGCCGGAAGTGGGTAACCGTCAGAAGGGGCTGTGCTTGACAACGCTCGCGGGCCGCGAGTATCATACCGGGGCCACGAAAGCAGCCGACTGTTTCCCCCAAGCGAGGCCCCCAAGCCTCGTTGGTTTTTTTGTGGGAGGAACGAGGACCTTGCCGATGGCGGGCCGAGACCAGGGGCCGATACGCACTCTCGGGATGATTGGCGGCCTGGGCTTCCAGCTTGGCCTCACTATCCTCCTTGGCGCTCTGGCCGGGTACTATCTCGACAGGCGTTGGGGAACCAGCCCCTGGCTTATCCTCGTGGG
>CAYHCE010000120.1:0-1511 GCA_964355015.1 uncultured bacterium | reverse complement strand
CCTCATCGCCGATCAAGATCGGCAACGCCGGATCGCGGTAATACTCATTGCGCAGATTCCTGGTGCTCATCACCCCCTTGTTGCGCAAGGGCGTCTTGTCGGCCATGTAGTTCGGAGCCGGTGGTGAGTCTTCCGGGAGGATCAGTTCACGGGCCTCCCGCAGCACACGCTCCACCTGTTTCTGGCCCACGCCTGGCTCGCTGCTGGCACTGGTCACGGTGATCGCCGCATGGGTGAGGGGCACCTCGGGCCATTGGCCCCGCTCGGGATAGAACACATGCCGGTAGCACTGCTGGACCGCCACAGCAAAGCCCTGTTGCGCCTGCCCATAGCGCTCCTTCACCTGGGCCTGCTGGTGGCTCTGGAGGCTGGCGAACAGATCCCCCTGCTGCATCTGCTGCAGCGCCAGATAGGTGCGGGTCTTGCGCAGCATGTCGTCTACTTGCAGCGCATCAGCACAGACGAACACCAGGTTGTTGCGGTTCAAGCGCACATTGGCGTTATCGCCCTTCTCCTTGAACAGCCGCACCACCAGCTCTGGCAGGTGGATGTTGGCCTGCTCCACGGTGTGCCCTTCCCAGTGCAACACCGCCAGGTAGGGCCCATCGGTGTCGTCGGGGATCTCGGCCGGGCTGCTGGGGAACAGCACCGGCTCCAACCGCTGCTTCGCGAAGATGGTGCCGATGCGCCGATTCAACTCCTCGCGCACACTCTCCAGATCAAACTGGCGCTCCCGCTTCCTCACCATCTGGTTGAGGTTCGCGTCCGTGAGGAAGCGCAGCTTGCTGGTGCCGCTGTCGTCGAGATACTCCGATTGCTCCTGCAGGAGACGGACGGCCTTGTCGACGAAGGCTGGATCAACCGCCGGCGCGTAGAGACTGTAGTTCAGCTCCAGGCGGCTGAGGCCTTTGAGCGGTTCGTTGAACGCCAGCGAGTGGAACAGAACCGTGCGGGCCACCATCGAGCCATAGGGCTCCTGGCCGCTGAACTCGCTGGCATCGAGGCGCTGGGCCAGGGCCCTGCCGCCTTCTGCAGGTGTGGTGGACACATCCGCCCGGATCGCCGGGATAAAGGCCTGCAGGCCCAGCTTGGTGGAGAGCTCCAAGCGGATGCGCTCATTACCCGGATCCACATGGTGCAGATGGATCGCCGTCGCGCCCCGAGGTTTCTCCCGCCAGAGCTGGCCCACCGTCTGCGCCAGCAGCCGCAGCATGCCCCGCACCCTCTGGAAGTTCTCCAAAGTGGAGGTCTTCTGCATCAGGGTGTCGATCAGCTCCGGATGGAGCGGATAGCCCTTGCGCAAGTTGGCGGCGCGGTCATCGTTCTGCCCCTGCGGTGGCAAGGCATCAGCCGTGCGCTGCCAGATCTCCTGGTAGGCACGCACCACCTCCTCCACCCGGCTGCGGTCGATCGATTCGAACAACCGCCGGCACAGCACCTGAACCGTTTCGTCTTCGCTGGTGGGGGTGAGCGAAGTGATCTGCCGCCCGGTCACCGATTGGAGTTCGGCA
>CAYHCE010000119.1:0-1567 GCA_964355015.1 uncultured bacterium | reverse complement strand
TCTGATGGCGTCTGTGGAGGGCTCAGGTGCTGATCTATGCGCGACAGGCTCCTAGATCGACATCGATACCGTGGCCGGCACCGCTGCCCTCGCGCACGATCCCGCCGACGACCACCCGCACCCGGGCGGTGTAGGTGACACCCCAGCCGTCGCGTTGCGGGGGATCGGAGGGCTTGCTCGGCTCACGGCCGATACGACGTTCCGCCTGGGAGACGCACTGCAGCGCAACCGTCTCGCGCTGCCAGCCGTCGAACCCGAAGATCCGGTTGGCTTCTGCGATCACTTGCCAGCCCTCCAAGTAGCTGACCTTGGCGCGGCCCTGCTCGCGCTGCTTGACCTTGGCGCGATCGAGGGGGGCGGATAGGGACTGGATCTGCTCGGCGGAGAACGTGCAGGTCATGGCATCGAGGGGATGAGTGGGAACGGGGTTCGGGATCAGTGGGCGGAGGTTTCATGCGGCAGCGGCTCGATCAGCACCCAGCAGGGCGGTTCGCTGCAGTGGATGTGGTTGGGCGATGGCCGGCGGCCTGGCTTGCGGGTGATGGGCACCACCCAGCTGGCCAGGCGGGTGGACCAGATGTGGCCCCTGGGCCGCGGTGTGGTGGGTGTGGTGGGTGTGGTGGTGGAGCTGGCGCTGGCGTAGCTGGAGAGATCCATGGCTTCTGATGGGTGGTGGAGGTGATGGCGCTGACTGGCTGCCCTGGGCCCGCCTCTCCAGCGGACCCCTATCGAGGAGGGCTCAGCCCCCTCAGGTGATGCGCCAGCTGCGGCGTGAGATCAGCTGGGCGCCGGGAATCTGCTGGCCGGCCCTGAGGGCTTCCTTGATGGCGGCCTTGTCCGGCTGGCTGGTGGTCTTGAACGTCAGCCACTCGGGAGCCAGGGCCTGCTCGTCGTCGATCTCAACGGCCTGGGATTTCCGGCTGCTGAGCTCGTGATTCGGGAAGGAGAAGCGGGTGGCCTGCGGCTGCAACCGGGTGAGTACCAGCACCAGCGATTCCTCCAGGGCGTTGGCCCGGCCTGCATCGGACCGGGCCAACTCGGTGAGGCGCTTGGCCTGCTGCTGGCGGTAAGCGGCCTGGCCGCGCAGGTGCTCGATCACCCAGCAGGTGGCATCGGCCTTGGCCGCCAGGGCCGCCTTGTTGCCCTCCTCGGCCAGCAGGGCGGACTCCAACTCAGCAAGGGCTCGGCAGCGCTGCTCAGGCTCCTCGGCCTCCAGTTGCTCGGCGAGCTGACCAATGGCGGTGGTGAGCTCCTGGGCCTCGATGCCCAGCTGCCACAGGGAGCCAGAGCGCTGCAAGGAACAGGCGGGGCCGGCAACATCCGCACCAACATGAGCGGGCGCCGAGGCAGCAGCAGCAGCGGTGGGGGTAAGAACAGGCATGACGGTGATGAGGAAATGGGAACGGAGGCGCCACCAGGCGCGGAAGGCTTCAGGGGCAAGGAGCAGCAGCGGGATCGGCCCAGCGAGCGGCGGATGGGCTGACTTCCACGACGGCGATCGGCACCGGGGAGCGGGAGGCCATGCGGCGGGCTTCTCTCACCAGCGAGGCTGTGCCGAACCCACCGG
>CAYHCE010000118.1:0-1615 GCA_964355015.1 uncultured bacterium | reverse complement strand
TGATGGCGTCTGTGGAGGGCTCAGGTGCTGATCTATGCGCGACAGGCTCCTAGCGTTCGGCCAGTGCCGCCGGGTGGGCCATGGCCGTGGTGAACCGCTGCGCGGTGGGGATCTACCCCAGCCAGAAACTGCTCGACTGGGCCCGGGGGCTGGACATTGACGTGGATGTTGCCGGAGCCAGTGAGCCCTGCCTGTACCTGATCCCCGACTACGACACGCAAGAGGAGGCGGAGGAGATCCTCGAGGAGGTCTACGAGGCGATCTTTGAGGCGGAGCTCGACTACTGGCATCGCGACACCGGCGCCTGGCCGGCGGAGCGCACCTACCCGGTGTTCCGCAAGTGGTTCGAGGTGCGCTTCTACCCCCTGATCCAGGACCTTGTGGGCGAGGAGCTCACCGCCACCGAGGTGGATGAGGAGTTCATCGGTGAGCTGCGAACGGCGCTGGAGGGGCTGGAGCCCCCCGCCCCTGAGCAGGCCAGAAGGGTTGGGCTTCGCGTCGGCTCCCAGACTGCGGTGATGCCCCCGAACCTGCCTCCACTTGCCGCTCTGTTGCTGGCGGTGGCGATGGCCCCGATGGCGGTATCACCGGCGGCGGCGGCCGGCCCCGAGGTTCGCGCCACGGTGATCTCGATCGGCGATGGCGACACCATCCGGGTGCTTCAAGGCCAACAGCGGATCACGATCCGGCTGGCCTGCATCGACGCCCCCGAGATGGCGCAGGCTCGCTATGGCGCCAACGCCCGCAGCTACCTGCAGAGCAGGCTTCGGCTGGGCTCCAGCGTGATTCTCAGGCCCTGGACGGTGGATCGCTACGGCCGCACCGTGGCGGAGGTGATCGGGGAGGTGAACATCAACCTGGTGCTGGTGGAAGACGGCATGGCCTTTGCCTACCGCCAATACCTGGGCCAGTGCGACACCAGGGAGTATCTCGATGCGGAGTTCCGGGCTTCCCGCAGCCGCTATGGGGTGTGAAGGGTGCCGGGCGGCATCACCCGCCCCTGGGACTTTCGACGCAGCAGATCGGCGGGGCGATCAGCCAGTGGTACTGGTTCGATTCCTGGTGGCCGGCGTATCGCTGCGGTGAGATCGGTTCCTTTGCACGCGCACAGGAGTTGCTTCGCCAAGTTCACACGTACCTGGATGGGAATAGTGATGGCGAGGCCTGCGAAAGCCTTCGCTAACGGTGCGGACACCCGCACCTTCTTGCTCTGGTAGCCAACAGCCTGATCGTTATGGTCCAGCTGATTGATGCATCACCACCATGGCCCTCACCGGATCTGAGCTGCTCGCGAAAGTCAAGGAGCTGGGTGATGCCTCCAAGTCCGATCTGGTGCGAGCCGCCGGCTATGTGAGCACCAAGAAGGACGGCAGCGAGCGGCTGAACTTCACCGCCTTCTATGAGGCGCTGCTGGAAGCCAAAGGCGTCAGCCTCGGAGAGGGTGGTGCCAACGGCACAGGGAAGGCAGGCCGCAGCTTGAGCTACGTGGCCAAGGTGCAGTTCAACGGCAACCTGCTGGTGGGAAAGGCCTACATCGGCCTGCTCGACCTCAAGCCCGGCGATGAGTTCGAGATCAAGCTGGGTCGCAAGCAGATCGGCCTGTTGCCGGTGGGCG
>CAYHCE010000117.1:0-1643 GCA_964355015.1 uncultured bacterium | reverse complement strand
GCACCACGCGCCAACAGGTGTGCAAGGTCTTCGAGCAGGTGGAGCGAAAGGCCCTGCTCCCGCTGCCGGCGGGCAGGTTCCCGTTCTTCCACGAGGCGCAGCGGAGTGTGCATCGGGATGGGCATGTGGAGGTCCAGAAGGCTTACTATTCGGTGCCGCCGGAGTACATGGGCCGGGAAGTCTGGGTCCGCTGGGATGGGCGGATGGTGAGGGTCTTTAATCACAGGATGCAACAGATCGCCATCCATGCCCAATGTCAGAGCGGGCAGTTTAGCACGCAGGGGGTGCATATCGACTCCAAGAAGGTCTCGGCCGTGGAGAGGGGAACCGACTGGCTGCTACGACAGGTGAGCCTGATCGGCGAGCATTCCGAGAAGTGGGCGGCGGCAATGATGCTGGAGCGGGGCATAGCCGGCATCCGGGTGCTCCAGGGCCTGATCCACCTGGCCAATCGACACGACAGCGCCGCCATCGAGCGGGCCTGCCGGGTTGCCCTGACGCACCAAGCCTTCTATCTACGAGCAATTCGGGAACTGATCAAACGGGGCGGCAGCGAGCAGGAGCAGTTCGAGTTCCTCCAGGAGCACGAGATCATCCGCGACCTGTCGAGCTACGGACACATTGTGCGGGCGGCCATTCGTCAGGATCCCCGTAAGGGGCTTCCCATCGGGGAGCCCGCGATCCCTCAACCTGTTGAATCGTGAAAGGAATGCCATGAATGACTCATTGCAGACCGCATTGAAGAAGCTGAGGTTATCGGGCATGAGCCAGACTCTGGAGGTGCGGCTCCAGGAGGCCGCCGGCAACCGCCTCAGCCACGTCGAGTTCCTGGAACTGGTGCTCCAGGATGAGCTGGCTGTTCGGTCCGATCGCCTGGTGAATCGGCGCGTCAAGGCCGCGGCGTTCCGGGAGCAGAAGACGCTGGAGGACTTCGATTGGCAGTTCAACCCGTCGATCAAGAAGAAGCAGGTCTACGAACTGGCCACCTGCCAGTTCATCCACCAGGGCAAGGATGTTTTGCTGCTGGGCCCTCCGGGCACGGGCAAAAGCCACCTGGCCCAGGCCATCGGATACCAGGCCATCAAGGCCGGCCTGCTGGTGCTGTACCGCTCGATCTTCGACGTGGTGAGGGACTTCCTGCACGATGAGGCCTTCGACGGGCAGGAGAAGATCCTGGCCCGCTACCTCAAGCCAGACCTTTTGATCATCGACGACATGGGGATCAAGCAATTGCCCAAGCGCTCCGGGGAGTATCTGTTCGAGATCGTCATGCGCCGGTACGAGACAAAGTCCACGATGATGACCTCCAACCGGCCGCTGGAGGATTGGGGCAAACTCATCGGCGATGTGCCGTCGGCCACCGCGATCCTCGACCGGTTCCTCCACCATGCCGAGATCATCACCATCACCGGCCGCAGCTATCGACTGAAAGACCACCCGGCCACCGAGGCGCTGGCCAGGAATCGCCCGGGCAAACAACAAGAGGCTTGCCAGGAACAGCCGAAGTGAGGTATAGAACGACATCAACTACTGGCTGGTTTTGAAGCGCCCATCAGTGGCTGGTTTTGACGCGCCCCGTGACACTTCTGCTCTGCCCATGCCTCGGTAATCTTCTTCTTGCGCGTGGGCCCGATGCCGTCCAC
>CAYHCE010000116.1:0-1678 GCA_964355015.1 uncultured bacterium | reverse complement strand
ATGGGGAACCCGGTTGGATGAACTGACTGTAACGCATTATTGCGGAATGTAAAGGCGGCGCAGGGCTCCGTCGGCTCCTCAGCGCAACCGCCGCAGGCAGATCTCCTCGAAGGCCGGCCGCAACAGGAATGGGTACTCCCCCACCCAGAGCTTCAGCTGGGGTATCCAGCCATCGCTGAGGGCACCGACCCGTGCGAAATCGGCCCTTTCGCTCAGCACCAGGCAACGGAGCACCATGCCCCGTCGGATGGTCTTGTGCTTCTTCTCCATCGGGAAGCGAAGCTGACCCAGATAGCCCTCCTCATCCTCCAGTTCCAGGCAGAGCCAGGTGCGGCGGTTCTCCACCAGCTCGAGGCGGCCGCGGCTGTCGGCCTGCTCCTTGCGTTGCTCCACCAGCTCCCGGGTGAACAGCTCGGAGATCTGTCCCTCGAACAGCGCCGCCTGCGGATAGCGGCGCAGTGTCTCGTTCTTGCGGCCGGCTTCCACGATCGGACCCCAGAGCACGTAGAGCAGAAACACGAACCCCGCCACGAGCCAGACCGGAGCGAAGCTGTAGGCGAACTGGCTCTGGGCGATCAGCAGCGACAGCACCCCGCCGATCACGGCGATCAGTACCCGCTGCAGCACCTTGCGGGGATTGCCGCTGCAGAAGTTGAACTGCGGCCCGCTGGCCACGGCTGGAATGAGCCGCTGGAGTTCACCGGGTTTGAGCGGAATCAGCATCGGTTCAGCGGGCTTGCCCCAGGATCACAACAGGCGCTCCAGCCCGTAGACCAGGCCCGCCAGCTGCCGAACCCGCCGCACGGTCAGCAGCACCCCGGGCATGTAGGCCGAGCGCTCGATCGTGTCGTGGCGAAGGGAGTAGGTCTCGCCCGGAGCGCCGAACAGCACCTCCTGGTGTGCCACCAGGCCTGGCAGCCGGATCGAGTGCAGCCGCAGGCCGCTCTCCCTCAACCCGCCGCGGCAGCCGGCGAGGCTTTCGTGTTCCTCCACCTGGGGGGCATTGAACGGCTTTCCCAGTTCCTCGATCAGCTCGGCGGTCTTGAGGCAGGTGCCGCTGGGAGCGTCCGCCTTGCGGTTGTGGTGCAGCTCGGTGAGTTCGGCGAAGTCGTAGAAGCGGGCAGCGGCCGCCGCCGCCTGCTGCAGTAGCACCATGCCCACGGAAAAATTGGGAATGATGGCGCCGCCGATTCCCGCCTTGACGGCGAAATCAGACAGATCGAGCAGTTGTTGGGGCGCCAGGCCGGTGGTGCCGATCACCGGATGCACCCCGTAGGCGATCGCGGCGCGGGTGTGCTCGTAGACCACCCGCGGATGGGTGAAATCCACCAGCACGGCACCGCCGCCGGGGCCGGCGCTGCGCACCGCCTGGCTGGCCTGGCAGAGGCAGCCCTCGAAGTCTGCGGTGACGGCCAGCTCGAGCTCCTCCAGCCCCAGCTCCAGCCCCAGATCAGCCCCTTCCTTGCCGGGCGTGGTGTCGATCGCCCCCACCAGCACGCAGTCGGGCGCAGCCTCGATCGCCCTCACCACCTCCGCCCCCATGCGGCCGAGGGCTCCAGCCACCACCACGGGGATCGGGGCGGCCGAGGGCGCGGCGGGAGGCGCAGCAGCGGCGGTCATGGCTGGGGGGGGGGGGGGGGGATGGCAGGTCCGAGCCTTTGGGGGCGGTTCCCCCCCG
>CAYHCE010000115.1:0-1680 GCA_964355015.1 uncultured bacterium | reverse complement strand
CGGCGCCGGCAGGCAGGCCTGGCCGCCCTCAGGGCCGAGCTGGCCTGAGGGCCCAACAGCGGGGCTGCCCCTCTGGGGCTTGCCCCTTGGGGGCTGGCGGTGGGATCGCGCATCATCCGCCGGGGCAAGGGCTGCGCGAGGCGCTACGCGCCCCTTGCCTGATCCGGCGGTGCTGCTGGCGTCCCATCGCTGCGCTCCGGCGCCAGGTCCCATGTCCCTCTGGCTCGATTCCCTCTCCCGCAAGGATCCCATCGCCCTCGTCCACTCCAGCCACCTGGCTCTCACCCGGCTGCTGCGCACCCACCGGGGCAAGCCGATCCGCCGCCTCTGGATCGATCACCCCTATGGAGAAGAGGAGATCACCCTGCTTGAAGAGGAGCTGATCCCCGCGATGGAGCAGTTCCTGGCCCGCATCCAAGAGATCGATGCGGCGCTGGAGGCCGCCCATGAGGCAGAGATCGAGCGGGTCCAGGCCGCCATGGCACCAGAGCCACTGGCTGCGGCCTGAGGCCATCAGGGGCCGGTCAGCGCCGGCCCCTTTGGGGCTCTGCCCCTCGGGGCTTGGCCCCCTCAGGCCCCGCCTGTCACCAGGGTTTGCCCTTGCGCAGGTAGGTCTCCACTTCCGCCTTGCGGATCACCCGCGACTCGTGGTTGTTGCTGATCTGCAGCAGGCCGCCACTGATCCTGGCCGTCACGCGCCAGGGGCCTGCTGGGTCTGACGAGATTGGCTTCTCACCCAGCACCGAGCCGAGCTGATCACGGGTGGCAGCGCCAGTGCCAGAGCCACGGATGGCAGAGCCACGAGTAGCAGGAGGCATCAGCGCAGCAGCAAGACGTCAACACCCCTTGCCAGCGGCAACAGTGGCCTGGCAATGGAGCCTGAACACAAGGAACTCAGCCATGCCCGCCACCATGATCAGCGCCAGATCGATGAAGGCACCGACTCAGATCGCCCGGGTTCACGCCAAGCCCCGCACCGGCGTCTGGCCCCAGCAGGTCGTCGGCGCACCGGGCGTTGCCTTCTCCGTCGCCATGGCCCGCTCGCGGGGCAGCTTCGATCGGCAGATGACCAAGACCACCCCGTCGCGGCCGTCAGGGGTGCGGCGCACCGGTGGCTGGAGCAGCGGCGATCTACTGAGGGACTGACCCCCCGGGGATGGGTCGCGCGGGCTTCCTCATGGTCGCCCCACGGGCAAGGGCTGAGGCAAGCGGCTCGGCGGCAGGCGCCGTCGCCGCCCTTGCCTTCGCGGGGCACCACTCGGGCGTCCCGCGCTTTGCCAGCCATGGCCGCGTCCCAATCTCGCTCACGCAAATCCTTCACTAGCCCTACGGCCGAGGAGAAGATCGTCGCCTCCTTGATCGAGCTGATGAAGGCTGGCTCCGCCCCCTGGCGGCGGCCCTGGGATGGCAGCGGCGGCGGCCACCACGTCAATCTGATCTCCGGTCATCGCTACCGCGGCGCCAATCCGATCCTGCTCACCCTCGGCATGCACATTCGGGGTTCTGCCCTGCCGTTCTGGTGCGGCTTTGCCGAGGCCAGGAAGCTCGGCATCTTCCCCCGCAAGGGCAGCAAGGCGGTTAACATCCTGCGGCCCCAGCTCCACAGCCGCGAGGAGCCAGGCGAGGGCGGTGAAGTCACCCTGCGCAGCTGGGCCAGCTACCGGCCGGTGGCGGTCTTCA
>CAYHCE010000114.1:0-1685 GCA_964355015.1 uncultured bacterium | reverse complement strand
AGGGGATTCCCCGGAGTTATCAGTGAGGCACCGCCTACGTTTCTCAGGAGGCCCTTCATAGGGACGATCCAGCCGAGGGGCATGGCGACGAAGGATCGTCCGCAAGGCCTCATGGGTCTCGACCGGCGGCTGCAACTCCTTATTCCAGAGCAGGATCAACCAGCCGTTCGGCTTGAGGGCTCGCGCCGCCTTCGGGTAGCCGATCTCCGGCGGGATCCAGTGAAAGGAGGTGGCCGCCACCACCGCATCGAAGCGCTCCGGCTGAACGTCCCATTCCTCCAACGAGGTGGTCAGCAGCTCAACCCCCTCGAACGCTTCACAGGCCTTCCGAGCCAGTCGGCAGAACTCCTGGTTGGGCTCCAGGGCCACGATCCTGCACCCCAGCTCCGCGAAGGCCACCGTGGCCGTACCCGGTCCACAACCAACCTCAAGCAGGGTGGAGGCAGCCGTCAGTCCGGCTTGAGCCACCACCGCAGCGACCAACTCCTGGGGGTAGCGGGGCCGGGTGGCTGCATAGGCCTCTGCTGAAGGCGAATACCAGTGACTGCGCTGCTCCACGCTTCTGGCTGCATAGGAGGCAACGGCCTCCTTGATCTCGGCCACTGGATCCATAGAGCCTCAGGGGTGACGCCAGACAATCCCAGCCTCTCGCGGGAGTCCGTCGTCGGGGCGGGATGACGAAATCAGAGAAGACTCAAGGGGGGGATGACTGCAATCCCTCCAGCGCTGTGCGCAGCTCACCGATGAACTCCTCATCCACCTCGGTGGCGGTGAGCTCCTCGCCGACCAGGTCCTGGATCAGGGGGTAGAAGCGCACCTCGAACCACTTGCGGAACACCGGGTAGGTGCGCTCCGCCGGCCAGGCGCCGGTGTCGCGATGCCAGTAGTCGAGCTCGGCTTCAAAGATCGCCTCGTAAACCTCCTCGAGGATTTCTTCGGCCTCCTCTTGCGTGTCGTAGTCAGGGATCAAGTACAAGCAGGGCTCCCGGGCACCGGCAGCGTCGATGTCCAGGTCGAGACCTTGGGCCCAATCGAGCAGCTTCTGGCTGGGGTAGATCCCCACCGCGCAGCGGTTCACCACGGCCATGGCCCACCCGGCGGCATTGCCAAAACGCTAGGTCTGCCCGCCTGAGCAGGCATGGCACCACCACGGGACCAAGAAACCCTCTCGGACTCGAGGCACTGCAACAGGAGTGTTGCTGGACGGCTCCAATGAGAAGGGCGCCCCGTGTCGGGCGCCCTTGGGCCGGTTGCAGGGCTTGGGCTCGCGCTGCCCTGGTCGAGGCCTCTGATTCATTGATAGATCCGGCATCCCGGCTTGTCAGTGCGGCAAACCGATCCACCCCAGCGCCGGCGGCACCTGTGAGCCTCCCCCGAAACCTTTCAGCCAGGAGTCAGGCCACGCAGATTGGGAGCAGCCCAACCGGATCCACAGGCGTCGCTGATGTGTGGCCGCTACTCGCTCACCACCACGATCGATCAGTTGCTGCCACGGCTCAAGGGTCCGCTGCCGGAGGGTTTCCTCGAGCACTACCAGCCCCGGCAGCAGCAGGGCCGGCTGGAGGTGGGCTACGCGCGCTGGGGGTTGGTCCCGAGCTGGCTGAAGGACACCCGCGGCAAGAGTCGGCCAATCAATGCCCGCAGCGAGACGGTGAGCCAGAAGCCGTTCTTTCGTGGTCCCTGGC
>CAYHCE010000113.1:0-1689 GCA_964355015.1 uncultured bacterium | reverse complement strand
ATGGCGACGAGAAAGCCAGAACCAAGCCCGAGTTAGGACTTTGAATCAGCCCTGCCCGCGAGGGGGCCATGGCGACGGAGAAGGCAACGCCCGGCGCACCGACGACCTGCTGCGGCCAGATGCCGGTGCGGGGCTTGGCGTGCACCCGGGCGACCTGGGCCGGGGCCTTCATCGATCTGGCGCTGAGCATGGTGGCGGGCATGGCTGATCTCCTTGTGTTCAGGCTCCATTGCCAGGCCACGGCCGGCGCTGGCAAGGGGTGTTGACCTCTTGCTGCTCCGCTGATGCCTCCTGCTACCCGTGGCGCTGCCACTCGTGGCTCTGCGACTGGTGCTGTCACAGGTGATCAGCTCGCCTCGGCGCTGGGTGAGAAGGCAATCTCGTCAGGCCCAGCAGGCCCCTGGCGCGTGACGGCCAGGATCAGTGGCGGCCTGGTGCAGATCAGCAATAACCATGCGTCGCGGGTGATCCGCAAGGCGGAGCTGGAGCCGTACTTGAGGGCTGGTAAGCCCTGGTGATTTGAATCCTGCGGGGCTCAGCGGGCCTCTGCGGTGCCTTACGCCGCCGGCACCCAGTTATCAACATGCAGGCCGGGCACCTGGGCAAACTCGCGCGTGTTGTTGGTGATCAGCGTGGCCTGCAGGCTCAGGGCATGGGCCGCGATCATCGTGTCGAGTGAGCCGATCGGTGTACCCCGGCGCTCCAGCTCCGCACGCAGGTCGCCATAGGCCCAGACGGCACGTTCGTCAAAAGGCAGAATCGTGAGTGGGGCCAGAAACATCTCCAGGGCCTGGCGGTTGCGCGCTGAACCACTCTTGGCCACCCCGAAAGCCAGCTCGGCGGCTAGCACACTGCAGAGGCCAATCTCTCCAAGCCGGTAATGCTTGAACCGCTCCAATACAGCTGCTGGCTTGGCATTGATGATGTAAATGCAGATGTTGGTATCGAGCAAGATCATGGGCTGATCGCCTCCCGGATCTGCTCTTCGGGTTGCTCGCGCGTGATCACAAACCCCGGCTCGAAGGCCACCAGCCCCGCCTCCATGGTTTGCCAGGGGTCATCGATGGGCAGCAGCAGCACCCCATTGCCGAAATGCTTCACCACCACCTCACTGCCGCTGAAGCGGTACTCCTTCGGCAGCCGTACCGCCTGGCTGCGGCCCGATTGAAAGAGACGTGCGGTGTCCATCGGATGTCCCTGATCGGGTAGTGACCCATGGTAGCTACCACGGATGGAACTGGGCTCACGGAGACAAAGCCAGCTGCGCAGGCACTACTCACGATCCATGCCCTTGTGGCTGCGCGAGCCGGCCAGCGGCACCACCTGTTGAAGGTGGTGGGCCGCGCAGAGCGGCCCCATCAGACTGACCCTCAGGCGGCCTGGCCCCAGCCCTGCCGCTGCCGCTCCGCCGTAGCAAAGGTGGGCTCTGGCGCTAGGAGGCTGTTGCACGAGTAATCCGTGCACCTCTGCCGTGAAAGCCCTGCCGTGGCTCAGACCTGCTGCGATTCCACCGTCGGCGCTCTGAGTACGGCGCCTTCATCTGTTGGCCGCCCCCGGGGGCCAGGAGGCCTTCATGTCACCGCCCAGCTGAATCGGAACAACTTGAGCAGGTTGTGGCCCGTGCTCATCAGTGGCCACTCTCCATTCACCTTCTCAAGCCCCCTCAGCAGGAAGCGCCGCAGGCCGCGA
>CAYHCE010000112.1:0-1750 GCA_964355015.1 uncultured bacterium | reverse complement strand
TGTCGACCGTGATGCCCGCCTCGGCCAGGTTCGCCTTGATGATGGCAGCCTGGTCCGGCATGTTGCCATAGTTCCCAATGCTGAGCCCGAAACGAAGACCTTCGGCGCCGGCAGCGGAGAGGAGCTGCTTCGCCTTCACCACGTCTCGCTGGTAGGCCGCCGCCACCTCTTCTGCCGGCAGAGCTGTGTCCCAGGCCGGCGGAACCGGTCCTGCCAGCTCAGCATCACCAAAGTGCAGCCTGTCGATCATGGCCTTCCGGTCCAACGCCAGGTCTATCGCCTCTCGCACCCGCTGGTCTTTGAACGCCTCGAACTTGGACCCGTTCAGGCGGATCACCGCATAGGCCCGGTCGAGGTAACGCCGAACGCCGGCGCCGCCGACGCTGCTGACGGCATCTGCCTTCAGCCTATTGTCGGCGCCATAGACATCAATGGAACCAGCCCGAAAGGCCGCCTGGATGGAGGACTCATCTGGGATCACTTTCACGGTGATACCATCGACGTAGGGGAATTCATGGTAGTAGGTGGGGTTGCGCACCATCTCCAGACCCTGGTCGCGGCCATACACCTTGACCATGAAGGGGCCGCTGCCGATGGCATTGGTCCTCAGGTCACCGAACTCCTCCACCGCTTCCACGGGAACGACGGCCGACATCGGGCTGCCCATCAGCATCAGCAGATAGCCATAGGGCTTCTTGGTGCGCAGTGTGAACGTCTTGGCGTCGGGGGTGGCGTAGCTCTCCAGCCACTCACCCCACGATTCGCTGGCGCCGGGGATGGCTTTCGCCCGGTCAATACTGAGGCGGATGTCATCCGCAACCAGCGGCCGGCCGCTGACCGGAGGGATATCCTGAAAGCGGGCATCGCCGCGAACCTTGAATATCCAGTCTAGCCCGTCAACAATCTCCCACGATTCGGCCAGGTCGCCCACCGTGCCCTGCCAATCGGTCGCGTGGACGACGTAGCTGTAGAGATACGGCGCCACCGAAACACCGGCAGTAGTGTGGGGATCGAGACTGATGATGGTCGCGGTGGTTGCCACGCGAAGAGTGCCGCCACGCTTCGGCTCTCCTCCGCTGGTCTCGGCAGCTTCGGGCGTTTCCGGCTCCGTCTCGCCGCTGCCACAGCCGGCAACGACCAGCCCAGCCGCCCCCATCCCAGCCAGGGCACTCCCCAGGAACCTGCGTCGAGACAGCCTCGCTTCGCTGAACATCCCTACACCTCGATCGTTAAGCACCACTCACTGATGTCGGAGTAGCTTCTCCGGTAGACTGCAATGACCCCACTGCCACCTAACTCGGGCGGTAGTGCTCGTTGCCGTCGGCATCGATGACGCGGTAGCCTATGCCGAGCTGCTCTGCCAGTTCGACGAGATGGGGTGTCAAGTCGCCAAAGGTGAAAGCCAGGTGATTCGAGGGCCACATGACGGTCAGCGCCCTCTCGTCCATGGGGATCTTCCCTTTGAGAATCGGCCAGGAGAAGTTGTAGCGCTCGTGCTCGCGAGGGCTGACATCCACCGTCTCGATCACCATCCCCGCCAGGTAGTAGCGCATGTTCTCCCGACCCAAGCGCGCGACCGTCACCTGGAGTCCGCCGGGGGTACGGCCCCTCACGGCGGAGCCGCCAGCATCGTAGAATATCTCCTGGCCCAGGAATTCCGCTCTCAGGTCCTTGACCGAACCTTCCTCATCGGGAGTGCCGAAGAAGTAGGTTGGGTGCTGACCGCAGTTGGCGATGGCCAGCATGCCGT
>CAYHCE010000111.1:0-1784 GCA_964355015.1 uncultured bacterium | reverse complement strand
GTTGTCTGCCGAGAAGCGACACTTCGAACAAGCCCCTCGAGTGGACAGGCCACCAAAGAATCCATGCTTGCGCTCTTAACTCCTTGCCTGCCACTCAGGGGCAGCGTTAGATCTACTCATGAAGGGATCTGTGGCCCGGCGCTATTCTTGAATAGACGACCGTCCTTCATGATCACCAGAAACCGTTTCTGAGGATCGGCAATCAGATTGAAATCTTCTAGCGGGTTGCCATCCACCAGGATCAGATCAGCCAGGGCGCCGGGAACCACGACGCCGAGCTTTCCTGGATAGGGATTGCGGGGGCCTGAGAGCGCCAGCAGCTGGGCGTTGTCATGGGTCACCAGCCTGAGGGCCTCCGCCGGTGTCATCCACTGCTTCAGCTTGATGATATCGGAGTTCTGCTTCACGTTCTGGGCCGGCATGAACAGGAAGTCGGTGCCCCAGGCGAGTTTCACTCCGAACTGTTTCGCCCAACGGAAGGCGTTGTCAGTTCCTGCCACCACGGTGTGCTTCTTCTGTCGCACGTTCTCCGCTGCCGTCGGGGGGGCCTCATCGAGGGCCTGCAGGCTCAACCAGATTCCCTTGTCCCCCAAGAGCTTCATCGTGGCCTGATCGAGCAGCTGGCCGTGCTCGATGCACTTCACACCAGCCTCCACGGCGCGCCGCACCGCCTTGGGAGTGTAGGCGTGCACCGTCACGTAAGTGCCCCAGTCGGAGGCCGCCTCCACCGCGGCTTTCATCTCATCAAGCGTGTACTGGGTGACATCGAGGGGGTCATAGTCGGAAGCCGCTCCCCCACCGGCCATCACCTTGATCTGGCTGGCCCCGGCCCGCAGGTCCTCTCGGGTGGCGGTGAGCACCTCATCTCGACCATCAGCGATGAAGTTCGCCCCCAGCCACTCTCCCCGCGACACTTCCCCGAAGAACCGGCGAGAACGCTCATGCGGAAGACGCGAATCGCCGTGTCCTGAGGTCTGGGAGATCATCGCCCCGCTCGGATAGATGCGGGGACCGGGCAGGCTGCCCCGGTCGATGGCGGGCCGATCCACCAGCATCGGGCCGCCCAGGTCGCGCACGCTGGTGAAGCCCCGCAGCAACATCCGGCCCGCCTCGGCGGTGGCCCGCTCCTGCAGCAGCTTCGGCTCCACCTTGGGATCGAGCAGATCGGCCCGGCTGCTGGCGCTCATCAGCACATGGACGTGATTGTCGATCAGTCCAGGCATCAGCACGCGTCCCGCACCAGCGATTCGGGTCACCGTTTCCCCAACTGGCGGTGTGATGGGCCCCGGGGAGATGGTGCGGATCGTGTTGCCTACCACCAGGACGTTCGAGGGTGGCGAAAGCTGGGCTGACTTGCCATCGAAGACACGCACGTTCTCGAACAGGGTGGCACCTGGCTTGACAGGAGGTGCCGGCCGTTCAGAAGCTGGCTCAGTCGTGGCCGACTTGGATGGCGTTGTGCTGATCGGCGCCTGAGCACATCCCCCGATCAGGAAAAGAGCCAGAAAGCTTAACGCGCGGATGTCCATCAGGGAGTCTGTGGCTAAAGCCACGCTACATCAGTCAACAATAAACTTTAGAGATCTAACATTGCCATTCACCTGAGCCGCCCCCACAAATCCTCTATGGATAGTTGCACCACTCTGCGGCCAGGTGATGGCAAGCGTTAGTCTGACCCCAAGCGCCAATCCCTGTAAGCTCAGAATCCCTGAAACCTGTTGTGTCAGGGAGAATGGCTGAAGAGGTGCAACATGACCGCTCTTCTCGAGAATCACAAAGAAGCC
>CAYHCE010000110.1:0-1802 GCA_964355015.1 uncultured bacterium | reverse complement strand
AGCAGGTCTCCACACCTAATGGCCAGGAGGCCCTTCCCGATGTGTTCGACGGCGTGCGGTTCGATCCGAGGACGGGTCGAGCTATCTCCTACTATTGCGGCCAGGAGCAGCAGCAGGGACAGCTTACCGACATCCGCTCGATTTCTTCCGACTCGGTGGTCCACATCTACGAGGCCCAACGTGCCGGTCAACTCCGCGGCCTGCCTTTCGTGGCTTGTGTCATCAACGACTTGCACGACCTGGACGACCTCCAGAAGCTGGAGATGGAATCCTGCAAGCTGGCCTCCAGCGTGGCCCAGGTGATCAAGACCAGCTCCGGGGAGGTGCAGGCCAGCAGCCTACGCTCCGGTGTTGTCGGTAGCCAAGGCACTGCCCAAACCTACTACGAGAACGTGTTCGGCAGCACGGTTAAGGTTCTCAAGAGCGGTGACGAGTTCGAGCAGTTCCAGGCCGACCGCCCCAACGTCAATATGCGCGAATATTGGCGCAGCCTGACCGAGAAGGTCTGTGCCGGCGTCGGCATCCCCTACGTCCTGGTGTTCCCAGAGGGAATGCAGGGCACGGTCTACCGCGGCGCCCTGGATATGTCTTCAGTGTGGTTCCGGAGCCGTCACCAGGTGATGGCCTCGGCCGCCCGTAGGATCTGGGAGTATGTGATGGAATACGCCATCCGCACCGATCCCACCCTTCGAGACTCTCCGGATGACTGGTACGAGGTCGCCATCCAGGCGCCCCGGGCCCCCAATGTGGACGTCGGCCGCAACTCTGCCGCCCAGCTCGCAGAACTCGGTGCCGGTGTTACCACCTACGACGAGATCTACGGCGCCCGAGGCATCGACTGGCGATCAGCCCTGGAGGCCAAAGCCCAGCAGGCCCGATACATCCAAGACCTGGCCACTAAATACGGCCTCGATGTCTCCGAGATATCGACCGCCCAGAAGCAGGCTATAGCACCCGAGCCGGCCGAGATGGCCATCGAGCAGGCACCTTCTGAGACTATGCCCGAGGCCATCCCGTCTGAGCCTCTCCAGGAGGTGGTTGCGGTGGCCAAGAAACGGAAACCCAGAGCCAAGAAATCAGAATGACCAAGATCAACAACTGGCTTTCCTACCAACCCCGGGCCTCGGCCTCGGAGCCGGCCACCCTCCAGATCTTCGATCAGATCGGTGAGGACTGGTTCGGCGGATCCGGGATCTCGGCCAAGGCTTTCAGCCAAGCCCTGCAGGACGTCGGCCAAGGCCCCCTGGTGATCGAGATCAACAGCCCCGGCGGTAACGTCTGGGACGGCCTGGCCATCTACAATATGCTGCGAGGCCGGCAGGCGCCCGTCACCACCCGGGTGGTCGGCATTGCTGCCTCGATTGCTTCGATCATCGCCCTGGCCGGCGACACCGTTGAAATCGCCGACGCCGCCCTGTTCATGATTCACGACCCCTCCGGAATGGTGGCAGGCACCTCGGAGGAAATGCGGAAGATGGCCGATGCCCTGGATCAACACGCCGAGGTGTTGGCAGGTATCTACTCGAAGGTGACCGGCCGGCCGACCTCCCAGATCCGGGCAGCCATGAAAGAGGAGACCTGGTTCACCGCCCAGGAGGCCATCCAGTTCGGCCTGGCCGACAAGATGACCGAGGAGCAGATGGCCATCGCCGCCTGCTGGCACCCCCGGGCTGTCACCAAGACCGCCCCGGAGACCGTCAAAAACAACCTTCGCCGCGGTCTTGAGCAATACGCCGAGGGCCTCGCCGGTGAGGGTTTGGAGAAGCAGACGGGGCTCGATGCCGAGGCGCTGGTCGCCGGTG
>CAYHCE010000109.1:0-1850 GCA_964355015.1 uncultured bacterium | reverse complement strand
CATGGTGACGTTGACCATGTGCTCCTGGTGCTCCATCGCGGGTTCTCCTTTCAGCTTTTAGGGTGTGCAACAAACGGACATTATAAGTGGGTTGCAATTAGTGCGAAAAAAGATATTATTTATGCTTGACAAACGGTGCAATTACATACTATAATCGCACAAGCTCAAAACCGTCAAACAAAGGATAGGTTTTATGAACGCTGTCTACTACCGGGTGTCGCGGGACGACCTGAACCTGGAGAACCAGCGCAGCGCCATGAAACAGCTGCTGCTGAAGAAGAGCGCCACCGAGTTCGTCGATACCGAGTCGGGCTCGCACGACGACCGGGAAGGATGGATGAGGCTGAAGGCGGCCATCGAGGCCGGCACGGTCAAGGCCGTCTATTCCTACCATGTCGATCGTCTGGGCCGGTCCACCCTGGAGCTGTGCCGGTTCCTGGACCTCTGCGAGAAGCACGGCGCGGTGATCAAGACCCCGGGGATGAGCATCGACCCAACGGACGAGATGGCCAGGGGGTTCTTTCAGATGGCCGCCATTTTCGCCGAGATCGAGCTGCGGAGGATCAAGCGCCGGACCCGGGACGGCCTGGCCAGGGCCCGGGACGAGGGGATCACGCTGGGCCGGCCGCCGGTGCTGACCAGGGAGCAGGCTGCCATGGCGGCCGAAATGTTCTCCAACAGCATCCGGACCGACACCGTGTCCACCACGTTCGTCTACCCGGTCAAGACCAAGGACGGCTCGCCCCACCCCAAGGCCGGCCAGTCGATACCGCGCCAGTCCATCTACTCGGCCCTGCGGCACTGGGGCTTCATCAAGAAATCAGTCAAAGAACTTCGAACGAAAGGAGCGGCCAATGCTGACCCGGACCAAAAACCTGCTGTCTAACCTGTGGTGGAAGGCCTGGCTGTGGCGGAACCGGAAGCAGATCGAGCAGCTGCGCCGGCTGTTCATGCCCGAGATCATCGAGGACGGCAAGCTGATGGCCAAGATGCCGGTGGGCCCCAACGGCGAGGTGGTGTCGGTCGACCTGACCGGCAAGGTGGTGGCCCAGGCCCGGGAGCGGGGCGCCAATGACGCGCTGAAGCTGGCGGTCGATTACCTGAAGGCCCATCCCGACCTGAAGTTCGCCACGGTGGCCACCGGGCGGCCGCTGCGAGCCGAGGATCCCGGGACGGTCGACCTGCCGAACATGGTCCGCAACCAGAACCTGCTGAACCTGTCGAAGCGGATGGCCGACGAACAGATGCGGCAGAAGATTGAGGCCGAGGCGGCCGCGGCGGGGAGCCCGGTCCGGCCCGAGCCGCTGGAGCCGCAATGAACGCCGTGTTCTGGACCTGCCTGGCGGTGGTCGTGGCCCTGGCCGCCTACGAGCTGTTCTCCCGGATGCGGTTCACCCGCCACGGACCGGAAGAACTGGCCGCCACCAACGTCTACTGGATCCTGCTGATTGGCAGCACCACCCTGTCCAAGATGCGGGCCACCTACGAGCTCAAGCGTCCGGACGGAACCCGGCAGGTGGTGGTTTCCCACACCATCAACCTCACCCACAACTACCGCCAGGAGGTCCACGATGCCTAAGCAGACCATCACCATCAGCCGCGAGCTGTCGGACATCATCGTGCCGGGCAAGCCCCAGGAGGCCAAGCTGCACCTGACGGTCGACCCGCCAGACCTGCACCCGTTCGAAGTGGGCATCCTCATGTCCGGCGCCCTGCAGGTCTATTACTCACGGATGATCGAGCAGGCCAACGCCCAGCTGGCGCTGATGCAGAAGGAGCACCCGGAAATGTTCAACCCGGGCGGGCCGGGCCTGAAGCTGCGGGAGTCCGGGCAATGAAACCGTTCGATT
>CAYHCE010000108.1:0-1868 GCA_964355015.1 uncultured bacterium | reverse complement strand
CCCCGTCGATGGGCTCCTGGGTGCCGCTATTGGTGTGGTAGATCTCGATCGCGTTCTGAGCAGCGGTCGGGAAGTCTGGCCACCAGCTCGCCTCCGCCAGTCCCATTGGCCAGTCGCCCAGAAGATAGGTTTGCAGGGGCCGCGGAGGGTCGATGTAGCCGTTCGATGCCGGAGGCCAGGTCGGGTTGATGCTCCCAACGTTGCCGAAGAAGAGCCGTTCCAGTCTTCCCTCATCGAAAACGATAAAGCCATAGACCAAGATGAAACCGCCCGTTCCTAGCATCTCGGTGTTGTCATGGGCCAGAACCAGGTACGTCTGAGGCCCGTCGTAGCCGAGCACTTTGGGCGCCATGCGCGCCGCCCGCCTATAGTCCGCGAGACTCGTCTTCAGCTCTTCAATGTGGTCGTCCAGCTGGTCAACCGCTGAGCTGAGGGGGCCAAGGAGGCCGTCGTCAGCTATTCCTGCGCGCCTCTCTTGAACGTTGGCCAGCTTCTCCTCGATGACGACCACGTTGGGCTCAACGGCTTCAAGGACCGGCACGACCCTTTCCGATAGCGCTCCCCCCTGGGCATCCCTGATCCCCTGGTAGGTGCGCATCGCCGCCGCGGCTTCCATACCCATGTCCGAAGCGGTGACGCCGATCGCTGTGACGTCCTTCGCTGCGTTGACCTGGTCGCCTATCCAGGGCAGGCGGCTTGTGGCCAGGACGAAAGGATCTGAGCCGAGGGCATCGGAGGCACTGGCGAACTTCCCTCGGCCCGACTCAAAGCGTTGGGCCGCCTCGCCCAGGTCGTCCCCCGCGATGTCAAGGCCCTCTTGTTCCATCAGGTCGGCTGCGCCGACCAAGAGGTCTTTGCCCTCAGCCAGGTCGTTGTAGATCCGCACGTATCGAAACGCCTCCACAGCCACGATCAGCAGCAACGCGACCAGAATCGCGATGCCGATGACCCCGCGACTCTTTACCCACCGAAACCTCGAATGTCTCACCGACTTCGAGCGCCACAAACCGGATGTCCCGTGTACAGCCCATCCCTCGTTGCCTCTATTGCCACCGCCATTGCCCCACCCCACGCGGGTCCAGCCGAGACGGCAGAACGCTGGCCAGTCCGAGAGTTCCTGGAGACCCTAGGAACTTCGACGCCGCCGGCTGCCTATTTGCCAGACAAAGACGGAGCCAGCCGCGAGCGCTATCGCGCCGCAAATAGCGATGAGCGACGCGGGCCAAGAATCGCCACCGCCCGTCCCTGCTCCAGTCGCGGGCGGCCCCACCGGTGGCTGAGGTGACTGTGATAGCGGAGGAGGCAGCTGGGCCATCACCTCAAGCTGCCCCTGACAGCACTCTGTCTGGCCCAGCACAACTATTGAACCGAGTACCCTTCCGACACACAGTTCCGCCGTAGCTTCGCCGTTTTCGTCGGTCATCGCTGACGCCGCGGTCAGTCTAGCTTCGGTCCCGGGCTGAGAAGGGATCGACATCGGGCACTCAACTCCAGCTACGGGGGCGCCCGCGCCGTCCGTCACCCGGCAGGTGATACTGATGCAGTCGCCGATGGTCGCAGTCGCTTCACCTGATAAGAGGACCAGGCTGCACGGACACGGGGGCGGATATGGTGCCTGCCGGGCCGGCTCAGCCCCCACTGGCATCGAGGACAGGCCAAGCGCCGCTGCCACCATCACCAGTCCAACGACGATCATCCGCTGCGTCGACCGTATGCGGACCATCTTTCAGCTCCTTCCTGGCGATCGTGAATGCCCCAGACAAGATCGCAGTGACCGGGATGGACTCCGGGGAAAATCCATCCACCGCTTGCTTACAGCCCCGCGGCGGACCGGCACAACCGAGACCACCGAGAGCACACCCTCCTCG
>CAYHCE010000107.1:0-2028 GCA_964355015.1 uncultured bacterium | reverse complement strand
GCCAGGGCGATGCCGAAGCCCTCGTCGGGCTTGGCGGCGAACACGAACAGATCCAGCTGAGCCAGCACGGCCGGAATGTCGCGGCGCATGCCGAGCAGCCTGACGCCATGGTCGAGGCCGAGGTCGCTGATCAGAGCCTCCAGCCGCGGGCGCTCGCTGCCCTCGCCCACCAGCCAGAGCTCCAGGGGGATCCCCCGCTGACGCAGCAGGGCCGTGGCGCGAATCAGGCTGGCCTGATCCTTGTGGGCCTCCAGCCGCGCCACCATGCCGATGCACGGGGGTGGTCCGGCGCCTGGGCCAGGGGGCGGAGTCTGTGGACGGGGCTGGTTCAGAAACGCTTCCAGGTCGCAGGCATTGGGGATGGTCACCGTTTCGCGGGGACGCAGCTGGAAATCCCTGACTGTGGCGTGGCGGATGTACTCAGAACAACAGAGCAGGCGATGGGTGGCTGGCCGCCCCAGCTGAACCAGGGCCTTGAACGCCAGGAAGGACCTGCCGCTCCAGACGGGCGGCAGGTTGCCCACATGGGCGCAGACACGCCGCACCCCTGCCAGACGCGCGCCCCAGGCGATCGGGGCGTGCCAGCCCATGGGGAAGCTGAGCACGGCGCTCGGGCGTGTGCAGCGACAGAGGCGGAAGGTCTGCCAGAGGAGGCGGGGATAGCGGACAAGGCCGCGGCCGAGTTCAAAGATGTGGATCGGCAGGGAGAGGGCCTGAAACTCGTGAAACAAATCAGCGGGGTGTCCAGAAAGAAACACAAGGCTGATCTCAACACCCTGGCACTGCCAATGGCGCATGAGCTGCAGTGCCAGAATCGGAGTGCCTTCTGCGCAAGCAGAAGCAAGAACAATCAGCAGGGATGGATTACTTCGCGCCAAGATCGCCGTCACATTGACGGACGTAGCACTGATCAAAATGGGCTTTGCCTTCCATGGCAACAATTGGAGTATAGCCAAAGCCAGCCATGAAGTCATCGATAAAGAAATCCTGCTGGTACCGACAAAGGCGTTCAGTGTTGACTTCCACAATTACCTTTCGCACAGTGCCTTCGCGCAGGAGATGCGTGAGGCCCTTCAATACATTTCGCTCAAAACCCTCTACATCGATTTTCACGACAAGGTTGCCATCGTTGCATGCAATCCCCAACTCCGGCCAGTCATGGCGGGCTTGTTGATCAAGGAGGGAATCCAACCGAATCATAGGGACGATTGTTTCAGCCTCGTCAGCCGAACGTGCTGCGCCGAAAGAGTTCCCCCCAGAATGAGAAAGATGATTGATTCTGAATGTTGAGAATCCGCTCCTGTCACTGGCAGCTGCCCGCAAGAGAACTGGAAAGGGAGGTCGAGAGAGCCTATGGCAATTCTTGAGCAGTTGCTCGAACTCGCGAGGACTGGCTTCCAAACTAATGACACCCGCACATCGCTCACATGCCAGCAGAGTGGTCAGCCCAATATTGGCTCCAACATCAATGAAGAAATCGGATGAACTGAGATCCTCCATGAGGTTCACCACCTCATCATTCCCATACCTTGCAGCAAGCCAGAACGTACTGTCTGCAAATCGAGCACAGAGCATTGGGCCGTAGCGGGACTTGATCGGAACTCCATCAAGCAGCAAGGCGGCTACCTGGGCGACTCTGTATTTTCCCTTGGGAAAAGGAAAGAATGCCAGATAGTTGAGAATACCATCAGCCAACAGCCGTCGAATCATTGGAATATTGTTCAGATGAGGAAGGCTATAGACAAGCGAGTCGAGTAAGTACATCCACGACACGAGGAGCAATCACTCGCACATCAAAGTGAGTTTCGGCGATGTGCCTGCATTGATGGCGATCGATTTCTCCGATTCGACTCACGGCTGCGGCCATCTCATCTTCAGAATTGCAAAGGAAGCCAGATGTGCCATGTTGTACGACTTCGGGAGTTGGGCCACAAGAAGTGGCAATTACTGGAGTTCCACATGCTAGGGCCTCTATCATCACTAAACCAAAAGCCTCGGGGCCACGAATCGGAAACAACAGGGCAGCAG
>CAYHCE010000106.1:0-2038 GCA_964355015.1 uncultured bacterium | reverse complement strand
AGGTCAAGGAGCTGTCAATCGTCCTCAAGGCCGACGTCCAGGGCAGCGTCGAGGCGATCCTGGGAGCGCTCGAACAACTGCCCCAGGGGGAGGTGCAGGTGCGGGTGCTGCTCTCGGCTCCGGGCGAGATCACCGAAACCGACGTGGATCTGGCCGCCGCTTCCGGTGCGGTGATCGTGGGCTTCAACACCTCGATGGCCTCCGGTGCCAAGCGGGCGGCCGATGCCACCGGTGTCGACGTCCGCGACTACGACGTGATCTACAAGCTGCTGGAGGACATTCAGCTGGCCATGGAGGGCCTGCTGGAACCGGAGCTGGTGGAGGAATCCCTGGGTGAGGCCGAGGTGCGGGCCGTGTTCACGATCGGCAAGAGCGCTGTGGCGGGCTGCTACGTCACCAGCGGCAAGCTGCAGCGCAACTGCAAGGTGCGGGTCCACCGCGGCAAGCAGGTGGTGTTCGAAGGCGACCTCGACTCCCTGCGCCGCAACAAGGACGACGTCAAGGAGGTGGCCACCGGCTTCGAGTGCGGCATCGGCTGCGATCGTTTCGCCAACTGGCAGGACAGCGATCGCATCGAGGCCTACAAGCTGGTCACCCAGCGCCGAACCCTCAGCACCTGATGTGAACCCGCGCAGCGAATCCCTGCTCTGGCTGCAGCTGCTCGGGCTGGCGGTCATTCCGGCTGAGCTGCTCGCCCTGGTCCTGGTCCTTGCCGGTGCCGACCCTGGACCGGTTCCCGGTCTCGAGCGGCTGTTCCTCTGGGCGCTGGGCGGCCTGCTGCCGGCCGTGCTGTTCTGGCGGCGGCCGGCCGATGTCTGGTCGCTGCTGCTGCTGCAGATTCCCCTGCGCGGCCGGCGGGAGCTGCAGCGGCGGCTCAGTGCTCTCCAATCGCCCCTGCCGGTGAAGCTCCTCGGAGCCTCGGCAGCCCTGCTGCTGCTGCCGGCCGTGTGGCTGCTGGATGGGCTGGCCGGCCAGGCGGCCGCGCTCTCCCCCCTCGGTGCCAGCTCCAGGCTGGTGGGGCTGCTTCTGGCGGTGCCGTTGCTGGCGGTGATGCTGTGGCAGTGGCAGCAGGGCATCCAGGCCATCTGGCTGCTGACACGGCCCGCTGAGCTGATCGCGGCAGCCAGGCCCCTGAGCCTGGAGCAACTCGAGAACGACCACCTCAGCCTGGGGCTGCCGCTGCTGCTGCCGGCTCCACTGGCGCTGTCCCCCCAGCCTGCGGCGGTGGATCTGGAGGGGTGCGGCTCAGCGGTCGCGCCAGAGCAGCAGCCCGAAGAAAAGAAAGGCGCCGACCTGGATGAGCAGGTCGGTTGAGGCCAGCTCACCGCCCGCAGCGGCCCGCATCGTCATCGTGGCCAGCCCCAGCAGACCGGAGGCGAACAACGCCAGCCAGAGCGCACGGCGGAGGGGCTTCCAAGGAGACCTGGCTTCGGCCAGCAGCCTGGCCCGCAGCTCGGGGTCCAGCGGCCTGGGAGGGGAGGGGGGCATGGCCGAAGGGCTGGGGGACGGTCCGATGCTAATTTCGTCAAATGCCGGTGTAGCTCAGTGGTAGAGCAACTGATTCGTAATCAGTAGGTCGTCGGTTCAAGTCCGATCACCGGCTTTCGCATCCCACCGAAAGGGCAGTCCACCCTCTGCAGGTACGCAGCTGGAGGCCGATCAGAGTTGCCGATCTGCAGGATTCCCGTGCGGCAGATCGGCTAATTCCGATTCGATTTCATCGCCTGGCAAGAGTCTCCCGCCGCACCGATCAGCTTCCCCCGGATTCAGCCCGGGGCAGGAATCACAGGCTGAAGTCGGGTCGTGAAGTCTGCTGTGGACAGGCAGGGGCTTGGCAGGCTCACTCCTGCCTTCCCGCTCTGGCCACAGCCCGCCCTGCCGCCTGCCCAGCAGAAAAGCCCCGCCGTAGCAGGGCTTGGAAGGGGGGTCCAACGGCAGCGGCAAGCGCCGTGCCGTTGGGCCCGGTTCAGCTGTGGCTCGTGGTCAGCCGATCGCCGGAGCGCTCAGCGCCACGGTGGTGACACCGGCGGAGGCGAGG
>CAYHCE010000105.1:0-2039 GCA_964355015.1 uncultured bacterium | reverse complement strand
TGACATAGCCGCAGGCACGCACCAGGTCGCTCTTGCTGGCATCGCCCATCTCCTTGACCTTGGCGAGAAGTTCGGCACCGGTGAGCATGGCAATTCTTGGAGACTACGATTCTCAACCTACGGCATTGGTCGACTACTGCAATCAGAAAGATGCGACAAAATCTGACTGAGGTCACCTGCTCAGGCTTTCGCAGGCGTATGCGTTCAGGGGGCGGGACAGCTCGCAGCGAACATCGCCACGGCTGAACCCTTGACGGCGGCGTGATTCCCGGTTGCATCTCAGGCAGAGGCTGCGTGAGATGCAAGCCACTCCTGCCGGACTTTCAGAAGCGGACTGGTTGGCCACACCTTCCAGCGTCAGGGATCTGGTCACCGGCCAACAGGAGCAGATCCTGCTTTTGCAGCACCAGCAATCAACCCTGGCGACGGAACTGGCCAGTCTGCGCGAGCGCATCGGCCGCAGCTCCAGGAACTCCTCAAAACCTCCATCCAGTGATGGCAGTGGTTTCAAGCCCACAGGCAAGGGGAAGAGCAAAGGCTCTGGCCGCAAGCGCGGTGGCCAGGAGGGCCATCCCGGTGCGGGCCCTGACCTTCTCCCTTCTGAGCAGTGTCAGGAGGTAATCCCCCATCACCCCAGCAACTGCCGGGGTTGCGGTGAGCCTCTCCGTGGCGATGATCCCGAGCCGCTGCGCCACCAGGTGGTCGACATCCCACAGATTGTGCCGTTCGTGATCGAGCACCAGCTGCATCGCCTCGTCTGCCCCCACTGCCATACGACCACCTGCGCGGAGCTGCCTGTGGGTGTGGAGAGCGGTGGCTTCGGCCCTCGGCTCAGTGCCCTGGTGGGGCTGTTGGGCAGCGTGTATCACCTCAGCCATCGCAAAGTGCAGGGCTTGCTGGATCAGGTGCTCGGGATCGAGGCCAGCACCGGTGCCATCAACAGCATCCGCTGCCGGCTCTCAGACAGCCTGGCGGCACTGGTGGAGGAGGCCGCAGAAACGATCCGCTGGGAGCAGGTGGCGCACATGGATGAGACGGGCGGTCCTATTGGCAATGCCGATGGCCACAATCCCAAGGGTCAGCGGGGCTGGTTGTGGGTGGTGGTCACCCCCACGCTCACCGTGTTCCATCTCGCGCTCAGCCGCTCGGCGGAGGCAGCCAAACAGCTGCTGGGCGAGGCGTTTGCCGGCTTTGTGATCAGCGATCGCTACAGCGCCTACAGCTGGCTGCCGCTGGAGCGACGCCAGATCTGCTGGGCCCATCTCAAGCGGGATTTCATCGCCATCGCGGAACGCTTTGGCGTCAGCGCCGCGGTGGGCCAGCAGCTTCTGGAGCTGGAGCACCAGTTGTTCCACCAGTGGCATCGCTGGCGAGAGGGGCTGATCAGCCGGCAAGAGCTGCTGGCCCTCACAACCCCAATCCGCCAGGCCTTTGAGGCCAAGCTGCGGGAGGTGAGCGATCTGGGATTCGCCAAAGGAGAGAAGACACCCTGGGCTTCCACCGTGCGCACCTGCCGCCAGATCCTGCGCGTGGCACCGGCACTTTGGACCTTCCTGGAGCACCCCGAGGTGGAACCGACAAACAATGCGGCGGAACGGGCCTTGCGGCCGGCGGTGATCCACCGAAAACTCAGCTACGGCGTCCAATCCCGGCGGGGTGGCCTCTGCCAGAGCAGACTTCTGACGGTGACCACGACCCTCAGGCAGCAGGGTCGGGACGTGCTGGAGTTTCTGGTGGAAGCATGGGAAGCCCACCGCCATGGGCAGCCGGCACCCAGCTTGATCCCGCCGGCCCCATAGGCAGCCAAGCTGGCCGATCAGAGCAGACCAGGGGAATAGCTGAGAGGCCGCTCACATGAGGTGAGCCGCCATCATCACGGCGCTGTCTGCACCGTTGTTGCGAGGGCACGTTGTCACGCCCCGTGAACGGATACGTTTCTGATGCCCATTCGCTCGGCCACTTCTTTATTCTTTGTCCCGGCTCCGCAGGCCAGAATGATCTGGGCTCTTTGCACCAGAGAGTGTGGAAGTGACCTGGAT
>CAYHCE010000104.1:0-2141 GCA_964355015.1 uncultured bacterium | reverse complement strand
TTCGGGATCACCGGGCCCAGCCGCAGGCCGGGCGGCAGCGGCGCCAGCGATTCCACGATCGCCGCGGAGCAGGGAACAGGGATCACCCCGAGCAGGCCGAACCATTGCAGAAGCAACCGCCAGGTGCGGCGGCCGCAGCGATCGGCTGGGGCGGGGTTGCCGAGGTGCACCGCCAGCCGCCGCACCCCCGCCAGCCTTGCCCCGAGGGCGAGCCAGAGCATGGGGCGTTGGAAGGGATAGATCAGCAGGGCGGCGGGCCGCAGGCGGCGGCAGAGCTGCAGGCTGCGCCAGGCCAGCAGGGGGCCGTCGGAGGCGGGCCAATCGGTGAGGCGGAGCCGGCCCTGCCCCACCAGCGCTTCAAAGGCCGGCCGGAGCTCCTGGTAGCGGCGATCGGTGTTGAGCAGATGGGGCTCCTGACCTGGGGGTGCGTGGCTGAGCAGCTGCAGGGCCAGCTGCTCGATCCCGCCGGCGTGGAGGCCGCTCAGCACGTGGAGCACGATCATCTGGCCGGGAGCAGGCCCAGCTCGCGGCCGTAGGCCTCGGCCATGGGCTCGATGCCGAAGCAGGCCAGGGCATGCTCCCGGGCGGCGGCGGCCCGCTCGAGGGCAGCGGGGCGATCGCCGAGCACGGCGGCGATCCCTTCGGCCAGGGCGGCCGGGTCGCCGGGGGCCACCAGCAGGCCACAGCGGCCTCCCTGCAGCACCTCCCGGCAGGCGCCCACATCGGTGGCCACGATCGGCACGCCGGCGGCCATCGCTTCAGCCAGGGCGATGCCGAAGCCCTCATCGGGCTTGGCGGCAAACACAAACAGATCCAGCTGGCTGAGCAACTCGGGGATGTCGCGGCGCATGCCGAGCAGCTGCACCTGATCGATCAGATCCAGCTCATCGATCAGGGCTTCGAGCTGGGGGCGATGGCTCCCTTCCCCCACCAGCCACACGTTGCAGCTCACCCCCTGATCCCGCAGCAGGGCAACAGCCCGTATCAAGGTTGGTTGATCTTTGTGCAGTTCCAGCCGCGCCACCATGCCGATGCGGGGTGGCCCTGGAGGGGATGGGGCCCGAACCTGGGCGGCAAAGCGGCCCAGATCGCAGGCGTTGTAGACGGTGACGGTTTCCCGTGGATGGAGGCCAAAATCGCGGATCGTGGCCGTGCGGATGTAATCGGAGCAGCAAAGCAGGCGGTTGGTGACAGGACGCCCCAGCTGCACCAGGGCCTTGAACTTGGCGAAAGCGCGCCCAGTCCACACCGGCGGCAGGTTGCCCACGTGGGCGCAAACACGCCTGACCCCAGCCGCCCGCGCCCCTATGGCCAGAAAGGAGTGCCAGCCCAGCGGAAAGCTCAGCACGGCATGGGGCCGCCGGCGGCGGCAGAGCCGGAAGCTGAGCCAGGCCAGGCGCGGATAGCGCGCCAGCCCTGAGCCGATCGAGAAAGTATGGATGGGGATACCCAGCGCCTTGAACTCCGGCCGTAGATCATCGGGTTCAGGGCTCAGGCAGAGCAGTTCCACCACCAACCTCTGCGCCTTCCAGTGCCGCGCTAACTGCAGGGCCAGCTGGGGGCAGCCTTCGGCAGTCAGGGATGTGAGGGTAATGAGGATGTTGGCGTTCAGGAGATCGGCGCCTCGCATCCAGCCACCAGCACAAAGCATTGATCGAAATGACTGCGGCCAGCAGCATCAACAATGGGTCGGTAGCCAAAGGATTCCAGGAAGTCATCCAGTTTGAACAACACCCCCAGCCCGCTGGCTCGCTCCGGATTGATCTCCACAATCAGCTTGCGGCATCGCCGCTCGGCTAGCAGTTTTTTCATGCCTTGAACCACGACTGCTTCAAACCCTTCAACATCGATTTACACCACCAGGGATCCCTTGGCCCAGGCTCGATGCATGGCAGGCCATCTCAGTAATGCGTCGTGGTTCAAGAGGTCATCGAGACGCAAGCTAATCACGAAGACCTGTTGCTCATTGGCCTTAGCCACAAGTCCCAGGGAGTTGCCACCGGAGTGAGAGACATGACCGATCCGAAACGGCAAGAACCCTGGATGATCCGCTGCCGCCGCAAGGATTAGGGAAACCCTGGAAAACCCAGCCCATCCACGGGACAATTCCCCTGTGATCGCACGAATGGACTGGGTTCATG
>CAYHCE010000103.1:0-2187 GCA_964355015.1 uncultured bacterium | reverse complement strand
GCCAGGGACCACGAAAGAACGGCTTCTGGCTCACCGTCTCGCTGCGGGCATTGATCGGCCGGCTTTTGCCGCGGGTGTCCTTCAGCCAGCTCGGCACGAGGCCCCACTCCGCGTAGCCGACCTCAGGCCGGCCCTGCTGCTGCCGCTGGATCAGCAGCGGTTCGCCGGGCCGCACCTGCTGCCGCGGCTGGTAGTGCTTGAGGAAACCCTCCGGCAGCGGACCCTTGAGCCGTGGCAGCAACTGATCGATCGTGGAGGTGAGCGAGTAACGGCCACACATCAGCTACGCCTGTGGATCCGGTTGGGCTGCTCCCAATCTGCGTGGCCCAACTCCTGGCAGAGGGGGCCTTGGATCGTCTGGACCTGCGATTGCTGGCAGTCTTGCTCGCAGGTCTCTCCCATGGCGATGGCGACACCATCCGCGTTCTGCAGGGCCAGCAATGAACTGCAGACTCGGCTGCGGGTGGGCTCCACCGTGACACTCCAAGCCCAGGCGATCGATCGCTTCGGGCGGACCCCGTGGTCGAGCTGTTCAGCGACGTCAACATCGGCCAGGCGATTGTGGAGGACGGGCTGGCAGCGCCCATCGACCCGGAGCAGCAACCCGACGTGCTTGCGCTCCATGAGATCGGTCCCGGTGGCGCCGTTCACCCTGGGATGCTGCAGGGCGATGGGCATAGCACCGATGAGTGTGGACAGGTGGCTGGGCTGGGCCGGCTGGCTGGCGCTGGGCTACGGCGGCGTCTGCCTGCTGCTGTTCCTGGCCCAGCGCTCATTCATCTATTTCCCCCGGCCCGCCGCCGATCCTTCCAGCCGGCTGGAGCTGCGGGTGGAGGGCAAGCGCGTGCTGGTGGCCCATCGCCCCCATCCGGGGCCCCGGGCGCTGATCTACTTCGGCGGCAACGCCGAGGACGTGTCCCTCACCCGCGCCGAGCTGGCCGCCCTGCTGCCCGACACGGCCCTCTATCTGCTCCACTACCGCGGCTACGGCGGCAGCGAGGGCAGACCCAGCGAAGCGGCCCTGCGCGCCGACGCCCGGGCCCTCTATGCCCACGTGGCCGAGCGCCACAGCGCGGTGACGGTGGTGGGCCGCAGCCTGGGCACGGGGCCGGCGGTGCATCTGGCCGCCACCCGTCCGGTGCAGCGGCTGGTGCTGCTGGTGCCCTTCGACAGCCTGCTGGCGGTGGCCCGCGGCGCCATGCCCTGGCTGCCGGTGGATCTGCTGCTGCTTGATCGCTGGGATGCGGCCGCCGAGGCGCCCCGGGTGCAGGTCCCCACCACGATCGTGGCGGCGGCCTTCGATCAGGTGGTGCCCTCGCGCCACGCCGAAGCCCTGCACCGCGCCTTCCAGCCCGGCGTGGCAGAGCTGATTTTGGTGAGCGACCTCGACCACAACACGCCGATCCTCGATTCGGCGGCCTTCCGCGCTGCCCTGCAAGGCCAGGAATCCGGCCGACCCCACAGCAGGTGATGCTGATCAGGCGATGAGCAGTGAACGCCTGAACTTCACCGCCTTCTACGAAGCGCTGCTGGAAGCCAAGGGCGTCAGCCTCGGAGAGGGTGGTGGCAACGGCAAAGGGAAGGCAGGCCGCAGCTTGAGCTACGTGGCCAAGGTGCAGTTCACCGGCAACCTGCTGGTGGTCAAGGCCTACACCGGCCAGCTTGATCACAAGCCCGGCGATGAGTTCAAAATCAAGCTCGGGCGGAAGCAGATCCGTCTGATCCCTGCTGGAGGGACTGAAGAAGAGGAGTAAACCTTCACCCAGCTGGTCTCTTGGTGGCCTCAGCCCTCAGCAGTGCCTCAAGCGGCTGCTGATCAATGATTGACCTGGTGAGAAGACACACCTAGGGAGCCTCTGATCGTGAGCAATCAGAATACCGGGGGCTGAAGGAGCCTGATCAGCCGGGTGCGCTGGGACGCCGGCACCAGCACCTATGCCGTGCTGAGGTTCGACAGCCGCAGCTACCCAACCAATCCAAGTATTGCCCTGCCCGACCTCTGCAGGGCCAAGCCAGCGGCATCGCCTACCTAGGCGAGGATTCCAGTGGCAACGCCGAGCATCCGCTGGTTTGTGACCCAGGGCCGGCGAAACACTGAGCTTGCGGCCCCGCTCCAACCAGTCGCGGGATCACGCGTTGACTCACTAGTTTTGCTACTCCCGCAGTACTGTTGACTCAACAGCCATG
>CAYHCE010000102.1:0-2194 GCA_964355015.1 uncultured bacterium | reverse complement strand
CGATCCGCCTGGCGGACATCCGACCATCGAATACATCGATCACCAGCAGGGCATAGCGGTCCAGCTTGTTGAGCGCCTTGGCCAGGGCGTAGTCGGCCTTAGCCCGCTGCAGCTCCTGCACCAGCGCCGTGCCCGAGAAGAAGCGTGCGGAGCGATCCAGAGCGATCAGGCTGCGGCAGATGCCGGCTGCCAGGTGGGTCTTTCCCACGCCGCTGGGGCCGAACAGCAGCAGGTTTTCGGCCCGGTCCAGCCAGCCAATGTCGTGGGCGAGCTGCTCGATCTGGGGGCGATCGAGATCGGGGATCGCTGCCCAGTCGTACTCCGCCAGCGTCTTGGGCACCGGCAGCTGGGCCTCATGCAACAGCCGCCGCAGCCGTGCCTGGTGGCGCTGCTGGTGCTCCTGCTCCGCCAACACATAGAGGTAGCTGGCCGGGCTCCAGCCATCGGCTATGGCCTGCTGCTCCGCTGCCTGCCACTGGCTGCGGAACTGCGCCAGCTTGAGCTGTTTCAACAGGGCCGGCAGGGCACTCTCCAGCGCCGGCCGGCTGGGAGGTTCCACCCAGGAGTTCGTCATAGCTGCTCAGCTGGTGTTCGGGGATGTCGAGTTGAGGTAGGGCCGCCAGTCCCCTGGGGGGCCGCAGGCCGTAGTGATCGCGCAGAGCGGTGAGGCTCAACTGGCCGCTGCGCAGGGCTCGGCGCAGGTAGCGCTCCACGCCGGCCAGGTCGTCGGTTCTGGCGGCGACATGCAGCGCATCGACCATGACCTTGGCGGCCTCATCCGGCGGCAGAGCCGCCAGCAGCTGCCGCCAGAGCTGATGCCACCTCAGGCCCGGAAGGATGTCGGCCTGCAACTGGGCGCGCAGCAGCGCCCGGGGTTTACGGCGCAGGCTCTCGATCACATGGCGGAAATCGATCCGCCGCAGCGGCCCTTTGTGCCCCTTGCGGGCGTGCAGCCGCGGGATCGTCAGGGTGAACTGGCTGCGCAGGAACAGATCCAGCCGGTCATGGCGCAGGTGCACCGTCAGCTGATGGCCGATCAGCCGGGAGGGCACGCTGTAGGTGACCGAGCGCACCTCGATCGTGCTGGTGCTCCGCACCCGCACCACCAGCGGCTCGTAGTCGGCAAAGCGCTCCACCGGCAACGGCCGCAGATGCAGCCGCTCGATGGCGAGCTTTTCCTGCACGCTCGGCCGCTCGTTCAACCCAGCGCTGACCTGGGCCACCAGCTGCCGGTACTCCGTTTCTGTTTCGAAATCGCGGCTGCCGCGCTGGATCAGCTGCTGCTCCAAACGGTGCTTCCAGTGCCGGTGCGGCCCCTCGATCGCGCCGTTCTCGTGGGCCACCCCCCGGTTGTTGCGGGTGGCAGTGAGGCCCAGATGGGCACAGAGCTCGCGGTAGCGGCTGGTGAAGTCCTTGGCGTAACTGCCATCACGGTTGCGGTAGCAGGCGCTGAGGCTGTCGGTGCGGTGCTCCGCCGGCACACCGCCGCAGAGGGCCAGGGCGTTCTGCAACGCTTCCGAAAGGGCGACAAAGCTCTCACCGCCATGGATCACCTCCACGTGGCACCAGCCAGAGAAGGGCAGGCGGAAGTGGAACAGCCGGTGCTCCAGCACCTCCCCACCGATCGTGATCGGCGCGCCCTTGAGCAGCGTGAAATCGGAGATCCCCAGCACACCGGCGCGGTGCTCCTGCAGGAACATCACCTCCTGGGCGGGCCCATGCAGGGCCCGCCACTGCTCCACCCGCCGCTGCAGGGTGCGTTTGCGCCGGTACCACTCCTGGCCGGGGAAGCTCTGCTCCAGGTGGAGCAGCAGTGTCTGGGGTTCGAGAAGCGGGGCCTTCTCCAACATCGGCACCAGCACGCTGTCCCAGACATCGGCGAGCGGATCGGCGCGGGTGCGCCAGTGGCGACCCCGCTGCGGCTGGTTCTGGGGCTGCAGCTCCCCCCGATCAATCCGCTGGGCGCTGCGCACCGAGATCCCCACCGCATCAGCCGCCACCTGCTGGCTGAGCCCATCGGCCCGTCTGGCCATGTACCGCTCCTTGATCCGCAACGACAGAGGGGCGGGCATCGCGGAGCTCCAGACCGAGATCGGAGCCTTGTTGTCGCGTCCTGAGACCCGCCTATGTAGTTGCGCGGTCCCGCCTATCTAATCGTCGCCGAACACTTAGGGACATAGGGATACTCTGGGCA
>CAYHCE010000101.1:0-2345 GCA_964355015.1 uncultured bacterium | reverse complement strand
CTGGAATGATGTCTGGGTGCGCCCCAAGCTTACCCTCCTCCGGGCAGTATTCTTGGTGACTTGCGCCTCCTACTGCGTGGCGCGGGCGGTCGGGCGCGCACCGGCTCTCAGGGTGCCGCGGCCGGTCCTCATGGCGGCTGTCGCCATGACCATCGCCAACCTTGTCTCCTTCTCTCGGTCCGCAGATCTGCGCCTCAGCACAGTCGGCGAGTATGCCAGCTATCAGGGCCTCCTCACCGTTCTGCTGTATGTCGGCTACTTCATCCTCGTCACTGGCCTCCCCATTAGCGAGCGTCAGGTCCGGGCCATGTTGACCTCCCTGGTCGCCGCGAGCGCTCTCGCCTCTTCGTACGCCGTGCTCCAGAAGTTCAACGTCGACTGGTTGGAATGGTCCGGGTCCGACGGTCGGCCCTTTGCCAGCTTTGGCCAGCCGGACACTCTTGGCATCTTCCTGGTGCAGACGATCCCGCTGGCGCTACTTCCCATGCTCGGAGTGGGGAGAGCACGGCAGGCTCTCGCCTCTGTCTGCCTTGGTCTCATGGTTACAGCCCTGGTCTTTACTTTGAGCCGTTCGGCGTGGGCAGGCTTGGGAGTATCGCTGGTGGTGGGTCTGGGATTGGGATATCGCGCGAAGGTCTGGTCTTTCTCTGTCCGCCGGACGCACGCTTTGCTCGCGGCAGGAGTTGTGGCAGCAGCGGTCGTCTCTCTTGCCGTGCTGGTCAACACCGGTCCGGTCAGTACAGCGGTCAGTGAGCGCGTCGCCTCGTCTGTGCGCCTCGGGGACATATCGACCGGCGGAAGGCTCGCTCTCTGGCGCCGAGGGCTGGAGATGCTTGAGGACAGGCCGCTGTGGGGATGGGGGCAGGAGACCTTTGGCGTGCTCTTTGGCCGCTATCGCCAGCCAGACGACCCCCACGTCGGGACCGCCAACATCCGGCCCATCAGCAGCCACAACATGGTCATCGACGTCGGTCTGACGACAGGCGCCCTGGGCCTCGCGGCCTTTGCCTCTGTCGTTGGGCTCCTCTACATGGCTGCGTTCAAAGCCCTGAAGGACGGGCGCCCCACGGCTGAGCGAGCCATGATTCTGGCCATCCTTGCGTCGGTCTCGGGATACCTGGCGGCAACGATGTTCAACTTCGGGGAGGTGACTACCGCATGGGTCTTCTGGATGCTCACGGCGCTGGGACTGCGGCTCACCCTGTCGTCGCCAGCCCATGGGTCCACTCCCTCAGGATCTGACACGGGCCACGGCAAAGACGGATCGCAGAGTGCAAGGTGGTCGCAGTGGCGTGACGCTCGGCGTCGTGTTCCCTGGGCAGTGGCGGCAGTCGTCGCGTTGGTCGGCCTGGTGTTTGTAGGCTTTCCTCCGGCGGCCGAGGTTCTCGCTGAACGGGCACAAGACGCGGCCGCGGACGGTCGCTGGGAGGACGCTATCCGCCTTCAGCGCCGAGCGGTCAACGTCGACCCTCTCCAGCCGTATCGCCTCGTTCAGCTAGGCGAGATCTTGACTGCGGCGGCCTGGCAAAGCGAGGACACTGCTGCCGGGCTTCGCGCTGCCGCTGATGCCTACCATGACTTTGAACGGCGGTTTGCCTTCGACTCGTACGTAGAGACAAGCGCGGCCTGGGTGGAGGCAATTCTCTTTGTTGAGCATGGGGCTGACGATGTGGACGTTCTGACCCACCTGGAACGAGCCCTCGCAGCCGATCCTTGGAACGCCGAACTGAGGTGTGTCGCCGCGCAGATCTACGCCTATATCGGCGAAGACGAAGTGGCGGCCACATTGGGAACGTGCAGGTGACGCGGGCAGAGTCACCGCTGGGGTCAGGTTGCGGACCCCAGGGTGACACCAGTGCCTAAGGGGGCGGCTAAGGAACAGCTCCAGGACCCGCGGACCAGAAACGGGGGATAAACGGGAATGACGGCATAGACGGCCACGACGGCATAAGCGGCCACGACGGTATAGACGGACGCGATGGCATAAGCGGCCACGACGGTATAGACGGACGCGATGGGATGGATGGGATAGAGGGGCGCGACGGGATAGACGGGATCGATGGGATAGAGGGGCGTGATGGCGGCTGGAAAGCAGAAAGCGACCCAGGCACCTGCTCAACGGCTGCCGTGGCATCCGTCTCAGATCCGAGGTTCGCAGTCCCCCACACCCCACGCCAGGAGGCAAGGGAGAAAAGCGCCACGGCAAATAGCAACCCGGGAACTATCAGGCGCATCATTGTCGCACCACCAACCGCTGTTTAGCACCAGCACCATGCCTTGTCAAGAGGGGTCCTCACGATTTGCCTCTCTGGCAGCAACTCGCAGTCGCCATCGGCTCGTGAGAA
>CAYHCE010000100.1:0-2379 GCA_964355015.1 uncultured bacterium | reverse complement strand
CGGCGATCGGCTGATCACGAGCCTGGCTCTACAGGGACAGACCGCTTCGAGGCCCGTCCCGGGCTGAAAGGCCAAAGCCTCCGCTGCGGCGGAGGCTTTTCTGTTGGGCTCGCAGCCGGGCGGGCAGTGGAGAATCGCCTGCAGACCACCTGGGCCTCCTTACTCAGATCAGCGGCTGGGCCCAGGCAAGGGCGACCAGGACTCCTTACATTGCGTACGTTCATGGGCGCCGTGCAGCATGCATGCCCTTTCCCTGCCCACCTGGTGGATTCACGTCGCCTCGGTGCTGGAGTGGGTCCTGGCGATGGTGGCGGTGGTTCGCTGGGGAGAACGGAGCCAGGAACCGCAGTGGCGCTGGCTGGCGCTGGCGATGTTGCCAGCGCTGGTGAGCGCCATGGCGGCCTGCACCTGGCACCTGTTCGACAATCCCGCCGAGCTGCGTGGTCTGGTGGTCTTCCAGGCAGCCACCACGCTGCTGGGCAACGTTGCCATGGCCGCCGCCGCCTGGAACCTGCTGCCGGCGCAGGGGAAGGCATGAGCGGTGTTGCCATCGCCACCACCGCCGTGGCCACGCCGGGTATCTGGCTGCTGGAGCCGCTGGCGGCGATCGATCCGGCTCCTCTGTTCGTGCTCTCCCTGCTGCCCTACCTGGCCTTTCTCCGCTGGGCCGGCCAGAGCGGACGGCTGCCCCCCCTGGCGCTGCGTGGCTTCCAGTTCACCCTGGTTTTCGTGGCGGTCACCATTGCCGCCTCCGTTGTGGCGAAGCAGCGCTTCGGCCTGCAGCTGGCGGATGTGGATCCACTGCACGGGGGGGCCGAAGCTTTCCTGACCGTGGCCAATCTGCTCGTGCTGCTCGGATTCAGCCGCTCTGGCGGTCAACCGAAGAGCAGCCCCGACTGACCGGTGCGTTCCGCAGCCCTTCTGGGTCCGATCACGGCCGCCACGGCGATTCTGCTGGCGCTCCCTCCCCTGTCGGTGGCGGGCCAGACCGTGCTCCGTGTCGGATTGACCGACGGATCCCAGCCCTGCAGCTACCGGGAGGCCGGAGCCTGGAGAGGACTGGCGGTGGATCTCTGGGAACGCATCGCCCGGGAGGAACAATTGCCCTACGTGATCGCGCCCCAGGCGGATCTGAAGGCTCTGTTGGAGGCGGTGCGTCGCGGGGAAGTGGATGCGGCGGTGGGATGCCTGAACGTGTCCCCGGAGCGCCTCAGACAACTCCGCTTCACCCTGCCGTTCCAGGAGGGGGGGCAGGCGGTTCTGGTGGCTCGCAACCGGCTCGAGGTGGGCAAGGCCATGCTGCTGGCCCTGCTCAGCCCGGATCTGCTTCGCCTGCTGGGTGGGTATCTGGCGGCTACCGCCCTGGTTGCCGTGGCCCTCTGGCGGATCGAGGGGCATGCCGAGCATCCAGATACCCAGAAACAGGGCCGGCGCCGTTCCTTCGCACGGGTGTTTCAGATCCTGGCGACGGGGCCCGGCACCAACACGATCGCCCTCACCACCCGCGGCCATTCCCTGGTGGTGCTGAGCTACCTGATCAGGATCACAGTGGCCTCGCTGCTCGTCAGCGCCATCACCCTGAACGTGGTGCGCCAGCCCCAGGAGACGGCCGCCCTGACGATCCGCACGCCAGCCGATCTGGCCGGCCGCCGGGTGGCTGCCCGCGCAGGCAGCGTCAGCGAGGAGCTGCTGCAGGAGCTGAACTCCGATCCGGCCCGGCCACCGGTGCGGATCGTGGTGCTGGCACGGGTACAGGACGCCGACCGGCTGCTCAGGGATGGGCGGGCCGATGCGGTGCTGGCCGACGAACTTCAGCTGCAGTACCTGATGCGACGGCTGGATCCAGGCAGGTACGAACTGGTCCTGCGGGGGATCCGGACCGAATCCCAGGCCTTCGCCCTGGCACCGGGGTTGAGCCAGGCCATCGCCCAGCGGATCGATCTGCGGATCAGCGTGCTCAAGCGCAGCGGGGCGGTGGCCGAGCTGAGGGCCCAGGAGCTGCGGCCGGAAACGGAGGCCGCAGCGGCGGCGCGATCGGGGGAGGGGCGGTAAACAAGTCTTAAGCAGCGGTGGAGCTCCTGCCGTTCCCCCGGAAGATGGGACGTCGGTTTTTGATCCAAGATGATCGCTCCGCTTCTGGCTCTGGCCCCGGCCTCGCTGACCTGGTCGCCGAAGGTCGCCCTGGTGATGATCGTGTGCAATGTGATCGCCATCGGCATCGGCAAGGCCACCATCAAGTACCCATCGGAAGGCGCCAAGCTCCCCAGCCCACAGTTCTTCGGTGGCCTCAGCCACGCCTCCCTGCTCGCCACCACCAGCCTGGGGCACATCTTCGGCATTGGCGCCATCCAGGGTCTGGCCTCCCGCGGCGTGCTCTGA
>CAYHCE010000099.1:0-2467 GCA_964355015.1 uncultured bacterium | reverse complement strand
ATGTTGGACGAAGCCGCTGCGCGGCAGATTCAATCCCCAGTATAGACAACACAACAAACTGAGGCCACCCGAATCTTCCTCAGGGCCTTGGGTGCTGGCCTCTCTGAGGAGAGGCGGCTGGGCCCGTTGGTGCTGGCAACACTGAAGGAACGCACACCCTCTGGTGTGCTGATTTCCTTCATGCCCTTCTGAGGAAGGGATTGTGCCATGACCACAGAAGAACAGGAGCGATTTGATCGACTCTACGGCGAGCATCTGCAGGCCCTCAAGTTACAAGGAAAACGCGATAAGACGATTGATGGCTACGCCAGGGCCGTGCGGCGCATCACCGGATATTTCGATCGCTGCCCTGACAATCTCTCAACAGAAGAGCTCAAAAGCTACTACAGCGCCATGGTCGAAAGCTACTCCTGGAGCAGCATCAAGGTAGATCTATGGGGCTTGGTCTTCTTCTATCGGCATGTGCTGGGCCGACCACTGGAGTGGATCAAGATCGTCAAACCCCCGCAGGTTCAATCGCTACCTGATATTCCCACGCGCCAGGAGGTGCATCGGCTGATCAATAGCGTACGGCGCCTCCGTTACCGCGTGTTCTTCCTGACGGTTTACAGCCTGGGTCTGCGGCTTGGAGAGGGGCTGGATCTGGAAGTCGGCGACATGGACGGCCAACTCCGTCGGGTGCATATCCGCCAGGCTAAAGGAGGGAAGGATCGCTATGTGCCGCTGCCGGAATTGACGCTGCAGAACCTACGACGGTTCTGGACTACCCACCAGCACCGGCGCTTGCTCTTCCCAAACCCTTCCGGCAGCGCCGCCACCGTTCGAGCCGCAAGCAGGCCGATGGATCGCAGTGGCGTGCAGGCTGCTCTCAAAGCAGCGCGGATCGAGTGCGGGATCCACAAGCGCCTGACGGTGCACTCGCTCCGCCATGCCTACGCGACGCACCTGCTGGAGCTGGGCGTGGATCTGAGGGCGATCCAGGTGCTTCTGGGCCACAGCAGGCCGGAGACCACAGCCCGGTATGCACATCTCACCGAGGTGAGCCGGGACAAGGCGAAAGAGCGGATCGAGGAGCTGCTGGGTGGCTTCCAGCTGCGCTGGGAGGAAGGCTGATGATCCTGCTCGCCGATCTGGTGGATAGCTACCGCAACGAATTGGAGCGACTCCACGGCCATGAGCTTCTACCAAGCCATCACAACGCCCTCAATGCCATCCGCCGATGTCGCAATCAATACAGTGCTGTGATGCTGCTGGAATGTAAGGACTGCCAACAGAACGTCATTCTGCCGCATTCCTGTGGTCATCGCAGCTGCCCTCACTGTCAACAGCATGAGAGTAAAGTGTGGCTGGAAAGGCAGCGCAGCAAGTTGCTGCCAGTCAGGTATTTCTTGATCACCTTCACGGTGCCGGCCCAGCTCAGGAGTCTGTTCTGGAATCATCAGCACAAAACCTATGACCTACTGCTCAAAACCGCCTGGCAGACCATTGACTCGTTCTCGAGAAGAGATCGAAAGCTGAATGGCCGAACTGGAGCCCATGCAGTTCTGCACACTCATAACCGCCGGCTTGACTACCATCCCCATGTCCATCTGATTGTGCCCGCAGGCGCAATCAACCTGCAGAGTAGAGAGTGGCACGAGAAGAAGGGCAACGTCCTGTTCTGGGCCAACAATCTGGCGAGGGTATTCCGAGCCAAATGGTTTAAGGCCCTACGACTGGCGGGTCTACGCTGCGAGGAACAGCTCCCGAATGAATGGGTGGTGGACTGCAAGGATGTCGGCCACGGAGAGCAAGCCCTCGTTTATCTGGGTCGCTATCTCTATCGGGGCGTTCTACCAGAGAAGAATATCATCTCTGACACGGCTGGTGAGGTCAGCTTCCGCTACAAGGACAACCGAGGCCAAGAGCAGAACCGCACGATGCCAGGTGCGGAGTTTCTCTGGCTGCTCCTGAGGCACGTGCTGCCACGGCGGTTTCGGCGCGTGCACGATTATGGCCTTCTGCATGCGAACTGCAAGCGGCTGGTTCAGCTGTTGCAGCTTGTGCTCAAGGTTCCTATACCGTCGCCAAGGCTCATCCTGCAACGATCACCGGTTCTCTGTCAGTCTTGCGGGAACGCGATGACACTGATCGCTAGGATGCTCCGAATCGCTGAACATCAGTTGTGTTGAGCTGAGATCATTGTACTGATCTTATTGATAGGTTCATAGCCAGAAATCATCCGCGTGCGGCTTTGTAGAATGCGATCGGCGTCACGATATGCAGCCGCAGCTTTGCCATGGTCGTACAGTGCGAATCAAGCAACAGAACCACCCATGAAGCCAGGCTGCTGGCCACTCTCCTGGTTGTCAAATCTAAACCAGACCTGAATTCAGGCGAGACGTATCTACCGTAGGCGGCTGGTCAGAAGCGTCAAAGGGCTTGTCCAACACCGGATAAGATCGTGGCTGCGCACGATCTATCCTTG
>CAYHCE010000098.1:0-2618 GCA_964355015.1 uncultured bacterium | reverse complement strand
TAATGTGGATGAGCTCACCTTCAACAACGTGAGCGGTGTCGTGCAGGAAGAGCCTCTGTTCAGTTGTTCCAACGTCAGGGGGCTGAACGTGACCAACATGTACCTCGCCAGACTGGATACGGAGGCCTAATCTGCAATGGAATCCGCCTCGATGAGTCTCGGCCGCGTCCATATCCTTCGCGTGGACCCGGGCGAGGACGTCCTGGAATCGGTCGAACGTTTTCTACAAGACGCGGACGTGCGGCAGGCTGTGGTCCTAGGTGAGTGCTGAAAAAGCCCACTCGCATGTTCGAACTCGCGCGATATTGCGACTTCTGCTAGACTGTGATCACGTCGATCGCCAGCTGGCAAGAAGGAGCACGACCATCATGATGGGGCGCCGTGATCGCCAACGTCCTCTGTTCGGTGCACAGGCCCTGCCGCATCGGGTCCCTGCTGATTCGATCTATGGCCGGATGGCTGCAGTGAGTGACGTGCTGTTCGCCGACGATGATCTGGAAGAGATGTACTGTCCTGACAACGGTCGGCCCAGCTTGCCTCCGTCCCTGTTGAGCGGCGTGACCCTCCTCCAGTTCCATGACGACGTGTCCGACCGTGAGGCCGTTGACCGCACCATGTTCGATCAGCGCTGGAAGGTCGCCTTGGGCCTTGCTCTCGACTTCCAGGGGTTCGACCCCTCTACCCTGAGTTACTTCCGCAAGCGGCTGGTGGAGCACGGCAGGGAGCGCTATGCCTTCGACCGCTTCATCGCCGTCGGTCGGGCGGCAGGCTTCATCCCCGATAAGGTGACCTTGCTGACCGATACCACCCCGGCCCGGGGAGCTGGCGCCGTGCAGGACACCTATACGCTGATCCGCAAGGCCATCCGTCAGCTGCTGAAGCAGCTGGGCTTTGCAGGGCCGCAGAAGCGACGGGGCCTTTCGCCACAGGCTCAGGCCTTGGTTGCTGGCTACGTGCACCGCCATCGCAAAGCCGACATCGATTGGTCCGATCCACAGCAACGGGCAGCCCAGCTCAAACAGCTGGTGCAGGATGCCGAAGCCGCCTTGAACCTGGCGGCTGAAGAGCACAGCGACGATGCCGAAGTGCTGGCCACCGCCTGGCTCCTGACCAAGATCCTGGGCGACGACATCGTACAGGATGAGCAAGGCGACCCGCAGCTGGGCCAGGGCACGGCATCCGATCGCGTGATCAGCATCACTGATCCGGAGATGCGCCACGGTCGCAAAAGCAGCGCCCAGCGGTTTGATGGCTTCAAAGTCGCCGTGAGCAGCGAGCTGACCAGCGACATGATCCTTGATATCGTCGACATTCCCGCTGCAGACGGTGATGGTCAGCACCTCATGACTGCTGTGCAGCGCACGGAAACAGAAACGGGCGTGACCGTCGAGCAAGTGGTCGGCGATGGCGCGTACGGCTCCGGTCAGAACCTGCAGGACTGCGCCCAGCATGCCGACGGGCCCATTGACTTGGTGACACCCTGTTACCGGCCCAGCGATCCCGAGGTAGATAAGTCGGCGTTTGACATCGACCTGGCAGCCAGGACAGCCACCTGCCCGCAAGGGGTCACAGTCTCGGGCCAACAGAGGCATGATCGAGAAGGCCGTTCCTTCTTGCAGTTCCAGTTTCCCAGAAGCCGGTGTCAGGCCTGCTCCCTCTTTGAACGCTGTGTGCGTAGCAAGACCCACGGGAGGTCAGTGATGACCTCACCGCATGAAGCCTACCTGCGAGTGCAAAGGCAGCGCCAAGTGGCCACCGACTTCCGAACTCTCCTCCGGCTGCGCAGTCATGTCGAGCGCGTCATCGCCGAGCTGGTCTTTCACGGCCTGCGCCACACCCGATACGTGGGGCAGGCCAGCCGGCACTTGCAGCGGCTCTGGACGGCAGCCGTGGTGAACCTCAAGCGTTTGTTCCGGCTGGCTGAGGGCAAAGCCATTGACCTGAGACTGCTGTTGGCACATCAGCGACCCCATTGGGCTGGTCCGCCACTGTCTACCACCACGGCGGTTGCCGGCTAGCCCACCCGAAAGGGGTCAACAGAGAGCAAAGGCAGACAGAGCGGCCAGGGCAACAGCCCTGACTTCTGGCCTCACTGTGGCCATCCGCCGCAGTACGGCACTCAATGCTGTTGTAAAGGTGCAATCGCCCTCAAAAAGAGGGTTGTTCAGGACACTCCTAGGCGACATCGGTCCCTGACGCTAGGCTGCGCATACCATACGTGGCTGCCAAGGTCGCGCCCCCGCTTGGGCTGCCCCTGGCTGCTGGAGCATTGTGCTCACGGGTTCCCGGATTCCGACCCGAAGTGGGGAATCTACATGCCTCTCGAATTCGCTTCCAGTTGCGGCCATCGTGAATCCGGTGGTCGAGTCTAGGACCACCTGAGGTGACGTCATAGCCGTGGTCAGTACGGAGCCCGTGATGGAACGGATCTCCGTATGCCAAGCTCTGGCCGACGGGCTAAGCTTTGGCATGTCTGCGCGCCTCAGCGCCTGGCCGCCCTGTCGGCCAGGAATGGCCTCTTCCTGCTTGGCCAGATGCCACTTGCGCTGTCTCCTTATCGAGATTATCATATCTACTGCGCATTGGTCATCGATCTGTCCAGAGGGTGCTTGTGGAGG
>CAYHCE010000097.1:0-2656 GCA_964355015.1 uncultured bacterium | reverse complement strand
CCTAGCACGCATAGGTTAACTCTTAACTGGAGTGTCCATCATTCGTTGTTGCTGACCTGCTGATCTGGCTAGTATCCAGGAAGAGCCGACCAGCGAACAGCCATGACCAGCAAAGCGCTTCTGTGTGGTGTCAATGCCTATGTCGACATACCCCTGCGAGGTTGTGTCAACGATGTCCACAACCTCCAGAGGGTGTTGCTAGATCGCTATGGCTTCCCGCCCCAGCAGGTGCGGCTGCTCCTGGATGCCGACTGCATCAAGACCCACCTTCTGGAGGGCTGGCGCTGGCTGACCGAGGATGCATCGCCCGGCGATGTGCTGCTGTTTCACTTCTCAGGTCATGGCTCCTACATTCCGGACACGGAGGGGGAGGAGGATGATTTGCGCGATGAGATCACCTGTCTGCAGAACTTCGCCTTCGATGATCCTGACAGTTACATTAGCGATGATGAGTGGTACGAGATGACCCAGGCTGTGGATCCAGGGGTGCATCTGCTGCTCATCAAGGACACGTGCCATTCCGGAGGCAGTTCCCGCTTCATCAGTGTCCGCCAGGACAGTGGCATTGAGAAGATAATCTTGGCCAACAAACGGGAGTTGTCTGGCTATCAGGCGGGACATTTGTTTCACGAACAGTCTCTCAGCAACGCCCGCTTCATTGTGCCGTCTCAGTTGCCAGCCGAAAGCTGGCAGCGCGCCGGCCAGACACGCCGCAGTGCACGGACGGACGCTTTGATCCACACCAACCTGATGGCCTGTGGTGAAGCGCAGACTGCCGCCGATGCCCATATCAACGGCGACTACCAAGGTGCGTTCACCTTCACCCTATGTGAGGTGCTTCTTCAGGATGGTCTTGGCAGCAGTGAAGACATGATCCGACAGGTGGTCGATCGGCTGCGCGGCCGCTACGACCAGATTCCTCAGCATGAAGGCAGCTCTTTCGCCCTCGCGCTGCTCGCCGATGGCACCGCTGCCGAGCGACCGATACCAGAGCCGATGCCCCTGCTGAGTAGCAGCAGCGCTGCGGAACAGGGCCAGGGCGCCCAGGGACTCAGCGCGCAACAGATGGTCTATATGGCCCACATGCGCTTTCTGGACACGATGCGGCTAATTCAAGCGGGGGCGCCGGCCACTCAGCGTGAGCAGCCACGTCCTCCACGAGTGCTGGTGTCGGTGCACGGCATCGGAAATCATCAAGTGGGCTACTCCACGGGCTGGTGGTCCGCGCTCAGTCCTCATGTGGGCGGTCTGTTCGAACCCAGCGGCATCGGCCAGGGCCGCGCTGAGGTGCTATGGAGCGACCTGGTCAACCAGCAACGCAGCGTCGGCTCAGCAGAGCAGCAGGCCCAGACCCAGGTGTTGCGGCAGGCGATTCTCGATGTACTGGACGATCGCCGCTTACAGCAAGCCGCAGATCCGAGCCGGGCGATCCGCGAGGCCGCCGGCATGCGCGGATCGGACTTCGCGATCGACGATTTTCTGATCTACATGGTTAACCCTGACATGCGCCAGCGGATCCTGGCCAGGTTCACCGGGACCCTGCGGCCGCTGCTGGCTGCCGGGACACTACTGGAGGTGATCTCACATAGCTGGGGCACGGTGGTGGCCTACGAAGGATTGCGCGAGCTGGAACGCGAGCAGGGCTTCAGCGGGCGGGTGCACACCTGGTTCACAGTGGGGAGCGCCCTCTCGCTTCCGCCGGTACAGGCCAGTCTGCGGCCTGAGAATCGGCCCTCCAGCTCACGCAAGGCCGCCAAACCTGCGCTAGTGAATAGCTGGATCAATCTTGATGCCAAGGGCGATCTGGTGGGCGGCCCGCTCGGGCATCGCTTCGCGGTGGGCAAGGAGTATCTCAACCTTGCACCCACAGGCTGCGCCCGCAACCTGATCGGCTATAACCTAGGTTGTGCCCATGGCTCATACTTTCAGGCGGCCAATATCGAGGTGAACCGCGACATCTTCGCCGCCAATATCCTCGCCAAGGCCTAAGTCAAACCCATTCGCGTCACCGGCAGGCAACCAGAGTGCAGCATCCCAGAAGAAATAAGCAGCAAGTGCCATCGAGTCGCCTTGCATGCTGAGATTGGTCAGCGTCCTTTCCATGCATTAATGTATCTACATACTTTGTCGCAGCGAAGATAAAGCCAGTCTTTGACTTCACCACGGCAGGCCGCTTCTTGTAGGCCCTACGGTGGCCCTGAGTAGCATACAGAATCTCTAGAGGGAAATCAATAAATCGGTCAGATCAATGCCTCGCACCCAGATTGCGATGTGGACCGCTGCCTGATCGGCACAATCAAATTTGGAAATCTGTTCAGGGAGATGGACAGTTATGAGGGACCTTCCAACCGAATCGCTGCCATGTTCAAGCGCTTCTCCACCCGTGCAGAACTGGTGAGGTGTCTCATCCGCCTCACCGGCAACCAAGCCCTTGATTTCCGCGGATACTATGGAAGAGAATCTCCTCCCCCTGCGTCAGGCAGCCAGGGTCGGAAGGTATGGGCTTGCTCATGGCCCATTCTCTCGCCCAAAGCCATTGCTGTCACTAGCTTTTGGGCAGATACGTGGCCGTCTGTGGAGAAGGTGCGCGGTGATTTATGCGCAACAGCCTCCTAGGAGCCTGTCGCGCATAGATCAGCACCTGAGCCCTCCACAG
>CAYHCE010000096.1:0-2887 GCA_964355015.1 uncultured bacterium | reverse complement strand
TAACTACCCCACACAGTTTCCCCTCTCCGAACCCAGCTACACCAGCAAGCGGCTACGCGACTTCAGCGCGTTTAAGACAGCCCTGGCAAAGTTTTCATCTGAGCGGCGAAAGGTGTTGGACGGGCAACTGCTGGAAGCCACTGTGCCAACAATGCAGGCCATGATGGCGCGGGGCGAGGTGACGGCTGAAGAGCTGGTGGTTTATTACGTTGACCGGATCAGGCGCTATGACGTCAACCAGTTGAATTCGGTGATGGAGCTGAACCAGGAGGCCCTTGTGATCGCCCGCAACCTGGACGACGAACGGAAACAGGGAAACCTGTGGGGTGCGATGCATGGTGTTCCGGTTTTGATCAAGGACAACATCACCACCGGCGACAAAATGCACACCACGGCGGGAGCTGCTGCCCTGAGGGATTGGCGCGGCGACCGCGATGCCCGCTTGGTAAAAAATCTGCGCAACTCAGGAGCAATCATTCTGGGTAAGGCTAATTTGTCGGAGTGGGCTAACTACGTGGATCCCGCCATGCCCAGTGGCTTCAGCGCTCTGGGAGGTCAGACCCGCCATCCCTATGGTCCCTTTGACACCCTCGGCTCCAGTTCTGGTTCTGCGGTGGCCGTGGCCGCCAATCTGAGCGCTGTGAGCGTGGGCAGTGAGACCCAGGGTTCGATCTTGAAACCTGCCGCCACCAGTGGTGTTGTTGGACTGAAGCCCACCCACGGATTGGTCAGTGGCGATTACGTCATCCCACTGGTGGATTGGATGGATGTACCCGGGCCCATCGGGCGCACCGTGGTTGATGTGGCAATGCTGCTGACCGCGCTCACCCATACCGATGAGGGGGCTGAAGACAATCCAGATCCCGCCGTAGCAAGACTGCAAGGCACCGACTTCACCCGATTTCTGAGCCTGGAGGCTGCACGGCAACGGCGGGTGGGGGTTGCCGTGTTGTCTGATGCTGCTCTGGCAGAGGTGGAACGGCTCATAGCCGCCAATCCACCTCCCCAGATGTCCGTGGTGCAACTGAAGGGAGAGTTAAGCAAACTGAGAGCAGAGAATCGAGTGACGAAGCTGGCGATTGCCGCACTGAGGAAGCAAGGACTATCCATTGTGGAGTTGGATGCCAGAAGCCTTCCCCCAGCCCCCAATCCAGATGAAGCGCTCCGATTCGGCTTCAAAGCCTCTCTGAACGTCTTTTTGAAGACGCTACCCCGCCCACCCGTTGTAGCACTGATTGATGTGGTTTCATTCAACAACGCCGACCCTGCCAACCGAGTTCCCTATGGGCAGCGTTCTCTGGAAATGTCCCAACGAGCCGACAGCCCTTCAGAGGACTACACAAAGGTTCGCGAAAGGAATCAGATCACATCCCGAGGGATTCTTGATCCGATCTTCACCGCTGCAGGCATCGACGTGCTGATCGCACCAACTCAGATCTATGCGGCAGCGGGATACCCGGCGATGACCGTACCAATCGGAATCTCGGAGGCTGGGGAACCACAGGGCCTGACGATGATTGGCAAAAAGCTGGGCGAACCGGATCTACTCGCTGTTGGGTATGCGATCGAGCAAGCATCTCGTGCTCGCAAGCCTCCAAACCTCGATGCCACACTGGCAACTTTCAAGCGGTTGAATCATGCAGGTGCAACCAAGCCATAGCATGGCAGACGCAAGATCACAGTTATACTCCATGGCTTCTTGAAAGCCGCACTATGTCTTTCTGGATATCCCAGGTCAAGTTGCGCAATAGCAGGCAATCATGACTGGCTGTTCGAATTGTGCTTAATGGCGTCACGACAAGTTAAAGGCCGCCGATCGGAGGACCGGCGGCCAGGGCGTTCAGTGGCCTGAGCGTTCAGGCGATCACTTGCACTTGCTCGGTTCGGTGTAGGTGATCGACTGATAGCGACCGTCGGTGGTGCGCACCGCCACGCAGTTTTTGGTGCGGGGCTGTTGCCAGTAGGTGAAGGCACTGTCACCGATCTGGTCGCCACCCCGGTAGGTGTACCCCTTGCTGGTCAGCTCGCTCTCGGCACTGGCGCCCTTCACCCCCACCAGCGACTGCAGTGCGCTCACCGGGGCCCCCACGCGGGCGGCTTCGCTGCTGCCGCCCTTGTTCGATCCGGCAATCAGAGCGCCGATCAGCCCTCCCAGCGCGACACCGACCACGGTGGCGGTGGTGGCCTTCTGGGGCTTGTCCTCGAACGTCACGTCAGGGTTCTGCACGTTGTCGAGCTTCACCGAGAGGCGATGTTCTCCCCCGTCTGCGTTCCACAGGAACAAATCGTGGTCGGGCTTGGCGTTGTGGCGCACATTCACGATCCCGTCGTAGGTCTGCAGTTGCAGGGCCTGAGGATTGGGGCCAGAGAAGTTGAAGTCGGTGCCGTCATCGAGCTTCACCACAAAGGCATCGGTGCCGCCGGCCGCCTTGTGCTTGAAGCTGCAGTGGCCGTTGAAGAGCTCATTGCCCGCCCTCTCCAGCTTGCAGCGGCCCGCAGCTCGCACCAGCGTCTCGGCGGACGCGAGTTGGTGGAACGGAGCGAACGCCGTGATCAGCAGGAAGCCAGGTCCCAGCAGGGCACCGGCGCGTTGGAGGCGGATCTTCATCGAGATGGTATAGGAGAGATGTCCCAGTGCGATTCGACTGGTACAGGCTGAGCGTATCGGCTGTTTGCCGCCTGGATCGAGCCTTATGACGGAACCCTGAAATCTGCCGGATAGCACCCGCATGGTGGTACTCAGGCCATCACCGACGCGGGTTCAGCAGCGCCCCATTCAGGAGCGTTGGTTCCCCGCTCCAGGTAGTGACGCCCGTCGAACACCTGCTGCACGTAGGGCCTCCTGAGAAACGTAGGCGGTGCCTCACTGATAACTCCGGGGAATCCC
>CAYHCE010000095.1:0-3234 GCA_964355015.1 uncultured bacterium | reverse complement strand
CTGAACTTGAGCGCCCAGCTCGCCTGCTCATCGAGGATGTCGCCGCTGCCTTCCAGTTCGGCGATCGAGCGATAGAGCCCCCAGATGCCGGACACCTGCTGGGGTTCGCCCTTGAACGCTTCCCAGCGGTCCTGGAACCGCTCCGGGGTCATCGGCGTGGCCATGGCGGCAAGAGGGTCTCGGATCCAACCCATTGCCAGGAGCGCCAGCGGTACGCTTTGACGTACGTGCCTGACGCACTGCTCCGGTGGCCAGCATTTCCGCGACAGAAGCCCGCAAGCGGCTCTATGCCCTGATCGACGAGGTCGGGGATTCCCATGAGCCGGTGCAGATCACTGGCAAGCGCGGCAATGCCGTGCTGCTTTCAGAGGCCGACTGGAACGCCATCCAGGAGACGTTGCACCTGGTTTCGATCCCGGGGATGCGCGAGTCGATCCTCGATGGGTTGGCCACAGCGTCAGAAGAGCTCAGCGAGCAGCCCGGCTGGTGAGCTGGAGCGTTCGTTTCACCAAGCAGGCGCAGAAGGACGCCCGCAAGCTCGCCGCCGCCTCACCCGCCCTCAAGGCCAAGGCCGAGCAGCTGCTGCAACTCCTGGCTGAGGATCCCTTTCGGCAGCCGCCGCCCTATGAAGCGCTGGTGGGTGATCTGCGCGGAGCCTTTTCCCGTCGGCTCAACATCCAGCACCGGCTCGTCTATCAGGTGCTCCTCGAGGAAAAGATCGTGAAGGTGCTGAGGCTGTGGACGCACTACGAATGAGGCCCTGACTCGGTAGCGGCGCTAGAAGCCCAAGACGCCGGAGATCTGCTGGAGTTCACCTTTAAAAGCTCAAAGCAGACCTGGAACCCCCTGCGAGCGAGTAGTCAGACCCAGTTTTCGTAAAGCAGCCCGTCCACCCGCTCGAACTCGCGCAGGTTGTTGCTCACCAGGGTGAGGCCCTCACTGCGGGCATGGGCGGCGATGTGCAGATCATTCACCCCGATCGGTGTGCCGCGGCGCTCCAGGGCAGAGCGGATCTGGCCGTAATGCTGGGCCGCCTTGACGCCATAGGCGAGCACCTCCAGCCGACTGCAGAAGTCCTCCACCACGGCCAGCGAGCGTTCCGGATCTGAACTCTTCTCGGCGCCGTGCATCAACTCGGCCAGTGTGATCGACGAAATCGCCAGATGACCGGCGTTGCGGTTGAACCGCTCCAGCAACGACTCCGGCCTTCGCTTGATCACGTAGATGCAGATGTTGGTATCCAGCAGATAACGCAGCATCGGCGTATCAGAAGGACTCGCGTTCGCCTTGTTGCTGGGAAGCCCGCTCCTCCAGGAAGTCGTCGGGCACTGTGGGGCCACCATGGAAGAAGCTGTCCCAGCTGCGGCCAAGCGGAGCGATGATCCGCTCCTGGCCGCAGGCACGGACCTCCACCTCCTTGACGGAGTCGGGCAGCCGCAGATGGGCGGGGATGCGCACCGCCTGGCTGCGGTTGCTCAGAAACAGCTTGGTGACCGCCCGCATCGGACCTACCTGGATATACAGGGAGTCTATCCCTGGATCGCTTGTCTCGCCAAAGGCATGGAAAAGCCCGGCCGCAGCCGGGCGGGAGCTGCGCTCAATAGGGCAGCAGCGCCAGGATCTCCGGATCAAGAGCCCGCTCCGGCAGCGCCGCTTGGCGCTCCGTGAGGATCTGATCGGCCAGCTCTGCCAGCCGTGAGAGCGGCACCCAGGCCGAGTGGCAGATGGTGCTGATCCGATCAAGGGACTCGGAGCTGTGGCGCTCCAGTGCAGCGCGGCGGAAGGCGGAAGCCATGGGGAGCTGGAGAAGGACCCCAAAGCCGGGCGGGGTGGGGTCAAGGGCGGCATCGCCGCTTGCGTCAGCCCTTGAGGCCACCCCGCACCATGACGGGGCCTGACCAGCCACCAACCCTTTCGGTGGCTGGCAATAGATGGGTGACGTTGCTGGGTACACCCGGAGCAAGCATGGGCCTCTCCCTGATCGAGGCTGCCAAACACGAGACGCGGGTGGAGCGCCTGGCCGTGATCAAGACCTTCACCGAGGGTCAACTGATCAGCCGCCTGCCCTTCCGCAACCTGCTTGGTGGTGCTCTCAAGTTCGCCGTCGAGAAGAAAATGCCCCGCGTCGGCTTCCGCGCCGTCAACGAGGGCTACCGGCGTGATTACGGCGCCGTCGAGAACGACACCGAGTTCGTCCACCTCTTTGGTGGTGATCTCGATGTGGACCGCTCGATCGTGGACCTCAACGGTCCTGAGGCCAGGGCCAGCCAGACCGAGCAGAAGGTGCGCTCGATGCGGCTCACCCTCGAGGCGGCCGTGATCAATGGCGATGCCGCCTTTGACCCCCGCGCCTTCAATGGCCTCAGCAAACGGCTCACCCCCGGCGGACCCCAGACCGTCGACAACACCTCCGGCAGTGTCAAGCTCACCCGGCTGGAGGCCCTGGTGGACTCCGTCAATGCCTACGGCAGCGAGAAGGTGCTGCTCACCAGCAAGGCGGGCCGGCGCCAGATCAGCGCCGCCTGCCGCGCCGCTGGTGGTGATCTCTATCAGGTGATCGACGGCCGCCACTGGTTCGAGGACACCGAAATCCTCTGCCTGGAGGAGGACGCCAACGGCAACGAGGTGCTCGGCTTCGGGGAAGCGGGCGGCACCACCTCGATCTACTGCTGCGCCTTTGGCGATGAGCAGATGACCGGCCTGCAGGGCCCCTTCGAGGGGCGCTACGGCATCTCGGTGCGGGACTTCGGTGAAGTGCAGGACGCCCCGGTGTTCCGCACCCGGGTCGATTGGTACGTGGGCTTTGCCGTGTGCGATCAGAAGGCGATTGGGCGGCTGTACAACATCGGCCCCGCCATCACCTGAGGCGAATACTGCCCCACATCTCCTGATCTCTTCGTTCTGAGGACACGACCATGACCGCTTCCGGCAACAAGCTCATCGATGCCGTCACCACGCTGGTGGGCTGGATCAATTACAGCGCCACCGACCCGTTCGAGCGCACCCGGGTGAGTGCTGAGATCGTGCGCCTGAGCGTTCCGCTCGACACCGTCGAGCACTTCACCCTGCTGTTCTCCCACCCCGGTGCTGCCGCCGCCGTGACGGCCGTGCTGCAGGTGGCGCCCTTGCTCAAGGACGGCACCACCGGCACCTGGGTGACAGCCGCCACCGTGGCGATCCCCGCCGCTGGCGGCCAGATCGAGGCGACGATCAGCGGCGATGCCCTGGTGCCCG
>CAYHCE010000094.1:0-3235 GCA_964355015.1 uncultured bacterium | reverse complement strand
TCCATCCTGGAGCAGGTTCCGTCTATTGCGCTGGCAATCTCCAAAGAGCTTGGTGTATCTGCCGGACAAATCAAGAATCTTGCGTCAGAAGGTAAGTTATCTGCTGGTGTAGTGGTTGCGGCATTACGCACAATCTCGCAAGAAGCTGGTGGACAGCTTGCCGCAAGTCTTGATACACCACAGCAGAAGCTTGAAAAGCTGAAGAATACGTGGGAGGAGTTCCAGGTATCACTGGGGCGTTCTGCTATCCCGGCAACGATAACGTCCATTGAAGCGTTGACGCAATCCATTGAAGTCGCCACTGATCGCCTTGATACCTACGGCAGGGCATGGGATGTCATACAACGCAGCCCCATTGTTCAGTTCCTGAACGGTATCAACACGGTGTTAAGTGCCGTGATAGGCAGCACGAATGCATTCGCCAGTGCATGGGAGGCCGTTGCAACGGCGGTAAGCACTGCGATCAATCCGATCGGTGCCTTGCTGGGGCAGCTCGACCGCCTTGGCGTATGGCTGGGGACTGGTGCTGGTTCAGGTTCAGTGGCGAATCCGCTGAACCTGAACCAGGGCATGGACGGCGCGAACTGGCCTGGCACCATTCCACGGCCTGGCACATCCCCCACCACTGACCGCCGCTCTCTGTCGGCACGGTTGGGAGTAGGTGACACCGGTGGCAAGTCTGGTGGCACCAGCCCCGGCAGCGCCACCTACATCAGCATCGAGCAGCTCGGCAAGGCGCTACAGCGGCAAGGGTTCACGGTGAAGGAGCACCCGGCGTTCGGTGGTGTCGGCGGTGGCCACGCCAAGAACAGCTACCACTACTTCGGTGAAGCGTTGGACATCACCGACTGGCGTGGTGGTGACTGGAAGGGTCGCACCCGCAACCTGATCAGCCAACTGCGAGCCAGCGGGGCAGGGTTTGCCGAGCTGCTCGGGCCGGGTGATCCGGGTCACGACACGCACGGTCACGCGGCCATGCGTGGCGGCAAGGTGAAGCTCACACCACAGCTCGCCTCGATCCTTGGGCTGCCGGGTGGTGGGGAGCGCGGACTGGCGGCAGCAAATTCGATGGAGCAGCAGCAGGACGCCGCCGCCAAGGCCGCCGAAGAACGCCAGCGGCAGGCAGAAGCCCGTCAGCGTGGCATCGGCACCAGCGGCGATGCACTCAAGATGTCCCAGCTTGAGCTGGACGTGCTGAAGCAGAGCGACCCGCTGCGGAGAGCGCAGGCGGAGTACTTCAAGGAGATCGAGCAGGTCAACCAGCGGTATGCCCCGCTCATCAAGGATTCGTTGTCTTCCGAGGAGAAGGTCTCCTACGAGAAGACAAGACAGAACGAACTACAGCAGGCGGGCCTCAACTATGCCGGGAAGATTAAGGAACTTACTGCACAGCAGTTGAAGGACGAACAGGACATCACGCGGGAGAAATCGCAGCAACAGGAGGGGGTGATTCGCCCATTACTTGAACAGACCGATGCATTACGACTGGGGCGGATGTCGGAGGCAGACCGCCAGCGCATCGAGAATCAACGCCGTATCGCAAGCCTCACCAGCGTTGGTATCTCGAAGGATCGCGCAACGGAGGTGGTGAACAACCTGCAGAAGGAACAGGAGCTGACCAGCGAGTATGAGAAGCAGCTGAACCTGGTGCAGTCGATCGGGCAGGAGTTAGCAAGCGGCATCGGCGGTGCCATCACGGGGTTGATAACGGGGGCGCAGACGCTGAACGAAGCCCTCAGCCAGACACTGGCGAACATCGGGCAGATCCTGATTCAGAACGCCGTCACGGGCCTGCTGGGCAAGCTCAGCCTCGGTGGCATCCCGCTGCTGGGTGCACGTGCAGCCGGCGGTCCTGTGCGTTCAGGTGGCGGCTACCTGGTCGGGGAGCAGGGGCGTGAACTGTTCATGCCCAAGCAGTCGGGCACCATCATCCCGGCCGACATCTTCGAGGCCACCCGTGCAGCATTGATCGAAGCGGGGGACGTGTCTGCTGCGCCTTCGGATGCCTTCGCCGAGACCCGCAGGGCGATCGGTGGTTCCGTTGCTGGGGGGACGGTCAGCACCAGCACGGCCCTGGCTCAGAACCAGACGGTGCTCACCAACTCCAACCAGATCCTGGAGCGGACCGCGATGGTCCAGGCACAGGCGGCGGCAAGCGCAACGGCAAGCGCCCCGATCGACCTGCGGCTGGACACCTATCAGATAGGGTCACTCGATGTCGTATCCGCTGCCGACTCGGTGGCGATCGCCAAGAGTGCGGCGGCGCAGTCTCAGCAGCAGATGTTGGCCCGGATGCGCCGCGATCCTGCTTTCCGGCGCTCCCAGGGTCTGTGAAACCGCAGTTTTTCTGCGCCGAAAACGCCGCCGAACTTGAGTGGCTGCTCCGGGATGCGCGGGGCGCTGGTGATGTACTGGCGTCGCTGACGGCGGAACAGATCGGGTTCATGAATGCGGAGGATGCTGGTGTGCCCCTTCAGACGTTGCTGTTCGGCCTCTCGTATCAGGTGGCGGCAATGGCGTGGGACGCAGGCATCGCGCTGGTGAAGGATTGAAGCCGCTTCAGCCCGCCCGCCCATGCTGAAGCACATGGGCCTCGATCAGCAGCCCCACCAGCGCCGACGGGCTGATCCCATCGGCGGTGGCCAGGGCGTGGATGGTGGCGTGGGCCTCATCGCTGAGCTTGATCCTCAAAATCCTGTCGGTGCCGGCCACCTCCCAGCCGCGCCCGCTGGTGCCGGGATCCAACCCGCCGGCCAGGCGTTCCACCCCCTCGGCGCTACGCACGATGCTCCACACCGTGGTTCTGGCGGAGGAGAAGGCCGCGAGACGGGAAGCCTGCTCGATCGCCAGCGGTGCCAAGGTGAGCAGCCGCTCCATCCGCTGGCGTGGTGTGCCGGCCCAGTCGGCGGCGAAGCAGAGAGCCCACAACCGCTTCTCGTCGGCCGGCTTGGGTTCGTAGGCCCGCCAGAGGTCGTGGCGAAACTCCGCGTAGGACTGGGCCAAGCGGGCGATGAACTCGCCGCCCGTCACGCCGAAGCCCGGTTCAGGAGCTGAGTGCGGCGGCGGATGAGGGTCACGTACCTATTCCGCGCTTCAGCAAGGTGGCGTTTCCAGATCCGGCAATCATTCATCCTGCCGGCGGCCAATGCAAGGCAATACTTGTCGTCAAATTCATCAAGGTCGCGTTTGCACCAGACCATCTGCTGTTCAATGTCGGCAAGCGTAAAAGAGGCCA
>CAYHCE010000093.1:0-3241 GCA_964355015.1 uncultured bacterium | reverse complement strand
GGCTGTTGAGTCAACAGTACTGCGGGAGTAGCAAAACTAGTGAGTCAACGCGCCCGGGGGCCTCAAGGAATCGGGTGCTGGTCTGGGCGCCGGATCGATCAGCCCGCTTTCAGTGCGCCTTTGTCACCTGGGGCTCCAGCTGAGGTCGCGCCTGAGCTGGCCAGAACCAGACGACTTCTGCTAGTACAGGTGTTCTCTGTGATGGTGTCGACGTGGCTGCTTCTCCGCCCCGCTCCCGCGGCACCCGGCCGGCGCCCAGTTCAGCGGCAGACGATAGCGGCTACGAGCAGTGGCCCTATCTCGATGAGCAGGTGCTGGTGAGCACCCGGAGCCGCAAGGTCTGCTTGACCTGCCACTGGTTCCGGCACCACGCGGGGGTGAACTGCATTCCCCTGCTCACCTGCCAGCTGCACCAGGGCCTGCTGGCCCACGGGGAGCACCTCACCCGCCGCTGCCAGGGTTGGACCGACGACATGACGCGCCAGCGGGGCTGGTGCCCGGAGGTGGCATGAGCAAACGGCGTGCGGTGGTGGGCGTGATGGGTGCGGGGGAGGGTGCCTCGGCTGAGGCTGTGGCCTTGGCCGAGGAGCTGGGGGAGCGCATCAGCGCCAGAGGTTGGGTGCTACTCACCGGTGGCCGCCCGGCGGGGGTGATGGCTGCGGCCAGCCGCGGCGCGGGTGGAGGGGCACCTGGTGGTGGGGGTGCTGCCCGATGAAGGGAAGGGTGATGAGAGGCAAAGCACCGCGGAAGTGGATCTGGCCCTGTTCACGGGCATGGGCAAGGCCCGCAACGTGATCAACGTGCTCAGCGCCGATGTGGTGGTGATCTGCGGGGGCGGCGGCCCAGGCACAGCATCAGAAGCCGCCCATGCGCTCAATGCGGGCAGGCCGCTGATCCTGCTGGCGGTGCCGCCGCTGTGGCGTGAGTTCTTCTGCTCGCTCGCCAAGGGGGTGGAGAGCGCGAGCGATGTGCAGGAGTGCTGCCGGTTGATCGAGGCCCGACTCACAAAGGCATGAGCCGGCCATCACCCCATGTCCCCCTGAGCCCGCAGGAGGGATGGCTGAGCGACGGCCGCCAGGTGCTGCGCTTCCGCCCGACCCGCTGGGAGCGCACCTACCAGCGGCTGGAGATCACCAGCGGGGAGTTGCTTCCTGGCGAGCAGGTTCCGCTGCTCATGAACCGCCGGGAGATCAGCCGGGCTGAGGCCCTCAAGCTGTGCTGATGGGGTGGACCAGGAGTGAGGTTTGCCGTACTGACAGGGAAGGTCAGCGGATCTATTAATGAATCAGAGGCCTCGACCAGGGCGGTTCCAACCAGTTCCCTGCAACCGGCCCAAGGGCGCCCGACACGGGGCGCCCTTCTTATTTGCCCCGTTCCGGCAGTTGTTGGAGCAACGCCTCAACGCTGGCCACCTTCTCCGCCAGCGTCTGGTCCCCATTGGTGCGGGTGTTGACCTTCACGGTGGTGGGGTTCCCCCGATTTCGTGTGCACCGATCAGGGATTCACAGGTGTGAAGTCTTGGGAAGGGCGGTGACACCCCGACCCTGGCGACCTGACACCCTGTCACTGAACCGTCTGCTGAGACAGAACAGCCAGCGGCTTTCCTCAGCCTGCGGTATCTCTGAACTTCTCAACGATTCACGCTCTTTGCCGGTACTTCTTTACATCTCTTTGTGTTGCGGAAACGCGGCCAATGCCTACAGAGCTCCTAGAAATGAGGAGAATCAACGTCGTTGTGCACTAGGAGGACTGACGTGGCCTGGAGCAATGTGGGTCCCGTGGTGACCTTGGAGCCTGGGGCGACAGTTAACTGGACTTACGTGTTCAGCGGTGGAGCCGACAAAGGCGTGCAGATTGCAGGCGCTCATACCGGCTCGTTTGCTAGTCCCGGCGCATTGGGAACGGCCATTGCCTTCGATCAAGGGAAGATCGTGGATGGAATCAACCAGGTGACTTATGTGGTCAGTATCAGGAACGCTTCAGCGACCTCGGAGGTGAGGCACAACCTCGAAGGTGGAGGTGTCACATGAAGATGACCGTTGTCACGGACAAGCAGGGCAGGCTGCTTGCGAGCATGTTCGGGTATGCATCAGAGCACGCCTCTGAGCTCCGTCAGGCCTCGAAGGGTGATGACGAGCGGAGGCCCATGGCGACGCTGGTGTGTGGGCCTGATCAGGTTTTCCACGAGATCGAGGTACCCGACACATACGAGCAGCTCGCTCCAGCCGATCTGCACGCTGCACTACGGCAGCACCTGGACCAGGGCGGCAAGCAGCCATGACCAGCCAGGAACAGATCCCGACCCATGAGCAACCGCTCGGGCAGGAGGAGGCCCTAGAGCGTGAGGTCCGTGCCGTGCTGAGCGACGACCCGGCCGCCATCACCCAGGAGGTCCGCAGCCTCACCCTCCGCACCCTGAGCGAAGGAACACTGGATCAAGTCGCTTTCCAGCAGGTGGTTCGTGCTGTGGTTGTCGGAGCCACCGAAGGCGCTCAAGGAGCCAGTGACGGGCAGCGGGCGCTCAGGGAGGCCCTTCAAGGCCTCGATGAGGCTCTGGCTGCCGCAGCCCAGGCCACCCGTCTGACCCTGGAGGAGGCCATCGGGAATGCCGGCGCCTTCTCCCGGCAGACGCTGCGACGGCGTCTGGATGATCTCTCCACCCTGGAATCCCTCTTCATCGAGACCGTCAGCCAGACGGCATCCAGCGCGGCTGGCTTCACGCGCACCACGCTCGTCGATGTGGCGGACCATGCGCGAGTGTCGGGATCGGCTGTCGGCTCAGCCGTGAAGGATGGGGTGACGAGCATGGGGCGGGCCCTCGCCGAAACCGTGAGCGATCAGGTGGAGGTCACCACGTCCGTGCTGAAGAAAGAAGCGGCTCTGCTGGCGGGCCTCACCAGTGGTGTGCTGCAGGGGATCGCCGATCGTCTGAGCGGCTCGCACCCGCCGGTGGCGGCTGAGCAGCCTGGAGGGGGGCAGGTAGCGGCGGTGTCGTCACCTCAAGGCGACTCCATCTCTGCCGGCTGCCATGACCCCAATCGATGACCAGGGCGATCGGGACCATCACAACCAGTCGACCGGAATCGCCTCCCAGCCGGCGGGATCCCATGGGGCCATCAACGTCTCCAGCCCTCGCAGCTCAGCTGCTTCCTCCGGAAGCAACCAGGCCTCTTCCCATCCATCGTTGATCACCACCGGCATGCGGTCATGGATCGGACGCAGCAGGGCGTTGGGGGTGGTG
>CAYHCE010000092.1:0-3396 GCA_964355015.1 uncultured bacterium | reverse complement strand
CGCGTTGTTCTGCTCGAAGAATCGGCTCTTCCGAACGATCTGCTGCCGGGTCGAGGCAGTAACATCGAACCGCACCGAGGTGTAGCTCGTGTCCAGGAAGGAACGCCGGATCGAGTTGGAAGCGCCCTCGTAGCGGTTCACAGGGGCCGACCGGAACTTGGCCAGGATGTTGTCGAGGAATCCCATTAGGTCATCCCCGTTCTGATGGCGCCCTCTCGACGGAAGTTCGAGAAGTCACCGCCGTAACTGGTCACAGCGACCAGGACGACGGCCATCATTTTGTTGAAGATCTGGGTGTCGGTAGGGGCTGCGATTCCGTCCTGGCCGAGTAGGTAGACCGCCAGCTCGTAGTCGGCGATCAGGCTTTCCCACATCTCGACCATTTCAGATGGCGTGGGGGCGCCCTTACCGGGCTCCGCAAACTCGACCGAGACATCCGAGGAAGATGTCGACCGAACAACCTGGCCGGACTCGATCACCGAGGCCGCGGCAATAACCTTTGAGGTCAAAGCAGCAAACAGAGTCACTCCTCCCAGTGTCGAATAGACAGAGCGGAGGTAGGCTCGCTTGATAGCCACCGTGAATGTGAACATTCCGGTGAGACACTGGACGATCAGTCCCCCACTTCAAGCGGTTAGTAAAACCTAGCCGCCAGCTTCGGTCACCATGTCATTCCACAGCATTACCATGGCCAGCTGCATGATTTCGCAATCGTGAAGATGGTCCGGCCACTTCTGATTACGTTTAACCCAGACGTGTTTGATGCGGCCAGCGCGGTTGGCCTGTGGGCGTAGGACGTGAGAGTCGAGGTGACGCCAGTAGAGATCTGGCTCGGCGATGTAGGTGCCTTCGGCCTGGACGCTAGGCGGATCCTGATGAACGCCCCACTCCCGGTCTATGTCTCCCTTTCGCAGTCGGGACAGCATATCGCGGAGATGCTCGGTATCGAACACCAGGAGGGGCTGCACCACGTCGGTACGCATCGAGGATGATGTCGACAGGCCGAACGGGTGCACGGCTCCGGTGGCTGTAGTGAACCGGGCGCCGGTCTCCCGGCCTTTGAGCGGCAGCCATCCTATCAGAGCAGGTTTTCGGAGACCGCCCTCCGGTGGGAACCGCAGGCCGCACGGGTAGCTGATAGGGTTGGATGTCACCGAGGAATAACTGGCGCAGGCATCGTAGACCGTCTGGGTGTTGAAGCCTGAGTCGATGCCTACATCCATGTCGTGGACCTCGAGGGCCACCTGTACCCGTCGGAGGGCTGCGAAGTCATCGGCATGGCCGGCAGCCACCAGGGTGCTGTTGCCGTCCTTCCATTCCCGGCAGACCCACCACAAGAACGGCGCCACGGCCTGGACGTCTGCGGTAAGGTACCGGCGGCCTCCGGTAATCGTGACTGCGGCCGATGCCTCGGGGCGTTCCTGCTGCACGTCCTGCTGCTCCCAGGGCTCGGCCAGGTTGCCGTTGATAAATCCCTGAAGGCCGGCCATGGACGCCTTGGCCTCGATGAACGCCACGGCCAGATGTCCCCAGGTGCACTTGCGATCCGGGCTGTAGAGGCTGCTGAGATGGTAGGACCGCACGCCGGGCATGGCGTTGGGATTCTCCGGGCGCCATTGGCCATGGCGGAGGGCTGCCACCTTGTGCGCGTCGGTGATTTTCCCGAGGCAGAGCTGGCAGACGTAGTGGGCGGAGGCCCGGATCTTGGCCAGGTCGTGCTTGCCGTCTTCGGTCTTGGCATCGTCCCAGGTCACCTGGCGCCATTCGAGCTTGATCAGCTCCCGGCAGTGTGGGCAGGGCAGGTAGTAGCGCCGCTGGTCGCCTCGAAGGAAGCGCTGCCAGATCCGGCCTTCGACCACCGTGGGCGTCGATGTCATGAAGGCCTTCGAGCTGCTGAAGCTCTTGAGGCGCTGCTCGGCCAAGTCGAGGGCATCAGCCTCCTTGGCAGTAGCCTCGGCGAACTTGTCCACCTCGTCGGCGATTAGCACCCGTACCGGGCGGGAGGCTAGGTTGGCCGGGCTGTTGGATCCGACAAAAGTCAGGGTCGACCGGGTGAAGTTCTGCTCCAGGTTGGTGATCTTGTCGGCCTCGGCCGGGAAGCATTCGAGCATGGTTGGGCTGTCTTCGAGCATGGGCAGCCAGCGGGACTTAGAGAATGACCTGGCCAGATTCTCAGAAGGCATCAGCCATAGGGCTGGGCTGGGCTCGTTGGCGATCAGCCAGGCCAGGCCGGCCATCAGGGTGGTGGTCTTCGATGTCTGACTGCCCCAGCACAAGGTCACTTCGGAGACCGATGGATCCTTCCAGGCCTCCATGGGCTCCCGGGTGTAGGGCCGCACCGAGGTTGAGAATGGCCCGGGGTGCTCGGTCTGCCGTTGGGTCAGGCGGAGGTTGGCCTCGGACCATTCGACCACCGTCTGCTGTGGGGTCGGCCGGTACAGGTTGCGCCGGTAGTCGAGCAGGGAGCGCTGGAGGTCGGTCAGGATTTCCATGGGTCGGTATTGTGCAATGTCTTGAGCGCCACCTCCTGGACCCACCTTGTGAGTTCAATTTCGCAGTGCTCCGGGTCGTGCGGCGCAATCCGGCCTGAGAGCTGTTTGGGCATAGCCTTGAGCAGCGAGGCCACGGATCCGTCGTGTTCCTGCATGACCCGGCGCACCCAGTCGCCGCTGACCAGTCGCCGTTCCTTTTCGGCCTGGGCGATCACCTCGTCACGGGCGCTGGTGAGGTTCTTGGCTGCCGCGGCATGGATGGCAACCAGGCGGCCTGCATCGGCTCGACCGCCTCGGAGGGCATCGACAGCCAGGTCGTAGGCTGCACGCTCGATTTGGCGCTGCCGCTCGTAGGCGCCCTGTGGCGAGTCGATAGCCGCGGTGGCTGTGTCGATAGGGTTTGAGGCTTCTGCGGGGCGGTAGGGTCCTTCCTGTTCGTGTTCGATTGCGGGGGGTTCTGGTGTGGGTGGTGTTTCTATGTGTTGCGTCGTGGACTTGGCCCGGATGTTTTTCTTGCGCCAGGCATCGGCCGCCTCGGGACTATGCATAGGCATTCCCTTTGCAGCTAGTTGGGTGACGTAGCCGTGCGAAACACCGGCGTGCTTGGCGTATTCCCGCTGGGTCATGGCTTCAAGGCTCCCAGGATCTCGGGAGGCAGCATCGAGTTGGGCACGGTCGAAGCGTGCTGCAAAGCCCGGAAAACACCGTCACGCCTGCTGTCCTGCGGGTTGGGCACGCAATAGCTGGCCAGTTGCTCCGGCGGGGTGCCACGTTTCATCAGGCGAATGAACCACGCCACGTTTGCCAAGCCGTATTGATCCACAAGAAACTGGATGTGTGTTGAATGCATAGATATTGTTTTTTGTGCTTGATCACACAGAACGATAGGGGTCTCGCGTTCACC
>CAYHCE010000091.1:0-3596 GCA_964355015.1 uncultured bacterium | reverse complement strand
CGACCGGATCACCGAGGTGACCGACGAGCTGCGTCGCCTGCTCAAGGAGTTCGAGCAGGAACTCGCCATCCTGCGCGGCCGCGTCGACAAGCTCGAGGCCAAGGTGGGTGAGCTGGAAGCCACCCAGTTCTCCACCACCACCAAGCTCAGCGGCCTGGCCACCTTCGTGGTGGGGGCCAATGCCTTCGGGGGCAGCGCCAACGGACTGGTGAATCAGGCCCGCGCCGAGGTGGGCGCCACCACCTTCAACTACGACCTGCAACTCAGCTTCGACACCAGCTTCAGCGGCAAGGATCTGCTGCGCACGATCCTGAGAGCCGGAAACTTCGGCAGCAGCGCCTTCGGCGGCGCCGGCCCCACCGGCGGGCTCTCCAGCCTGGAGATCGCCTTCCAGGAGGATTCAGGCCCCGATTCGGTCGGCATCGACAAGCTCTTCTACCAGTTCCCGATCGGAAGCCACTTCACCGCCACACTCGGCGCCCGCGTCGGCCAGGAAGACATGCTGGCGCTCTGGCCCAGTGTCTATCCAAGCGACACGATCCTGAACGTGTTGACTCTCAACGGTGCCCCCGCCGCCTACAACAAGAACCTCGGCCCCGGCGCCGGCCTCTGGTGGCAGAGCAACGGTTTTTCGATCAGTGCCAACTATGTGGCGGCCAACGGAACCCTCGGCAACCCCAATGAGGGTGGCATCGGCACCGCCTCCTCGGCGGGCACTGGCACGGTACAGATCGGCTACAGCCAGGAACAGTGGGCCCTGGCCGCCATCTATTCCTATCTGCAATCGGGCGTCGACGTGCCCGGCAGCACGCCGTTCGCCGCCACCGCCTTCGCCGAGCCCGCAGGCCGCACCAACGCCTTCGGGCTGAGTGGCTACTGGCAGCCCGCAGCTTCGGGCTGGATTCCCTCGATCAGCGCCGGTTGGGGGATCAACAGCACCAACTACGACGACACGCAAGCCGATGGCAGCGTCAGCACCAGCCAATCCTGGATGGTGGGGCTGCAGTGGAGTGATGTCTTCTGGAAGGGCAATGCCTTCGGCATGGCGGTCGGCCAGCCGATCTTCGCCACCGCCCTGAAAGGCAACGACAGCCCCAACGACGGCAATTACGTGTGGGAGTGGTGGTACAAATTCCAGGTGACGGACAACATCTCCGTGACCCCGGCACTGTTCTATCTGAGCCGGCCCCTGGGCCAGGACACCCCATCAGGGGACAGCTTCAACCAGCTGGGGGGCCTGATCAAGACCAGCTTCAGCTTCTGAGCTGCGGCCGCGGCCAGGCCCGCTAGGGTGAATACATCGATTCAGGTGACTCCATGGCTACGTCCGTGCGGCTGGACCCCTTGATCGAGGCGCGGCTGGACCGCTTGGCTCTGGGCACGGGGCGGACCAAAGCCTTCTACCTGCGGGAGCTGATCGAGCAGGGCCTCGACGACATCGAGGATGCCTACCTCGGCGCCGCCGCTCTGGAGACCCACCGCCGCTCCGGGGAGCCCACTATCCCGCTCGATCAACTCGTGAGCGACCTTGGCCTGGGCGATTGAGTTCATCCCGGAGGCCGAGCGGCTACTACGCAAGCTGGATCGCACTGCCGCCAGTCGCATCGTCCGCTACCTACAGGAGATGCTTTCCAGCGGCGAAGACCCCCGGCAACGGGGCAAGGGGTTGAGGGTCAACCTGGGCGGCCTCTGGCGCTACAGCGTTGGTGACTACCGGGTGATCTGTCAGATCGAAGAATCCCGCCTGGTGGTGCTGGTGGTGCGGATCAGCCACCGCGGCGAGGTCTACCGCTGAGGCCAGGGTGCCTAGCCCGGAGAGTCTTCCGATTCACTCAAGCCATATCCTCCAGGAATTCCGATCCCACTCCACCACTGGTGATCAGCAAGTGATCCCGTGCCCGGGTGCAGGCCACATACAGCAGATGCCTTTCGGTGGCGTAGACCTCATCGAGATCGGAGTCGTCGGTGATGGCTTCGATGCGCGTGGGGCTGGGGATCACGTCTTCATCGCAGGCCATCACGGCCACGGCGCGGAACTCCAGACCCTTGGCCAGGTGCATGGTGGACAGGGAGGCCTTGGTGCCCAGCCGCACCGAGCCAGAGGTGAGCAGCTCGAAGCTGACGAATCTGGTGGGAGGTGCGGTAGTTGATCTTGAGGGTGTGCGAGCGTCCACGGATGTCGATGCCGTAGTGGGTCCAGGAGAAGGGCTGCTGGAAGATCCGTTGGCCCAGGTCCCCTGCGAAGAACAGGCCGTTGCGGCGGTGATGTCCTGGCACTCATCGACAACGATGTGCTGGTAAGGGCTGGCGCCGTTCAGCAGGACACCTTCGGCCGCCCGATGGAACAGTTGATGCCGGCTGATCTGCCCCCGCCGCTCCAGTTCCTGCAGCACCGCCTCGAACGCCTGCCAGAGGAGCCTGCGCTTCGGTTCCGCCAGCCGTGACTTCCGGCCCAGGCGGCGCACATCGCGGTAGGAGTCCCAGTCGCACAGGTGGAAGGCATCCACGATCTCCCTGAACTCCTCGATGCTGAAGCGCTCTCCGTAGCGGCTGCTGATCTCGCCTGGGGCGTGATCGATCAGCAGTTGATCGAGAACCGGAACGGGGATCAGGTTGGGTTTGCCGATCTGGGCCGCATGGATCCGCTCGCCGGGCTGGCTCATGGAGAGCACATCGATGCGCTCGGCCAGGGAGGGTTGATCGGCGATCAGGCGGTTGAGCTTGTCCTGGAGCAGCGCAGCCAGGGGGTCCGAGAAGGCGGTGAGCAGCAGCCTGCTGTCGGGTTCACTGCGGGCCAGATGAACCACCCGATACAGGGCCACCACTGTCTTGCCGGTGCCGGCGGAACCCTGCAGCTTCGTGGGTCCGTTGAACTCGCGCTCCCCCCAGTCCCGCTGGGGGGGTGAAGGAAGATGAACCAGCGCTCCCAGGGATAGTCGAGGGCCCGGGCCATCTCTTCGGCGTTGAGCAGGGTGCGGAATCGACGTTGGGCATCGGGGTGCTGGAAGGGATACCCCTGATCAGGCGACACCACCTGGGGCTTGGGCGGCCTGCTGGCCTGCTGCCCGTCGCCAGCCAGCTCCAGCATCGCTTCTGCGGCTTCTGCGAGCGGATGCTCCACCAGCTCCAGGAGCTGGTCTTCGGTGGCCACGAGCAGATCGGCCAGCCACTCCTCGGGAACGCCGGCCGCGTCCCTTTGCGTGGTGTAAATACCGAGGCCCGAATGCCCTGATCATAGGGTGAACAGGGTGGAATAATGGGCTGTCATTCCGGAGGCGCACATACGCCTCTTCGATCCACGATGAATCTGGACGATTGACTTGTCAAGTCCTTCATCGGCTCGCGGATGTGTTGTGAGCGGGATGAGTCTGTGCAGCCCAAGGGCTACTGCACCGGCCCCCGGGCGGTGATCGTGGCCTGTGCGCCCGGTGGGGCGCACAGGCCACGATCACCTGGGGCCTGGGTGTTGCCCCTCTCAGACGCTGGCGGTCTGCAAGGCTGGGAGCTCCTCCAGATCCGGGATGGCGGTCATGGTCTCGGTGGAGAACATGCGGCGGCCCTCCAGCTGCCAGTGCTCGTCCTGCTCCAGCAGCACC
>CAYHCE010000090.1:0-3645 GCA_964355015.1 uncultured bacterium | reverse complement strand
AGCTGGCGGCGGCCTACAGCGGCGCCACCGATCTCTGGTACCTGAACCCACCGGGGACGCAACCACGGGCGGGCTGGGACACGGTCGGTTCCTTACCCTGGCAAACGATCCCGGATCGGCTGAGCTTCTGCCCGCTGCTCACCCCAGGCCCAGTAGCGATGGGTCCAGCCACCGGCCCAGATTTCCTGATCGACTGGTCAACGGCAGCACTCGGTGCCCCCGGGGTCCGCCAGCACCCCTTCTTTGCCAAGCAACTGCAGGGGGGTGGGGGATCTGGTGGCGGCAGCAGTAGGCCGAGCACAGGAGTGCTGTGGCCGAGGGGGACGCAATGAGCACCCGCTTGTGCTGACGATCCGGTTGCGATGAAGCCCCAGGAATGCCTCAGCCAGCTCCCAGCCAGTGGCCCATTGCCGCTCCTGGGGGATCGGAGCAACCAGACAGCAAGCAGATCTCAGTGCGCAAGCAGGTCCAGCTGTTCGTCGGCCCTGCGCAGAATCTCGATGGTCTCCACCGCCACAAGTCTGGGCTGCTCGTCGGCAGCCGCCTCGTAGTTGCCGCTGACCCGAACCGTGCAATCGAGGATCTCCTTGACTGTTGCCTTGTGCTGCTCGTCGTACATGCAGCGGATGCCGCGCAGATACCGGGCGCCGCGGATCTCAAAGCGCAAGGCATCCAGATCGATCTCCCGCACCACACCCTCAAAGGAATCGCTGCCGCTGGAGCGATTCCCGGACGGTTCGTTCAAGCTTCGCCGCAAGATCTCCCGACTCTTCTTGGTGAGTGGAGGCGGTGCCAGCTCGTCTTCTCCGGGGCAACTCAGGAACAAATCGGTGATTCCTTTGTTCTTGGAGGATGGGGCCAGCTTGTGGGCAGCCAGCATGATGGTGTCTCGGACGGCCGGGTCAGGAAACAGGGAATAAACCTCTTCGCTGACACTCTCCTCCTCGATCAGCCTTGGGATGATGGGAAGACTGCGGACAGCGTCCCTCACGGCTTGGTAAAGCCCGTCGGTGACCCCATCGAGAACCAACTGCCCCTGGGAGTCCACTTCCCCTGGCCGTGGCACCCGCATCCCCACCACCAGGCTTCCATAGGCCAACCCGGACAGGTGGGGATCGAGATGCTCAGGCCATTTCACCCTCTGCTCGCCCAGCCCTGCGATCGACTTGGCGATGTGCTGAATCTGCGTGCGCAGCTTGGAGAAGGCTCCGGTGACAAGCGAAACCGGTGGCTCGTGATTGAGAACCCCTGGCCCCGTAAAGCGAGCGACCAAATCCGAATGATCCGCAAGCGAGGCAATGGGGTAATCGTCCCGATAGAGCTTCGCGAGCAACTCGAAATAGGGGGAGTCGATTTCATCTGGATTTTTGCCCATGCGCACGGCCAGCTCACGCGCAGCCAGCAACTCCTGGTGGATGATTCGGGCCTTCCCCTCAATCGCGTCGATCCAGCCACCCATCACCGCAACCTCAACAGCCCTTTTTTGTGGCCGTAAAACAGGTTCATGGCGATTGCCTCCCTGGGATCTAAAGAACTGAAGTAGGCAACGAAGTCTCTCCCCGACTGCTGCAGTGCTGTATTGAGGTCGATCCGATAACGAAGCAAGATGTCAGGGCACCTCTGGCATAGATCAACAGCCTGCATCTTCTGTAGATCGGGAAGCTCACGTAGCTCCAAGACGAGATTGATATTGCTGGGCTCCTCTTTGGCGGTTACATAGCTGCCATCCAGCACCACAGGTGGGATGACCGCAAAGCGGGTGGACAGTTCATCTGCGATGAACTCCTGCAGGAGGTTGGTCAGTTGACGCCTCTGCTCATTCCAGGCAAGTGCGGCCTCCACCTCCTCCATCGTGCATCCATGAACTCCGCCTGGAAGCAGGCCATACCGATCGAAATCTGGAACGGGCATGCGCTACCTGCCGGCCGCAGCAGGTAGGCGAGTGGCCTTGCCTCCCATGCCTGCGCAAGGAACGCTGCCCAGGTCAGTGCCGGTGGTGTGAGTGGGCATCAGCTCGACGGATTAGCGGGTTTATACCCAGCCTCTATGGCAAGCGGAACCGGGCGACACGGTTTTTGGATCTCCCACCCCCGTACAGCCAGCCGGGACCTGGAGGCTGCGGGCATGGAGGAGGAGCCGCCAGGACCCTGCAGATGCTCATACCTGTGCGGGCACGACTCTGACTCGACGGCATGGCACTCGCCTGACGGCCGTGTCGACAGAAGGCGACCCAAGGCACAGCCACTTTCTTGGCTGTCACATGCGCCTTATTGCGAACGATGAGAACCGTTGCGCTGCAGCGCCTCTGCTCAGTGCTGATGGAATGAGGTTGCGGCGGTTCTCGGGATGCCCAGCCGGGACGGCTCTCGCAACCAGATCACATAGGGGCGATCCTACGGCTGACCACCAAATATGGCAATCCCCGAAGGCCCCTTACACCATCCCTGGTGGTTTATGCCTTTCTGGGCCAACAAGCCGGTGCTAGACCTTGGAGTCCGCACGGGACGGCTCTTCTGCGCAAGAAGGGCCCAGGGACTCTGACCTCCCTGAGCCTCCCCTTGCGGGCTACTCCACTGGTATTGGAGCACGTTCATGCTGAATCATCCCGGGCTGCCATCGGAGCCCGATCCGCACAACTCAACAACCGCCCACCCATGCCGTGGGGCGGGGCCTGCTTCTCTCTACTGCTCCCACCAGGTGACATCGATGGAGATGTCCAGGGCGAGGACGTCAGTCGATCGCGTTTGAGGGGAGGGCTGATCGATGACGACGGATCAACCGACGCGAGCCCTGCTCCACAAGGTGGTAACGACAGCGGAAGGGCCCTGTGGCACCTCCTACACCGTTGCCTACTGCGAAGACGCCGATGGCAACAAGCTGCTGGCGTTTGCCACCTCCGAGCACTTCGGGGACCTGGATCTTCTTCCGTTGATGACAGGCCACGAACTCGCTCTGGCTCCTGGGAGCCCTTGCCTGGAAGTGCTGCCGATGCAGCTCCAGAGCGAGGAGGTTCAGCAACACGTTGCCGAGCAACGGACCCTGCTCTCGCTGCAACAGTTGATGCTGACCGGTCACTGACCGGGTGGAGCGCAGGTGGGTGCAATCAAGCTCCCTCCACCCGTAGCTCAGCCGCTTCTGCTCCTGAAATCACGCCGGCACAGCTGCGTGCTGCACCAGGAAGGCCTCGATCCAGTCGTGGTGGCGTTTCTGCAGGATCCGATCGGCGATGGAAGTGGCCTCCTCCGGCACCTGGAACCGCTTGCGGAAGGCCTTGGTGAAGCCCTCCAGCACTGGCCGGGGCAACCCTTTCAGGGTGGCGAGGACCTGGCGGATGACGGCCGGATCGAGGGGCGTCAGGCCCGGGTCGTCACTGGCTTCCGCTGCAGCGTCCGGGGCCTTGGGGGATGGGTTGCGGTGGATCGACCGCGTGCCGTTGCTGACAGGACCCTGAGCGGTGCTCTCCCCTGCCGTGTGGGTGACCTCCCGCTGCTGCTTGTCATAGAGCGCCAGACCGAACGGGTTCCCGAAGGTCATCAGCGCACGCTTCATGGCGTCGGTTTCCGCTTCCTTGAGAGCGGATTCATGGGCCTGGCCTAGGAGTTTGTTGCCAATAGAGCCGCGCCCGCTGAAGTCAACGACCGAATG
>CAYHCE010000089.1:0-3715 GCA_964355015.1 uncultured bacterium | reverse complement strand
CGCTCGTCGCCGGCGGACACACCTTCGGCAAGGCGCACGGCGCCGGCGACACAGCGCTGGTAGGCCCGGAACCGGAAGCGGCCCCGCTCGAAGAGCAAGGGCTGGGTTGGATCAGCCGATTCGGCAGCGGCAAGGGCGAAGATGCCATCACCAGTGGGATCGAAGGCGCCTGGAAGCCCCACCCCACAACCTGGGACAGAGGCTACTTCGAGATGCTGTTCGGCTACGAGTGGGAGCTGGTCAAGAGCCCCGCTGACGCCTGGCAATGGCGGGCCAAGAACGTCAGGGAGGATCACATGATCGTGGACGCCCACGATCCTTCGAAACGGCACCGGCCCATCATGACCACGGCCGACCTATCGCTGCGCTTCGACCCGATCTACGAACCGATCTCACGCCGCTTCCACCAGGATCAGCAGGCATTCGCTGATGTGTTCGCCCGCGCCTGGTTCAAGCTGACCCATCGCGACATGGGGCCAAGAACCCTCTACCTGGGCCCTGAAGTTCCGGCCGAAGACCTGATCTGGCAGGACCCGATCCCCGCCGTCGATCACCCCCTGGTTGATGCCACGGACATCGCAGACCTCAAGGCCAGGATTCTGGCCTCGGGCCTCTCGTTGGCGGAGCTGATTGCCACCGCCTGGGCATCGGCCTCCACCTTCCGTGGCTCGGACAAGCGCGGCGGTGCCAATGGGGCGCGCATTCGCCTGGCCCCGCAGAAGAATTGGCAGGCCAACCAGCCTGAGCGACTGGCCCGAGTTCTGGACGTGCTCAGCGGCATTCAGCGGGCCTTCAACGGCGTCCAGAGCGGTGGGAAGAACATCTCGATGGCCGACCTCATCGTGCTGGCCGGTTGCGCTGCCGTGGAAGCGGCGGCGAGCGCCGCTGGGCACCCTGTCGAGGTGCCCTTCACCCCGGGCCGAGCCGACGCCTCGCAGGAGCAGACCGACGCGGAATCGTTCGGCGTGCTGGAGCCCCGGGCCGACGGCTTTCGCAATTACCAGATGAAAGCCTTCACCTTGTCGGCTGAGGAGTTGCTGGTGGACAAGGCGCAGCTCCTGACCCTGAGCGCCCCTGAGATGACAGTGCTCGTCGGTGGCTTGCGTGTGCTGGGTGCCAACACAGGTCAATCGACGCACGGCGTCCTGACGACACGAGTCGGGGCCCTCACCAACGATTTTTTCGTCAACCTGCTCGACATGGGAACTGTGTGGACGTCCACGTCCGATGCCGGCGACACGTTCGAAGGGCGTGACCGCAAGACAGGCGAACGGAAGTGGACCGGTACCCGCGTGGATCTGGTTTTCGGCTCCAACTCCCAGCTGCGCGCCCTGGCTGAGGTCTATGCGCAGAATGATGCCCAAGAGAAGTTCGTTGCTGATTTCGTGGCGGCCTGGAACAAGGTCATGAACCTGGATCGTTTCGAGTCAGCCTTGGCTTAGTATCGTCTTGTTGATGGGCTTCCGCTTGGTGTGATCGTCAGTTCATAAATCTATCCACCGGGCGGCATGCGGCTGCGCTGAACCAACCATCCCACGGCTGGCGGGGGTCATGAAACCAGTCCGGGGCAGGCCTGCCCTGCCTTCGGATCTTCCGGATCACGCCAGGCTGCTGCGAGCAGGCTGAGATCTTCCAGGGAATGGCCATCCACCAGGATCAGATCGGCACGGGCGCCAGGCTCCACCACGCCTGGCTTGCCGGGGTAGGGAGTGCGAGGCCCCGAGAGAGCCGGGAGCTGAGCGTTGTCGTGGGTCACCAGCTTGAGGATGTCGGCGTTCTGCTTCACGTTCTGGGCTGGCCTGCACAGAAAGCCGGTGCCCCAGGCGAGCTTGGCGTGGGGGCGCGGGGGAGATCGTGCGGATCGTGTTGCCCACCACCAGGACATTCGAAGCTGGCGTGAGCTGGGCCGAATGGCCGTCCAAGACACGAACGTCTTCGAACAGAGGGTCGCTCCGGACTTCGCAGGGGCCAGCTCCGACGAGGAGAAGAGCCGTGATGACGGCTGGACGCAGAGGCATAGGCACGACTGGCATGGAAAGAATGCTGGCTGGTGCGTAATCTCCTTCCAGCGGCTTGCCACCTGACTGCAATTGCCTCAGTCTGTTCGACCAGGCTTGGGACACCAATGCAGCGGTCCACGCCCCTGTCCGGGCTCAGATGGGAGTTGCGTCCGGTTCGCTGGAGGCGCAGGAGTGGGTGGCTTGATTGTTTCTGTGCCGGCCACAGCTGTCCACCCCATGGATCTGAGCCCGAATTGGTCCAGTAACAGCCAACCACCTCACCTCTTGCAGGGGTGCCCACTCGCCTGAATCTCACCGCCCTAGGGTTGGTGGCGCCCACGCCTTTCGTCCGCCCGGCCTGATGCCGCATTCGCTCGCGTTGCTGGCCAGTGAGACCCGGGTCGAGGCGTTGCTGGAGTGGCTGGATCGGCATGGCCCCTCCCTGGCGGGCTTCCCGGTGCTCACCACAGCCGAGCTGGCTCGCTGGTTGTTGAGGGATGACCGCACCGCCCACCTGCCGGTCACCGCCCTGAACGCCCTCGCCGATGGTGGCGACATTCAGTTGGCGGCGCGTGTGCTGGGCGGCGACGTGGCCGTCGTGCTGTTCTTCGTGGAGCCGGACGGCGCGCTTGCGGCTTCGCCCGATCTGCGGCTGCTGCTGCGCGCCTGCGCGGTGGCGGAGGTGCCGCTGGCCCTCAATGAGGCCACCGCCGACCTGGCGCTGCGAGGCCTGGCCCACAGCCGCAGCGCCTATCTGATCTTCAATCCTGTGGCCGGCCAGGGCGACCCCAATGCCGACCTCGCCCTGATCCGTTCCCTGCTCGAGCCACAGTTGCTCGTCACGGTGGTGCTGACGCGGCCCGACCTGGATCCCGCCGCTCAGAGCCGTGAACTTGTCGACATCATCCAGGCCCGGCCGGCGTCCGATCCTGGCAGCGTGATGATCGTGGCCTGCGGTGGAGACGGCACCGTATCGGCCGTGGCTGGCACTCTGATCGACACTGGAATTCCCTTGGGCGTGATTCCGCGCGGCACGGCCAACGCCTTCGCCACGGCGCTCGGCCTCCCCACCGATCTTCCCGGCGCCTGCGACACGATCCTCGCAGGCCACACCCACGTGGTGGATGCGGCCCGTTGCAACGACACGCCGATGATCCTTCTGGCGGGCCTCGGCTTCGAGGCGGGGATGGTGAACCGGGCCACCCGTGAGAGGAAGAACGTTCTCGGTCCGCTCGCCTACGTGCTGGCGGGCGCCGAGCAACTGGTTTCCCAGGCGCCGTTTCAGGCCCGGCTCGATATCGACGGCCGCATCACCGAGCTTCAGGCCGCCGCGATCACCATCGCGAACGTGGCGCCCGGCACCTCCGTGCTCGCCCAGGGGTTCGGCCAGGTCATTCCCGACGACGGCCTGCTGGAGATCACAATCGCCACGCCGCTGACCCGCCTGCAGGGCCTCAACGCCCTCGCCTCACTGGTGGCCTCGGCCATGGTGCAGTCCCCCACCAATCGCGACGATCTTCTCTGTCTGCGCGCCGAACGCATCACCATCCGCACCGATCCGCCCCAGACGCTGGTGATCGACGGCGAGATCCTCGAGGCGGATCCCGTCACCTTCACCTGCCTGCCTCGCGCCCTCACGGTCTTCGCGCCGGTGCCGCTTCGCTAGGAGTTTGTTGCCAATAGAGCCGCGCCCGCTGAAGTCAACGACCGAATGA
>CAYHCE010000088.1:0-3820 GCA_964355015.1 uncultured bacterium | reverse complement strand
TGTTCGGAACAAACAAATTAGGCCTGGTGTGCCTTCAGGGTCGCCGGAAGGTTGGGAGGGTTTAAGGGGGGGGGGGGCTCTCAGGCGACCCGCTGCTGTGGGTCGGGCTCCCCGTCCAGCAGGGCGAACAGATCGCGGCACACCTGCTGCAGCTTCTCCACCACCTCAGGATCGGGCGTGTTCGCTCCGCTGGGCCGCCAGTCGCCCACCGTGGCCAGGCGCCACTGCTCCCCCTGGAAGGTCATGCCGCTGATCAGGACCCCGAGCAGCCGCGGCGGCCCCTCCGACGGCCCCGGCGCTTCGGCCAGCCGCAGCTGCATCAGCAGACTGCGGCACTGCAGCCGCGGGCTCCAGCCGGGGAAGTGGAAGGCCAGATCCACCGATTCCTCCTCCTCGAAGCGGCGGGTGAACGGATCGTCGCGCCAGGGCGTGAGATTGGCGCGGGCATCGGGGAACTGACGGCGGAACAGACCGGCGGCGGAGGCGATGGCCTGGGCCATCTCCGGACTCCGGGCCAGATCTGCCGCATTCATGGCGTTTCCCCTGAGCAGAACAGCGGATCGGACGGAACCTAGGCTCGCCCCACCGACCTCATGCTGCAGCGCCCCACAGGCCGCTGTGAGAAATGGTCGGCGGATGACCACGGGGCAACCCCTGGTTGCACCCCCGTCTCCACCGAAGATTCTGCCGCCGATGGCGACCACGTCCCCCGCCCCCTACGAGAAGCTCACCCCGCCGGCCAGCGGCAGCGCCATCCGCTTCGAGAACGGCCTGCCTGTGGTTCCAAGCGATCCGATCATTCCCTTCATCCGCGGCGACGGCACCGGCGTGGACATCTGGCCCGCGACCCAGCGTGTGCTGGATGCGGCGGTGGCGAAGGCCTACGGCAGCGAGCGGCGGATCGAATGGTTCAAGGTCTACGCCGGCGACGAGGCCTGTGATCTCTACGGCACCTACCAGTACCTCCCCCAGGACACCCTGACGGCGATCGAGCACTACGGCGTGGCCATCAAGGGGCCCCTCACCACGCCGATCGGCGGCGGCATCCGCTCGCTGAACGTGGCCCTGCGCCAGATCTTCGATCTCTACTGCTGCGTGCGCCCCTGCCGCTACTACGAAGGCACCCCGAGCCCCCACAAGCGTCCTCAGGATCTGGACGTGATCGTCTACCGGGAGAACACCGAAGACATCTACATGGGGATCGAGTGGGCGGCCGATGATCCGGTGGGGATCGAGCTGATCCGCCACCTCAACGAAGAAGTGATTCCCGCCAACGGCAAGCTGGGCAACCGTCGCATCCCCGACGGCTCCGGCATCGGCATCAAGCCGGTGAGCAAGTTCGGTACCCAGCGCCACATCCGCAAGGCGATCCAGCACGCCCTCAAGCTGGAGGGCGCCAAGCGCCACGTCACGCTGGTGCACAAGGGCAACATCATGAAGTTCACGGAAGGGGCCTTCCGTGACTGGGGCTACGAGCTGGCCACCACCGAGTTCCGGGACCAGTGCATCACCGAGCGGGAAAGCTGGATCCTGGGCAACCTGGAGCACAACCACGGCCTCAGCATCGAAGACAACGCCCGCCTGATCGAACCCGGCTACGACAGCCTCACGCCGGAGAAGAAAGGGGCGGTCGATGCGGAAGTGAAGGGCGTGATCGACGCCATCGGCGAGACCCATGGCTACGGTAAGTGGAAGAGCATGGTGCTCGTCGACGACCGCATCGCCGACAGCATCTTCCAGCAGATCCAGACCCGGCCCCAGGAGTATTCGGTGCTGGCCACGCTCAACCTCAACGGCGACTATGTGAGCGACGCGGCGGCGGCAGTGGTGGGCGGCCTAGGGATGGCGCCAGGCGCCAACATCGGCGATCGGGCGGCCATCTTCGAGGCCACCCACGGCACCGCCCCCAAGCATGCCGGGCTCGATCGCATCAACCCGGGCTCGGTGATTCTCTCCGGCGTGATGATGCTCGAGTACATGGGCTGGCAGGAAGCGGCCGACCTGATCACCAAAGGCATCAGCGCCGCCATCGTGAACGGCGAGGTCACCTACGACCTGGCCCGCCTGATGGAACCCCGGGTGGAACCTGTGAGCTGCTCCGGCTTCGCCGAGGCGGTGATCCGGCACTTCGAGAGCTGAGCCTTCCGCCCCGCCCCTTGCCATGACAGCCACCCAGCCCCATCACCCTTTCCTCTCCTCCGGCAACCGCTTCGGGGGCGCGGCGGCGGCCGGCACCGACACCGACACCGACACCGATCCCTGCATCCACTGCGGCTTCTGCCTGCCCAGCTGTGCCAGCTACCGGGTGCTGGGCACGGAGATGGATTCGCCGCGGGGGCGCATCCATCTGCTCAAGGCGATCCAGCGGGGTGAACTGGAGCTGGATGCCACGGTGGCAGGCCATTTCGACACCTGCCTCGGCTGCCTGGCCTGCGTGACCGCCTGTCCCTCGGGGGTGCGCTACGACAAGCTGATCGCGGCCACGCGCCCGCAGCTCAACGCGCCGGAGCTGCGCAGCCCCTGGCAGCGGAGCTTCCGCGCCCTGCTGTTCCGCCTTCTGCCCTATCCGCGGCGGTTGCGGGCCGTGCTGCAACCCCTGCGGATCTACGCGGGCACGCCGCTGCAGGCCCTGGCCCGGCGCAGCGGGCTCACCCGGCTGTTCGGCCCGGAGATCGAAGCGATGGAGAGGCTGCTGCCGCCGCTTTCAGCGGCGGCATTCGACGCTTCCTTGCCGGTGGTGGTGCCCGCCGAGGGCCTGCGGCGCTACCGGGTGGGGCTGGTGCTGGGCTGCGTGCAGCGGCTGTTCGATCCGGAGGTGAACCGGGCGGCGGTGCGGCTGCTGAGCGCCAACGGCATCGAGGTGGTGATCCCGCCGGACCAGAACTGCTGTGGCGCCATGACCCACCACCAGGGGGAACTGGGGCAGACCCGGGAGCTGGCCGGGGAACTGATCGACAGCTTCGCGGCGGTGGTGGGGCCGGGCAAGGCGGCGGGGCCGGAGCCCCTCGATGCGGTGCTGGTGGCGGCCTCCGGCTGTGGCCACACGCTCAAGCAGCTCGACAGGATCCTGGCCGAGGATCCGGCCTGGGCGGCGCGGGGCAGCGCCTTCGCCGCTCAGGTGGCCGACATCCAGGAATTCCTGCACCGGGTGGGGCTGAGCGAGGCCTTCCAGGCCCGGCTGGGGCCCCTGCGCCACGCCGACGGCACTGCGGCCAGCGCCGGGCGGCCGCTGCGGCTGGCCTATCACGATGCCTGCCACATGCTCCATGGCCAGGGCCTGCGGGAGCAGCCGCGGGCCCTGCTGCGCCAGATTCCGCATGTGCGGATCGTGGAGGCGGTGGAGGCCGGCGTGTGCTGCGGCAGCGCCGGCATCTACAACCTGGTGCAACCCGAGGAGGCGGCCGAGCTGGGCCGGATCAAGGCCGCCGATCTGAGCGGCAGCGGAGCCGACCTGGCGGTGAGCGCCAACATCGGCTGCAGCCTGCAGATCCGTCGGCACATGGACGGCACGGCGCGGCCGATCCAGGTACTCCATCCCGTGCAACTGCTGGTGCTCAGCGCCGCGGCAGAGCCGCTAGGAGATCCCGACACCGGCCACTGATCGGCGGCATTTCGCTCAGGCCTCACCTCAAAGGCCGCCCTGATCCGAGGAGTGCGAGGGTCGCTGGATCTTCTGGAAGGCGGCGATGTCGCCGCAAAGCTGCAGGCTCAGCTCCTGGCAAGCGAGGCAACGGGAAGTCACTCCCCTCAAAACACCATAAGTATCTAGGGCCTCCTGAGAAACGTAGGCGGTGCCTCACTGATAACTCCGGGGAATCCC
>CAYHCE010000087.1:0-3838 GCA_964355015.1 uncultured bacterium | reverse complement strand
GTGATGGCGAGATCAGGGGATGACGTTGCCGCAGGCGATGGGCTCGGGGCCTTTGGCGTGACCTTTATTCTACCAGTACAAAAGCACTGACGACCAGTTCAAGGCACTGCTGTGACTGGCATCTGACCAGGCTCATACTGGGGGTGACCCATCTGCCTATCTGATTCGCAGCAGCCCTAAGTTGATCCTTCCCGTGATGACCATGACCCCGCTCGATGCCCGCGCAGCCGCGCGAGGAGACACCCTGCCGCTGCGCCTCCTGGCCACCGCAGCCGCGGGAGAGGCGCCGGGCAGGCCTGACCCGAGCACACCCATCCCGGCGGCGGCGAGGGGAGATCAGATTCACGCGAGCGCAAGGGTCGGCGAAGCCGACTTGTCCCGCCCTTGCGCCGCGTGACACCCTGCATCCCCGCCGCCGGGTGGTCTCCGTCCTTGTGCGCCTGAGGTGTCTTCTTCTTGAGCGATCAACTGCAAGAGATGCAAGAGAAAGTCCCGGTCTGCCTCCGGCTGATCAATGGCCGGCTTTCGTGCCCAGCGACCACCACGGGCGCAGCTGGCCGGCACAGAACCCTTGAAAGCCCAGAAACAGGCAAGTTTCTCTTGCACTTTCTCTTGCAAGTCAAAAAAGAAGGGTTCCCGGTTTCGCCGAGAACCCTTGCTATCACTGATCGGGGCGACAGGATTCGAACCTGCGACCTAGTGCTCCCAAAGCTCTTTTTTGACGACTTGCCGGGTTGCCTGCAGCGACTGAGGTCTAGGCCCAAAAACATTGCTACCACTGCTGTTCGCGTTGCCCGCTGCTGACAGGCGGCGCCCAGCCATGCCAATCTCAGAGGGCAATTTGCTCACTTGTTTGCTCACATGGGGAGTTCTAGGGCCTCTGGCACCTGGGCATCTGTGCTGCGCTCCGGCTTGCGCCTCTCCCTCGCCCAGCGGGGTACGAGCAGCGGCTGGCGGGTGTCCGATCTACGAGGCCGTACGCGCCTCACTGTCGATGTCACCGGCGGCCGCCATCAAGTTCTGCTGCCCCTCGAATGGGCGCAGGACCAGGCCGATGCGATCCGGGAGACCGTGCTGGCGATTCACGCCGCTCACTGCAGTGGGCTCCCCCTCGACCGGGCGATTTCCGCCGCGCTGGCCACCGATGAGCCAGCAACAGGCCCGGCCGGCGGTCCAGTTGATTGGCCTGAATTGGTGGAGCGCTTCAAGGCCCGGAAGCTGAGCAGCGGTGCCATCAAGCCGCAGACATGGGACAGCGTGTACCAGCGCCGGATGAAGGAGCTGCTGGCCACCCTCACCGGCAAGAAGCCACCAACCAATCCCCGTGAACTGCTGGAGGCCGTTACCGCGCGATGGGCCGATCAGCCCGGCTCCCGTGGCCGCCAGATGCAGGTGCAGCAGACCGCCGCGCTGCTGCGCTGGGGTGTCGATCAAGGCGCCCTTGGACTGGAATGGGCTCCACCCCTCGACCTCGACCCGTTTGTGGGCCGCAAGCGGGAGGCGAAGGCAATCACCACCCCGCTAGAGGTGAAGCACATCCTGGAGCTGGTGGAGGCCATCCCCGACCCTCGCTGGCAATTCGCCTTCCAACTGCTGGCGGCCTATGGACTGAGGCCCGAGGAGCTGCAGCACCTTGAGTTGCGCGACGGCCGCCTGTGGTGCACCTACCGCAAGAGCACCAGCCGGGGCGAGACAAAACCCAGGCCGCTGCGGCTGCTGCCATGTGACGACTGGGCAGAAGACTGGAATCTGTTGAAGCGGTTCAAGACCCAGCAGCTACCGCCGATGCGCCCGGGCTATGGCGCAGAAGATCTGGGCCTGCACATGCGCAGGCGCCAACGCTGGCAGGAACTGCGCCGGGAATACGAGGCGGCAGGAGAGAAGCTGGTCCTGTATTCCGCTCGCCATGGCTACGCCCACCGTGCGCACCTGATCTGCGAACTGCCACCGAAGGTGGCCGCCGCCGCCATGGGCCACAGCGTCGAGACACACCTGGCGGCTTACAGCAAGTGGTGCGGCGATGACGTGGTGGATGATGCTTTCGAGCGGGCAGGAGCGCGGCTGGGCAGGTAGGCGGTCGCATCGTGCACCAGCAGGCAAGGCGCTCCAGATCCCTGGCGCTGCGGCACCAGCACGGCCTCGCCAGCTGCCTTCTGAATGACGTTCGGTTGCCCCCCGGGGGTGCCTCGACTTGCCCTGGGTCTACCAGCCCTGAGATCAGTCCACCCAGTTCTCGATCCTTAGGCCCGGGTAGGAGGCGAAGTCGCGGGGATTGTTGCTCACCAGGGTGACGTCGAGCGCCAAGGCGTGCGCTGCAATCAATTTGTCGAGGGCATCACGGCGCCGCTCCCGACTCGCCATGCGTACGGGGCCGTAGACGCGGGCTGCCGCCCCATCGAAGGGCGCCACGGGGACCTCGAGCAGAAAGCGCGCCAAGGCGGCGCTGTTGCGATCAGCATCGGCGCCGGAGGCCACCACTCCGTACTCCAACTCTGCAGCGGTAATCGCAGAGATCAGCACCTCTCCAACCCTGCAAGCGGAGAAGCGCTCCGCCACCTGCGGGGGCTGGTGCTTCATCAGGTAAATGCAGATGTTGGTGTCCAGCAGATAGAGGGGCCTGAGGCTCACAGCGTCTCCCGCTGCTGCTGTTCGTCCTGCTCGCGGCCCTCCGCCAGAAACGAGGGCGAGAAGGCGGCCAGCGACTCCAGTGCACCGGTGATGGGGCGAGCGGCCGGGCGAATGCGCAGTTCATCGCCGCAGCGCTCGATCTCCAGCTCCAGATCGCTGCGCTCGTAGGCGAGCTCGGCCGGGATGCGCACGGCCTGGGAGTTGCCGTTGCGGAAGAGCCGCGTCGTCGTCATGACCACGCCTCGTAGGATGTACCGGTACATCCTACGAGGCGTGGTCGGCTTCGGGCGCAGCAGCTGAGTCATCGGCCCAGGATCAGCGAAGGCATCATGCAAGGAAGCGGGCTGAACCTTGAATAGAGCCTGGCTGTGTTCAAGGTTGGGCCGAAGGGCCGAGCAGACGCCGCAGGGCTCCGGTCGGCGACGGCCGTCCTTCAGCGTGCCACGGCTGCGCCGTGGCGTGCATCGGCCAGCCGCCGCCGCCCTCCGCTCCGGGGCCGGCGTTGGGGGTGGTGGGCATAGCCGCTCCCCCGCTGCTGCGGTGGCTTGGCGGCCGGCCACCGGCAGGGGGCGGGGGTGATGCCCCAGGTTTGCTCGCGCGGCTGCGCGGGCGCTGGTCGATTCGGCCCGAATCTGCTGGCCTTGCTGATCAGTAAGCGTGGGGCGCTCCCCATGGCTCGGCTATATACAGATCCGTTGCCCCGCAGTGGCTCTGCTCGCGTTGTAGTGCGTTTCTACTGGTAGAATAAGGGTCGCGCCAAAGGCCCCGAGCCCATCGCCTGCGGCAATGTCATCCCCTGATCTCGCCATCACCGCCGCACTCTTGCAAGCGGCATGATGCCCCGATCAGTTGTCATCCACGGCAACTGATTCCATGGCTGTTTGTATGTCATCGGGGCCCGAAATGGGCCCCGCTCGTTCCCTTGTGATCGCGGCCGGCGGCGGCCGTGATCTGGCCTGGCCCCATCAGCGGGTAGCCGCTGAGCTGCTGGCCCGCAGCGGCGGCCGGCTGGTCCATCTGCTGCTCCACGGCGGAGCCCGGGGAGCCGATGCCGCCATCGCCCGCGCGGCCCATCAGCTGGGCTGGTCGGCTCTCGTCATGCCAGCCGAGTGGCGGCGCCATGGCCGGGCCGCCGGGCCGATCCGCAACCGGGAACTCCTCGAGCTGGCCGTGGCCCGGGCCGAGGCCCACACCTCCCCTGGTGTCTCCA
>CAYHCE010000086.1:0-3868 GCA_964355015.1 uncultured bacterium | reverse complement strand
CGGCTGCGTTCCAGCTGTAGAGGCTGTCGTTCTCGTCCTGAACGATGTAGGCGTCACCCTGCACCTGACCGCTGCTCGGCAACGCCGAGAAGGTGGCGACACTGCCCTTGAGGTTGATGCCGGTGCCGGCGGTGCCCTGGGGTCCAGCCGGGCCCTGGGGGCCAGCCGCCCCGGTGCTGCCGGCGGGGCCGGTGGCTCCGGCCGGTCCTTGGCTGCCGGCGGGGCCAGGCGAACCCTGGGGGCCAGCATTCCCCTGGCTGCCTGCCGGGCCTGCCGGTCCCGTGGGGCCAGTCGGCCCAGGCACCCCCTGCGGTCCACGGATCGAGCCGGTGTTCGCCCAGGCGGTCATCAGCTCAGCAGGCCGTTCTCACGAGCTATTGCCATCTCGGGGCCCTGCACCTCGGGGCCTTGCCCCTCAGGCCAGCACCCAGGCAGCTCCACTCCAGAAGCGAATCGGCCTGAGGATCCAGGCGCTGCCCGTCCAGACCTTTGCCGGCATCGGCTGGAAGCCCCGATCGATGCCGAGATAGGTCATGGCGGCGCCGGGGCTGGCCGTCCGCACCCCGAAGAACTCCTCGGTGACGATCCGCCCCGCCGGTCCCTGGTCCCAGTTGTCATGGCCGCCGTCGAATGGCCCGATCGGGTCCTGGCGCCTACGCATCGCTCAGCCCACCGCCAGCTTGAGCAGGCCCCGCACCGCTCCGGTGGTGGTGGTCGAGCAGAACATCAGCAGTGCCAGGCAGGCGTCATTGGGCACCACCGGCAGACCGAGGCCCGCCCAGTCGCGGATCTCGCTCTTGTTGGCCACCATCGTCGTGGTGCCGGTCAGAAAGCGAGTGGCCGTCACCCCGAAGGCCCCGGCTGTGCCGGTGGTGGCGCTCAACAGAACACTGTTGACCTGCTTGATCCCCGTCTTGCCTGCAGCAGGCAGGATCGGATAGAGGCCCGAGGCGCGGCTGGTGGCCGCCAGGGCGATCACCACATCTCCTGTGGTGTCGTCTGCATAGGTCACGTTCACCGTGGCGTTGACGCCCGTGGCGCCGGTGTCCGTGTACCACTCCAGCCACCAGCAGAGCTCAGAGAGGTCCACCGCTCCGATCCGATCGGCGGAAACGCCGGTGAGGGTGAGGGGCAGGTTGGTGGTCTGCACCGTGGGAGAAGCAACGGTGCCCGAGAGGCCGCCCTGGTGAGCGAGGCGGTCATGGACGCTGAGGTTGGTGGCGCTGTTGGCCGTCACCAGATCCAGCCAGGCCAGGTAGTTCGCCGCCGGCGGTGTCTGGTTGGTCAGCGGCAATGCTCCGGTCGTGGCCCTGGTGCAGACCGCCGCCGTGGTTGGGATGGCGCCCTGGCCCGGCTGACCCGTCGCCCGCCAGAGCGAGTAGAAGCGCCCGGCCACGGCGTTGGTGAGGCTCGCCTTGTCGATCAGCGCATTGCGCGAGAGCGTCAGGGCTGCAATCAGCTGGTCGCGGCTCGTGATCGCCATCAGTTGGTGTCCACCCAGAGGTCGTTGACCTGGGGGCTGGTCGGCGCCGTTGGCCCCACGGTCAGCCTTGAGGCATTGAGCTTGAGGGTTAGCGCCTCCTGCAGGTCGGCTTGGGCGCTCAAGCTGCCGGTGATGCCACCCCACACGCTCGGCCCGGCAGGGCCGGCGGGCCCCTGGCTGCCGGTGGCTCCAGCTGGACCTGTCGCCCCCGTCGGGCCCGTTGCTCCGGTGGGCCCAGCGGGTCCGGTGTTGCCGGTGGTGCCGGGCACACCTTGGGGGCCCTGGGCGCCGGCTGGGCCCTGGCTGCCCGGGGGTCCAGCAGCTCCCGCTGGGCCTTCCGGCCCCCGCAGCGACAACCCGAGGGCGCCCCAAGACGTCATCCACTCCCCCAGCGGTTCACCCCAGCTATTGCCACCGGCGCTGGCGAGACCTTGGCCTCAGACGATCAGCTCGAAGACCTGGCCGTTCGTTCGGTTGAGGTACAGATCCCCCGGCGCTGGTGGCGGGTTGAGCCCCTCGCTCGGCGGTGGCCCATCGCCCGCATACCAGCGGGTGCCGCGGCTGGCGGCGCCGGAGCCGTTCATCACCACCAGCGACGGCTTGCCGTCCACCGGGGAAGGCAGCAACGCCAGGCCGCCCTGGGGGTGGAGGCGCAACCGCCACACCTCGGCGCGGCTGCCGTTGTAGGCCAGCCCATCGAGGCCATCGCTCGGCACCAGCGGCTCAACACCCGCCAGTGTGCCGCCACCGACGCCGCCAGGCGGGGAACTCGGGATCATGTTGGGCGGCAGGGGGCAGCCCAGCAGCGCCACCGCCAACGTGGCGATGTTCATCCCCATCGTCACCGTCACCGTCAGGTCCAGCCGCTGCCCGTAGACGTGCCGCACCTTGGGTACATCGGGTCGGTAGGGCGTCCAGGGCACGGTTTCGCTGGAGCCATCACCCCAGTCCACCTGGAAGTCCTGGGCCGGCAGCCCCAGCGGGTTCACCGCCAGCTCGATCGGCGCTGAACCGAGCCGATCGTTCCAGCGGCTCGGTGCCGGCATCCAGAACAGCTCCAGCGGCAGGGCCGGCACCGGCCCCAGCCGGAAGCTCAGCTCCAGCCAGCGCGGTGCTTCATGGACCAGCACCCATTCCTCGCCGCCCGGGCAGCCCACCGGCGGGACGATCCGCACCCGCCCGTTGGTGGGATCAGAGCCAATGGGCAGGGGGTAAGGCATGGGGATGCGGCGGGATCAGCGCAGCAGATCCAGCGGCAGGGCCGGCTCCTCATCGTCCGCCTGAGGCCCATCGAGCCCAGCGATCGGGGCCGCGCTCACCGGACCCTTGGCTTCCAGCAGCTCGGCCTCGGCCACCAGCTCCGCCTTGGTCATTCCCGGATCCAGCGCCACGCCGTAGCGACGCTCCACCTCGGCAATGATCTGCGCCTTGGTCATCGCGGCGTAATCGGGCAAGTCCTCAGCCGTCGCCGCCAGGGCCGGCTCAGGACTCGACGGTGCAGGCCTCTCGTGGAGCGTGATCGAGAACCAGGGTCCCGTCCCCACCGAGTTGGCCACGGCGATCAAGCAGTCCTCAGCGGCCAGAACCTTGCCGGTGGTCAGGGAGAACACCAGCTCCGTCAGGCTGGACACCTTGACCGCAGAAGTCGTGGCGAGCGAGGGAGGCTGAACCACCACCGTGCTCCCGGGCTCAAAGTTCGAGCCAACAAGTTGCACCTCCTGACCCGGTGACTCCACTCCGATCGTGTAGGGACCACCTTTCACCGCCGTGATCACCGCCAGGCCCTCGCTGGGATCAATCGGTGGATCGATCGGTGGTTCGACCGGCGATCCACCGTCCTCCCCATCAGCACCCGGAAGGCTGGGAGCGTGCGCCTGCCAGCCCAGGGCCTGCCAACCGTCCATGTGACACGGGAAGCAGTAGCGGGTCTCACTGCCACGGGTGATCCGGATCATCCCCTCGGGGGGGACATCCAGCCTCGGCATCGCATCGGTGAGTGCCATCGACATCGTCGGATCAGAAGGGCGGACGCGATCAGAGGGTTCATCGGGCAACGGATCAAGCGGCGGCGCCGTCGGCACCGTCGGATCCGAGCCCTGCGTCAGGGGTTGAGGCGGCGCCCAGGGGGAGCCGGGCACCGTGGGGCGCACGACGGGATTGGCGAGCGCCGTCGCTTCGATCACGGAGCCATTGAGGTCGCCGGGGCTGGAGTCGCTCATCGGCTCAACCGTGGGTGAGGCTGACGTGGGCACCAGCTGGCGTCGATGGCGTCAGCGTCGCCCGCGCAAAGAAGAAGCACGGGTCCACCACGTTGGCCAGATCACCAGCCACGGGCACCAGGGCATCGCCGCTGATCGTCGCCTCGATCTGGCCGCCAGCGGCGGG
>CAYHCE010000085.1:0-4232 GCA_964355015.1 uncultured bacterium | reverse complement strand
TCAGCGAGGGCATGAACAGAAGGCCAGCAGGCATCGCACTCACTCCTCCAGGAACCACTCCAGCGCCGAGAGCCACGGCCAACGGTAACGGTCGGCATCGGGGCCCAGGCCAGGGCATCCACCTCGCGGCCCTGCTCGCTGCGCAGGTAACAGAGATCGGCGCCGCGGCTCCTAAACCTCCCAGATCTCGGCCAGATCGAGCCTGAGCCCCGGGAACAGCTCAGCTGCATCCAGCTCCCGGGCTGGCTCGATGCGCTCAGCGTTCGTGGCATCGGAGCGCCAGATCTCCACAGCGCGCTCCTCGGGTAGCAGCAGCCAAGCGAGCTGGGCACCATTGCGGCGATAGGTCTCCATTTTCTGGCGGAGAGCAGCCACGCCACGGGGGCCACCATCCGAAGAGCTGGCCAGTTCCACCACGAGATCGGGGCAGAGCGGTGGAAAACCGCGGCGCTGCTCGGGCAGGAGGGCCTTCCAGCGATCGAGGCGCACCAGCGCGGCATCCAGGCTGAGCACCGAACCATCGGGCAAGCGGAAGCCGGTGGAGCTGTCGAACAGCTTGAGCGGCAACGCGTGGCCACGGATCGACAGGCCAAGCTGAATGATCAGGTTGCTGTTGCGGCTGCCTGTGTCACCACCGGTGGGGGTCAGGGCAATCAGCTGCCCATCGGAGCCGAGTTCAAGCACAGCCTCAGGGTTGTCCCGGCACACCAGCTCAAACTGCTCGGGCGTCAGCCGCAGATCCCAGGGCAGCTGCAGCGGCTGAAGGACGGAAGCTGGTGGGGGCGGCGCAAGGGTCATCGCTCCAGGGCCGGAGGCCTTTCAGGCTAAGGGGCTCCAGAATCCAGCCAAGCCCTCCGCTCAACCAGCTAGCCTGTTCATCTAGCCAGGAGAAGGCCATGGCAACGGAAACCTGGACCCTGCAGGACGCCAAGAACCGCTTCAGCGCCGTCGTGGAAGCGGCCATGGCCGGCCGACCCCAGTTGGTGACGCGGCGCGGCAAGCCCGCCACGGTGGTGCTTGGGGTTGAGGACTACGAACGTCTGCGGCGGCTCGAGCGCTTGGACCAGCCCAGCCTTGTGGAGCTGCTGCTGGAGCTGCCCCAGGACGACGGCGGCTTTGAGCAAGCCGAGCTGGAGCCCCGCCCCTGGGAGGCGTGAATGTACCTGCTCGACACCATTGTGATCTCCGAACTGCGGAGGCGTCAGCGCGATCCAGGTGTGGTGGCCTGGCTCGGTGAGCAGAACTCCGATGATCTCTATCTGAGTGTGATCAGCCTGGGGGAGATCGAGCGGGGCATCGCGATGAAGCAGAAGGATGATGGCGTATTCGCCAGGCGGCTGGAGCGCTGGCTGGAGGGGTTGCTGTCGTTGTATGGCCAGCGGATCCTTCCCGTGGATGGCGCCATCGCCAGACGCTGGGGCCAACTTTCAGCCGGGATAGGCCATCACGGCGCTGACCTGATGATCGCGGCCACTGCCCTGGAGCATGCTCTGAAAGTGGTGACACGCAACGTTCGCCCTTTCATCCCCACAGGTGTGGACGTGGTGAATCCCTTCAGCCCAGAATCTCCCCCAGCCGCTCCACCGCCGCATCCCAGGTGAACTCGCGCCAGCGGGGTGCCAGGGCCGAGCGCCAGGCCAGATAGCCCCCGTAGGGGGAGAGCCGCGCCACGATCCAGTCGGCCACGGTGGTGGGGCTGGGATGGGCGGGGAACAGCTGGCCGCAGCCGGCGTCAGGGAGGGTGGAGGCGATGCCGCCCACGGCATGGGCGAGCAACGGCACGCACAGCCGCAGACACTCGCGGTTGGAGATACCAAAGGCTTCCGCGCTGGAGAACAAGGTGCCGAAGTGCCAGCTGCGAAGCTCCTCCACGAAGCGGGCCGTTTCGATTTGCTTGTTCATGAAGCCCAGCGGCTGCAGGGCTGGGTGGACCGGCAGGCTGGCGGGATCAGGCCCGATGGCGCGGATCACAGTGGGAATGCCGCGCCGGTTCAGCCCCTCCGCCAGCTGCAACAGGAACGGCCCGCCCTTGCGCGACCAGTCCTTGCCAACAAAGCCCAGTCGCAGGGGTTCACTTTCACTTGGAGGAGGCGGTGGATGTGAAACCGGCAAACCGGCCAGATGGACCTCATCGAGATTGGCGCCGCCGGGCACCACATGCACCTTGGCCGGATCGATGCGGTAATCGTTGATCACCGAATCGGCTGCCCACTGGGCCATGCAGATCACGGCGCCAGAACGCTGGTAGGCGCTGCGTTCGCGCTCCACCACCTGGCGCTGGAAGGCCGGGGCAATGCGGCTGCCGCTGCCATAGTTAGTGAACACCTGGAGGGTGGTGGCATCGATGTAGAAGTCCACCCGCCAGGCTTCAGGCCAGGGCTCTGGCGGCAGCAGGGGAAAGTGGCTGAGCAGGGCCAAGTTCTGAGCGACTGGCATGTCCACCTGGGACGGCAGTTTGGCCTGGGCCAGCAGGGCGCCGCCAAACTCACGGCTGTATTGATAGCCACCGGGCTGGCCGCGGCGCAGCAGTTGGGCCAGATTCCAGGACCGGCGCCGCCAGCGCAGCCGCTCGGGCTGAAGGGCCAGACCACCCTGAAGCAGACCACTCCGCCGCCCTGCCTGGAGCAGGCACCAGGGAATGTTGCTCCAGGTGGCCAGGTTGTTGGCGTCGCCGCAGCAGAGGAGTTGGCGGTTCATCCAGGCAAGGCCGACCCGCCCTCAGACAGGAGCCTGATGAGCTCACTGCGCTCTCGCCTCACCATCACGAGATTCGGCCCCAACTGATCATCAAGGTTGGATGAATAACGGCCAAACCAATGTACGCCCCTGGGGTAGAGCTTTCCGATCACATAATCGGCTCCGTAGTCGCGCATATAATCGTGTACGAAGTAGCGCGAAAAGAGATTGGCCTTGCCATATTCAATCTGGATACAGTCAACTCTCCCTTCGGAAATCATCCTACACCCTCCCATTAACACACTTGATTCAAATCCCTCCACGTCGATCTTTAGAAGATTAATTGATGCAATGGAGTGTTCAGAGCAGAAGTCGTCGAGGCGCCGGGCTTGGGCGGGAATGCACTCTATGGTCGTGAGGCCGTGGATCGAATCCTGCACCCCAAAAACCGCAGTGGTGTTGCCGGTGTGGGCAGAGTCGAAATAGAAGTTGAGCTCACCGTTGAGATCCGCCAGAGCATGCGAAAAGGATTCTGCCCGCGGTTTGCTACCAAGACTGCGTGCCAGCTCCTGGAAAACAGTAGGGATTGGCTCAAAGGCATAAAGGCGAGCCTGTGTGCAAGCCGCCAAGGCAAGACGGGCGTAATCGCCCCGGTTCGCCCCCACATCGAAGATCACCTTGGGAGACGTGGTGGCAAGGCGATTCAGCAACCAGGCCTCACCATTGGAGGCAGGGTCATAGTTGCTATTTTCATAGAGGGCATGAAACACGATGGCCATGCGATCCATGGCGGCCAGCAAAGGATTGCCGTGATGGGCAGGCAGCGCGCGCTGCAAGCGTGGGAACAACCAGTGCCAGGTTATTTTCAGCATGACAAGCATCGTGTTAAATGGGATCCGTAGCCAAGCCCAATAGCCGGTACCAACTCTCGGCCGTGTGTCGGATGTCGTAGACAGCGGCGTGGGACTCGGCCCGCTCCGCCAGCTCCTGCCGCTGCACGGGCGAGCCCATCAGCTCCGCCAAGCGCGCCGCCCAGGCGGCTTCATCACCCGGCGGCAGCAGATCCCCAGCAGCCCCATCGAACAGCACCAGCACCTCACGGCAGGCGGGCACATCGCTGGCGATCACCGGCAGGCCGGCGGCAAGGGCTTCGATCAGGGCAATGCCGAAGCCTTCGGCGGGGGTAGTGGAGAAGGCGAAAACATCCGACTGGCCCAGCAGCTCAGGGATGTCGATGCGGCGGCCGGGCAGCACCTGGGCTGGATCGAGCCCCAGCTGAACGGCCAGTGCCTCCAGCCGTGGCCGTTCACTCCCCTCCCCCACCAGCTGCAGCTCCCAGCCCTGGCGCTCCGGGCCGAGGGCCGCGAAGGCCCGCAGCAGGGTGGCCTGGTCCTTGATCGGGTCCAGTCGGGCCACCATCAGCAGGCGGTGGGGGTCGCCGGGGGGGCGGGCGCTGCGGGCCACGGCGGCCCGCGCTGCGATGGCGAGGGTGTCGCAGCCATTCGGGATCACCGGGCCCAGCCGCAGGCCGGGCGGCAGCGGCGCCAGCGATTCCA
>CAYHCE010000084.1:0-4274 GCA_964355015.1 uncultured bacterium | reverse complement strand
CCCCATCAGATTCGGCGTTCCGCTACTTCTTCCTACAGGTGGATGTTGCGGCCTTGTGCGTGGCCATCCGCGACTGGACGATCGCTCAGATCCCCGGTGGTGCAGCGGATCTCGACCAGTTGGTGTGCGATGGAAAGACTCTGCGGGGCTCGATCGAGCCCACGCCTGGTGGCGGCTGCGCGTTCATTGCCCAAGTCACGCTCTACTCATCTGCCTTGGGCGTGGCGATCAGTCAGGCCTGTTACGCCACCGGTGAGAACCACGAGCGCGCAGTGCTCCGGCAACTGCTCGGGGAGCTGGATCTCGAAGGGGTGCTGATCCAGGCGGATGCCCTGCACACGCAGCGCCCGTTTTTCAACAGCTCCAGGAGCAGGGGGCCGACTTCCTCATGACCGTCAAAGGGAACCAGAAGACACTGCATCGCCAGATCAGCAGCCAGTTCCAGGGAAAGCGGCACATCCCTTTTGTGGCAACGGATCACGAGATCAGCCACGGCCGCGACATCACCTGGACGCTGCGGGCCAAAGAGGCCCCGGAACACATCAGCGAGGCCTGGCTCGGCACCAGCTGGATCGTGGAGGTGAGCGCCACCGGCAGCCTCGACGGCAAGCCATTTCAGGCCACCCATCTGTTTCTCACCAGCCTGCACACCACCCCAGAAGCCCTGCTGCAACTGGTGCGAGACCGCTGGAGTATCGAGGGCTGGCACTGGATTTGCGACACCCAGCTCCATGAAGACGTGCACCGCTATCGGGGGAACGGCGCTGGAGCGATGGCCACACTGCGGACGGCTGCTCTCAACCTGCTGCGTCTGGCGGGGTTTCAGTCGATCCGGGCAGGCATGCAGGCCGTAACCCACGACATCACAGCGCTGCTGAAGATGGCGCGGCGACAGCCGGAGCCGAGCCCTTGTTGACACTTTGAATCAGCCCTGCTCTACGAGCAGGAAGCCAAGAAGCAAGCCTGACCTCGCATCGAGCGACGTTTTCCTAGCACAACACGATGAACCTCAGCAGCACCGTCAAGTCCATCCAGGACATCATGCGCAAGGACGATGGCGTCGACGGTGATGCTCAACGCCTCGGCCAACTCACCTGGATGCTCTTCCTCAAGGTCTTCGACCAGCGGGAGGAGGAGTGGGAAGATGACAACCCCAAATACAAGTCTCCGTTGCCGGAGGAGATGCGCTGGCGCAACTGGGCGGCTTACGTCGCTGGGCCCGATGGCAAAAAGAAGCCTCAGATGGCTGGTAGCGCGATCATCAGTTTCGTCAATAACGATCTGTTCCCGACGCTCAAGGATCTGGATGCCAATGCCAGTCTGCAGCACAAGGTGATCCGCAGTGTCTTTGAGGACGCCAACAACTACATGAAGTCTGGCACTCAGATGCTGGCGGTGATCGAGAAGTTGGAAGAGGCCATCAACTTTCACGACTTAAAGACCCGCGCGAATCTGGGCGATGTGTACGAGCAGCTGCTCAACGATTTGCGAAGCGCAGGTAATGCGGGCGAGTTTTACACCCCCCGGGGGTTACAGCCGCATGATGCTATTAGTATGCAAGCTTAGGGGACTAACGTTAGACTACATCGACACTATAGCGAGCTCCGCCAGAGTCGCCGTCAAACATGACAATGAACTCCCAAGTCTGGGCCGTTTCCCTGACGAGTGCAATGCCTTCCGCCTTCAACGGACCTCTAGTCACCGGCATTGGTAGGTCGCCCAGAGACTTCAGTCCTGAGTCCAGACTGGCCATCTCGACGTCTGTGCCTGGCACCTGATCCTCGCCGTTCCAATAGCAAAGCCGGTAAGTCTCCGAACCGTCAGCAATAGGGCCAGCCAGGATTATCAGCCCGTTCTGCACAGCGATCAGATCGCGAACACCGCGCCCTTCCAGGTTCACGAACAATAGCTCGCACTCCGTTGGCGGATCGCTGAACTTACATCTTAGGATCGGCACATAATTTCCCCGTAGCACAGGACCCCGGAACCCTACGTAAAGTATCCCGTCCTTGACCGCGAGGCCCTCAATGTCAACACCATTCTCTTTGCCTGCCACAGAGCGGTGCGTCTTGAACGGTTCCGTGGTGTCAAAATATTCCGCCAAACTGGTTCGTGCGATGCTCTCCTTTGTCCCGTCGTCATTCAACTCGATCTTCAGCAGGCAGTCACGGTATGGCTGCCTCTTTGCGGCGGTCGTGAGACGCCTCCGGTTCTTCTCACGGGTATTCTCCACTGCTGCGACACTCTTGCGCTTCGCTGAGTGAGAACCAATCACATATAGGCTGTTTCCCTCGACAGCAAGGCCTTCCAGATCCATCTCCGGCAGTGTGTTTTCGCCATCCTCAACTCGAGCCTCTGGCACATCAAGCTCGATAACCCCGTTCGCGGCGGCAGTGAAATGCTCCCCATTCCTCTCGAACCTCTGGAGGTAGTTGCCGTGGCTCTGAGTCGCCTCGTCCGACGCGATGAAGGCATGCTGACCCCATGTAACAATGGCGCTGATGTTGCGCTGCTCGCTGGCACCATCGAAGCTGACGTCTATTCCTTTGCGAATTCCCAACCGCCCAACTCCTTGTTTTGAACATTTTATAGCATACAATCCTTGCAAGAACGCCAGGAGTCAACAACTCATAATACGCTCAAGGGGCGCGACAGCCTGTCCACACAACAATGGGAAGACAACGCCGCGATGATGGCCGATCACCTCGTAAGTGTGGTCTCTCAGCTATTCCCCTGGTCTGATCTGCCCGCTTGATGCCCTATCTGGCTGGTGGGATCAGGCATGAGGACGGGCAGTCCGTGGCGACGGGCGTTCCAGGCGTCCACCAGGAACTCCAGTGAACCGTGCCCTGCTGCTTGAGGCTGGTGGTGGCCGTCGGCAGGCGACTTTGGCAGAGGCCACCCTGCTGGGATGGACGCCCCGATCTGGAGCTGGTGCTGAGAAATACGAAGCTTTCTGGGTAAACAGGACAAAGCATTACAAACCTAGCGCGCGCGAGCTAGGGAATCTCTGGGCAACAGGGGTTTGTGCGGCCGCTGAAATCAGTAACACTGCTTTTTGCCCCTGATTTGCCTTTGCGGCCATCTTGCGGCGACTCTATCTGCTCAGATCCTCCGCTTTTGGTTGTTTTTTGATGATGGATCAGGTCGTTTAAACACACCATCCCCATGCTCAGACTGTCGCGAGCAACTGCCGCCGGGCCAGGAACAAATTCGTCAAGGCTGCCAGCACATTGATTTTGCACCGGTTCTTGGCCAGGCCCCGCAGTCGGGTCTTCTGAAAGCCGAACTGCTGCTTGAGCACCCGGAACGGGTGCTCGACCTTGGCGCGGACGTGTGCCTTTGCCACCTCGATCAGATCCTGCAGCTTTCCATCTGCGTTGTCTGGCAGTGCCCGACGTTTCCCCGGCCGCATCGCCACTCGGAATGTTGCTGAATGGCCCGCCATCTCAGGTCTCTTGGCGATGCCCTGGTAGCCGGCGTCGCCGTAGACGACCTCCTCATCGCCATGCAACAGCTCGGCAGCCGTGATGAGGTCATGCACGTTGGCGGCCGTGGTAACGACCGAATGGATCAGGCCGGAGTCCTTGTCGACACCGATATGGACTTTCATCCCGTAGTACCACTGGTTGCCCTTCTTGGTCTGGTGCATCTCCGGATCCCGCTTCCCTTCTTTGTTTTTGGTGGAGCTGGGCGCCGCGATCAAGGTGGCATCGACGATCGTGCCCTGCCTCATCGTCATGCCCCGTGCGCTGAGGTGGGCTTTGATGGTCTCAAAGATCTGATCGCCTAGCTCGTGCTACTCCAGCAGGTGGCGGAAGGTCAGGATCGTCGTATCATCCGGGATCCGGTCACTGATCAGCTCGATGCCGGCAAAGCGGCGCATGGTGGGGACCTCGATCAATGCCTCTTCCATCGCCGGGTCGCTGAGCGAGTACCACTGCTGCAGGAGATGGACCCGCAGCATGGTGGCCAGCGGATAGGGAGGACGGCCGTCTTTCTTGCTCGCTTTGGGGTAGTGGGGCTCGATCAAGTCGATCAGCGCCTGCCAGGGCACCACCACCTCCATCTCAGAGAGAAACTTCTCCCGTTTGGTCTGCTTCTTGGCCGTCGTCAGCTCGTAATCCGAGAAACCAAGCTGCTTGCTGCCCATCATCCCAGTCCTGGCCTGCGATCACAGGGCTATTGTCCTGCGAATGGCGCTGGTTTTCCAGAGCCTCCCTAGGAGTTTGTTGCCAATAGAGCCGCGCCCGCTGAAGTCAACGACCGAATGA
>CAYHCE010000083.1:0-4422 GCA_964355015.1 uncultured bacterium | reverse complement strand
CCAAGCCCTGCAACCGGCCCAAGGGCGCCCGACACGGGGCGCCCTTCTCATTGGATCTGAGACCAGCGATCACCATGAACCGAGGAGGCAAGCCTCCCGACTGTTAGCAAAGAAGTCCGCTCGGTCTCCCCCATTCACCAAGGTGGCGAAACCATGGAACTGCTCGTGACTCTGTTCGTCGGTCAACCACCAGCCATCCTGACGGTGGCCGTCGGTTTTCTGGCGGGCTACCTGGCCCTGCGGTTCCGATGGCCCAGTGTCGCCCGCCATCCCCGTGCATTGTTGTTCGGGGCCATGGGTTGGGGGATCTTCGCCGGCTGGGAATGGCTGGTGCTGATCAGGACGCCGGAAGCGAACATCCGGGTTGATCTGCTTGTGATCGGCCCCGTGCTGTTGCTCCTCTCGGCCTGGTCACTCCTGAGAGCGTTTCGATAGCCACGGTGGCTGATCGCGCCACACGGATGCTGTGCATGCTTGCCGCTCTCGCCAGCCTGGTGATCGTTGGCACGGGCACCACCGGCCTGCGAACGGGGGATCTGCCGTTTCTGGCCTTCCTGATTGCCCCTTACTTCGTTCTTGGACTGCTGGCCTGGAGGGAGCGGGAGCGGCCCCGCCTTTCGAACCTGCTGTTCGTCGCTGTGCTGGTGCTCTCCCTGGGAGGCACGCTCCTCCTGGGAATAGACAGCTACCGCTTCCACACCGTGCCCGAACATCGCCTGGTGCAGCGGATGACGATCATCGTCGTGCCGACGCTGCAAGCAACAGTTGTTATCGCGATCGCTCTGCTGCTTCAGGCGTATCGGATGCTGGCAGGCCATGGCCTTGCAGGGGCTGGCCGGTCAAGGCGCCGCTGAGCAAACGGCAAAGGGTCAGGCCTTGTTGCCCAGACCCTCGAGGGCGTCGCCGACGGCATCAGCAGCATCCGCCACCTTGTCCTTGAGGCCACCGGCGGCATCGATCACCTTGGCCTGAATCTGCTTGGCCTCGCCTGCGGCCTTGAGTTGGTCATCACCGGTGAGCTCACCGGCCGCAGCCTGCAGCTTGCCCTCGGCATCCTTGGCGGAAGCCTTGATCTTGTCTTCCAGGCTCATGGTGATGAGGTGAAGGAACTGGTGAGAACTTTAGGCCCAGCGAGGTGAAGGATCTTCGGCAGGGATCAGGCCCGTTTGAGCACCCTTAGCACCACCAGCAGGATCACCGCACCGAGGGTGGCCACCACGATGCTGCCCAGCAGGCCGCCGCCCACTGCCCCACCGAGACCGCTGAAGAGAAGACCACCGAGCAGGGCGCCGATGATGCCCACCACCAGATCGCCGACGAGCCCGAAGCCTCCCCCTTTGACGAGAACCCCGGCAAGCCAGCCGGCAATCACACCGACGAGGAGAAACCAGAGAACGTTCATGATGGAACCTGCTCGGGACAGGAGGGCCATCGGACCGTAACCCTCGTGGTTGCGACCGCCATGGTCTCGTAGAACTTCGTAGTCCTTGCTACCGCAGTCGCCGCTTTCGTCGCTTCCCTTGGCTCCAGGCTGCTGGAAGCTTTGGTCAGGTCTGGCGGCTGATCCCAAGACCGACGGCTGTTCTCTGACCTTTGCTGCGGACAGGGGGGGCGCCTTGAACGCAAAATGAAGACCTTTCTTTGTCCTCATGTGTGATCGCCGGGCCTGCTGGGCGCTGCTCCTCAACGTCCTGCTGACAGTGGCAGGGCTGGCCGCACCCGCCAGCGCCCAGCCTCAGGTCCAGGGCAGCCCGATCCGCTCCCTGCTCGAGAACGGAGCAGGCCGGCTGTTGTGGATCTATGACGGGATCCGCCACGTGGAACTGCCCCTCGCCGATGGCAAGGCGGTGATCGGCCTGAGCTGTGAGCGTCAGACCTGGACCCTGTTCCGCATCGAGCGCAACGGCCGGGAGGTGTACAGCTTCCGCAACGATCCCAAGTGGGGCTACCAACCGGCTGGCCCCATTGCCTCTTCACGGCTGTGCACGGATGCGGTCCGTGTGGCCGAGTGACGACCTGGCGACAGCGGTCCGTCCGTCGGCAAAGGTTGGGTTGCCTGATCGCACCTCTACACCCGCCGGGATGGCCCCCGCGTGGGGCGGCAGCTTTCAGAGGTCCAGCCAACCATGGCTGCGGGTCTCAGCCGTGTTGAAGTTGATGTGGGCATGGACAGCCCAGCTGCGGCCCGGCTCTGCATCGCCACTTGCGGAGCCGGGCGTTTCGTGGGCTCAGTTGCAGTCGGCCTTGGTCGTGTAGGTGATCGACTGGTAGCGGCCATCGGTGGTACGAACGGCCACGCAGTTGTTGGTGCGGGGCTGCTCCCAGTACGTGAACGAGCTGCCATCGGACTTGGCCCCACCGCGGTAGGTGTAGCCCTTGCCAGTGATGGTGGCTTCTGCGCCCGATGCACGCGCTCCGACCAGTGACTGCAGCTCGCCCACGGGAGCGCCCTGGGTGGCTGCCTCACTCCGCTGGGCGGGCTTGCCGCTGATCAGGCCTCCGATCAGGGCACCCAGCGCAGCCCCGACCAGGGCCGTGCTGTCAGCCTTCTGGGGAGGGGTGTCAAAGCCGGCATCTGGATTCTCAACCCGATCGAGCCTCACGGACAGTTTGCGGGGCTCGCCATCCTCCCAGCTGAAGACATCGTGATCAGGCTGAGCGGTGTGGCGCACATTGCGGATGCCGGCGTGGGTCTGCACGCTCAGTGCCTGTGGATTGGGACCCGAGAAGTTGAATTCGGTGCCGTCATCGAGTTTCACCACGTAGGCATCCACGCCACCGGCCTGTTTGTGCTTGAAGGTGCAATGACCGTTGAAAGGCACATAGCCGCCACTGGAGAGCTTGCAGCGTCCCTGGGCGCGCACGAGCACCTCGGCCAGGGCGGCCTGAGGAGCGATGGCGGTGAAGCTGCAGAGCGCCAGGCTGGCCGCTGAGACCAAGGAGGCGGAACGCTGCCAGGGACGGGGCATGTGCGGTGATGAATTTGGGCTGCTGATTTTAGGGGTCCATCCGCCCGAAACCGATTCGTTGCCCGCTGTCCTCTGCTGCTGCCCGAAAGAACACCAAGCCACTCGTCTCCAGCGCTTGTGATCTACGGAGTAGCTGATCCGGTGTCTGCCACCTGTGAGGTGATCGCTCAGAGCGATCAGACCCTGGAGCAGCTGATCAGCGAGCGAGGGGGTGCCATCCAGGCCTGCAGCGGTCATGGGTGGCCTTACTCAGAAGCCCCTTTTCTGGGGTGCGGCCTCGCAGGGCAGCCGGTGCTCACGGGGATCCTTGTCGTTCCACGCCAGATAGGCAATGCCCGGTTCCGCTAGGCGCAGGGGGATGGCCGGCGCCACGCTGGGGTTGGTGGGATAGGTGCGGCCGTCGTAGCGCAGTTCCGCGTAGTAGCCGTTGCCGGCATCCATCCGCACGCGGGTGATCAGCTCCTTCCAGCCGTTGTGGCGCCGCTCAGTCACGATCAGGGGATCCTTGAACAGGCTCATCTGGGTGATGAGCTCCAGCCGGCCGGGGCTGGATTCGCGGAAGATCAGCAGCGGGCAGCCGCCGGTGCCGCAGAACATCGGCCCCACCACCTGGGCCACCACCTCGGGTCTGCCGTCGCCGCCCAGATCCACCCGGCTCCAGCTGTAGCGATGCGCCGGCAGGCGCTCGCATTCGGCCTTGATCCTGTTGCGCTTCGCCATCTCCCCCTCGGCACTGCCGGGATCGGGACCGTGGCCCTGGCCGTCGTCGATCCGCACCGGGAAGAGAACCTCGCGCAGGGCCGCCTCGAGAGCGGGGTTGGGCCGGGGCTCGGGCGGTACCGATCGCACCACCGTGGGCCTGGCGCTGGTGGTGGGCTGGGCCTGCAGCGGTGGCACCAGGGCGAGTCCGGCGGCCAGGGGCAGCAGGGGCAGGGCGACGCGCAGAGCCAGCGGGATGCGGCGGCGAGGGCGGACCATCCGGGGCCAAGGGAGCGACACACCCCTTCCTAGCCGTCAACCGGGAGGCGGGCGATCACAGGTATCCGTAGGCATAAAGCGGCTCCTCGCCTTCCCGGATAGCCAGACCCCTCAACCGGCCCTAGCCCTTGGCTTCTGCGCAGCAGTAGGGCGCCCGACACGGGGCGCCCTTCTCATTGGCCCCTGTGCGGCAGCTGTTGGAGCAGAGCCTCAACGCTCGCCACCTTGTCCTCCAGCGTCTGATCTCGATCGGTGCGGGTATTGACCTTCACGGTGGTGTAGATGCGGGGACAACCCATCGCGTGCACGGCCGTGTGGCATGCCTCGATGGCTTTGAAGACGGGCGCCCACTCGCCCTCGATCGCCGTGCCGTTGGGGTGCAGCTGGATCTTGAGGCCGGCGTCGAGCAGCACCCGTTCTCAGGCAGCGATGTAGGGGGCCAGGTTGACGCCGACTCCGATCGGAACGACGCAGA
>CAYHCE010000082.1:0-4902 GCA_964355015.1 uncultured bacterium | reverse complement strand
AGTCGCTCAGATCCACTGCGGCACAGGCCTTCTGCCCTTTCTCAGGAGGCCCTATGAAGATGCCGGCACGGTGGCGGGGATTCTCGAAATCCTGGGGCAGCCGCTTGAGGACTCCCCGCTGTTTCAGGCTGTCCATCGGGTTCAGGTTTTGGTGGAGAGAAGCCTCTCGATCGAGGACTACCTCACCCTGCAGACCACCTACTCGCCGTTTCTGGCCCTCGATCCGGATCTGCAGGCAGCCCTGACATCTGACTTAAGGCGAGCCCTGCAGCAGATCCACGGAGACACTGTGCCGCTGACTTACACCTCGGCGTATCAGATGGCCCAAAGGGTTTGAGCACGAGCATCTGACGAGCGGCGATGACGTTCCCCCCCTTGCCGATTTCCCTCCGCCAAGGCCGGACCCATGGACTCGCCACTGGGTTGGCGGCAGTCCTCCTCCTGGGCTGTTCGCTTCTGGGGCCTGGCCAGTCGGCGGATGGGCGCGCCACCGTGCTCTCCATCGGCGATGGCGACACGATCCGCGTCCTGCAGGGCCAGCAAAGGATCACTGTCCGGCTGGCCTGCATCGATGCCCCCGAGATGGCGCAGGCGCCCTACGGAGCCCAATCCCGCTCCTACCTACAAACACGGCTGCGCATTGGCGCCCCGGTGACGATTCTTCCCCAGACGGTCGATCGCTATGGCCGCACCGTGGCTGAGGTGATCGGGGAGGTGAATCTCAACCTGGCGATGGTGGAGGACGGCCAGGCCTTTGCCTACCGCAAATACCTGGCCCAATGCAACGCCAAGGAGTATCTCGATGCCGAGTTCCGGGCTTCCCGCAGCCGCTACGGGGTGTGGAGGATGCCGGGCGGCATCACCCGCCCCTGGGACTTTCGCCGCAGCAGAAGCTCGGGGCGATCAGCCAGTGCCGCCGGCTCGATTCCTGGTGGCCGGAGGGGCTGCAGAACGCCCTGGCCGCCTGTGGTGGGGTGCCGGCTGAACTGAGGACCGACCGGTTGTCGGCGGCGTGCCGTAACCGCAACGGCAGTTTCAGCGCGGACATCACCCCGCGCTACCACGCCCTTTGCAGCCACTACAGCCTGGCCTACAGCCGCAACAACTGTGGCGTGGCCCATGAGAACGGCCGTGTGGAGAGTCCCCATGGCCATCTCAAGAGGCGGATTGAGCAGGCCCTGCTGCTGCGTGGCAGCAGCGATTTCGAGTCGCTGGCGGCGTACCAGGCTTTCCTGGCCGAGGTGATTGAGCCATACAACCAGCCGCGTCTGTGCCGGCTGGGGCAGGAGAAAGCGGCGCTGCGGCCCCTGCCGCGGTTTCGCTTTGCCGACTACGACATCGAGCAGCTCACGGTGCGGCGCACCAGCACGATCGAGGTGCGCAAGGTCGTGTATTCCGTGCCGCCGCGGCTGATCGGCCGGCGCCTGACGGTGCGGATCTATCACGACCGGCTGCAGCTGTTGCTCGGCCGTCAGCTCGCCTGCGAGCTGACGCGGCTCCACGGCGGTGTGGAGCGGCATGGGCGGGCGTGGAGCATCGATCTGGAGCACCTGATCGATGCGCTGCGGCGCAAGCCCCGGGCGCTGCTGCACTGCCGCTACCAACGGGAGCTGTTTCCCGACGAGGGCTGGTGGCAGCTGTGGCAGCAGCTGCGCAGCGGCGGTGACCGTGACGCCGCCGCTCGGCTGATGGTGGAGGCGCTGTATGTGGGCTGCCGGCTGGCGGGCTATGGGCCGGTGCTGGCCTGGCTCGAGAAGGCCCACCAACGCCAGGGGCTGTCGCTGGCGGCGTTGCAGCAACGGTTCCGGCTGCCGCCCCATCGCCCCCTGCCACCCCAACGCATTCCTCAACACACGCTGCAGAGCTATGACGACCTCCTTGTCCTCGGTTCCGCGGCCCCAGGCGGTGGAGGCCGCCCTGCCGATCCTGCTGCGGCAGCTGCGGCTGGCACGGATCCGCTCCCACTGGCAGAGCATCGCCTCGCAGGCTGAGGCCGAGGGCTGGAGCCACAGCCAGTTCCTCTATGCCCTGTGCGAGCAGGAGGTGGAGCAGCGCCACCAGGCCCGCCAGCAACGGCTGCTGCGATCGGCCCATCTGCCATGGAGCAAGGCGCTGGCCGACTATGACCATGGCGGGCGGATCGAGGCCGGCAGCTGGCAGGAACTGGAGGCTCTCAGCCGCCAGAGCGAGTGGCTGCAGCGGGGCGAGAACGTGCTGCTGTTCGGTCCCAGCGGCGTGGGCAAGACCCACCTGGCGATCGGCATCGCCCTGGCGCAGATCGGCCTGGATCAGCCCTGCCGCTTCTATCCCGCCACGACGCTGGTGCAGGGGCTGCAGAAGGCCCGCGCCGAGTACAACCTGCCGGCGGCACTGGAGCGGTTGGATCGCTACCCGCTACTGCTGATCGATGACATCGGCTACGTGCGGCGGGACGAGCAGGAGAGCAGCGTGCTATTTGAACTGATCTGCCACCGCTACGAGCGTCGCTCCGTGCTGATCACCGCCAACCAGCCGTTCACCGCCTGGGATGAGATCTTCCCCAGCAGCTCGATGACCGTGGCGGCGGTGGACCGACTGGTGCACCACTGCCACATCGTCGAGATCAGCGGCGACAGCCACCGCCGGGCCCAGGCCAGCCGGCGCAGCGGGACCAGGCAGCCGGAGCGGCCGTAGAGCCAGGCGACGTGTCGTCCGGCGACAACCTGGTGCCGATCGCGCCAGACCCCAGTGGAGAGCTCCGCGCTGCCGGCGGACTGTGGGGTCCGCCGGCTCGTGCGCTCCGCAACAGGCTCCAGTAGAGATCTCGGTGCACAACCGGCCAACGTGGTTGTCGCCTGGTGCCGATCAGCGAAACCCAGTGCTGATCTGGCTTCTGAGCGCTGGGTGGCTCAGTATTCATGTCGCCTCCACCGCTGCCGCCCCCAGGTTGTCGCTGTCGACAACCTGGGGGCAATCAGGCCCCCTCACCGGCCAACTTGATTGACGCCAATCGGCGCATTGCATCGTTAGTAGTGCTACCAGCCTAAGGTTGTTGCATCAGTTGCAGGCAGCTGTGAGGCGATGGCCGCAGGCCCGCTCGGGAGGGGGATGCGAAAGGTTGGTGCGTCCGGCCCTGATCCGCAGCGCAGACGGGCCGCTCTGGCGGCGGCCCGCCAGCGCTACGGGGGCCTGAGTGCTGCCGGGAAGCGTCGTCTGCTGGATGAGCTGCAGCAGCTCACCGGGTATCACCGCAAATCGCTGCTCCGGAGCCTGAACCGGCAGGAACCACCTAAGCCAGGGAGCGGACATCCTTCTGCGCCAGAACGCCCCCACCACCGGCGGCGCTATGGCCCTGAGGTGCTGGAGGCATTGCTGCCGCTCTGGGAGGCCTCGGATCGGCTGTGTGGCAAGCGCCTGCAGGCGTTGCTGCCGTTGCTGGTGGCCTCGCTGGAGCGCCACGGCCATCTGAGCCTGGAGCCGAAATGGCGAGAGAAGGTGCTCGCGATGAGCAGCGCCACGATCGACCGGCTGCTGGCGCCCGTGCGCAAGGCCACAGGCGGCAACGGCTGGCGGCGACCACCGCGGGCCTACAGCGCCGTGCGGCGGCGAGTGCCGGTACGCACATTCAAGGGCTGGGAGGATCACCACGACCCGGGCTGGCTGGAGATCGACCTGGTGGCCCACTGCGGTGGCCGCATGGAGGGCCGGTTCATCTGGACGCTTGTGGCCACCGACATTGCCACGGGCTGGAGCGAGAGCCTGCCTCTGCTGCAGCGTGACGGGGCCGTGGTGCTGATGGCCTTGCAGCTGATCCGGCGGCAGCTGCCCTTCCCGCTGCGGGGGATCGATGCCGACAACGACCCAGTGTTCATGAACACGCTGATGGAGGCCTGGTGCGATCGGCCAGAGGACAGGATCCAACTGACCCGATCCCGCGCCTACAAATCGAACGACCAGGCCTGGGTGGAGCAGAAGAACGGGGTGCTGGTGCGCCGGGTGGTGGGCTACGAGCGCCTGGTCGGCCTGGAGGCTGCCCGGTTGCTCGGTGAGTTGTACGCCGCCCTGCGGCTGTTCACGAACCTGTTCCAGCCGTCGTTCAAGCTGAAAAGCAGCGTGCGGGAGGGCGGCCGGATCAAACGGCAGCACCACCCACCGCGAACGCCGCTGCAGCGGCTGCTGGCCACCGCTCAGGTGAGCAAGGAGCGGACCAGGGCCCTGCAGGAGCTGCAGCAGAGCAGCGATCCGATGGCCCTGCTGGAGACGATCCGCCGCTGCCAGGCGCAGCTGGCCTTGCTGGCCAGCGGTGAGCAAGCCTCAAATCCCGGCGGCACCACCACGGCCCTGGCCGATCCCGATGCAGAGAACCGCTCCCTGGAGAGCTTCCTCTCAGGGCTCCAGCTGCTGTGGAAGGAAAGCCAGCCAAGGCCCAAACGAGCGAAACCCCGCACCGGCAAACGGACACGCATCGATCCGTTCGAGGCCGATGCCGAACGGATTCGGCAGTGGCTGGCCGAGGAACCGATCGTCACCCCCAAGGAACTGATGGAGCGGCTGATCGAGAGGGACCCGGAGCGCTACGGCATGCGGCACCTGAGAACCATGCAACGGCGGGTCAGCGGTTACCGGCTGGCTCAGATCGAGAGGGAACTCCAGGAGACCCTGGAACCACGGCAGGGCCCAGCTCAACCCATGGAGAAAGCCGAGAGCCCATTGCTACCAGGCGTCAAATGAAATGGGTAACTTTTTGTTGATGCAAAGCGTCGGCCAAGGGGGTTGACGCGGGACAGCCGATCTCCAGCCGATCGCCCAGCAGCACTGCCCCTAATTCGGCGACCAGCTCCTCGCGGGCATAGCGCGGCTTCCCGAAGGCACCACCCAGATCGCGCTTCAGGCGTGATTCATGGCCAGTGGAGTGGATCTGCT
>CAYHCE010000081.1:0-5236 GCA_964355015.1 uncultured bacterium | reverse complement strand
CAGCCAGCTGGGCTGCTCGATCGAAGAGCTGATCGGCAGCCTGGATCTTTGAGGGATGGGCCGTGCGGCCGATCTTTCGGATGAGCACGCGGCCCACCATGCGATTCCCGTGCTCGGAGCCGCTTTCGATCGGGCTTCCAGCACGCGCCACCTCGGCCTGAGCCAGCACTGGGTCGTGCCACCCGATCTGCCGGTGGTGGTCGTGACCCGGTGGAGGGCAACAGAACGGATCCATGATTCTCTCTGCCTGCGGCAGAGCCGTAGCTCGCAGCAGTGGATGTACGCCTGCTTCCTCCGAGGGCGCAATAGGGTTTCCAGCGATGGTCGCTCCTTGTTTCGACCCGGCAGACCGATCCCCTGGAGCCATGAGCGATCCCTGCCCGCTGCAGGAGGCCGAAGCCACCTGCCACCATCTCGCCGGCGTGGTGTTCCCCTGGGATCTCACCCGCTCCCTTGAGCTGGCCCTGCTCAAGACCTTCTGCGTGCCCTCGATCTCCGCTCTGCTGGATCGCACCGGTGAGTTCGCCCAGCGGCCGCGCAAGCGCTACGACGACACCGGCCTGATGGTGGCCGAACTGCTGCGTCATGGGGTCGACAGCGAGGCGGGTGCGGCGGTGATCGAGCGCATGAACCGCATCCACGCCCACTACGCCATCGGCAACGACGATTTTCTCTACGTGCTCTCCACCTTCGTGGCCGAGCCGATCCGCTGGCTGGGTCGCTATGGCTGGCGGGGCCTCGACGACCTTGAGCAGGAGCACCTGTTCCGCTTCTGGCAGGCGGTGGGGCAGCGGATGGGGATCAGCGCCATCCCGGGCAGCCTTTCAGAGCTGATGGCGCTCAACGAGCAGGTGGAACGGCAGGTGTTCGCCCTGGCCCCCAGCAACCGCCGCGTCGCCGACGCCACGCTGGGGATGCTGCTGGCCGACTGGCCCGCCCCCCTACGGCCGGCGCTGCAACGGGTGCTGACCGCCCTGCTCGATCGCCAGACGGCGGGGAGTCTGGGCTGGCCCGTGGCGCCGGGCTGGCTGCAGCAGCTGGCGCTCGCCGCCCTGCGCCTGCGCAGCCGCGCCGCCGCCGCCGGTGCCGCCTTGAGCCGAGGGCTGGGGCGGCAACCCCGGGCGCGGTTCTTCTCGCAGCGGCCCACCCCCAGCTATGGCGTCCGCTTCCGGCTTGAGCAACTGGGCCCGCCGCCCCTGCTGCAGCACCTCAACCAGCCCAGTCGTTCAGGCCTGCCTGCCGATGACGGTGCTGACGCCACCGGATCCGCAGCGCCTCCTGGCTGATCATCCCCGCGCCGGCCCTCTGCGAGCGGCGCCCGATCAGCCGCCTGAGACAATCCAAAACCGCCGCCCCAGAGGGACAGTCATGGCCGTTCTCGGCAGAGAGGCGATCCTGCAGGCGATCCAGGAGGGCTGGATCGCGATCACGCCCTTCGATCCCGAGCGGGTGGGGCCCGCCTCCGTCGACCTCACCCTCGCCCCCACCGTTCGCGTGTTCCGCAAGGTGCACCAGGTGATCAACGTGCAGGAGCACACCGACTACCGGGAGCTCACCGAGAAGATCCAGGTGCCCGAGGGCGAGCACATCCTGATCATGCCCGGTGAGACCGTGCTGGGCATCACCCGCGAGCGCCTGCGCCTGGGGCCTGGTCTGTGCGGCTGGCTGGAGGGTCGCAGCCGTTTTGCGCGCCTGGGTCTGATGGTGCACATCAGCGCCCCGTTCATGGGGCCGGGGATCGACAGCCAGCAGGTGCTGGAGATGAGCAACTTCGGCCCCGCCGCCCTGGCGGTGCATCCCGGCACCGCGATCTGCCAGTTCGTGTTCCAGAAGCTGGAGGGCAGCGAGAGCTACGCCGGCCGCTTCGCCGGCCAGACGGAAGACTCCTTCTGACCCACCCACGCGCAGCAGTGGCACCCGATCGATGTGCGGGGCATCGCGATGCAGGCCTGCCGCCTGTGGGAAGGCGACCACAACGTGGAGTCGGGCCTCTACCGCATGCCGCAGGGCATGACGTTTCCCACCATCACCGTCCCTACTGGTGCCAGGTGTTCATGGTGCAGGGCGCGATGCCGGTGGCCACTACTTCGTGGAGCCTGGCGACACCCATACCGAAACCGCCGTGGCCGACTCCCTGCTGCTGGTGATCGGGGTTCGGTAGCGGCTGCGGTGCACAAACACCTCTTCGCCGCGCTGCTCGCGGAAGGCGTCAAGGCGCTGGCGGCAGAGCTGCCGCAGCTTGTCGCGCTCGGTGTCGCTCAGTTCGTCGCCGCCGATCAGGGAGTAGGCACCGTTGCCGTAGGCGGTGATGCCGTTGACGGTGAGCACCTTGCCCACCGTCCGCTTCACCCGTTCCGTGTAGTAGTCGATCTGGGTCACGTCTTCGCCCAGGATCAGCCGGGCCACGTCCTGCGCTGGGGCGGGGCTGCGGCGGCCCAGCAGTTCCAGGAGCATCAGCGGTTGATAGCTGTGGCTCATGCGCATCCGCTCGGCGATGAACGCGCGCAGGCGCTCGTAGGTGGTGGAGGGGGGCGGAGGCATGGCAGAGCCCTCAGGCCTCAGCTTCGGAACCCGGCATGACCAGCGTCTCAACCCGAGTCACGAGCTGCTTCACTTGGAGATTGAAGGCCTCCCGATCCAGCCCCAGGGGAGCGGGATCGGCGTCATAGCGGAACTGCACGGCGTAGACGGTGAGTTGAGCGAGCGTCTCCAGGTCGGCCGTAGCTACTCCCTCGGCCTCCAGCAGCAACAGCAGCCGGCGCAGGTCATGGGTGAGCGGCGGGTCTCCACCGAGCTGTAAGTACCAGGCTTTGAGCGCCTTCTCCACCGCCTGCTGCAACCAGAAGCCCCAGGCGCCCTCCCGGAACACAGCTGGATCACTGGAGGCCTCGGCGCTCTCCAGATCGGCGATGGCGATCCTCAGCAGTCCTTCCGGCTCAGAGAGCACCATCCAGCAACCGCCCCTCCCGGAACGCCCTGCCGATCACGTGAGTGCGCCACTGGCGGCGTTCCTCGCATTCCCGCTCGGAGTACAGCAGCAGATCCAGCGACACATCCGCTCGCGCCAGCAGCCCCCACAGCTGATTGAGCACCTCGAAGCGGTTGCGTCCCTCCAGCCAGGCATCCGGGGCCGTGATCAGCAGATCGATGTCCGACTCAGGGCCAGCGGTGCCCCGGGCCCTGGAGCCGAACAGACGAACCTCCGAGCCTGGGATCACGCCATGGATCACGACCGCCATCTCCTGCAGGCGGCTGTCGATCGGTAGCGCAACCGGGGTGTTCATGCCCTGCATTCTGATTCCCCGCGCTCGGTTGTCCCGCGTCAACCCCCTTGGCCGCGCATTGCATCGTTAAAGCTGCTACCTATCTAAAGTTGTTGCATCAGTGATTTGGATGGGATGGCCCAGGGGTCTGGCGGCAGCGGTGGGTCGAGGCGGGAGGTTGGGGCGGCCGGCCCTGATCCGCAGCGCAGACGAGCCGCTCTTGCGGCGGCTCGCCAGCGCTACGGGGGCCTGAGTGCTGTCGGTAAGAGGCGGTTGCTGGATGAGCTGCAGGAGCTCACGGGGTATCACCGCAAATCGCTGCTGCGGCTGTTGAACCGCCCGGTGCCACCCGCTGCCCCGGAGCCGATGGAGCAGAAGCCCCACCACCGCCGGCGCTACGGCCCCGAGGTGGTGGATGCCCTGGTGCCGCTGTGGGAGGCCAGTGATCGGCTCTGCGGCAAGCGACTGCATGCGTTGCTGCCACTGCTGGTGGAATCCCTGGAGGGTCACGGACACCTGCAGCTGGAAGCGGAGGTGAGAGAGCCGTTGCTGGCCATGAGCAGCGCCACGATCGATCGGCTGCTGGTCCCCATCCGCAAGGCCAACGGCGGCAATGGCTGGCGCCGCTCTCCACGGGCCTACAGCGCGGTCCGGCGACGGGTGCCCGTGCGCACGTTCAAGGGCTGGGAGGACCACCACGATCCCGGCTGGCTGGAGATCGACCTGGTGGCTCACTGCGGCGGCCGCATGGAAGGGCGGTTCCTGTGGACCCTGGTGGCGACCGACATCGCCACCGGCTGGAGCGAAAGCCTGCCGATCCTGGTGCGGGATGGGGCGGTGGTCCTCACGGCCCTGCAGCTGATCCGCCGGCTACTGCCCTTTCCGCTGCGGGGCATCGATGCCGACAACGACCCGGTATTCATGAACAGCCTGATGGAAGCCTGGTGCGATAAGCCTGGCCACCAGATCGTTCTGACCCGATCCCGGGCCTACACGAGCAACGACCAGGCCTGGGTTGAGCAGAAGAACGGAATGCTGGTGCGTCGGGTGGTGGGCTACCAGCGGCTGGTCAGCCTGGAAGCGGCCCAGGTGCTGGGCGAGCTCTACGGGGCTCTGCGGCTGTTCACCAACCTGTTCCAGCCCTCGTTCAAGCTCAAGAGCAGCGAACGCGATGGCGGCCGGATCAGGCGGCAGCACCACCCGCCGCGCACGCCGCTGCAACGGCTGCTGGTCACCGGTCAGGTTCCAGGCGAGCGGGCGGCCGAGCTGCGGGAGCTGCAGCGCCAGAGTGATCCACTGGCTCTGCTGGAGACAATCCGCCGTTGCCAGGCCCAGCTGGCTGTTCTGGCCAGCGGTGAGCAGGCGGCCGGCCTGGGGCCAGCGGCCAGTGTCAGGGATCTGGCTGCGGAGAACCGATCCCTGGATGGGTTCCTGGGGGGCCTGCAGATGTTGTGGCATGCCAGTCAGCCACGGCCGCGCAAACCCAGGCCACGTACAGGCAAGCGATCCCGGCCGGATCCGTTCGAGCCCGACGTGGCGCTGATCGAGAGCTGGCTGGAGGCGGAGCCCACGCTCGGTTCCAGGGATGCATTGGACCGTCTGATCACCCACAACGCGGAGCGGTACAGCCACCGGCACCTGTGCACCCTGAAGAGGCGGCTGCGAAGTTACCGCCTGCAGCGGATCGAGCAGGAGCTGGAACAGGTGCTCGAACCGGCAACGCCCATGGCGGTCCCTGACCAGCAGGAGCAGAAACCGGTGTTACCAGGCGTCATTCAAAACGGGTAACAACTTGTTGATGCAAAGCGCCGGCCAACTTCATTGTCGGCGGACACTCGGCGTCGCTCAGGTCGTTGCCGCCGATCAGGCTTTAGGCGCCGTTGTCGTAGGCGGTGATGCCGTTGCCGGTGAGCACCTTGCCCACCATGCGTTTCACCCGTTCGGTGTAGTAGTCGATCTGGGTCACGTCCTCC
>CAYHCE010000080.1:0-5287 GCA_964355015.1 uncultured bacterium | reverse complement strand
CCTCGGTGACGCCCTGGATGTTGGCGTGGATGCGGGAGTAGAAACCGGGCTGGGCGGCCAGCTTCTGGCGGATGGAGTGGAAGAGGGCGGTCTCCTCCTCGTTACCGGGGTTGTCGAGAACGGAAGGATCCGTCTCTGCCCGGGTGCCGAGCACCACCAGGCCGGTGGCGTCGCCGCCGTCGTCGAGGATCATGTTCGGCGTGCCGCCTTCGCCCCACTCCAGGATCCGGTGTGTGAAGGCCCAGTACTCGTCGAGGGTTTCGCCCTTGTAAGCGAAAACAGGGATCCCGGCGGCGGCGATCGCGGCGGCGGCGTGATCCTGGGTGGAGAAGATGTTGCAGGAGGCCCAGCGAACCTCGGCGCCGAGGGCCACCAGGGTCTCGATCAGAACGGCTGTCTGGATCGTCATGTGGAGGCTGCCGGCAATGCGGGCCCCCTTCAGCGGTTGATCGGCGCCGAACCTGCGGCGCAGGGCCATCAGGCCCGGCATCTCGGTTTCGGCGATGGCGATCTCCTTGCGGCCCCAGCCGGCCAGGGACAGATCGGCGATCACGTAAGAGGACGTTGCCTCCACGCCGGCGAGGCAACCAGCGGACGCGGCAGAGGGCGGTGCAGCCACCATGAATGGTGATCTCCCTTCAGGGAGGACGATGGGTTGGAAAGTTCTGCGGAGACGCCGAGGCTTCGGGCTCGCTTCCGTGAAATCTACAACTGGAGAGAGGGCATGAGAGAGCTGCCGGAGCAGGGGTCGGGCCGCGGCTGGGCACTGGCGGACGCCGCGGCGACGCGCCGGCTGGGTCGCGAACTGGCGGAACTGCTGCTGGCCGGTGAGCCGCGCCTGCTGCTGCTGCAGGGGGACCTGGGGGCCGGCAAGACCTGCCTGGTGCAGGGGCTGGCGCAGGGACTGGGCATCGTGGAGCCCATCACCAGCCCCACCTTCGCCCTGGCCCAGCACTACGAAGGACGCCGGGACGACAGAGCGACCCATCTGGTCCATCTGGACCTCTACCGGCTGGAGCGGGCGGAGTCGGCCGATGAACTGTTCGCCCAGGAGGAGGAGGAGGCCCACTCTCTCGAAGCGGTGCTGGCGGTGGAGTGGCCCGGCCGACTGAGTGGCGAACCCGGGCCCGCCTGGCGCGTGGAGCTCAGACCGGAGGGCGAGGGGCGGCTGGCACTCCTTCAGGCGCCGGGGGCGTGATCGGGCGGCCCGGCTGCAGCCAGAAACTCCAGCACCTCCACCTCACCCGGCTGGGGATCGATCGCTCCGGCCCCCCGGCAGACCAGGGCACCGCAGGCGCTGGCGAAGCGAATCGCCTCTCCCACCCGGTCCGGCGCCGCCCCTTGCAGCAGGGAAGGCTCCCGGCAGAGGCGATGCAGCAGCCCAGCCAGGAAGGCATCGCCGGCGCCTGTGGTGTCAACGACGGGCACGGGGAAGGCCCTCTGGCTGCCGCTCTCGCCGCCGAGCCACCAGGTCAACGGCGCGCTGCCATCGGTGACCACCACGGCGGGCGCCTGGGGGAAGGAGGCACTGATGCGGCGCGGCTCCCGGCAACCGGCGATCCAGTCGGCCTCCTCGGCGGCGAACTTGAGCAGGGCGGCGCGGACCAGCAACGGCCGGATCCGCTCCAGAGCCTTCTCCTGTGGCATCTTCCAGAAGGTGGGGCGCCAGTTGATGTCGAGCACCAGCGGCACGCCATGGGCCGACGCCGCCTCCACTGCCAGCTCCAGGGCAGCAGCCGCGGCGGGACTGGCCAGGGGAATGGTGCCGGCCAGGAGCCAGCGAGCGCCCGGCAGCAGCTTCGTGAGGGCGGGGGCAAGGCTGGCGGCATCGATGGCCTGATCCGCGAACCCCTCGCCCCGATCCCCGGCGAAGCCCCCGAAGCTGCGGTCGCCGCAAAGGTCACGCCGCACCAGCACCGTGCGGCTGGGCAGGTGCCGATCCCGTTGCAGGGCACTGCAATCGACACCACGCTCCTGCAGCAGGGCGATGAAGGCGGCCCCGATCGAGTCATCGCCCAGTCGACCCACCAGGGCGGAGGGGGTGCCCAGGCGGGACAGGGCACAGGCCACGTTGGCCGGTGCGCCGCCGAGCCGGTCCTCCACGGGCCGGTCCGTGGCCGGATCGCCTCCCGGCGGGCCGAGCCGGTCCACAAGGGCTTCGCCGAAACAGAGCACCCGGGGGAATCTGGGCATCAGGGCGCCGGCCGACTCCCTCCACCATGCCCGCAGTCGCCCTGCCGACCAAGCCGGGCCAGAAGAGCGGCAATGATGCGGGCGTTGGCGGCCGGGAAGGGATAGTCAGCCAGGTCGGCCGGCTTCACCCAGCGCACCTGCTGGCTGGCCAGGGGCCTGGGCTCCCCGCCCAGCCAATCGCAGAGATGCACGACGAAGCGCAGGCGCTTGTGGCTGTAGGCGTGCTCAAGGGAAATCAACTCCTCGCCTACCTCCACCTCGATCGCCAGCTCCTCGCTGAGTTCCCGGCGAATGGTGACCTCGATCGCCTCGTGGGGCTCCTGCTTGCCGCCGGGGAATTCCCACAGGCCCCCGAGGAGCCCTGCCTCGAGCCGCTGATCGATCAGCACCCGGCCAGCCCGATCCAGCACAACCCCCACACCGATCACCTGGAAGGGAAGAGGCGGGCTGTCTTCCTTCACGGGGAAACGGGCGGGATCGCCTGCAGCGTAGGCAGCGCAGCGGGACGCCCAGGGGCAGTGGCCACAGGCGGGGCGACGCGGCAGGCAGACCGTGGCGCCCAGGTCCATCAGCGCCTGGTTGAACGCCCGAGGCCGCCGTGGATCGAGCAGCCGCCCGCTCAGTCGCCATCCCCCGGTGAGTGTGCGCCGGGGGGGCAGCGGGCTGGCGGTCAGGCGCGCCAGCACCCTCTGAACGTTGCCGTCGAGAATCGGAAACGGCAGATCGAAGGCGGAACTGAGGATGCTGCCGGCGGTGCTGCGGCCGATACCCGGCAGGGCCAGCCAGTCCTCCAGGCGGCGGGGCCAGGGGCAGCCCGCCAGCGCCCGGGCCCCCCGGTGCAGACGGCGAGCCCGGGCGTAATACCCGAGCCCCTGCCAGAGCCACAGCACCTCGTGCTCGCTGGCGGCGGCCAGCGCCTCCACGCCGGGGAAAGCCGCCATCCAGCGCTGCCAGTAGGGGAGCACCACGCTGAGGCGCGTCTGCTGGAGCATCACTTCGGCCGTCCAGATCCCGAACACACCCAGCTCCTCCCCGGGCTCCGGCCTGGTTCCTTGAGGGGTCAGCTTCCAGGGGATGTCGTGGCGGCCGTTCACCTCCCACCAGCTCAGGAGAGCCGACCGCAGCTCGGGGAACCTTGCCGGCAGCCCATCCGCCTCCGGCGTCCCATTCACTTCATCCGCACCAGCAAGGTCTCACCCCGGGCCTGCAGGCTGTATTCCGCCGTGCACATCGAAGTCGTCGAGGCGACGCAGGGGCCGTCGACGAACTCCTCCGGAGGGAGACGGCCCCGATCGAGAGCAAGGCCATAGAACTGCAATTGCTTCTGACCCCAGGACCAGCCCCCATTGATCAATCGGGGGACCAGGCGATCGAGCAAAGGAAACTTCCTTTGAGTGTTGGCAAGAACTGGCGACTTCGGCATCTCACCCACAAACGAAATGGAGGTGATCGTCGTCTCCGGCAGCCTCGTCTGAAACAGGGAGATGCCAGCAATCAGACGAGAGATGCGGCCCTGCTCAAAGTCAGCCTGAGCGGCGAATGCATGGCCATACGCATAGGACACGACCATCAGAAGCCAGGCAAAACAGACCACAGCCGCCCGGGGCAGGATGGTGAGAGCCCAGCCAGATCCCGATCTTCCGGGGACCACCGACACGCCTGCCACGATCTGGAGCTGGATCGCAGCCAGCAAGGGACCGAGGAACAGAGGCAGCCGCGGCACGCGGGCGAGCGGATCCTGCAGCATCAGCAAGGCGCCGGGTGACACCAGAGCGATCAGCAGGACAACCGCCAAGGCCAGGCCACAGGCGCGGATTCGTTTCCAGAGTCGTGGCCCACCGACTGCAGAGTGCGCCAGGGATCCCCACACCACCGCGACATAGGCCAGCCCCAGGGCAAGACACAGTCCCGCTGCCGGCCAACCGTTCCAGTCCGCATAGAAGACCTGCCAGAAAGACAGGGCGTTGCGAAGGAGCATGGCAGGCAACTCCGAATCAAAGGGAAGCAGCTGACTCTGTTCAGCGGCGTAGGACGTCGGCGTGCGAAAGACCACCAGCAAGACCACCGCATAACCGGCAAGGGCCAGCACATAACTGGCCAGCACCCTGCCAATCTTGACGATGCCCGGCTGGGCGGCCATGGAATCATCGACCAGGCCAAGCCGTTGACCAACCACCAGCATCAAACCGAATGACAGGAAGGAACTGGCACCGGGTTGGTACAGGCAAAGGGAGGCGATCACCAGGAGGCTGGACACAATCAGGCCCTGCCAAGAGCGCACGAGATTGATCAGCACAGCTGCGATGACCGCCAGGGACATCGCCATCGCCATGCCAAAGGAATCAAACCCATAGGAGAGGTTCTCGAGGCCATAGGGCTGACCGATCAACGGCAGGGTCCCGATCGCTGTCCAGAGTGGAGAGCGAATCCCATGAGCCCGGGCAGCGATCACACCGACCACTGCGACGAGCCCCACGGACAGCAGTTGATGGAGCGGCGCGACAGCAATACCAGGCGAACCAATGTTCACCAGGAAAAACAGCAGATCAGCCAGTGGCCTGCCGACGGCAGTCCAACGAAAATCCCCATCCATGGATCGCCCGTAGTCATCGATGTAGCGATGAACGAACAAGAGGATCGGGAGAATGATCAGCAGGCCGGCAGCGAGACAAGCCAGGAACTGCTGTTTCAGTCCGGCGCCTTTGAGGCACAGGTCAGCGAATGGGTCAAAGCATGTTGCTCGGAAGCGGAAAGGATCAAACCGAGTTCTGCCGTGGACCGTTTCTTTCAATCGGCAACCACACCTCTCGGTCGAATCTATCAAACCTCAGGGCTCGAACGAGCCGAGCCCCAGGGTCAACACCTTGAGCCAGGCCTGCGTGCAGGCACCGAGGTGGAACACTCAGCTGGCGACGTAATCCTCGACGCTTTCGCTCAGTCGCCGCAGCCCGGCGAGACCATCCCGCTCAAGGTTGCGGATGCGATCCCGGCTCATGCCCAGGATGCGGCCGATACCGGTGAGACTCATCGGTTCCTCCACGTCGATGCCGTAGCGCATCTTCAGCACGCTCCGCTGCAGCTCCGGCAGCTGCTC
>CAYHCE010000079.1:0-5537 GCA_964355015.1 uncultured bacterium | reverse complement strand
ATCCTGGAGAAGCTCCAGCGACTTTGCTCGCAAATCTCCGGGACAGCACACTAGGACGATCTAGCAACAGGATTCTGGTGTGGGCAGATACGCTTGGAGTTCAACTGTTCCCTGCTCGAACTCCAAACTTGAGCGAAGCAATGTGAACGGGGCTCCAGTTGGGGCGGCAGGTGTTACTGGTGATGCAGGAATAGGGACTAGCGTCAATTTGCCTTCATCGACAGTGGCACTGCCGAAGATTGGTAGCCAGCTATGTGGCGTCATTGCTTCTCACGAAAGGGTATTGATACGGTTTCGTCTTGGAGCCTAACGCCAAGATCAGAAGCGGGCAAATACCTTGGCAATGGCGGTCGCCTCCGCTCCCGTCTTCTGTATCTTGATGTTAGGCCCCCTTCGCATCGCCATTGGAGTGAGCTTCCACATATTCCTTTAGAACAGCATCCATACGAACTTGCCAACCAGCTCCAGAAGCCCTGAAATAGTTAATAACTTCAGGACTATATCGGATTGAAACTAGCTGCTTTTTATTTACCAACTTTGGGCGGCCGCGCAGCGCTCGCATGGGGACCATCCCGTTCATCTGCTCGTCTGTGAGCGGAAGGGCATCAGGATCTGATTGTGCTGCCGCTGTAATCAACTGATCTTCCTCAACTGTCGGCATCTTCAGGTTGATCTTCCTTGATGGCTTTGACATAGTGATTGACCTCACGGCGATTGGCTCTGCGTAGACTAATAATTCTCCTTACCGGCTCGCGATCTACAAAGGCTACAAAAAAGAGTATGTCTCCAATTGGAGCCAGGGCAACCATCCTTTCTTCACCATAGTCAGCCCGATCATCAGTCCAGACGAGTGCGGCTTCCCAACTGAGCTCAGCTGCAGCCGCCAAGGAGACGCCGTGCTTGCTCAGGTTGGTCGCGTCCTTGCCAGGGTCGAAATCGAACTGCACACTTTACTGTAGCTACCTTAAGTCCACCCGTCAAGCTCGGCTCAACAGCCGGCCTTCAGGTGGGCCTAACGCTGCCCCTGAGTGGCAGGCAGGGACATTGGTTGGGGTGGCGTGGCAGAGAGCTGATGGTGGCCTGTCCACTCGAGGGGCTTGTTCGAAGGTCAAGCCAATAGCTACTATTCCTTAGCTTTAGTCGTCAAGCTAATCCGAATAAGTTCTTCATCCTGATCGATTCTACAGGGGAGATCGGGATTCTCAAGCTATCCTGATTTTTCCGTCTCATACTGTCTATCCTCCCTAAGAGGGAATCAGTGATTGGATCCGTTCCGCGAGGATGGTTCACTGAGACTTAGCGGTAGGCCGATATCTGTTGGCTGAGAGTGATCGTGGCTTTCATGGGGTCAAACTGCTGCAGCGTCCTGTCCGTCTCAGCATCGGCCGGCTTGCACTTTGGTGGACGACCGCTGGCCTCTCGGCTCGCTACAGAGCACAATAGAGGCAGCGGATCACCTACGTCGCTCAACCCCCAGGCCAAGCGCCGTCCGTTCAACAAGCCGTCGGGTGGTCGCGTCAGAAGGGGCACGATCACCCTGAGATCCACGGCGCTTGTGCCGTTGGGGATGCGCACCAGGATTGTGCGATTCACGATCTCTCCGGGGTCGATCACGTCGTCATCAAACAGGCGCCCCACCGCCAGCAGCGCGCCGGGAGTGCTGATCACGCCGCGCTCGGCATGCTGCAACGCATCCTGCCGGAGCACCTGGTCTGACTCCCGCAGAAAGAGCTGGTCGCGACGCGCCCCCGATCCAGGCCGTGGATCCCGCCGCTGCCCGCTGAGCCACCAGATGTTGGCGAGGGGGTAGACCCGCCGGCTGCTGGCATTGACGCCCTTCACCACCAAGATCATCTCGCGGCCGTCAGCCATGGCTGGACTGCCTGGCACCGCTGTGAGGGTGGCCTCCAGGCTAAGGCTTGCCGGCTGCCAGGCGGGCACCAGGATGTCCTTCCACACGAAGGTGTATACCCCCCAGGCGGCGGCGATCAGGATGCCGCCGGAGCGGATCCACTCGTGCAGCAGCGGCGAGCGGATCCAGGAGGGCGGCCGCCAGCCGGCCCGATCAGAGCCGCTTCCCGGCATCCCCCCCTTGGCGTCCACTCGCTTGTTCGTTTCCTCACGTTCAGGCTCCGCCGCCATCGTTCAGCGGGGCGACCACGCCGAGGCGATGGGCCGGGGGCAGGGTCTGGACGGCAGGGGCTGGCACTGGCTGTTGACGGCCTTCATCAGGCTGCTGTGGGCCCGATCCGGTGGTGGCAGCTCCTCGATCTGCCGCAGCAGGGCGGGATCCGGCACGCTGCCCCGGCCCAGGGCCGCCATGGCGTCGCTAGCGCAGGAAGCAGTGTCCGTGGCCCCGAGCCCTGTGAGCAGGGCATAGCCCCGCTGGCTGGCGGTGCCCACCGCAGCGCGATGGCTGTCGCCGTAGGCCGCCCGGGCGGCGATCAACAGGGGGTTGGCAGCACCGCTAGGCCGGGCGGCGCTGGAACCGATCAGCACCCCTCCAATGCAGTTGGCCTGCAGCGTGCCCAGGGCCCTGGGCGCTGTGCCGCGTGCCGTGTCGGTGGACATCGCCGGCAGCAGCCGTTCCGCCAGGCCCATGGAAACCCAGTAGGTCACAACTATTCTCAGCTCAGGGCCCGACAACTTGGCGGTGGCGTCGGCCAGCAGATCGCGATCAAGCAGCACCTCACCGCTGCTAGCGCACCAGGCCGCGGTAGGCGCCGGCCGCCGGGGTGACGCCTTGGGGTCGCAGATTCCATCCACCGAGGACGCAGCGGGCAGCAGACGCACGCTGGGAAATGGCAGGGCGGCGGTGGTGGAATCGGCGGCCCAGGACTGGCGCAGCTGGCCGGTGGCGGCTGACACGGCCGTGGCCAGTTCCGCGCCGGTGACGGCGGCAGAGGCGGCATCGGCGACCGGCGCCAGCAGCAGGGCCAGCGCCGCCCCCTGCAGGGGGAGCGCGGCAAGGCAAGAACGAAAGGACGGACCGGCCATGGTGGGCATGGGCAGGACAGTATCCAACCAGTCTGGGGTGCCGCAGCGGCCCGGTCAGCAGACCTTGGTGCGGTTCCCCACCCCAGCGGCCCACCGCACCAGCCCCGCACGGCTCACTAACGCGGCAGGGCCCGCCAGTCGCCGCTGAGCTGGAACGCGCCCCACACCCGGATGTCGTTATAAGTGGAGTTCTTGTGGTTGCGGAACTCCGCCTGGGTGCTGCGCAAGGCATCTGCCCGCCCCTCTCCAGCCTTGAGGCGGTTGTAGTAGCGCTCCATGAAGGTGACTGTCAGGCTGTCGTCCACCTTCCAGAGGCTGAGCAGGGTGGAGCGTGAGCCGGCCACAGCCAGGGAACGCTGCAACCCATACACCCCCTCGCCGCTGCGCACGCCGCCTAGGCCCGTCTCGCAGGCCGAGAGGGTCACCAGTTCGGTGCCCTCCAAGTCCATGGCGGTGGCTTCCGCCGCTGTCAGATAGCCGTCGTCGCTGGGATCGGCATCGGGGCGGTTGGCGCCGGCAAACACCAGGCCGCTGCGCTGCAGCGGATCCTCGCGGGTGGGGGTTGGGGCTGCCGGTGCCTCGGCCGCTCCAGCCCCCGCCGGCGGCTGATCGACCAGGAAGAAGCCGTGGGTGGCGATGTGCAGGATGCGCGGCCCCTGCAGCTGCAACACCAGGGTGGAGGTGGCGGCGGGGCCGCTGATCACCCCCTGGCCCCCCAGAAGTGGCGCCAGGGCGCGGGCCTCCTGCTCCGTTCCGGTTAGCGGTTGCCAGGGGATGAGGCCCCGGACGCCGGGGGAGGGCTGTTGGGGGCCTGGCGGGCCGCCGCGGAGGGTGCCTGCGGCTACAGCTTCTGCCGATGTCACTGGGGGCAGCGGACCAAGAGGCCGAGCTGCAGCTGGCCTGCTGGCATTGAAATCCGGGTTGGCGATCAGCACCGCCGGCCCTCCCTGCTTGGCCGGTTGTTGCAGCCGCAGCAGCTCGCGGCCGGTGGTGAGCAGCCGAAGCGCCACGCTCTCACCCAGGGTGGGCCCATCGGTCAGGGTTGTGCCGTCAGCCGCTGGCAGCGGCAACGCCGCGAACGGCAGGCGGTTCAATTCCCCATCCGGCGAGACGAACAGCTCCCGCACGCCGCTCAGCTCCCGATGCAGCGGAGCCAGTACCAGGCGACTCACCGCCGCCAGCTTTTCAGCTGCCTCCGCTTGCTGCCTTGGATCGGCGCTGGCGGCCACCGCCTTTGCCACCGCCGCATCGATTGGCGCCGCCTCCCCGATCGGTATGGCGCGAATGGTGCCATCGGGTTTGAGCAGCAGGGCAAGGTAGCGGGAGGGGGCCACTTGCTGGCCAGATGGCTTTCTGGCGTCGAAGGCCCGATACCGCTGAAATTCCAACAGCACCCCCCGCGGCGCCATGGACTGGAGAGCAGCGATGACCTGGGCGGACTCCACCAGGGCTGGCTGGATCTGCGGCAGTTGCCTGTAGAGCTGCCGCTCCAGGTCTTCTTTCTGCGCCTGGAGCTTCTGGCGTTCCTCCAGTTTGACTGTGACGCTGGCCAGCTGGCTGTTGAGCGCCGTGATCTGGGCCACCAGCGGCTGCCAGGGGCCCGCGCGGGCCAGCAGGGCCTGGCTGCGCTGCAGATCCTGCAGCAGGCCCTGGCGATTCAGGCGCGTGAACATCGCCAGCCGTGCACCACCATCACCGGCACTGGCCTGGGAGAAGGGGATCTGCCAGCGATCTCCAAACACTTCCACCAGCAGCAGGCGCTGGCCCTCCGGCAGCAGCGGCAGCTCCCTTTGCAGATAGGTCACCTCGGTACCCACGCTCTCGCGCAGGAGCGGCAGGGAAGCCGGCACGTTGCCGAGTGCGATCGAGAGGGTGGCCTGGTTGGTGGCACTGAGGGCCAATCCTTCCTGGAAGGCGGGGTTGGTCTTCGCCAGCTCGCGGAAGATCGCCACCGCTTCCTGCGCGGGTGCCAGCGCCTCCTGTCGGCGACCCAGCTCGCTGTAAAACTTGCCCAGGTTGGTCAAGGAACCAGCCAGTCCATTCAGAAAAGTGGGGTTGGTCTTCGCCAGCACGCGGTAGAGCACCACCGCTTCCTGCGCGGGTGCCAGCGCCTCCTGGGGGCGGCCCAGCTCCTTGTAAAACTTGCCCAGGTTGGTCAGGGAACCAGCCAGTCCATTCAGAAAAGCGGGGTTGGTCTTCGCCTGCAAGCGGTAGAGCACCACCGCTTCCTGCGCGGGTGCCAGCGCCTCCTGGGGGCGGCCCATCTCGCTGAGGGCCTTGCCCAGGTTGCTCAGTGAGCGGGCCAGATCATTGAGGACGGCGGGGTTGGTTTTAGCCAGCCCGCGGTAGAGCCCAACCGCTTCCTGCGCGGGTGCCAGCGCGTCCTGGCGGCGGCCCAGCTCGCTGTAAAACAAGCCCAGGTTGTTCAGGGAGAGGGCCAGATCATTGAGGGCGGCTGGGTTGGTCTTCGCCAGCTCGCGGTAGATCGCAACCGCTTCCTGGGTGGGTGCCAGCGCCTCCGGTCGTCGGCCCAGCTCGCT
>CAYHCE010000078.1:0-6274 GCA_964355015.1 uncultured bacterium | reverse complement strand
GCCCACTCGGTGGGCTGCACGTCGGAAAACTGGGTGATGCTGGTGACCTGTTCCTCGGGGGAGGCGTACTGGTTGACGCCGTCGAGGTTGAGTTCTGCGGCAGACGCGGCCATGGGGGCCAGCAGTCCGAGCGCAGCAGGTGCCAGCAGAAGTTGCTGGAAGAATTTCATGGGGTCCTCACACACGAGATGGCGCGATGCGCCAACCAGAAGAATCACCCCCCCGGCCCGGGATGGCCAGCCAGGGTGTGACAGAAGGCACAACGGCCGACACGCGCCTCGCCGCCGATCAGACTCGGCCCTCCCCTGCCCGCCTGGCCCTGAACTCCCGCTCCGTGCGCCCCTGGCTGTGGTGGCTGGGCTGGCTCGCCATCTGGTCAGCCGGCACCCTGGCCGACCGGCTCTGGCTGCAGCTTGACCAGCGCCTGCCGGCCTGGGACCAGGCTGACTACCTCAACAGCGCCGTGGACCACGGTCGCGCCCTCGGGCTGCTGCCCGGGGGGGGCTGGGGAGGCTGGCAGGCCCTGCTCGACCTCTCCCCCAAGATTCCGCCGCTCGCCAGCCTGGTGAACGGCAGCGTGATCGCCATCAGCGGCGACAACCCCGACCAGGCCAGCTGGGCCCTGGCGCTCTGGCAGGCCTTGCTGCTGGCGGCGGTGGCCTGCTGGGGCCGCCAGCTGGTCTCTCCCGGCTTCGGCCTGCTGGCGGCCGCCCTCACCAGCCTCACGCCTGCCCTGATGGCCCTGCGGGTGAACTTCAGCCTGGATCTGCCGCTCGTTGCCACGGTGGTGCCGGCCCTCTGGCTGCTGGGCCGCTGGCTGGCCCCCGATCCCAGGGGCGGGCGCTGGTCGCAGGCGATCGCCGCCGCCCTCGCCGTGGCCTGCGCCATCCTCGTCAAACAGAGCGCCCTGCTGGTGCTGCTGCTGCCCTGCCTCTGGGCGGCGGCCCGGGCTCTCGGCCAACGCGGGCGCCGGGCGCAGCTGCTGCTGGCGATCGCCCTCGTGATCGGGGCTTGCCTGCCCTGGCTGCGGCACAACTGGATCACCACGATCAGCGGCACCAACCGGGCGGTGGTCGAGTCGGCCGCCACCGAAGGGGATCCGGCCCCGCTCAGCCTGGCCAGCCTGGTCTGGTACCTGCGGCTCTGCCCCCGCCAGATCGGCCTGCCGATTCTGCTGCCCGCTCTGGCGGGCGGCCTGCTGGCGGCAGCGACGAGGGGGTCCGATCGCCGAGGCGCGAGCAGGCCGGACGAGGCAAGGGCCTGGGATTGGCGCTGGCTGATCGGCTGCACGATCGGCGGCTGGCTGCTGACGACGCTCAGCCCCAACAAGGATCCGCGCTACATCACGCCGGTGCTGCCCCTGCTGGTGCTGCTCCTGGCCCGGGGCTGGTGGGAACTGGGGCTGGCGCTGAGCCGCCGGGGCTGGCGCCGGCCGGCCTGGGTGCTGCTCGGAGCCGGACTGCTGGGCAGCACGGCGGCGGCGGCCACGGAGCAGGCCGGTCAACTCCAGCGAGAGCGCCGCTCCCCGGTGCCGGAGGTGGTCGGGCGGGTGCGGCAGGAGCTGGGGAATCAGCCGGGCACGCTGGTGGTGCTGCCGAACGCAGCCGAACTCAACGAACACACCGTGACGGTCTACGGGCGCCGCGGTGGCGGGCAGCTGCTGGGTCGGCAGCTCGGCAGGCGCCCCGGCGACCGGTCCCTGGTGCTGGAGCAGGCCCGCTGGGTGCTGGTCACCACCGAGGAGGCCGCCCATCGGCGCCGCTACTCCCGGCAGCTGGCCGGGGCGATCCGCAGCGATCCTCGCTTCGAGCTGGCGGGGGCCTGGCCCTGGGCCGACGGCGAGCCGGTGGAGTTGTGGCGGCGGCGGCAGCCACCCGATCCCGCCGGCCGCTTCGATCCGGTCTTCATCCGGCTGGCCGCCGGACTGGAGCGGGGTCCCACCGCCCTCGGAGCGGTGTTCGCCGCCATCGGTCCCCAGCATCAGCTCGACGGCCACTGGCTCTATCAGCGCCGCGTGACGACCTGGGCGGAAAAGCGGTTGCAGGCCGACCCTGGCGACCGGGAAGCCCTCTGGTCCCTGGGCCTGCTGGCGGTGCTGCGCAATCGCCCCGCCGAAGCCGAGCGCTGGTTCGGCCGGCTCGAGCAGCGGCTGCCCGACAACCCCTGGCCGCCGGCCTACCGCAGCGTGGTGCTGCTGGCCGGCTGGAATCCCTGGCGTGCCTACGCCGTGGCTTCGGCGGCGACACAGCGCCACCACGAGCCCGTGCTCGAGGCCCTGGCCGATGTGTCCGGCGCGCTCGGCCCCGACCCCGGCCGGCTGGTGCGGGCCTTCCGCTCCGTTCCCGCGGCCGCCCGCAGCGTGACGGAGGACCTGCAGCGCAAGCCCCCCGCCCCGTAGGCCCCAGAATCGGCCCGTCTGCCTCTTCCCCGTCCCCCTGGGCACGATGCCCCGACCCTCCCGCTCGGCGTTCCGGGCCCTCCTGCTGGCGCTCTGGGCGGTGGCCCTCGTCCTCCTGCTCAGCGGCCTGGACACCCTGCCGCTGCGGGACTGGGACGAGGCCATCGTGGCGCGGGTGGCGCTCGAGACCAGTCGGACTCCCTGGCCCGACAAGCTGCTGCCCACCTTCTGGGGGTCCTCCTATCTCAACAAGCCGCCCGGCCTGCACTGGCTGATCGCCGGCTGCATCCAGCTCTGGCGGATCCTGAGCGGCGAAGCGACCGCACGGCCGCCCGAGTGGGTGGTGCGACTGGTGCCGGCCCTGCTCTCCAGCCTGATCGTGCCGCTGGTGGGGCTGCTGCAGAAGCGTCTGCGCCCCGCTGCCCCTGGGGTGGCTCTCTGCAGTGCGGCCATCGCTCTCACCCTGATGCCGTTGGCGCGCCATGGCCGCCTGGCGATGCTCGACGGAACCCAGCTCAGCGCCATGGCCCTGTTCTGGCTGGGGCTGCTGCTGGCCGACTCCAGGCAAAGGGCCCTGGCGGGTGGGGTGATCGCCGGACTGGCGGGCAGTGCCCTGCTCCTGCTCAAGGCACCGGTGCTGCTGCCGGTGCTGGGCACCGGGCTGCTGCTGCGCTGGCTCGACCGCGATCTGCCGGCCAGCGGCTGGCGCTGGCTGGGGGCGGGGCTTCTGCTCGGGCTGCTGCCGGGCCTCGGCTGGCATGGCTGGCACCTGCTGCAGCGGGGCGGGGACGCCCTGCTGATGTGGGGAGGGCAGGGCTTGTCCAGGCTCACCACCGCGGTCGAGCGCCACCACGGCAGCCCGATCGATCCCCTGATGGAGGTGCTGGAAGGGGGGTGGCCCTGGTTGCCACTGTGGCCCTTCGGCCTGGCGCTGGCCTGGCGGGAGCGGCAGTCCCAGGCCGGCCGCTGGAGCCTGGGACTCACCCTGGCCACCGCGGCGCTGGTGCTGCCGATGCAGACCCAGCTGCCCTGGTACAGCCTGCTCCTCTGGCCGCCGTTCTGCCTGATCTGCGGCCCCGCTCTGGCACGCCTGGTCGGGGTGAGGCGACCCCGGGGCGGGCTCGGTCGGATTCCCTGGTTCTGGACACTGCTGGGCGGAATGCTGCTGCTGGCAGTGCTGCTGGCCCCGGGGCTGCCGATCCCCCCGATGCTGCTGCGGTGGCGGTGGCTGCTTCTGCCGGCGGGGCTGGGTCTGCTGGTCGGGGGAGTTCTGCTCAGCAGGCCGCCGCCGCAGCGGCGCCGGTTGGGGCTGATGCTCCTGCTGGCCGGCTGGTCGCTCTCCCTGTGGCTGTTCTTTCTGAGCCCCTTCTGGAACTGGGAACTGAACGAACACGGGTCGGTGCTGCCTGCCGCTGCCCTGGCCCGGGAGGCGCCGGAGCCTGCCCCCGGGATCTACATGGAAGGGGAGGAGGGCCGACGGCCCAGCCTGCGCTGGTATGCCGAGCGGGAGATCCTCCGTCTGCCCGACGACCCCGGCGACGTTCTGCCCCGCGATTTCCGCCTCCTCCGGCGCCGTGGGCAGGTGGAGCCGGAAGGGGGTGCGACAGCCCACGACCGAAACCCGGAACTGGCCACCCTGCCGCGGATACTGCGGCTGCAGCATGCGACCTGTCGCCTGGAGGCACGCGGTGAAGACGGCTGGCAGCGATGGCGCTGCATCACACCAGGACCCCATGCCGACACGGCACCCTGACGACCGCGGCGCGGGCAGGGCCGTGCTGGTGGCCGCTCTGCTGTTCGCCGGGGTGGGTCTGCTGCTGCAGTGGTGGCGGCTGCAGGTGCTGACCGCCTCCTACGACCAGGGCATTTTTCTGCAGGTCCTCTGGAACGGCCTGCGGGGGCATCCCTTCGAAAGCACCCTCTCTTCCCAGCTCTCCACGAACGTGATCCATGCGGGCGAACTGCCCGCTCTTGGATACCATCGACTCGGCCAGCACTTCACCCCCGCCCTGCTGCTCTGGGTGCCGCTGGTGGGGGTGTTCGGCCTCTGGGCCCTGCCCCTCGTTCAGGTGGGACTGATGACCGCTGCGGGCCTGGTGCTGCACCGGATCGCCCGGGAGCGACTCGCCGAACCACGGCTCGCCGCCTTCGTGGCCTGCAGTTTTTTCGGCGCCAATGCCGTGATCGGCCCCACCTGGGGCAACTTCACCGATCTCTGCCAGCTGCCGGTGGCCTTCTTCCTGCTGTGGCTGGGGCTGCAGCGACGTTGCTGGTGGCTGGTGGCCCTCACCGCCCTGTTCCTCCCGATGATCCGGGAGGACACCGGCGTGCTGCTGGTGGGGATCAGTCTCTGGATCCTGCTGCGTCGCCGCCAGCAGTGGCCGCTGGCCCTGGGCCTCGCGGTTCTCGGAATCGGCTGGGTGCTGCTGGTGACCAACGTGCTGATGCCTCTGTTCAGCGAGGACAGCTCCCGCCGCTTCATGGTCGAGAACTTCGGCCACTACATCGGCGACGCCGAGCAGGCCAGCAGCCTCCAGGTTCTCCTCAGGGCGCTGCTTCAGCCGCTGATCGTGCTGAGGGAGCTGGTCTGGCCACCCGGCGAGACCTTGCGCTATCTGCTGGCGCAGGGACTGCCCCTGATGCTGATCCCGCTGATCGCCCTCGACAGCTGGCTGCTGATGGGCTTGCCACTGCTGGGGCTGTTGCTGGCCCAGGGCAACAACAATCCCCTTTCGATCAACATCCGCTACACCCTGCTGGTGGTGCCGGGACTGTTCAGCGGTGCGATCGAATGGTGGAGGAGCCGTTCGGATCTGTTCGCCAGGCGGCCGTTGCGACGCATCTGGGCCGGCTGCATCACCCTCTCCCTGCTGTTCACCCTGAGCGCCAACCCGAACCGCAGCCTTTCCTTCGCGATTCCAGACAGCGTGCGGCCCTGGGTCTACAGCTCACCGGCACGACAGTGGCGCCATGGCCAGGCAGCGCGGAAGCTGTTGCGGCGGATTCCAGCCGATGCCTCGGTGACCGCCAACACCCCGCTGGTGCCCCATCTGGCGCAGCGTGAGGTCCTGGTGCGCTTTCCCGACGGCACCGCCTACCTGGATCGAAACCACCGGCCCCACCCGGTCGACTGGATCGCCGTGGATCTCGATTGGCTGAGCCGCTACCAGGTGGCCTTCCCAGCCGATCGGCAGGCGCTGCGCAAGAGCAGGAGCCGCCTGGCCGAACTGCGCGGCAGCTACGGCGTCCGCGCCTTCGCCGACGGGGTCGCGCTGCTGCAGCGAAACCGACCGGACCAACCAGAGGCGCGCCGCGAGCTGGATCGATGGCTCGAACGCTTCGGGACCGGAAGCCGCAGCTGAGACGGGCACCCAGAACGATGCCCCCGCTGCCGGGCACGTGGGCCTGGCAGCGGGGGCGCTCGCCGGGTCCGCTCTGGCGCGGAACCGAATGATCAGGAATCAGACGCCGAAATCAGCCGGCGTTCTCCGCGATCAGCAGACCCTTGGTCATGGAACTGTGGCTCACGGGCACCTCCTCCTTGGGGGGATAAAGCCAGCCGGTGACGTATTCGGAGCCTGCCTTTCGGGCACGAGGCCTTCGGGCTCACCCCACGACACTGCTGACGGGACCGATCCAATCTAGGGGAGCTGAGCGACGGGTGAGCGGCGGGAATCGAGCCTGACCAGGCAAGGGCGCAGCCATGAAAAAAGGCGTCCCGAAGGGCGCCTTTGCTGATCGATCTCAGCCGATTCAACTCAGCCGATCCAGGGCTGTTGATGCGGTGACCTCCCCGCCAGCGGCTTCGGCCAGGCCGAATCAGAGAGCGTTACCACGGGGCAGAACCTCTTCAGGGAAGACGAAGTTTTCATGCGG
>CAYHCE010000077.1:0-6418 GCA_964355015.1 uncultured bacterium | reverse complement strand
CCCGCGCGAAGCTGGGCGTGAACAGCACCGGCCTGCCCTTCAATTCCGTGCTGGCAGTGGAACGCAGCAGTGAGGGTCTGTCCAATCCGATGGTGAACGCCGGGGCGATCGCCGCCACGAGCCTGGCGGCGGGGGACACCGCCGAGGCGAAATGGGCCTTCATTCAGGGGGGGTCTCGCGCTTCGCCGGACGGCCGCTGCAGATCGATCGGGCCGTCTATGCGTCAGAGCTGGCCCCGAACCGGCGCAATGCCGGCATCGCCAGCCTGCTCTCCGAGCATGAGCGCATCTGGTTCGATCCCGTGGCCGCCACCAATCTCTACACCCGCCAGTGCGCCCTGAGCATCACGGCCAGGGACCTGGCCCTGATGGCCGCCACCCTGGCCAACGGGGGGCGGCAGCCGCGCACCGGTGAACAGGTGATCGAGGCGGTGATCTGTCAGCACGTGCTGGCCGTGATGGTCACCGCCGGGCTCTACGAAACCTCGGGGGACTGGCTCTACGCCACCGGCCTGCCGGGCAAGAGCGGCGTTTCCGGCGGCATGATCACCGTGGCTCCTGGCAAGGGAGGCCTGGCCACCTTCTCACCGCCCCTCGACGAGGCCCGCAACAGCGTGAGGGGCCAGCTCACCGCCCGTTTCCTTTCCGAGCGCCTCGGTCTCAACCTGTTCGCCTCCCGGCCGGAGGGCGCCGCCTGATTGCGGCGGCAGGCTCAGAGGCGGCGGAGGAAGAAGGGGATCAGCACCGCGTTCACCAGATCGATGAAGAACGCCGAAACCAGCGGCAGCACGATGAAGGCCTTGTAGGAGGGGCCGAACCGCTGGGTCACCGCGGTCATGTTGGCCATGGCGGTGGGAGTGGAGCCCAGCGTGAAGCCGCTGAAGCCGGCGGCGATCACGGCGGCGTCGTAGGTGCCACCGAGCAGCGGAAACACGAGGAAAACCGTGATCCCGAGGGCCAGCAGGAACTGGGCGATCAGGATCAGCAGCAGGGGCCCGGCCAAATCCACCAGCGTCCAGAACTGCAGCGTCATCAGGGACATCGCCAGGAAGGCCCCGAGCGAGATCTCGGCGATCAGGGTGAGGGCCGGGGTGCGGGAGGGCCAGCGGAACCGGGCCATGGGCCCTTGTCTGGGCAGCAGGTTGCTCAGCAGGATGCCCATGATCAGGCAGGGCACGAACAACGGCAGAAACAGCCCCAGGTCGCTCATCAGTTTCTGCAGGATCGAGCCGAGGATGATGCAGATGTTGATCGCCAGCACCGCTCCCAGAAAATCGAGGGAGCCCATCACCTCCCCGCCCTGGCCTGGGCCTTCGGAGGCTCCCCCGGCCACGGCTTGGCCTTGGCTCGCCTGCTCGGGTGGTTGATCGGAGCCGGGCACCGCCAGACGGTGCCGGCGGATCAGGTATCGGGCGATCGGACCACCGCTGGCACTGGCGAGGATTAGGCCGAAGGTGGCGGCGGCAATGCCGATCTCCAGGGCGTTGGCCACGCCGTGTCCGGAGGCGAACTTCGGCGCCCAGGCGATCGTGGTGCCATGGCCGCCGATCAACGACACCGTGCCCACCAGCAGTCCGGTGGCAGCTGGCAGGCCGCTCCAGCGTGCCAGGCCGATTCCCAGCAGGTTCTGCGCCACCATCAGCGTGATGGTCAGCACCAGCAGCACCACCAGGGAGCGGCCGCCACGGCGCAGGTCGGCGAAGCTGGCATTCATGCCCACCGTGGTGAAGAAGTAGACGAGCAGCACATCACGGGCCCGCATGCCGAAGTTGATCTCGAGGCCGAAGGCGAGATGCAGCAGGGTGATCACAAGCGCCACCAGCAGGCCGCCACTGACGGGCTCCGGAATGGTGAACTCCTGCAGGAATCGGAAGCGACTGTTGAGATCCTTCCCGAGGAAAAGAACGAGAATTCCCAGGGTCACCGTGAGGAAGGACTGCACCTCAATCGTTCCATCCACAACGTTCATCTTTGGTGACCTGGGTGGAAACGAGCCTGGTGGCAGGGAGCCTACTCCACACGATCAGAAGCGAAGGGTGGCGCGAAGCAGCGCGGCCCACACACCGAGGCTGGTGGAATCGGCCGCTTGCGGCGAACGCAGGGCTTCGCTGAGGTCGGAGGTGCCTGCCATGGCCCCGCGCGGACGGGTGAGCCAGAACAGGGCTGGCGTGAGGCTGAAGGTATCGCTGAGGCGGATCCTGGTGGCCAGTTCGAAGGCGAGGCCGGTGTCGTCGATGCCGGGGCCCTCCAGCCCCTCCAGCCGGGTGACATGGGTGGGAGCTCCCACCGCCATCGAGAGGCTGTTGCCGGGGCCGAAGACGTCGCTCCAGTTCAGACCCACGCTCCAGGAGGTGGTCTGCACCCCGGAAAGCCCTGCCACCGGGTAGCGGGCGAAGGCGAAGCGGTCGTGCCCCCAGCCAGCGCTGATCGAGGGGATCCAGCCTGCCCTTGAAGGCTGCCAGTAGCCGGCAAGCGACCAGGAGCCGATCGCGCCGTTGCGGGAGCCGGCGGCGAGCTGGCTGGCCAGGGGCGTGCCCCGCAGCAGGGCCTGCTGGCCATTGCGGGTGTAGGCGGCCGTGAGATTCCAGGTGGGCCGGGTGTAAGCAAGCTGCAGGGTGCTCGTCTGGGCGGCGGCGACCGTGAACAGGCCACCCCGCCCGGGCGAGCCGTTGTCGCCCTCACTGGCCACGTAGGCATAGGCAACGGAGACCCCCCGCAGAGGCCCCCTGGGCTGCCACCACGCCCCGAAGCCACTCCCGACTCGGCGGCTGTAGGCCCCCGCGGCACCCGCCCGCTGGAACAGCTCGAGGATGGGCGAATCGTCGTAGACGCTCGGCCACACCGGCAGCATGTCGAGCTGCATGATGCGACCGCCCACGCTGAGACGAATCTCGGGGCTGAGTGGAACCTGCAGATAGGCCCGGTTGACGCTGATCAGGTTGCGGCTGCAGGCGTCGTCGTCCGGTCGGCAGAGCGGCTCCTCGAAGGCGAAATTAAGCCGCGTCAGCGGAGTTGGTGGATGGGAGAAGAAGCCAGAGGGGCCGAAGTTGCCGCTTCGCAAACGGATCCTGAACAGGTCCTGGCCCGTGAAGCTCGTATCGATTGTGAGCCGGGCGTCGTGGTTGAGGCTGATGGCGTTGAGCAGGGGAAAGCCGGCGGCCGCGTTGGCGCCCACATCCACGGCGCTGCCCCCATAGCGGAGAGCTCCCATCGCCGCATTCACCTGGGTGCGAATGGTGGTGGTGGGGGTGAAGGCCTGAGTGTCCTCGACTCTGAGCGGCTGGGCAGCCGCTCCGTCGGCCAACCAGAACGGTGCCAGCCCCAGCAGGGCGCCAAGGGCCAGGCGGCCGGTGGTGGGAGCGGAACGGGTGGTCACCAGCAGCAGCAGTCGGTGCTCAATCCACTCGAGCCTGCGGGGCCAGCGCGCACCCTTCCGCGGGCGGCTGGGCACGGGCCTCGAAGGCGGCAACGGCCGTTGACAGGGAGGGATAGAAGCGCTCCGCACCGATCAGCTCCACGATCCCGGCCCGTTGGAGATGGCCGTAAAGATCCTGCTTCGCCCGGGCCATGGCCACGACGATCTCCCGGGCCTGCAGTTCGCGGCACAGGTCCGCGAGGCTATCCGCCGCCGTGCTGTCGATTTCGATGATGGCTTCGGCGTTGATCACGAACCATCGCATCGGTTCGGCTTGAGCGCTGATCACTTCCAGGGCCCTGGCCCGGAAATGCTCCGCATTGGCGAAGCACAGCGGCGCGTCGTAGCGGTAGATCATCAGGCTGGGGCACGTCAGAGCCGCCTCCCGGTCCTCCACTCCCTGCAGGCCTTCCTGGTTGTTGGTCTCCTCGCCCTTCACGGCATCGCGAGGTCGCACAAGGCGGGCGAAGAACTCGATCACAGAGAGCGCCACGGCCAGTCCCACGCCGATGAGGAGGTCGGTACACAGCCCCGCCACCATGGTGATCAGGGCCAGGTGAAACTCGCTGAGGCGAAAGTTGCGCAGGCTCTGAAAACCTTCCAGATCGATCAGCCGCAGGGCGGCGAAGATCACGATCGCTCCCAGGGCCGCTTGCGGGAACAGTGCCAGCACCGGCCTCAGGAACAGCAGCACCAGCAGCACCACGGCGAAGGCCACCAGGGAGAAGAGCTGGGAGCGGCTCCCGAGGGAATCGCCGATGGCGGTGCGGCTGCCGCTGCTGCTCACCGGAAACCCCTGCATCAGGCCATTGCCGAGGTTGGCGGCCCCCAGGGCCAGCAGTTCCTGATTGGCGTCAATGCGGTAGTCGTTGCGCGCGGCGAAGGCCCGGGCCGTGAGCACGTTGTCGGAATAGCCCACCAGGGCGACCCCCACAGCGGCGGGAAGCAGAACCTTGAGCTGCCCTCCATCGAAGCCGCCCGGGAGCACCGGTAGGGGCAACCCCGCCGGGATCGCTCCGATCACCGCCACGCCACGTTGGTCCAGATGGAACAGGGCCACGGCGAAGGTGGCCAGCAGCACGGCCAGCAGCGGCCCGGGCGCGGTGGGAAAGCGGCGCTGGATCAACCACAGAAACACCAGCACCCCAGCCGCCACGAGCAGAGTGGGCAGGTGGATCTCCCGGCGGTGGAGCACCAGTTCCCGCAGCTGGCCAAAGAGGGAATCGGCCTCCAGGGAAAGGCCGCTGATCTTGCCGATCTGGCCCGTGATCATGATCACGGCGACGCCGGCCATGTAGCCGATCAAGGTTGGTTTGGAGAGCAGATCGGCCAGAAAACCCACCCGACTCCAGGCACCCAGACAACACACCAGGCCCACCAGCAGGGCGAGCAGGCTGCTCATGGCTGCATAGGCCTCAGGATTTCCTGCGGCCAGCGGCCCGATGCTGGCCGCTGTCATCACCGCGGTGGTGGATTCCGGGCCCACCGAGAGCTGGGGCGACGACCCCAGCAGCGCATAGAGGAGCATCGGCGGCAGGATGGCCCACAGCCCCCGGATCGGGTCCACACCCGCCAGCTCGCCGTAGGCCAGGCACTGCGGCACCAGGTAGGCGGCCACGGTGATCCCCGCCAGCAGGTCGCCCCGGAGCCACTCGCCGCGGTACTCCCTCAGGCGCTGCCATCCCGGCAGCAGTGGCATGCCCATGGGTTGGATCCTCCCTGGCGTCCCACCCACTGTCCCGCCCGGGAGGCGCCAACGGCCGAGATCACCTGCCCAAAGGCTGGCACCCAGGTGCGATAGCGTCCGAGACTGCACCCTTGGGAGCACTGCTCGATGACCTATTGCATCGGTTACTGGCTGGAGCAGGGGTTGGTGCTGGCCTCCGATTCACGCACCAATGCGGGCGTGGACTACATCTCCAGCTACAGCAAGATGCACGTCTTCCAGCCCGGGCCTGATCGGTTGTTCGTGCTGCTGGCCGCCGGAAGCCTGGCCACCACCCAGGCGGTGATCAGCTGGATTCACCGCGATCTCGACCGGGTTGCGGTTGCGGAGCTGGAGCTGGGGGCGGGCAAGGATCTGCGTCACTGCGACTATCTCTTCGAAGCGGCCGCTTATATCGGCCGCGTTAGCGTGGCCGTTCAGAAAGAGAACGAAGCGGCCCTGCGGGAGTCCGGTGCCAGCGGTGGCGCTTCCTTCATCCTGGGCGGGCAGATCGGCAGGGAAGCCCATGGGCTCTATCTCATCTACTCCCAGGGCAACGCCATCAAGGCGACGCGCGAAACGCCCTATCTGCAGATCGGCGAGAGCAAGTATGGCAAGCCGCCGCTCGACAATGTGGGGCATACAAACCTCTCCCTGGATGATGCCGCCAGGCTCTGTCTGATCTCGGAAGTGCTCACCCAGCGCTCCAATCTCACCGTTGGTCCACCGTTCGAACTGGTCTTGATCCCAGCCGGCAGCCTGGCGATCTCCCACCAGTTGAAGCTGGAGGCCGACGCACCCGAACTCTTCGAGATGATCGAGACCTGGAGCGATGCCCAGCGGGAGGCCCTCTATCGGCTGCCCCACTTTCCATGGGAACAGCCCGAGGAGGCCAAGGAGGCCTAGGGGCGGAAGTGTTCACCATGACGAACGGGACCGACTGGGTTTCGACGGGCCATCTGCCCACCGAGGCGGTGGTGCAGCAGTTGGTGGAGGAGGCCCACCGCCGCTTCAGCCCCGTGCTGGAGGGCGAGGTGGCCGAGTACATCCCGGCCCTGGCCGGCGCCTCCCCCGGCCATTTCGGTCTCTGCGTGGCCGCCACCGGCGGCCAGCTGTTCAAAGCCGGGGATGCCGAGCAGCCCTTCAGTATCCAGAGCCTCTCGAAGCCGTTCCTGTTCGCCCTGATCTGCCAGGCCATCGGCGAGGACGAGGCCCGCGAGAAACTGGGCGTGAACAGCACCGGTCTGCCCTTCAATTCCGTGCTGGCGGTGGAACGCAGCGGTGAGGGCCTCTCCAATC
>CAYHCE010000076.1:0-6591 GCA_964355015.1 uncultured bacterium | reverse complement strand
CAGCGGCAGGAGGCCCGGCCGCTGGATTGCAGGGCGGCACGAGCGGCAGGAAGCGGAACCCCGAGCAGGCGCGAGCGGGTGGAGTGACGCCGCAGGCGCCTCGGCTGTTTGTCCGGTACCCATGAGGTGCAGCGGAGGCCCTGCTCTGCGCCCGACGCAGCCGGTGCAGGCATCGGTGCTTTCACCGGCCGGCTATCGCCCGGCGGTGGAAAGCTCCGAGAGCAGGCTCAAGCGGGTTGACCCTCCTGGCCGCCGTGTGGCTGTGATGAGCAGCGGCGAGGGAACCCCTCAGCGGGAGCGAGCGGGTCGATGTGCTGGGGTGATGGAGCAGCGCGAGCCAGGGGCTGCAGCTGTCAGCCAACTCCTTGCTAGCCACCCTCCTGGAGGGGCGATCCGCTGATCTATCCCTGGCTGATCGGTGAACTGGCCTGAGGCAACCTTCGCAATCGCGCCAGGTGCTTTCGCTGCTGGCCAGCCTGGCCAGCAGCGTGGTCGCCACCGAAGCGGAAATCCTTCTGGGGATCGAGCTCCACGGGCTGATGGGGCGTGGCATCGGCTCCACCGACGCCGGCCTGTGCTGCCTGGGCTGTGCCATCCCATGGCGGTGGAGCCCTTCCCGCCGAATCGCCTGAGTAGGGTCAGGTCTGCGCAGAATGGAACTGCAAGTAGCAACCGGCATGCCAGGGGCAGGGGCGATGGGATGGGAAGCGATGGCCGCCCTGGCCACGGGTGCCGTGTTCATCTCCCTGATTTGCTGGCGCGACGCCAACGAGCGAATGTCGCGCAAAACGAACAATAGCCTGCTGAAGGCGTTCGTGTACTGCATCTTCCTGCTGCTCACGCTCGCCCTCTATCTGCTGATCTGCCACTGGTTAGTGCCCGAGCTGTTTGTAGGCAAAAGTGACCCCTCCAGCTTCGGGAAGGTTCTGACCATCGCACTGCTCACCTTCGGAGCCGGCAGCACCACCTACTTCGAAACCGCAAACCTGAAGGTGAGTCCCTACAGGATGCTGCTGGATCTGCTGATGTCTACCATCCCCGATCCCACCCCCGAAGACGACCTCGACAAGCTCCGCAAGGAGGTGCGACTCCGGGAGTGCACCCAGCTCATCAATAGCGCCAGAGACCTCCGCGAACAGGCCAGGCAGGATGAACGCTGGGACAAGCTGCAGGCGGAATGGTCAGACCTCGGCATCGACTACCTCTGGTGCGAGCTCAAGGACCTCAACACCCTCGATGAAGAGATGCAGCAGCCGGAGATGGCCCTGCACGACATGAGGAAGCGCGAAGCTGAGCTGCAGGATCAGATCCTCGAGAAACTCGATGAGTACATCTCCAGCTTTTGGGTGAAGAACGGCCTCACCCGTGACGATCGCCAGAAGATCGTGGACATCCTCGGCGTGTCCTCGCTGGTGCTGCCGATCAAGGACGTGCACAGCCGCCTGGCGGGGCGCCTGCTCCAGAACGCCGTGGTGAGCTTCTTCCTGGGAATAATATTCGGGTTGGCTCTACTGTTAGGCAAAGATCCTCCTACTAGAGTGGGTAGTTTTCTCTTTGTCAACGCGATCTCGTTCGCCGTGTTCTGCACCATCACTTCCTACGCCGAGCATTCCCGCACGGGTTGGAAGGCCGTACTCGGGCTCGGTGCCATCGCGGGAATGATTGCTTCTGTTCTGTTGTCTATCGGCTTATTCATGGTGCGGGATCCCCAGACTGGGATGGTGCGGAATCCCCAGACAGGGATTTGGGAACAGATCCTGAAGTACGGAGTCTACGGCACGCTCTTAGCCGCGACGGTCGCCCTGCTGATGTTCTATGCCCGTGAGACGTCCCTCTTCAGCCAGGTTCGCTGGCTGCGCTCATCATTTCAGCGGGTGATCTTTTTCGGCATTCTTACCGGCCTGGCCTGGATGGTTCTCGTCAACTTCTTCTACTTACTTGGAAACAGCCCAAGCGTTGATGGCTACAGGTACAGGCTGCTGCGTGGTTTTCTGGTCGGCTTCATCGCGGCCATGGGTGTGGTGGTGACCTCCACCGAGGACAGTCGCTCAAGCAACCGATCGCGCCTTCTCCATAACGGTTAACCAGCTCCTGATGAGGACTTGTTGGCCACAGGGCCAGCCCCGGCGGTGACCAGCCGCCGGATGAAGGGCCCCGAAGGACCCGCAGGGCCCGAGGCCAAGGCCAGGCCCTCGCTCAGACTGCCCAGCGAAGCGGAAGCTCTTGCTCGGCCTCATCGAGCTCGCTGGGATCGATCAGATCCCACCAGGAGCTGGAGAACAGACGCTCAACCGGGGTGGGCTCGACCCACCGGCCGGTGGCGACCTCCTCCTCCCAGGCGCTGATAGTGGCGAGGAGCTGGTGATCTGGGGCAAGGAGTGCTGATGCCTGGCTGGAGAGCTGCTGATTGAGGCGGTGGATGGCGCTGCCGAAGGCGAAGCCGGCGGCATAGGCCTGGGAGCAGCTGAACAGGATGGTGGCGAGGCTGCGGGCCAGCACCGAGCGGAGCAAGGTGTGGGATTGAGCGGACTGCATGGCAGGAGAGGCGAAGAACGCCGCCCCACCGCACCGGGCCGCTGTGGTGTTCAAGGGGCGGCGACCGCGAAGCAGCATCGCCGCCTTGAGCAGCCCTTGACGCCACGGCGAGCGCCAGCCCGAGAGCGAAGTGATCGGCTGCTGGCTGCCCGGTGCACCATCGGGTGCGGTTGCCGACGGCTGAGCGAGCCGCCAACCCAGACCATCCGTTGGGGTGCTGGCCTGCCGAGTCCCCGATCCGTTGTCGCCATGCTGTCCGCTTTCTGGAGACCTGGCGCCTGCCGCAGCAGAACAGGGCAGCCAGCTACTGCCGGCCGCCCCGTGAGACCCCGGACCTCAGACGCCCTGGGGGGTGTGGCGGAGGAAGATCTCCGGGTAATAGGCCTCGACGAGCTCCATGGCGAGGAAGGAGGGGAAGCTCATGCGGCCATTGCCGATCGCCTCGCTTGCGCCTGGGAAGGACCGCCGGATTGCCCGAGGGGGACTGGTGGGCTGCTGAGGGCTTGGAGGCTGAACCCTGGGCTCGAACTCCTGCAGCTTCTGCTCCAGCAGTGCCCAGAGATACTTCGGGATGCCGGATGGCCGAGGGCAGCGCCACATCTTGCAAGTGGCATCCCAGGGCCTGGATTCTTCCAGCAGGAACCCGTGTTTGCCGGCCTTGGTGATCTCGATCATCACCAGGTGCTCGCTGACCTGTGGGCCGACGGCCGCTTTCCAGGTGATGCCGCTCATCGTGGATTCGTGGATCGTGACTTGTGCCATGGAGGAACTAGGCGAAGGACGACGCAGCCCTGCGCGGTGTGGGCAAGGGCCGTGGAGCGCAGCGGAACGGCTCGCGCAGCCCTTGCCCCGCCGCGCACGCTGAGGAAGGCCGCCGCCGACCTTGCCTGACGCGAAAGCCCGTCTGGTGAACCACAACGTCGAGAGAAAGGGGCCGCAAGGCCCCTGTGGCTGGCCCCTTTGGGGCTCAGATCACCGAGACGGTGCAGCCTGGCGTGCCCTGCAGCTTGCGGGCGAAAGCAAAGGCCTTCTCAGCGGGGATGAGCCGCATCTTCTTCACCGGCTTGCCTCGCCGGCCGAGGTGCTCGATGGCGAGGGGTGTGGAGCCGAGCTTCACGGTGCCGGGCTCATAGCGGTGAACCACGAGCAGGCGGAGTTCGCAGAAGGGGCCTTGGGGAGCTGCCATGGGGTGACTGGCGAGGGACCCCTCGTAGCTGGCCGCCCGCAGAGGCGAAGGCAGGGGCGGCGCCGCCGCAGAGCGGCAAGCCGCTTGCGCAGCCCTTGCCGAGCCGAGCGGGAGGCCACCGTGGGGGACCCATCGCCATCCCCAACAGATCACCGGCCCAGAGATGCTCAACCCCGCCTGTGGTTCACGCCCGAGGGGAACTTCGGAGCTGCTCTCGTGCTGGAGCTGTTCTGCAGAAGCCCGGAGGTGACGCTGTTCGGCCGTGCTTCCGCCACGGGGTTTGAGCGCGATGCGGGATACCAAGCGACTGGCCCACCCAAAGGGCCTGCGGCTCGGGTTGCTCAGCGAATCCAGAGCGAGCACTCACCGCCAAAGAAGCGCTGCAGCTGATGGCCCCGCAACTTGGCGATCGGTGCGGGCACCAGGCGGCAGGGGCGCACCGCCTGGCCGGTGGCATCGAGGAACCAGATGCGGGCCTGGGCGCCGGGGTGATCGGCCGGCTCGAGGAACTCGACGCCGATGCAGGCGATGGCGGACATGGAGGGCGTGCGACGGACACCCGCGCCCCGCCCCGCCAGGGGCATCCTGGCCGCGGTGCCGAGCCGCCCTCCAGCCGCCATGGCCATCCGAAGGCGACGTGCGTGCGCTACCTGGACCGATCAGCGTGCCTCTGCTAGTACAGGTGTACTTTCCGCAACCTGCGCCAGTGCCTTTCTCGCCGCCTAGCTCCCGTGGTGACCGCCACGATGCCAGCCCCCGCCGGGACGGTGGAACCGTCGAGGAGTGGCCCTATCTCGATGAGGATGTGCTGGTGGCCAGTCGCAGCCGCAAGGTCTGCCTCACCTGCCACTTCTTCCGCCATCACGCCGGGGCCAACTGCATTCCCCTGCTCACTTGTCAGCTGCACCAGGGCCTGCTGGCCCATGGCGAACACCTGACCCGCCGCTGCCATGGCTGGACGGAGGACATGGCCCGCCAGCGGGGATGGGCGCCTGAGGTGGCGTGAGCGATGGGCCCCGTAACAGGCCCCCATGTGCTGCACTTCCGGCAGTGTGACTGGGTTCCTTCAGGCGCCCGACGTGAAGCTGGGAGTTCTGGCTGCCCAGCCAGGGCTCGCCGTGATGCCTGGACCACCGATTGCTCCAGCGAGACCGGCACAAGCGGCTTCGCGGCTTCGCTGGAGATGAGCCTTGCGGTCGGTATGGATCACCGCATGCTGCCGACGAGCGTCTTCTCGATCGCATTGACAGTGCAGGCCACCCCGTCTTCGCCGGCAAGACACTTTTGCAACTCCTGTGCTCGCTTACGGAAACGTGGCTCGCTTGCCAGCGCACGGATGCTGGCGGCCAGGGCCTCGGCGTTGAGACTCTTCAGCCGGTGCGTGGCAGGGCTGACGCCGAGCCGCTCAAGCGTGCGTCCCCAGGCGGGCTGATCCGCAAAGAACGCCACCACCGTCGACGGGATGCCATAGCGCAGGGTGGTGGCCGTGGTGCCTGCGCCACCGTGGTGAATCGCGGCCTGAACCCTGGGGAACAGCCAGCTGTGCGGGCACTCCTCCAGCAGAAACACATCAGCTGGCAGGGCAGCGCGGGGCACCACCCGCCCCCAACCAGGCGAGAGGATCAGGCGTGCTCCGGCCAGCTGCGACGCCTCCACCACGACAGCCGCCAGCGCCTCGGGGTCGCGAGTGATCATGCTGCCGAATCCGGCATAGAAGGGAGCAGGGCCGTTCTCCAGAAAGGCGGTCAGATCCCGATCCGGGCTGTAAGGGGTGGGAAGGATCGCCCCATGGGCCGAGCGGGGCTCGAGGAAGCAGAAGCCAGTCAGGGAGGCGCTCGCTTTCCAGTCAACCGGCCGCGGCAATACCTGGCAGCTGATCAGATGCAGCACCGGCGGATCCACCAGGTGGGCGGGCGGAGTGCGGCGGCTCTGGGCGCCGCCCCAGGGGAGGGGCTTCAGCCCCAGTCGTTCGCGGCGGAAGGCCTGAATCACACGGGAGTCCTGACGCCACTTAAGAAGGCTGACCAGCCGGTAGCTGCTGCGGTTCAGACGGCGCCGCAGACGACGACGGGTCCTGCCGCCGGTCTTGCTGGGGGGCGATGCGGGGAAGCCCAGAAAGGGGAAATCACCGGTTGCCGTGATCGGCACGGGACTCAGCACCACCAGGCGGCAGCCGGTGGCCTCGGCCAGGTGATACCCCCAGAGGCAGAGCGGCGAGACCAGCAGCAGATCCGTGCCCTCCATCGCGGCATGGGCCGTCTCCAAAAGCTCGCGAAGCAGCGCATCTGAGATCAGCCGCACGGGTTTGCCCTGCATCAACGCCAGGCCCGCCTCCGAGTTCAGCAGCGTGGTGAAGTCGCCCGGCAGCGGCAGGAACGGCACCGCATGGGCCTCGGCTACAGCCTGGAAATTGACGCTTCCGATCAGGGTCACCTGATGACCACGGCGCTGGAGTTCCAGCAGGATCGCCAGGTAGGGCTGCAGGTCTCCTCTGGAACCCACGGAGATCAACCGGATCCTGGCCATGCGGGAAGCTGCTGCAGCAGCGCGATGCTGCACGATTCCACCGGCGGCTGAGGCCAGCCAGCTGAAGGGTCAGATCTCCGTCGGACCTGCCGCACCCTCCTGCTGTACGGACCCGGCTTGAGATCATGGCCCGATGGCACCGCGGGTAGGCATGAACAAGCCGGTCGCTGGCCAGTCCCCCGGGACGCAGGGCACCGGAGGCCAGCCCACCGAGGTGCTGGCCGGATCGATCGAGCGGGTCACCTTCCACAACGCCGAGAACGGCTTCTGCGTGCTGCGGATCAAGGCCCGCGGCCACCGCGATCTGGTGACGGTGGTGGGTCATGCCGCCGAGATCAGCGCCG
>CAYHCE010000075.1:0-6670 GCA_964355015.1 uncultured bacterium | reverse complement strand
TCAAGAAGATGAAGCGGGGGCAGTGGAAACTGCACAGCATCGTGGACGGGGTTGCCGTCAGCGTCTCCGTCGATGACGAGGGCCAGCCGCACGTCAAGACGGAGAAGGTTCCCGGCCTGGAGCCAGCCCCGGGCATTCACCAGCCGTGCCGCTTCCTCGGCTGCTGCCACGCAACGGTGCGCACGACGTTTGGCATCGTCCTGGCTCTGGGCACGGAGCAGGTAGGCCTCCATGGCCTCTGGTGTTTCGATCACGGCCAGCAGGCCCTGCACCCTGCTGCCGATGGAGGAATCCGCCAGTAGTCGGGTGATCAGGTTCAGTTCCCAGAGCAACTGGCCTTGGGAGCCGGGCGCGAACAGCTGCTCCTGCAGCACGCCCAGGCACCCCTGCTTGAAAGCGTCCAGCTGGCCGGGCCGGAAGCGGCGGCTGTTGGGCAGGCCCTCCGCCGGGCCGGCGGGGATTTGTTCCGGTGCTGGTCGGACCGTTTCAGCCCTGTCCTGGAGGCTCCAGCTCAGCCCTGTGCCGGGTAGGCCCACGGTGGTGCGTGCTCCACCGGAGCGGGCGATAGGGATGTTGAACGACGCCCCACGGCCGCCCAGGGAAATCGAGCTGAGGCCGCTCTTGGCGAAGTTGAAGCGCAGGGGACCCAGGCGGGCGCTGCGGCGGAAGCGGAAGGGCATGAGACCAGAGGTCGAGAGACCAATGGGGTGATTGAAACCAGCCTCTTCGAATACGGGCATCACCTCATAGCAAAGCCCACCACGTGGCGGGACGCTACGCCCAGCCGCCCCCAAACACTCGGGCCGAGGAACTGGGGCGGCGCCTCCAGGGAGCGCATCGCCTCGGGGGGGCCGGCCAACCAATGCAGCAGCATTACTCCAGGACAAGGTCAGGTGCAGAAACCTAAGAGTGCTTGTTTCCCATCTTCACCCGCGCTGACATGTGCAGCTCCGGGTTCACCCCTGCGAACGTGGGAGGCAGCCACACCCGCACCACCATCAGCACCGCCATCGTCACCAGGAAGAGGCACACTGCCAGGATCTGGTGCCAGTCGATTTCCAGCACCCCGTTCACGATCACCTCCCGCAGCACCGACACGATCGCGACCTCCACCGACACCGTGATCGACACTCGCTGTTCCTGCAGGTAGATGATCAGCAGCCGGAACAGTTCCACCAGGATCAGGATGAAGAGGATGTCGGAGGTGATCGCGTGGAACTCCGGCTTGGAGAGCAGTGTGGAGCAGTGGCGCCAGGAGCTGCGCAATGCGGCCCTGGCGACGGTGCGGTTCGAGACGCCGCCAGGCCGGCAGCTGCAGGCCGACTTTGGCCAATGCGTGGTGAGGATCGCTGGCGAGCGGGTGCGGGTGCACCTGGCGGTGCTGACCCTGGGCTGGTCGCGGCGGCTGGTGGTGCGGGCGTTCCGCAGCGAGAAGCAGGACCACTGGCTGGAGGCGATGGAGGAGGCGTTCCGCCACTGGGGCGGGGTGCCGCAGGAGGTGCTGGTGGATAACGCGAGGGCCTTGGTGAGCCAGCACGATCCGGAGCGGGAGATCCTGGTGTTCGCCCAGCGCCTGGACGATTTCGCCCGCTACTGGGACTTCAAGCCCCGTGCCTGCCGGCCCTACCGGGCCCGGACCAAAGGCAAGGACGAGCGAGGAGTGGCATACGTCAAAAAGAACGCGATTGCCGGCCGGGAATTCGGCAGCTGGGCGGAGCTGGAGGCCCATCTGGTGCGCTGGACGCGCGAGGTGGCGGACCTGCGGATCCACGGCACCACCGGCGAGGTGCCGCTGGAGCGCTTTGAGCGCGAGGAAGCCCAGGCCCTGCAACCCCTGGGCGGCAGGCCGTTGTTCCTGGCCGAGCGGGAACTGCTGCGGATCGTGCACAGCGATTGCTGTGTGAAGGTGGAGGCGAACTGGTACTCGGCGCCCCAGTCGCTGATCCGTCAGCGGGTGAGCGTGCTGGTGCGGGATCAGCAGGTGCTGATCCGCTACGGGGGGAGGCTCGTGGCGCAGCATGAGCGGCTGCGGCCGGGAAGCCGGAGCCGACGGGTGATCGAGGAGGCACTGGGAGGGTCTGGTGCCGCGCAGCGGCAGCAGCGCGAGGCCATGACCTCTCTGGAGCCGGTCATGGCAGCTGCAGAACGGCGATTCCGGCCGGTGCTGGGGTCGGAACTGGCCCGATCGCTGGCCGTCTATGCCGAGGTGATCGGGGAGGTGGCGGCATGAGCACCAACCCACGGGGCCGATCCACGGCGGCGGTGCCACCCGTGCCGACCGAGGAGCTGGAGGCGATGCTCACACGCCTGCGGCTGCCGGCGATCCGCGACCGGCTGGATGCCCTGCTGGAGGAAGCGGCGCGGCGGGAGATGAACCTGCGCGAGGCGCTGGCCTGGCTGTGCGCCGCTGAGGTGGCCCGCAAGGACCAGTTGCGCATGGAGATGGCCCTGCGGCTGGCCCGGTTCCCCTACGTGCGCACGCTGGAAGCCTTTGATTTCGAGGCGCAGCCGTCGCTGGACCCCGCCCAGATCCGTGAGCTGGCCACCTGTCGATGGGTGGCCAACGGCGACACCTTGCTGCTCCTGGGCCCACCGGGTGTGGGCAAGACTCACCTGGCGGTGGCGCTGGGACGGGAGGCGGTGCGGCTGGGCCACAGCGTCCAGTACGTCGGCGCGATGGAGCTGATCAGCGCCCTGGCCAAGGCCCAGGCCCAGCACGCCCTTGAGGCACGGCTCACCCAGTACGCCAAGAGCCGGCTGCTGATCATCGACGAGCTGGGCTACCTGCCCCTGGAGCCGAACGCCGCCTATCTGTTCTTCCAGCTGATCTCCCGCTGCTCCCAGCGCGGCAGCGTGCTGATCACCTCCAACCGGCCCGTCATGGAGTGGGGGGAGGTGTTCGGCGATCAGGTGGTCGCCACGGCGATCCTCGATCGGCTGCTGCACCACAGCCATGTGCTGACGATCCGTGGCGACAGCTTCCGGCTCAGGGAGAAGCGGAGATCCGGGCTGCTCCGCCCGCAGGCGGGCGGTTCCTCCTCACCGGGCATCGATGGCCTACGGCCACCGCCGCCCGGCGAGGAAGCCTGAGGGGAGCCCCGCAACGACAGCACCGGTTGCCGACAAACAACACCACGACAGAGAACACCGATGAAACACAGATCCAAGGGCCGCCGGAAGGCGCCGGTCAGCAAGCCGCCAGGTGGACCAGTTGTCGTGTCGCCGGCGGACCAAAAGCGGATGATGCTCGTATGGATCGTCAACCCCTCTGGCCCATCGATTTGCCCGATGCCGTGAGGTTGATGTGGCCGGCTCTTTTTCCGCCAACCAGCCCGCCCGCAATGGGGGAGCGGGCGGGCTGGTTGGCGGGAGCCTGGGCTTCTGAGCGCCTCAGCCTCACGCTGCCGCCGTTCGCACCGGTGGCCGGCCCAGGAGTGTGTGGAAGATCTCTCGCGCAATGAAGCGTTTGAGGCAGCGGAGGATCTCTGCTTTCGAAAGCCCTTCTCCGGTCCGTCGAGCCGAGTAACTCTGGGTCTGCTCGTGCCAGCGGAGACGCACCACAGCAATGCGGTGCAGCGCCGCATTGGCCTGACGGTTGCCGCTGCGATTCAGACGGTGGCGGTTGGTCTTGCCGGAACTGGCCGGCAGGGGGCTGACGCCGCAGAGGGCAGCGAAGGCAGCCTCAGAGCGAATTCGCTGCGGGTTGTCGCCGGCTGCCGTGAGCAGGATGGCGGCTCCATCGACTCCCACGCCGTAGGTCTGCCGCAGGCCAGGGCACACGGCCTGGGTCAGGGAATCCAGGTCGGCAAGAAGCTCGAGGATCTCCTGCTCGAGGGCCTGGATGCGGCGAGCCAGGATGCGGAGTGCCCGCTTGGCGGCGGCCGTCGGGCCGTGGAGCGGGCCTGGTCGGAGAGCGGCACAGGCCGTGATCAGGCCGCTGCGGCACAAGGGCTCCAGTCGTTCACGCAGCGAAGCCGGTGCCGTCACCAGGATCGCCTGGATCTGGTTGATCGCTCGGGTGCGGCTCTCGGTGGCCGAATCCTTGGCGCATTTCAGAAGCCGGATCATCTCCACCTTCTCGCCCCCCGACTTTGGAATCACCGTCGCAGAACCGGAGATCCAGGACCTGGCGGCGGCCTCCGCATCGATGGCGTCGTCCTTGCCCAGTCGGCGACGCGTGGATCTATCGGGGCGGTTGACCTCCACGACGGGGAAGCCAGCGTCAACAAGCTCGCGGCAAAGCCCAGCACCGAAGGAGCCGGTGCCTTCCATGGCAAACAGGGGGGAGTAGCCGAACTGCTCGGTCCAGCCGATCAGCTCGTCATACCCCTTGCGGGTAGTGGGAATCCGACATTCACCCAGCCTGCCGCCGTTGGGGGCAAGGGCGACCGCTACATGGATGTCTTTGTGGGTGTCGACGCCGATTACGACGTCGGGGTTACTGCTGATCGCAGATTGTGCAAGGGTTGATAGTGTCATCGCTGTGTGATGGTGGTGGGGAGGAGCGATCAGCGGGGAAGACGGACAGGACTGTGATGGGGCCTCTCGACCAGGCTCGTATCAGGTCACGTACCTTCCCTGCTGGTCGGCCCCATCAGGCCAGGACGACAGATCATGCGGAGGACAACAGCTGGAAAGCTGGGTCGGTCGCTTGAGGAGTCAGGCCTGGTCTGCTGGGGTTCCGTGGATCATCACAGTCGCTTGACAGGCCGTGGCGGAAGCCAGCGGCGATGTGGATGGCTTCATTGCCCAGTACACCTTGGAGCAGCAGCGATTTCCCCGCATCGCCGCCGAGATCGCAGGGCGCCTTCTGGCCGCAGGCCGCTCCGAGGACGTTCTGGCTTTCCTCACGAACGCCACCCCCGATCGCTCGCGCTGGCCGGAGATGACGTGGGAGCACACCCACATCGCGGCTCTGCAGGCCCTGTGCCGCACAGAGGAGGCCCAGGCGGCCCGCTGGAATTGCTTTGAGCGCTGCCTCGACGGCACCCTGCTGCGCTCCTACCTCGATCAGCTGCCGGCCTTTGAGGACGTGGAGGCCGAGCAGCGGGCCATGGCGATTGCCCTACCTTACCCGAGCCTCACCCAGAGCCTCTGTTTCTTGCTCAGCTTGCCCTCGGCCCTGGCGCAGACCGCCGAGCTGGTGCTGAACCGGCGCAGCGAACTGGAAGGCGCCCAGTACGGGGTGATGGGGGCGGCTGGCGAAAAGCTGAGCAAGGTCCACCCGTTGGCAGCCACGCTGGCCCTGCGCTGCATGGTCGATGACGCCCTCGCCGAGGCCCGCTCCAGCTGCTACGGCCATGCGGCCCGCCACCTGCAGACCTGCGGCCTGCTCAGTAAGCGCATCGACGCCTGGGGCGACATCCCCAGCCATGAGGCCTATATGGCCGCCATCCGCTCGGGCCATGCCCGCAAGAGTGCATTCTGGAAGCGGATGCAGGAGCTGGGGCAGACCTGAATCAGCTGGCTCGGACCAGCGGCAGGATTCGCACCCGCTGGCGCCGTTCATCGGCCACCAGCAAGGCTCCTTGCTCGATCTCGGATGCCTAGGTGCTGAGCAGGCTGAGGACCAGCGAACCGATGGCTTCAGGCAGCACGTTCAGCCCACGCACCTGCAGGACGCTCGGTCCCCTGGCACCGGTCAACGCCAGCATCGTTCCTAAATCCAGATCGTGGGTGAACACTGCGTAGCCATGGGCAGTTGCCCATGGCATCAGGACCGTATCTGGCGCCCGTGGATCGCCCACTTCGGACCAGTGCACAGAGCCATGGCCGGCGGCCGTCAGCAGCGGGATCCATTCGATCGACAGGTTCATGTCGACCACCAGCCTGGCCATCAGCTCAGGACCAGCGCCTCTTCCCGCTCTTCCAGGCGCCAGGCGGCGTAAGCCAGGGCCTCATCGATGTCGGCAGGCTCAAGCTGCGGGTAGGCCTGCAGGATCCGCTCGCGGCTGCTGCCACTGGCCATCAGCCCTACGATCGTGCCCACCGTGATGTGCAGCCCGCGGATGCAGGGCTTGCCGCCCATCACAGCTGGATCGTGGCTGATGCGGGAAAACGCCATGGGCCAAGCGTAGGAACAAGCGGAGGATCCGCAGCCTCAGGTCAGGGCCGCCAACCGGCTGTCGCTCTGGATCCAGCTGGTTACCGTGCCGATAGAGGCGAGTGATGGCATGCTGCGTGAGCTGGTGCTGGCCATCGGACTCCCCGTGGCCCTGCTGCTGCTGGCGGTGCTGGCGCTGGAGCACTGGGGCGATCGAATGCCGCACTGGCTGCAACGCCTCTCCCAGCGGCCTTCCATGATGTGGAACGCCGGCATCGGGCTGATCATCGGCCTGTCGCTGCTGCGCTGGCTACTGCAGCGCTGACTGCCGCAGCGCCTCGATGCGTCCCGGCAGCTTCTCGTAGCTGATGCCTTCCCCGTAGGCCCGAATCAGCGGTTGCAGCCCGATCGATCTACGTTCGGCATGCAGCCTTGCGGTGGGCACCACCCAGAACCGCCATTGGCTGAGGTCCTGCGGGTCCACCAGCTCGGGGTCCTGCTCCGCCAACAGGCAGAAGACGTAGGCGGTGGCGGTCCGCTGCTCGATCGGAAAGCTGATCACACTTAGGGAGACCCTGGAAAACCCAGCCCATCCACGGGTCAAATTCCCTGTGATCGCACGAATGG
>CAYHCE010000074.1:0-7006 GCA_964355015.1 uncultured bacterium | reverse complement strand
ATGGCGACGAGAAAGCCAGAACCAAGCCCGAGTTAGGACTTTGAATCAGCCCTGCTCCCGACAGCATCTCCGGCCGTCTTCACAGGGATCAACGTTACATCAGGGGCACAGGCAAATATATTTGCGGCTTCCCCAGTGCCATGGCCCACGCTGTCACTGTTGGGGTCGGTCGCTCCTGGCGCCAGCAGGGTTGTGAGTACCCTATAGCCATGCTGAGCGAAGAAGGGATGGGCGTACATCCCTGTGTCCGGCATGGCGACGACAATCCCCTTGCCGGTGACCCCGAGGCGATGAACCCTCGCAGCACGAAGCATGACAGAAATCCCATCCGGGACGTTGAAGTAGGGATAAGCGTTGGCTGCCACAGGCGTGTTAGGAGGAAGCGGGGAAGCTAAAAAATATGTGGGTGGTCTTGCAATCACTACTCCTTCGATCAGATCCTTTAGTTCGCCAGGTGCCTGTAGTAGGGCTTCTGCTGGATCTGCGCTTGTTGCCATGAAGGTGACCCGTTGCCCTGGGGCGATTTCAGCGGTCTGTTCGGTCAGTTGTTTCCCAAAGAAATTCTCAAATAGGCTAGCGCTTCCACCAATTGAAATTGTTTTGTCGTTTGACGCCTCTTCGAAGATGACGAATCCCTTCTCCGTAAGTTCCCGCTTGGTATTCCGTAGATCTTCCTCTGTTGAGGCATATTGGGACGCATTCCTAGCTGTAATTGGTATCTGTTCGTCAAAGAGGGAATGGGGGCCCGTTGATCGTGGAGAGACTGTGGCGATCACTTCGAAAGCCTGCACGGTGCTGCTCATGACTTTTGCTCAGTGAGTGTGAGGGTTTATCTCCCCCTCTAGTAATCGAATATGGCTATGATCCCTGAGCCAGTCAACTGCTTGATGCTTTGGCCGCAACATGAATTTGCGGACTTTCACGGAATGAAATTATTGAGCTGCAACGTTGGTTAATATCTATACGAGAACAAACCCGTTCATGCGCTGCACACCTGATCACTACGGATATGATAATATGCATTGTATTCTAGTCGCGTTAATCACTGCCCCAGGTCTCACATGGGGTCCAATGAGGTGGAATGGTTATTTCTCTACCGGTCCAATCGGTAACCTCCGAGGCGGGGCACCGCCCCTGAAAGGTGGTCACACCATTGAGCATGCGCCGTACCCACAGCCCCGAGGGTGGCATCAATATGAGCTCCTGGGACTTCCGAAATTCAGTCCCTCTCCGGATTAGCTCCTCTATTTAGGGGTTCCTGAAAAACGGTGCTCAACCAATTCATGCATAGACCGTTGCGCAGACACGGCTTACCGGCATGGCGCCTCTTCTATACACTTACCAGAAGATCGTCCCAGCGACCGCACGAGGCCCTGTCGACCGGGGCTGCCGTCGCGTAGAGCCTTGTCAGACCGAATAGCCATGCATGAAGAAGGACAAAAAAGAGGCGCAGCAGCCTCAGGATCTTCTCGGCACACATCACTAGGAAGCTCATGGAGATTGTGCCCTCGGCACCGGCCTTCAGCCTGGCCATGATCAGCTTCAGCGAATATTTGCGCTTGCCTGTGCCAAAGTGTCCCGTGTCAATCAGGTTGACGGGGGCGCTTTGCATCAACAAGTTGTTACCCGTTTTGAATGACGCCTGGTAACACTGGTTTCTGCTCCTGCTGGTCAGGGACCGCCATGGGCGTTGCCGGTTCGAGCACCTGTTCCAGCTCCTGCTCGATCCGCTGCAGGCGGTAACTTCGCAGCCGCCTCTTCAGGGTGCACAGGTGCCGGTGGCTGTACCGCTCCGCGTTGTGGGTGATCAGACGGTCCAATGCATCCCTGGAACCGAGCGTGGGCTCCGCCTCCAGCCAGCTCTCGATCAGCGCCACGTCGGGCTCGAACGGATCCGGCCGGGATCGCTTGCCTGTACGTGGCCTGGGTTTGCGCGGCCGTGGCTGACTGGCATGCCACAACATCTGCAGGCCCCCCAGGAACCCATCCAGGGATCGGTTCTCCGCAGCCAGATCCCTGGCACTGGCACCTGGCCCCAGGCCGGCCGCTTGCTCACCGCTGGCCAGCAAGGCCAGCTGCGCCTGGCAGCGGCGGATCGTCTCCAGCAGGGCCATCGGATCGCTGCTCTGCTGCAGCTCCTGCAGGGCCCTGGTCCGCTCCTTGCTCACCTGAGCGGTGGCCAGCAGCCGCTGCAGCGGCGTTCGCGGTGGGTGGTGCTGCCGTTTGATCCGGCCGCCCTCCCGCACGCTGCTTTTCAGCTTGAACGACGGCTGGAACAGGTTCGTGAACAGCCGCAGGGCGGCGTACAACTCACCGAGCAACCGGGCAGCCTCCAGGCCGACCAGGCGCTCGTAGCCCACCACCCGGCGCACCAGCACCCCGTTCTTCTGCTCCACCCAGGCCTGGTCGTTCGATTTGTAGGCGCGGGATCGGGTCAGAACGATCTGGTGGCCAGGCTTATCGCACCAGGCTTCCATCAGGCTGTTCATGAATACCGGGTCGTTGTCGGCATCGATGCCCCGCAGCGGAAAGGGCAGTAGCCGGCGGATCAGCTGCAGGGCCGTGAGGACCACCGCCCCATCCCCCACCAGGATCGGCAGGGCCGCCAAGCGGATGGCTGAAACCACCGGGCTGGAAGCGAGAACGATCCACCGGCTGCTGGAGTTCGACCCGGCGGCCTTCGGCTTCAAGCGCAGCGCCAAGCTGCCGCTGGAGTGCGATCTGCTGGTGGTGGATGAAACCTCGATGGTGGATGTGCCGTTGATGGCCTCCCTGCTGGAGGCCCTCCCAGCCGAGGCGGCGTTGCTGCTGGCGGGCGATGTGGACCAGTTGCCCTCGGTGGGGCCCGGCCAGGTGCTGGCCGATCTGATCAACAGCGGCGCACTGCCGGTGGCCCGGCTGACGGAGGTGTTCCGCCAGGCGGCCTCCAGCCGCATCATCACCACCGCCCACGCCATCAATGCCGGCACTATCCCCGATCTGCGGCCGCCGCCGGCTGAGGCCACCACCGACTTCTATTTCCTGCCCGCCGAAACGCCCGAGCAGGCGGTGGCCTTGATCCTCAAGGTGGTGGGCGAACGCATCCCGGCCCGCTTTGGCCTCGATCCGATCGCCCAGGTGCAGGTGCTCTGCCCGATGGCCCGCGGTGGCTGCGGCTCAAGGTCGCTCAACATCGAGCTGCAGCACCTGCTCAACCCCGACCCGACTGAGCAGGTGGAGCGTTTTGGCTGGCGCTTCGCGCCGGCCGACAAGGTGATGCAGGTGGCCAACGACTACGAGAAGGAGGTGTTCAACGGCGATGTCGGCACCGTGGAAACCATCGACGCCGATGCCAGCGAACTGACGGTGCGTTTTAACGGACGTGAGGTGACCTACGGCTGGGGGGAACTCGACAACCTGGTGCCGGCCTACGCCTGTACGATCCACAAGAGCCAGGGCAGCGAATACCCCGACGTGGTGATCCCGCTGCTCACCCAGCACTACGCGATGCTGCAGCGCAACCTGGTGTACACCGGCATCACCAGAGGCAAGCAGCTGGTGGTGCTGGTGGGCCAGAAGAAGGCGTTGGCGATGGCGGTGAAGAACCACCTGGGCCGTAGGCGCTACACCAAGCTGGCGGAGTGGCTCAGCTGATCAGCAGCCAGGGTGACGAGGCAGTCAAGGCCTCTGATTGCATAGGGCAGCTGAACCCACTCCGGAGCCGACGCCTCTGGGGTGGATAGGCTTGCCGTGCTGACAAGCAAGGCAGTCGGATCTCTCGATGAGCCGCCCTTCGCTCGACCAGGGCCCCAGCACCGAGCAGCCCAGCGCAGTAGAGTCCACCTAAGGAAACCCTGGAAAATCCAGCCCATCCACGGGACAATTCCCCTGTGATCGCACGAATGGACTGGGTTCATGGGCGGCAAGCAGTTTGGGTTTGGTGATTACGAGCAGACCACGGTCCGGAAGCGCACCAGACGCGAGCGGTTTCTGGCCGAGATGGAGGCGATTGTGCCCTGGAAGCCGCTGATCGATCTGATCGAGCCCCACTACCCCAAAACCAGCTCAAAGGGTGGTCGCCCGGCCTATCCGCTGGAGACGATGCTCCGGGTCCATCTGATGCAGCAGTGGTATGACCTCAGCGATCCAGCCATGGAGGATGCGCTGATTGAGTTGCCGACGATGCGTCGGTTCGCGAGGATCGACTTGATCAGCGACAGGATCCCGGATGAGACCACGATCCTGACGTTCCGCCACCTGCTGGAGAAGCACAACCTCGGTGAGCAGATCTTTGAGACGGTGAAGGCCCACCTCAAGGACAACGGCATGGCCATGAAGCAAGGCACGATCATCGATGCCACCTTGATCGCGGCTCCCAGTTCCACCAGGAACGAGAAGGGGGAGCGGGATCCAGAGATGCACCAGACCTGCAAGGGCAAGCAGTGGCACTTCGGGATGAAGGTCCACATTGGCGTCGACAAAGACACAGGCCTGATTCATTCGGTGGAAACCACCGCCGCCAATGTGCATGACCTCACCCCAGCAGCCGATCTCCTGCACGGTGAGGAGACGGTGGTCTACGCGGATGCCGGCTACCAGGGGATCGAGAAGCGACCCGAAATGGAAGGCAAGGGCATCGGCTTCCGCGTTGCCATGCGGCCAGGAAAGCGGCGTGCTCTGCCCGAAACTCCGGAGGGACGACTGGATGATCTGATCGAGACCGCCAAAGCTCACATCCGCGCGAAGGGTGAGCACCCGTTTCGCGTGATCAAGCGGCAGTTCGGATTTCAGAAGACCCGGCTGCGGGGCATGCTCAAGAACCGCTGCAAGGTGAACGTTCTGGCAGCCCTTGCGAACCTATTCATGGTGCGTCATCAGTTGCTAGGCAGGACATGATCGGGAGAGTGGTGTGCCCATTGGGGGCTAAAACGGCCCCCAATGGGAGGGGCAGGTCCCAAAATATGATGAAATCAGCCTGATTCCAGCCTGATCTGCGCTGAAACAGGCCAAGCCGAACAATTGGCGAACCAAGACTGGCTATGCGGGCTTGTTGCCCAGAGCTTCCCTAACCGTCTGGGGGAGAAGGTTTCGCAGCCAAGGTCGATGCGATGCGACCTTCGGGATCCAATCTGGCCGTCCTCCGGAGGCCATCAACGCGCGGCTGCGGCGCGATTTCCTCAGGTGTGGGCACACCGAAACTGCGGGCATAGGGTGAAAAGGTGATCTCCTCCCGGCACCCCACCGGGAGAATGGGCCATGCGCGCGATCCATCCGCAACGGGCAGCCCTCACCTTCGGCCTCCTGCTGGGGGGATTCCATCTCCTCTGGGCGGCGCTGGTGGCCTTGGGCTGGGCTCAGCCGCTGAGCGACTTCATCTTCCGCATCCATTTCATCCGGCCCGTCTACGTGATCGAGCCCTTCCGAGCCGGCCTCGCCCTGGCACTGGTGGCTGTGACCACGGCGATCGGAGCCGTTGTTGGCTGGAGCTTCGCGGTTCTCTGGAACCGCTTGCACCCCCATCACCCAGTCCGGGAGGCCCGGTGAACTGCATGCCCTGAGGCCTTCAGCGACGGCGTGCCGAGGGAAGTGTCCCTGGGTGGGGGTGCTGAGATCCCATGGCCCAGCCGAGCGAGCCGGCCGGACACCAGAACGATGAACACCACCGACACCCTGCTGGCCCAGGGGGTGAGCACCTCACCAGCCGCTGCCAGGGCTGGACCGACGACCTCGCCCGCCAGCGGGGCTGGGCACCTGAGGGGGCATGACACCCGCGCCCGGCAGGCGGCCGCCGCTGACCCCCAGGGAGGGCTGGCTCAGCGATGGTCGCCACGTGCTGCGCTTTCGCCCCACCCGCTGGGAGCGCCGGGTGCAGCGGCTTGAGATCACCACCGGCGAGCTCCTTCCGGATGAGGCGATCCCGCTGCTGAAATCGCGCCGGGAGCTGAGCCGGGCCGAGGCCCTGAAGCTCTGGGGTGAGAAACGCAAGGCGGGCTGGAAGCCCTGCAGCCCTCAATGGTGATCAGTGCCATGCCCCAGGTACGGGAAGAGGACCATCCGGGAGCCCCCAACACCTTCCAATCGGCGTACATTGAACTTGAGGGGAGGCACCCCCCAAGAGTTCTCTCCTCAACAGCAATCCGGGTAAGTCGCCCGGCAGCGCAGACGGAGGTGATGTGATTGGAAACCTGCCCAACGTGGCACCGCACGGTTGCCACACAAAGTGGACGAGCGAGCCATACGCCACTTCTATCGCCTTGATGTGCGAATCCTGGGCTGCATAACCCAGGCGGGGCAAATCAGCCGATGAGGTCAAGCCTGGAGCATCTCTCATCACGCAACGGTGTCCCTTGAACATCCCGCAGTTGCAGTTGCGGGATGTTCTTTTGGCGCCTTCCCTTTGCCATGTCGATGGAGTGCGGTGAACCGTAGTGACGGCACCGGAAGGAACGCCTATCACATGGGTAGAGGCCTCGACCAGGGCAGCGCGAGCCCAAGCCCTGCAACCGGCCCAAGGGCGCCCGACACGGGGCGCCCTTCTCATTGGCCCCGTTCAGGCAGCAGTTGGAGCAACGCCTCAACGCTGGCGACTTTGTCTTCAAGGGTCTGGTCCCGATCGGTGCGGGTGTTGAGCTTCACGGCGGTGTAGATGCGGGAAGCGCCCATGGCGTGTACTGCCGTATGGCAGGCCTCGATCGCTTTGAAGACAGGCGCCCACTCGCCCTCGATCGCGGTGCCGTTGGGGTGCAGCTGGATCTTGAGGCCGGCGTCGAGCAGCACCCGTTCGCAGGCAGCGATGTAGGGCGCCAGGTGGACGCCGACCCCAATCGGAACAACGCAGAGATCGACGATCACCTTCATCGACGTGCCTCAGGAGCCTTCATTGAGAAGGTCCCATCTTCCTGGCCACCTCTTCCTTCCGGCCGAGAAGGCCTCTGGCTTCCCCGGCAGTGCCATGCCTGCTCAGGCGGGCAGACCTAGGAGTTTGTTGCCAATAGAGCCGCGCCCGCTGAAGTCAACGACCGAATGA
>CAYHCE010000073.1:0-7536 GCA_964355015.1 uncultured bacterium | reverse complement strand
GGCCGAGTTGGTGGGCGATCGCGTGGACGTAGCCGACGCTCGCCCTGGTGAAGGCCAGGCCAGCGAGGCAGGACGCGACAGCAAGGCTCTGCCGGGCGTCGATGTCGCGACCATCCTCGAATGCCCGGGGAAGATCGCGGAAGATCGCACGCGCCGCAGCCACGGAAAGGGCTCGCGACGCCGGTGTGGCGAGCGTCGAGAGATTGGACTCAATCGCATGCGTGAGTGCGTCCATGCCCGTGGCTGCGGTCACGTGCGGAGGCAGGCCGACCATGAGGTTCGGATCGAGCGCGATCGCCGCTGGAACGAGCTGGTTGTCGACGATGGCGAATTTCCGCCCCGCCCCCGGATCGGAGACGACAGAAGCGACGGTCACCTCCGAACCACTGCCCGCGGTGGTCGGAACCGCGAAGAACGGCAAGACGAGGTCGCGGACCTTGAAATAGCCATCGAGGTCATCCGGTCGGCGGCCGCTCGCGTTGCAGGCAATCATGGCCTTGGCGGCGTCGATCGGCGAGCCGCCGCCGACCGCCAGCACCGCTGTCGCCCCCGAAGACCGGAGCTGCTCGATCCCCGCCATGATCATGGCGATGGACGGATCGGGCTCGACCTCCGAGAACACCGTCACCGCAAGGCCAGCCTGCTTCAACGCGTTCAACACGGGTTCGACGACCTCGAGATCCAGGAGCACACGATCGGTCACGACCAGGACGGACCGAGCGCCGCGATCGGCGATCAATCGGGCGAGCTCAAGCGACGAGCCCGGCCCCGTCAGCATGAACGGCGTCGGCGCAGGCACCAGGCGAGCCACGACGCCGAGGGCGCGGATGCGGAGACGGGCGAGCAGATTCTTCATATCATCAACCTACTCTTTCTGGTCCGGTGTCACCAAACAGAACAAGAAAATCCAATCGGCTATCGTGGAGTATGGCTGACTCCTGGTGCAGCCGTCTGCCGCTGATTAGGCGCAGGCATGTGTCGGGAAACCGAATTCTGCGAAACGGGGGCACCGAAGCACTTCTGTTGCCATGGTCTGTCACCGAGCGCTGATGCTGCCTTGCTGGCATAAATGCTGAAAACCTGAACAGCTCTTCCAGCAGGTCCCGGAACAACCTCAATGGCCACGGGGGCTGTCGTCCCATCCATTGGATGGGACCGGACGAACTCCAGCAACCCAGGGTCGACTCGTGACATCAGGACTTCCAGGAACTCATCAGCTGCAGCTTGAAAAAAGAATCAAGAAAGTCGTTGCTCCGAATCGGCCGCTAGCTCTACAAATCCCATAGTTTGCGGCCCAAACTCAACGCGAGCCACCTTGAAACCTCCAATCCAAAGGTCATTTCCATGTTCAAATGCGGCAATGGCCGGAATGTCTACACCTGAACCGTTCGTGTGTTCATGCCTGCAGCGTAAAGGCGTTAGACCGAAACGAGATTCTTCCGCTGTACTCCAAGATACAAAGCAACTCCCATGATTGAAGTCGATTGATATTCGTACAGGCTCGGATGAAGAAGCCCCCATCAGTCCAGGTAGAAATGTCGTTCACCAGGCCCTGGATGCTGCTGCTGGCCTGGGCGCTCACGCCTGCAGCGATCGCCAGCCCCCTCCCGGCGAACCTGCGCCAGCCCCTGACCCTCGAGAAGGATTCAGGCCTTGTGATCACGGCCCAGGCCGAGCCCCAGAGCGACCCAGCGACCCCACCCACGAGTGGCGGGCCCAGCGAAGAGGAAGCCACGGCGGAACTTGCCAAAGCCGCACAGAACCCGATCGCCAACCTGATCAGCCTGCCCTTTCAGAACAACACCATTTTCGGCGTTGGTCCGCAGGGAGAGCGCAGCTTGAATGTGCTCAACATTCAACCCGTGATTCCGGTGCCGCTCGGCAAGGATCTACTGCTGATCACCCGCACCATCATTCCCGTTATCAATCAACCCACTTCGCCCGCTGGACGAGAGCGCCTATTCGGCATGGGTGACATCAACCCCCAGTTCTATTTCAGCCCGCGAACCAGAAGTAAGATCACCTGGGGCGTGGGCCCCACCTTCGTCCTACCGACGGCGACCCAAGAGGTCTTGGGTCAGGGGAAATGGAGTGCCGGGCCAGCCGCGGTGGTGGTGGTCACCACCAAGCGCATGGTATTCGGGGCCGTCGGCAACAATGTCTGGTCCTTTGCCGGATCGAGTGAGCGGGAGAACGTCAATCAGATGCTGGTTAACCGTTCCTGAACTAAAACCTCTCCCATGGCTGGTACCTGGTGAGTGCGCCGATCATCACCGCCAACTGGGAAGCCCCCGATGGTGACGAGCCATGGACAGTACCGATCGGTGGAGGGTTCGGCCGGGTGTTCGCGATCGGCGATCAGAAAGTGAACGCATCAGTGCAGGCCTTCTGGAATGTGGTCAAACCGGATGGTGCTGGAGACTGGAGCCTGAGGGCACAGTTTCAGTTCCCTTTCCCCCGATAGGGGCGTTGCCTTGCTTCAGGCCAACGGCCAGAGCCATCAGGGTGTTCGCTCCGATCCGGCCAGCCAATGGCCCCTGTCCTGGCCCAGGCAGGCGGCACAGTCTCGTAAGAGCAGGGCGTGGCCGATCTCGAGCAGCGCCGGCAGGTTGACCGGGGTGGAACGGGTGGCGCCGACAGCGTTGTTGATCGCGGCCGTTTCCGCAATCGGGCCCGGCTCCGGGGCCTCCAGGAGGTCTGCAGCCGCCAGGGCGCCGTAGTCCCGAAGGCCCTGGCGCCTGAACCCGATCAGCCCCGCCCGCCACGGCCCCGTTGAGGCCGTCGAGGCTGGTGGGGGAGGTCAGGGTGATGGCGGCCACCACGCCGAGGACCAGTACCCAGGGCAGGGAATGGTCGCGCCGGCGGGCCGTGCCCTTCAGGATCGAACGGAAGCGCTCCAGCTCGGCCTGCATCAACGTGTTCATGAACACCGGAGCGATGCTCCCCCACGGGACCCAGGACACCCAGTGGCTCGCTGAGGGAGGCCCGAACCGCCAGCAGGCGATCGGATCCGAGCGGGCGGGAGTGGCCTGGGCAGGGGCGATCGATGGCGGTGGGGCGCCGATGCCGCAGCCGTGAATCCAACCGAAACGCTTGACACCCGCACTGCAAGTGCTCATGCTTGGCTGATGGTTAAGGTCCCGGCTCCCGCTGACGCCCTCTACGGCCTCGAGGACCTCCTCGTTGCCGCCGGCGAACTGCTGGGCGAGGTGATCTCACCCCGCACCGTGCGGCTCTATGCCACCCAGGGGCTGATCGATCGCCCCGGCAAGGAAGGCCGCAGTGCCGTCTACGGCCACAGGCACCTGGTGCAACTGCTGCTGGTGCGCGCCCTGGCCCGGCGTGGCCTCAGCCTCTCCGCCATTGCTCCCCTCTGCGTTCTGGCCGACGCCGATCTGGAGCATCAGCTGGAGCAGCTCGATGGGGAAGGAACGGCGGCCAGCGCTGCCGCTGAGTCCAGTCCAGCTCTCGACTACCTGCGGGACCTCCAGGCCCCCACCGAGAGGCTCGACTCGGAGCCGGGCGAGCGTTCGTTCTTCGCAGCAAGAAAGGCCGCGATCAGCCCCGTCCTGGGGATGCTCAGCACACCTCTTTCCACTCACTCCCGTTCCCCTTCCCGCGGCAGCGACGGCGCCAGCCGCTGGCATCGCTTCTCCCTCGCCCCCGGCATCGAACTGCACCTGCGCGATTCGGTTTCCGTTCCGACTGCCGGCTGCCGCCGCCAGCTGTGGCTCCAGCACCTGCTCGAACGCCTCAGCGACCAGCTCGATGACGCCTCGATCTGAGCCCTTTCCGTACCACCGCCTGACCTTTCCATGACCCAGCCCAACCTGGGCTTCCGGCCCCTGCGGCCGGCGGTGGCTTCCGATCGGCCGTCCCGCCTCGATCTGCTGCTCACGATCGCCGCTCCGGTTCGATGGGCGGCACCAAGCTCAGCTACGCCCGCAAGGCCGCCCGCTTCCTGGCGGGCGAACTCACCAGCCGCGATCGCCTCGCCATCGTCAGCTTCGATGACGAGGTGCGGATCGTCGTGCCCTCCACGCCCGTAACCGATCCCCAGCCCATCATCGCCGCGATCAACACGATCCACAGCGGCGGCTGCACGGCGCTCTTCGATGGCTGGCGGGCGGGGGCCACCCAGGTGGCCAAGCACCTCGATCCCACCCACCTGAACCGGGTGCTGCTGCTCTCCGAAGGCCAGGCCAATCAGGCCCTCACCGAGCAGGCACAGATCGCCGCCAAGGTGGCGGGCCTCAACCAGCGCAGCATCAGCACCAGTGCCTTCGGCCTGGGGGCCGACTTCGATGAAGACCTGATGGGAGCGATGGCCGCGGCGGGCGACGGCACCCTGGCCCAGATCGAGACCCCCAGCCAGCTGGCGGATCTCTACGCGTCCGAACTCCAGGGCCTGGCCACCACCTTCGGGCGGCGGGTGAGCCTCGGCCTGCGCGGCAAGCACCAGCACCTCAGCCTGCGGCTGGCCTGGGATGGCCCCGGCAGCAGCGAACGCCAGAGGCTGATCTGGCATCTGCACCTGCCAGTGCTGGCAAGCGAAGAGCTCAGCCAGCTGCTAGGCCACCGCGAGCGCAAGCGCGTGATCGAGGAACTTGATCGGGGTGATCTGCTCCTGGCAGGGGCCAGCCTGGGCAAGCTGCACAGCCAGCTGATGGCGATGCCGTCGAGCCCGACACTCACCCGGGAGCTGGATCGGCTCAGCGAGCAAATGACACTGCTGGAGAGCGATCCCGGACTCAGCCGCAAGCGCCTGAGCCGCGACTCCCAGCGCTCCCGCCTCAACGTCTGGGAGGGGGGACGATGAACCGGGCTGATGCGGTGGCGATCGGGGATGGGCATGGTTGCGCCACCCTGCTGGAGCAGGAGCTCACCCCACACCTGGATACAGGGGCGGAGCTGATCTTCCTGGGGGATCTGCTCGATCGAGCCCCTGAGCCCGATGGCGATCGCAGGGTGCTGGAACGGCGGCGACCCGGATCTCCTGCCCCTTGCTCGCGAGCGCAGGGACAGGTTCGAGCAGCTGCCGGTCACGGCCAGCCGCGACAACAGCCTGCTTGTGCAGGCGGGGGTGCGGCCTGGGGTTCCGCTGGAGCGCCAGGCCTTCGACGATCAGATCTGGATCCGGGCGCCATTTCTCACCAAGCCCCATGGGCTGCCCTACACCGTGGTGCAGGGCCATTCGTTCCGCAAGGACTTCCAGGTGAGCCGCCTGCCCCCCCAAGCCCTAGAGTGATTAACTTCCCTGGTTATCCAGACCCTCCCTAGAGTTCTCACCCATTGCAGTTCCATTGAATCCAAGTCATCTCGGCATCTGACAAACCCTGACAGGCTGCGCCCCAACCCGCCCTGAGAAGTGCAATGAACGGAACAACAGTTGCCGCAAAGCATCTCAAGGGGATTAAAAGTTGTTGCTCCTCCAGCATCAACTGCGCCTGCCTCTGCTGAGCTGGGAGATTATAGCTTAAAACGAAGCGGTTCCCAATTAGCCATGGGTGAGAAGCCAGTTCTTCAAGGGTTGGGCTCTATCCTCCATGCCGATGGCGTGGCGTTTCGAGTCTGGGCCCCCCACGCCCTGCAGGTATCCGTGATCGGAACGTTCAACAACTGGGATGGAGCCACCGATCCGATGAATCCGGAGGAGCGTGGCTATTGGTATGCCAATGTCGCGGGCGCGAAAGTGAGCGATCAATACAAATACCAGCTCCTTACAGATGCGGGAGTAATCAAGCGAATTGACCCCTATGCGCGTGAAGTCACGAACTCCGTTGGCAATGCCATTGTTCATGATCCCAGTTACGATTGGGAAGATGATGACTTCTGCATGGCCGAATGGAATCAGCTTGTCATCTATGAACTGCATGTTGGCACCTTCAATGATGATGATCCCAATCGTCCAGGTCAGTTCATCTCAATCACGGCTCGACTGGAGCACCTGAAGCGTCTTGGCATCAATGCCATTCAGATCATGCCCGTTGGCCAGTTTGCAGGCACGCGTTCATGGGGATACAACCCTTCTCACATCTTTGCCGTCGATTCCGACTATGGCGGCTCCCTGGGCTTCAAGCGTTTTATCAAACGAGCACATCAGTCAGGAATTGCCGTAATTCTGGATACCGTTTACAATCACTTTGGGCCCAGCGATCTCGATCTATGGCAATTCGATGGTTGGTCTGAGAACGAACAAGGCGGCATCTATTTCTACAACGATGACCGCGCTCTGACTCCCTGGGGGCAAACGCGGCCTGACTACGGACGTGGCGAAGTGCGACAGTACATCCTCGACAACGTGCGGATGTGGCTGGAGGAATACCATATCGATGGCCTTCGTTTTGACAGCACTCTCTACATTCGCAACACTGGTGAATCCGGAACCCAGGAACTTCCGGATGGCTGGAGCATCCTCCAGGCCATTAACGAAACTGTGGCACAGGACCACCCTCGCTGCATCACAATTGCCGAAGACCTGCAAAGCAATGACTGGATTACAAAGGATGTTGGAGCCGGAGGTGCAGGCTTTGGATCGCAATGGGATCCCCACTTCGTTCGCCCGATCCGTGAGGCGGTCATCACACCACAGGATGAAAGCCGTTGCCTGGAGAGCATTCGCGATGCGATTCTTTATCGCTACAATGACGATGCATTCGAGCGAGTGATCTATAGCGAATCCCATGACGATGTTGCCAATGGACAGGCACGGATCCCCCAGGAGGTCAACCCGGGTGATCCCACAGGCTGGTATGCACAGAAGCGCTCCACCATGGCTGCTGCAATGGTTTTTGTGGCCCCGGGGATTCCCATGCTGTTTCAGGGACAGGAGTTTCTTGAGGGTGCCTGGTTCCGCGATACGGTTCCCGTCGACTGGGATCAGCGTGATGAGTTTCGCGGCATCGTTCGCTTGTATCGCGATCTGATCCGCCTCCGACTTAACCAGGCGGGCGTTTCCCGTGGACTCTGTGGGCAGTTCACCCAGGTTTATCATCTCCATGAGGAGCGAAAGGTGCTGGCCTTTCACCGCTGGGACAAGGGCGGCTCAGCGGATGATGTTGTTGTGATCGCTAATTTCTTTCATGAGGCCCAGGATGGCTATGTCTTGGGCTTTCCTGCCATCAGTACCTGGAAACTACGTTTCAATAGCGATTGGCATGGTTACAGCGAGATTTTCGAGGGGCACTCCAGCGGTGACGCTGAGGCTGTTCCAGGCAGCCGCGACGGGCTTCCGTTTCATGCCCCAGTATCCGTTGCGCCCTATAGTGTTCCAATCTACTCGCAGTAGGGGCATCTACTTGCGCTGATGAATCGCTATCAGATCGTTCATCGTACCGTCTACAATTACTCTGGCTGTGTTCAACTCGGCTCCCATGCGCTTCGTCTGCGTCCGAGAGAAAGTCACAACCTGAGAATCGAATCCTCCAGGATCACGATCCAGCCAGAAGCGAGCCTGCGTTGGCATCGCGACGTGGAGGACAACTCCGTTGCCATAGCAAGCTTCGCAGCTCCTGCTGACCTGCTGCTGATCGAAAG
>CAYHCE010000072.1:0-8154 GCA_964355015.1 uncultured bacterium | reverse complement strand
TCGTGATCGTCACCCACAACATGCAGCAGGCGGTGCGGGTGTCCGACCACACGGCCTTTTTCAATGCCGAAGCCGTTGAAGGTGGCAGCGGCAAGGTGGGGTATCTGGTGGAGTTCAATGACACTGAACGGATCTTCAATGCCCCCAACCAGCAGGCCACCCAGGATTACGTGACAGGGCGATTCGGCTGATCCACCGGAGGTTCCGGAAACCATTCCGGGTCAGCTTCCTGCCTGGCTCGGATGAGGGGCGAGTGGGCAGCGAGGAGAGTTTCGCTCCAGCGCTGGGGATCCATGAAAAAGCCGGCTGATGAAGCCGGCTGTGTGGATGGAAGCGGAGAGGGAGGGATTCGAACCCTCGATAGAGTTGCCCCTATACAGCATTTCCAGTGCTGCGCCTTCGACCACTCGGCCACCTCTCCAGCGGCTGTCGCGGGGCAGGTGGCAATGTAGCAGTCGGCCACCAGTCGTTTCCAGCCTCGCGATGACACGGCATTTCCCGATCACGGTGCACTGGCGCCAGGAACAGAGGGTCATCCAGCTGGATGTGCCCGAGGGCGAGTACATCCTGCGCAGCTTCGAGCAGCAGGGGGAGCCGTTGCCGTTCAGCTGCCGCAACGGTTGCTGCACCAGCTGCGCCGTGCGGGTGCTCTCGGGCTGCATCGATCAGAGGGAGTCGCTGGGCCTGTCGCGGGAACTTCGCAGCCGCGGCTACGGCCTGCTCTGCGTGGCCCGGGCCACCGGACCGCTCGAGGTGGAGACCCAGGACGAGGACGAGGTCTACGAGCTGCAGTTCGGACGGCACTTCGGCCGCGGCAAGGTGCGTCCGGGCCTGCCGCTCGACGACGAATGAGCGGTAGCAGCCCGAAGGAGGAAAACGCCCAGAGGAGAGTGAGGCCATGGTGAGCCCGCCCGGGCCAGGCACGACCCTGTCCAGCCAGGCCCTGGCCGGTTCCGGGATGGGCACGGCGGATCTGGAGCGTCTTGCGGCCGTGGCCCGCCGTGCCGCCGCTGCCGGCGCCGAGGTTCTGCGGCGGCACTTCGGCCAGCTGGAGCGGATCCGGGAGAAGGGCCGGGCCGGAGACCTCGTCACCGAGGCCGATCTGGACGCCGAGGCGGCCGTACTGGCGGTGCTGCAGTCCGAGACCCCCGAGCTGGGGGTGCTGGCCGAGGAGAGCGGACGGCGCAGCACCGGATCAGCTCTGGAATGGTGCGTCGATCCGCTCGACGGCACCACCAACTACGCCCACTCCTATCCGTTCTTCGCCACCTCCGTGGGGCTCACGTGGCAGGGCGCGCCGCTGCTCGGGGCGATCAGCGCCCCGGCGATCGATGAGCACTACTGGGCCGCGCCCGGACTGGGAGCCTGGTGCAACGACCGACGCCTGCAGGTGAGTGCCTGCACGGAACTGGCGGCCTCCCTGCTGGTGACCGGCTTCGCTTACGACCGCCAGACCCAGCCCGACACCAACTACGCCGAGTTCTGCTGGTTCACCCACCGCACCCATGGCGTGCGCCGCGGCGGCGCGGCCTCGGTGGACCTCGCGTTTGTCGCCTCCGGGCGCCTCGACGGCTACTGGGAGCGGGGCCTGGCTCCCTGGGATCTCGCTGCCGGCGTGGTGCTGGTGGAGCAGGCCGGTGGCGTGGTCAGCGGCTACGACGGTGGCCCGCTGCGGCTGGGCGATGGCCGCCTGATCGCCAGCTGTCCCGGTCTGCATGCCGCCCTGATCGATGGCCTGGCCCAGTGCCGTCCCCTGCCCGGTTCCCTGTTCGGTGCCCCCGAACTCGAGCCCTGAGGCGGCGAGACCGCTCCATAGGATCCAGCCCAGTCCCTCGCCCCCCGCTCTCCCCCATGGCCCTGCAACCCGCCGCCGGTGCCAGGGATCTGAACCCCCGTCAGGTGGACCGGAACCGCCGCCTCTGCGAGAGGCTGGCTGCGGTCTACCGGTTGTGGGGCTATCAGGAGGTGGCGCCGCCAGCTGTGGAACGGCTCGACACCCTGGAGGCCGGCGGCGGCATCGCCGAACGGGAGGTGGTGCGGCTGGCGGCCGAAGAACCGCTCGGCCTGCGGCCGGAACTGACCGCCTCGATCGCACGGGCCGCCTGCACCCGGCTGGCCGACCGCCCTCGACCGCTGCGCCTCTGGGCGGAGGGAAGCACGTTCCGCACCTTCACCGGCGACGGCGGCGGCCAGCGCCTCAGCGAACAGCTGCAGAGCGGCGTGGAACTGCTGGGGGTGCGCTCGGCGGCCGCCGATGCGGAACTGATGGCCCTGCTGCTGGCCTGCACCGAAACCCTCGGGCTCCAGACCCGCCACCGGCCCTGCCTGCTGGTGGGACATCACGGGGTGCTCTCCGCCCTGCTGGACCGCGTGGCGATCGTGCACCGCACCTCCTGCCGCCAGGCGCTCACCGGCTTCGATCCCCTGGCGCTGGCGGCCCTGCCGCTGCCGGAGGAGCAGCTGATCCAGCTGCAGGAGCTGATGCGTCTGCGGGGGGAACCGGCAAGGGTGCTGGAGCAGCTGAGCCAGCACCTGGGAGCCACCCCGCTCCTTGACGATCTGGCCGCCACCCTGGCGATCGTGACCCCGACGGCCGAGCGCCTCGGGGTGGGCTTGCAGCTGGATCCGAGCTTCCAGCCCCATTTCGACCTCTACGACGGGATCGTGCTGAAGCTGGTCTGCCAGGGGGTCGAGGCACCGGTGGAGATCGCCAGCGGCGGTCGCTACGACGCCCTCGTCGGCCGGTTCGGCGCCGATCCGGCCGAGGCTGCCGGGGTTGGATTCGGCTTCGTGATCGAGGAGATCCGGGACCTGCTGCACCACCCTGGCAGCCGGGAGTCGGCCGAGCAGCCCCTGCTGGTGGCCTACGACCATGCCGGGGCGCTGGCGACGGCGCTGGAGCGGCTGGACAGTCTGCACCGCCAGGGCGTGGCGGCCGAGCTGCTGCCCGAACCCTGCGCCAGCCGAGATCGGGCCGAAGCGGAGGCCCTGCTGCGGGGTTCGGTCGCTCTTGAATGGGTGAACGGAACCGCAGCCCAGGCCTGCCGCGACGGGCGCTGCGCTGATTTCTAGGATCGGCGGCGTTCGCGCCGCAGCGGTTCCATGGCCCACAGCATCGTCACGGACATCTGCGAGGGCGTGGCCGACTGCGTCGACGCCTGCCCGGTGGCCTGCATCCACCCGGGCACGGGGGCCAACGCCAAGGCGACGGGTTTCTACTGGATCGATTTCGATACCTGCATCGACTGCGGGATCTGTCTTCAGGTCTGCCCGGTGGAAGGGGCGATCCTGGCCGAGGAACGGGGCGATCTCCAGCGTCGCGGCTGAAGCCCGCCCGAGCCGGCAAGGGTGCCGACAGGTTCGGAGACCCCTCCCACACCCGCCTTGAGCGCTGCCGGATCCTGCCCCTAGGGTCGCTCCATTCCCTTTCGAAATCGGCGGACCCATGGCGGTGCTGGAGCAGGGCCAGATTCAGATCCACACCGAGAACATCTTCCCGATCATCAAGAAGGCCGTCTATTCCGGCCATGAGGTGTTCCTGCGGGAACTGGTGAGCAACGGGGTGGATGCAATCAGCAAGCGCCGCATGGCCGCCATGGCCGGCGACTGCAGCGAAGGCCCCGAGGGCAGCCTGCGGATCCGCATCGACCGAGAGGCGAAGACCCTCACCATCAGCGACAACGGCATCGGCATGACCGCCGATGAGGTGAAGCGCTACATCAATCAGGTGGCCTTCTCGAGCGCCGAAGATTTTCTCGAGAAGTACAAGCAGGAGAGCGACGCGATCATCGGCCACTTCGGCCTGGGCTTCTACTCCAGCTTCATGGTCGCCAGGCAGGTCGAGCTGGTGAGTCTCAGCGCCCGCCCCGGCAGTGAGGCCGTCCGCTGGAGCTGTGATGGCTCTCCCAACTTCAGCCTGGGGGACGCCGAGCGCGGCGAGCCCGGCACCGACGTGATCCTTCACCTGATGGAGGAGGAGCTTGAGTACATCGAGCCGGCGCGCATCCGCACCCTGATCACCACCTACTGCGACTTCATGCCTGTGGAGGTGCAGCTGGAAGGCGAAGCGGTGAACAGAAGGGAGGCCCCGTGGCGGAAGAGCCCCCGCGACCTCAGCGACGAAGACTACATCGAGCTCTACCGTTACCTGTATCCATTCCAGGGTGACCCGCTGCTGTGGGTGCACCTCAACACCGACTATCCCTACAACCTGCAGGGCATCCTCTACTTCCCCAGGATTTCAGGCCGAGCCGACTGGGAAAAGGGTGAGATCAAGCTCTACTGCAACCAGGTGTTCGTAAGCGACTCCATCAAGGAAGTTGTGCCCCGCTACCTGCTGCCGCTGCGCGGTGTGATCGACTCGCCCGACATCCCGCTGAACGTGAGCCGCTCGGCCCTCCAGACCGACCGTCGCGTGCGCTCCATCGGTGGCTTCGTGGCCAAGAAGGTTGGTGATCGGCTCAAGGAGCTGCACAACAGCGATCCAAAGCGCTATGCGGAGATCTGGGAGTCATTGGCTCCGTTCATCAAGATCGGCGCCATGGAGGATGAGAAGTTCGCCGATCAGGTGGCCGACCTGGTTCTGTTCGGCACGACGGCAACCGCCGGCGAGGGCGACAGCCCTGACCCGATCCCCGCCGGCGACAAGGCCTACACCACCCTGGCCGGGTACCGCAGCCGCCTGGCCGAACACGACAGCAAGCGCATCCTCTACTGCACCGATGAGGCCGGCCAGGCCGGTGCCCTGGCCCTGTGGAAGAGCCAGGAGGCCGAAGTGCTGCTGGCGGATACGTTCATCGACACTCAGTTTTTTCCCTGGCTGGAGTACCGCCATGAGGATCTGAAGTTTCAGCGGGTGGATGCCGAGCTTGACGACTCCCTGCAGGAGAAGGAGAGCGAGATCGCCGATGCCGACGGCATGGATGCCTCCGAGAAGCTGCGGCAGCTCTTCAAGAGCGCCCTGGCCAACGACAAGGTCACGATCCAGGTGCAGGCGCTCAAGGGGGACAACGCCCCGGCGGCCCTGATCCTGCTGCCCGAGCAGATGCGCCGCATCAACGACATGGGCGCCCTGATGGAGCAGCGCCTGCCCGGGCTGCCCGATCACCATGTCCTGCTGATCAACCGCAGGCATCGCCTGGTGGAGGGACTGCTCAGACTCTCGGCCGGCTCGGTGATCACCGGCAGCAGCGCCCACTCTCCCAGTCAGCAGCTGGCCGACGACCTGAGCCGTCACCTCTACGAGATGGCCCGCCTGGCGGTGGGCGGCCTTGACCCGAACCAACTGGCCGGCTTCCAGCAGCGCAGCTGCAATCTCATGGGCCAGCTGATGGAGAGGGGGCTCTGAGTCACGGCCCGGAGGCCTCGCGCCTGGCGGCGGCGCCGAAAGGCTTCCCAAGCTAGGAATCGGTGCTGGGTGAGCAGCGTTGCGTCAGTCGACAGAGCAGCTGCGGCCCCACCCGGAGACGGGCTTCAACCGTACCCCCGCACGACGAAGGAGCGGGAGAGCAGGGTTCCCGCCAGGGTGCACCGGTCAGCTTGGGCTGGCTGCCGTTGGCCGACAGGTGGGATGGAGCACGTGTTCTGGCGCGATCACTCCAGAGAAGCGCCTCAGCCCACAGCCTGAGACCGCTTTGATACACTCACCCACTGGGGCAAACCCCCTTCGTTGTTTCGGTTGAAGGTCATGTCCCGGGTCTGCCAGCTCACCGGCAAGCGCGCCAACAACGGCATGGCCGTCAGCCATTCCCATGTGCGTACCAAGAAACTCCAGCAGGTGAACCTGCAGGAGCGCCGGCTGTGGTGGGCCGAGGGCAACCGCTGGGTGAAACTCCGCGTCGCCACCCGCACCCTGCGCACCATCCAGAAGAAAGGTCTCGGCGCCTACGCCCGTGAACTGGGCATCAACCTGGCCAGGATCTGAGCGGTCTTCGACCGCTCCTGGTGCTGCAGGGATCTGCGGGCGCCCATGGCTGAGGTCAGGAGGTGCTGGCACAGCCCACCCGGCTGGAGCGCTGGGACGGGAGGCTGATTGACGACCGGCAGGTCGCTGACCATCCTTGAAGGGTCTTGCGAAGAACCCCGTGCCGGAACTGGCCGTCCTGATCGCCACCACTGTCGTCCCCTTCCTGTTCAAGCTGGTCGGGGCGGTCGCCCTCTGGATCGTCGGAGGCTGGCTGATCCAGTTCGCCGTTCGGCTGCTGAGGGGCAGCCTGCGCCACAGCAACCTCGACGCCACCGTCGCGAGCTATCTGCTCAACATCCTCGCTGCGGTGCTGCGGGTGATTCTGGTGGTGGCCATCCTTGGTTTCTTCGGGATCGAAACGGCCAGCTTCGCCGCCCTGCTGGCCGGTGCCGGTGTGGCGATCGGTGCCGCCTGGAGCGGCATGCTCGGCAACTTCGCCGCCGGCGTCTTCCTGCAGGTCTTCCGGCCGTTCAGCGTGGGGGACTTCATCACCGCCGCGGGCGTCACCGGCACGGTGGAGGAGATCGGCATGTTCGTCACCTCGATCCAGGCACCGGACAACGTCCGCAACATCGTCCCGAACGGCAAGCTGTTCAGTGACAACATCCAGAACTATTCCGTCCACAGCTTCCGCCGGGTGGAGCTTGTGGCTCAGCTGGACAATTCTGCCGATGTGGGCCGTGCCATCGCGCTGCTCAAGGAGGGCCTCAAGCGGGTTCCCAACCAGTACGAAGGCATGGCGGGCGACGTGGAGGTGCTCGAATTCACGGAGCGGGGACCCAGGCTGGCCGTCCGCCCCTACACCCACACGGACAACTACTGGCAGGTGTACTTCGACACCAACCGCATGATCGTGGATGTTCTTGGCGCCAACGGTTTCCCGGTGCCGCGCATCCCTGTCGCCATGGCAACCAGCCCCACCAGCAACTGACCCCCAAGCTGTGGTTCCTTAAGCGCTGGTTCCTTCACCCGAACCAGCGCGCGAGCATCTCCCCATGCACCCGGGTCGCCCTGGTGAGGGCCACGATCCGCTCGCGGTCGGGGGGCTGATCCAGGGCCGTCTGCCAGTCACGGCTGAGCTGGCCGGGATCCTTGCCAGGCTGATCCAGATCTTCGCAGCCGCAGCCCAGGCCTTCGGCGGCCGCACGCACCTTCGGGTCGTAGCTGAGGGCAACGCAGGGAGCTCCCGAGAGGGCGGCCAGGATCAGGCCATGCAGCCGCATCGACAGCACCAGCCCAGCGTCAGCAAACAGATCCATCGCCTCCTCGGGTCGCTCCACCCTGACCTCACGGCTTCGGACTGAGAGGCGATCCGGTACCAGACCCTGATTCCGCAACCCATCCAGCAGACCCCGATCCTGGTCACGGTGGAAGGGCAGCCAGAGCACCTCGCGGCCCTGAGCGGCCGCCAGCCGATCCAGGGCCTGCAGCAGCGGCTGCCAGGCCTCGCCCTGCAGCAGAGCGGTGGGCCGCCAGCAGAGCACGACAGGGCCGCCCCTGCCGCGCCATTGGCGCGGCGGCAGCGACCAGACCGGATCGCTGCCCCGTTCAGCCGGGATCCCCCAGGCGTCCGCGAGTGTCGCCGAAGCGGGATCCCGCCAGCTAATCGCCTGCACGAGCCCCAGCAGCCGCCGCACCAGCAGCCGGCTGCGCCGGCGGTGCAGCGGTCCGAGCCCCTGCCCCCAGAGCAGGACCGGCTTGCCCTGGAGCCGGCAGGACAGGATCAGAGCCGCGTAATAGAGCAGGCTGCGGAAACTGGTGCTGTCCTGCAACAGACTGCCGCCGCCCAGCACCAGCGCGTCGCAGCCACCCAGGGCGTTGCGCACCGCGGCGAAGCTGCGCCGGGGGCAGGTGCGAACGCCGTGCCGTTGGCGCACCTCTGCTTCGTCGAAGGCGGTGACAAGGGGATCAGCTCCTGCCGGTAGCTGCCGCAGCAGGGCCTCGAGCAGGGCGTCATCGCCGAGGTTGTGTTCGCCGTAGTAGCCACAGAGCAGAGGGGTTCGACGCATCTGCACCTGGGCCACGACAGGCGCGAGCACGGTTGGCAGAGAGGTTACGGGAAGGGCGCCGGTGAAGGCCCCGCCGGCAGCCCCGGCCTGCAGCAGCGCCCGGCGGCGGCGCCCCGCCCCCTGACGCCCCCACACATCCCGCAATATTGCGTTACATTGCCGCTGGTGGCGGGTTTCCCC
>CAYHCE010000071.1:0-8204 GCA_964355015.1 uncultured bacterium | reverse complement strand
GTTCTCGGCGGCAGTGGGTTGTATGCCATGGACGAGCTTGAGGCGATCGAGGAGATCACCGTGGAGACCCCCTTCGGGCCGCCATCGGACACCCTGCGCCTGGGGCGCATCGGCACTCTCGAGGTCGTGTTCCTGGCTCGTCATGGCCGCCACCACAGCCATTCCCCGACCGAGGTGCCCTACCGGGCCAACCTGTGGGCCCTGCGTTCGCTTGGCGTCCGCTGGATCCTCTCCTGCTCCGCCGTGGGGTCGCTGCAGGAACCCCTGCGCCCGCTGGACATGCTGGTGCCGGATCAGTTCATCGACCGCACCCATCAGCGTCCTCTGAGCTTCTTCGGCCAGGGAGCGGTGGCCCACGTGGGTATCGCCGATCCGTTCTGCCCCAGCCTCAGCCGGCTGCTGGCCGACGTGGCCGAGAGCCTGATGCCCCCGGGCCGCCAGCTGCACCGCAGCGGCACCTACCTCTGCATGGAGGGCCCGGCCTTCTCCACCCGTGCCGAGTCAAACCTTTACCGCAGCTGGGGCTGCTCGGTGATCGGCATGACCAACCACAGCGAAGCCCGCCTCGCCCGGGAAGCGGAGATCGCCTACGCCACGCTGGCCATGGTCACCGACTACGACTGCTGGCACACGGACCATGCCTCCGTGACGGTGGACCTGGTGATCGACAACCTGCGCGCGAACGCGACCCTGGCCCAGCAAATCGTCAGGGTGGCGGCCGAGCGGATCGGGGCGCAGCGCCCCGCCAGCAGTGCCCATACGGCCCTGCGCAACGCCCTGATGACGCCGCGGGATAAGGTGCCGGCGGCGACCCGCCGGCGGCTGGATCTGTTCACCACCCCCTACTGGGGCTGCTTCGACGAGTCCGCGGCGGTCTGAACGCCGCGGAGTTCCACCCCGAGCCGCTCCAGGGCAGGCCGCAGCTGGCCGTCGGCCGCCGACAGGGCCGCCGATGCCGTTGCAGCATCCAGGCCCGCGGCGGCCATCAGCAGGGCCTGCTTCACCGATCCGCCGCTGTCGGCGAGGAGTTCCGAACCGCGCTGACGCTCCACCCCGGCCAGGTCCCGCAGGATGCGCAGGGCCCGGTCCTCAAGCTTGCTGTTGGTGACGGCCACGTCCACCATCCGGTTGCCGAACACCTTGCCCAGGCGCACCATCACGCCGGTGGAGAGGATGTTGAGCGCCATCTTGGTGGCGGTGCCGGCCTTGAGCCGGGTGGAGCCGGTCAGCAACTCCGGGCCGGTGAGCAGGCGGATGTCGATGTCGCAGGGCATGGGGGCCTGCTCAACGGGCACGCAGGCCATGGCGATCGCCAGGGCTCCGATGGCCCGGGCATGGCTCAGGGCGCCCAGCACATAGGGGGTGGTTCCCCCCGCGGCAATGCCGACCAGGGCATCGGCGGCGGCGAATCCACGGGCCTCGAGATCACTGCGACCGGCTTCGAGGACGTCCTCCAGTCCCTCGGAACTGCGCAGCAGGGCCGGCGCCCCGCCGGCCAGCACCCCCTGCACAAGCTCCGGCGGGGTGCAGAAGGTGGGCGGGCACTCCGCCGCGTCAAGTACCCCCAGCCTGCCGGAGGTGCCGGCCCCCAGATAGAAAAGCCGCCCGCCGTGGCGCAGCCGCTCGCTGATCGCCTCCACCGCCACGGCCAGAGCGGGGGCTGCCGCCTCCATGGCCAGCAGAGCCTTTTCGTCCTCCTGGCAGAACAGCCGCACCAGTTCCTCGGCATTGAGCCGATCGAGCGACGCACTGGCCGGATTGGACTGTTCGGTCAGCAGATGGCCCCGATCGGGAGCGGGGGACGCAGACGCCGAAACGGCGTCCTGCCGGGACATCACAGCAGGCCCTCCAGGCGCCGACGAAACGCCTCCAGCTCGGCGCTCTCGGCGCCGACCGTACCGCCCTCGGCCAGGTCGAGCGCGGCAGTGCTGGGCTGGGCGGGATCCTCCAGCCAGCCGGTGACATCCATGTTCCGCTCCGGCGGAGCGATCAACAGCCGCTCCTCCGCGGAGCTTGGCAGGAAGCCCGACGGCACGAAGCGAGCCTCGTAGCCGGCCTCGGAGCAGAACAGCTCCATGTCGTCCCGCTCGATCGCCTCCACCGTGGGCACCGGGAAATCCTGGGCCTCGAGCAGGCCGGCATAGCGCTCGGCATCATCCTGCTCCTCGAAGAGCAGAACCACGGTGCGGCCGTTCAGCTCGAGCGAGTGAATGCCTTCATTGTCGGTGCCGGCTTCGAACAGCAGCACATGGACGGGCATAGAGCGGACCAACGCCACGCCGGTCAGTGTCTCATCAATCGCCGCGTCCTAGCCCTCGGCGGCCAGTTCCTCCAGGCGGCGGTACAGCGCCGTCTCCGCGTCGCTCAGCTGCTCCGGCACCACGATGCGTACCTGCACCAGCTGGTCTCCCCGTCGCTCCCCCTGGGCGAGACCGCGCCCCCGCAGGCGCAGCAGCCTGCCGCTGGAGGAGCAGGGCGGCACCCGCAGCTGCACGGGTCCATCCAGGGTGGGCACCACGACCCGGCAGCCGAGGGCGGCCTCGGCAGGGGAGAGTTCCAGGTCATAGAGCACCCGCAGGCCATCGATCCGGAGACCTGCGGCGGTGCGGACCCGCAGCTGCAGGAAGTGATCCCCCCCTCCAGGGGTCACGCCGGCCAGCCGCAGACGCCAGCCATCGCCGGCCAGCGGGGGGCTCCAAAGCTCCACGGCGGTGCCATCAGCCAGGTCCAGTTCCAGCCGTGTGCCAGCCAGAGCCTGCTCCGGTGTGAGCTCCACCACCGTCTCGAGGTCGGCGGCGGCCCGCACGGGCGGTGGCGGCGGCGGCGTGTGGGTGACATCGGCGGCCGAGTCCTCCGGCGGCGGCTCGCCAGGGGAAGGTGCCGCAGCGGGCCAGTGGGAGGGATCGGCAGTGGCGTCGCGGCTGCGCCGGCCGAACAGGGCGGCCAGGTAGTCCTCGAAGGGGGGGAAGCCGGTGGCGAAGGGATCAATGGCCTCCGGGCGGGACGCGAGCGGATCGCGGCCCGACTCCCACGCCTGGCGACGGCTGGGATCGGAGAGCACGGCATAGGCCTCGTTGACGCGCTTGAAGCGCTCCTCCGCCACCGGATCGTTGCCGTTGAGATCGGGATGCCAGCGGCGGGCCTGCTGGCGAAAGGCCCGCTTCAGGCTGGCGGCGTCGGCACCGGGGGCGAGTCCGAGAACCGCCCAGTAGTCGGTGACAGCCGGTACGGAGGCGCTGCGGGTCACCGGGCTCAGTCCTCGGCCCAGGGATCGTCGTTGCTCGGCCAGCGGGGCTGTGGAGCGGAGATCTCCTGCCGGCCCGCCGGGCTGGACCGGGGCGCCGGTTCATAGCGATCGGGCCCATAGACCTGTCGGTCGTAGCGGGCCGCGGGACGCCGCGCACCGAAGGCATCGGACCGTTCACGTTCCCGGCCGAAACCGCCGGCTTCGAGGCCGGGCTGTTCCCACGGATCGCGGCCCCAGCGTTCGGAGCCGCCACCGCGGTTGCGGCTCCGGTCGTCCCAGTCATCGTCGTCCGAGAACAGGTCGTCCTTGAGCGAACCGAGGGTGTTCTTGAGTCCCTGCAGGGGACCGCTCTCGGACTTGCGCTCGCTGACCAGGCGTCGGTTCAGGCCGTAGACGGCCTCCTGAAGCTGGCTGACAGCCAGATCGAGCTCGACCGGATGGCTGTCATCGAGCAGGTCCTGCACCTCACGCAGGGCCATCTCCACGGAGCGCTGCTGCCGTTCGGCGCCATAGGGACCCAGCTCCAGGGCTGCGTCCCGCAGGCGCCGTTCGGCCTGCGCCACCAGGGTCAGGGCCCGGTTGCGCCGGTCCACGTCGGCCCGCTTGCGCCGGTCCTCCACCGCCTTGCGCTCCGCCTCCTCCAGCAGGAGCTGGATCTCCTGCTCGCTGAGGTTCGAGCCTCCCTGGATCGACACGCTCTGCTGGCGACCCGTGGTGCGATCGGTCGCCGACACCTGCAACAGTCCGTTGGCGTCGATGTCGAACGACACCTGCACCTGGGGCACACCACGGGGTGCGGGGGGAATGCCGGAGAGCCGGAACCGACCGAGAGACTTGTTGTCGGAGGCCATCTGCCGCTCACCCTGGAGCACGTGGATCTCCACCGCCGACTGGTTGGCCTCCGAGGTGCTGAACACATCCGACTTACGCACCGGAATCGGCGTGTTGCGCGGGATCAGCACCTTCATCACGCCACCGATCGTCTCCAGGCCCAGAGAAAGGGGGGTGACGTCGTTGAGCATCAGGTCGCGAAGTTCGCCGGTGAGGATCCCGGCCTGCACTGCCGCACCGATCGCCACCACCTCATCGGGATTGACCGACTGGCAGGGCTCCCGTGGGATCAGGGTGCGCACCATCTCCTGGACCATGGGCATGCGGGTGCAGCCGCCCACAAGCACCACGTCGTCGATGTCCTCCGCCACCAGACCCGAGTCGCGCAAGGCCCTCTGCACCGGCCGCAGCAGGCGGTCGAGCAGGTCCGGACAGAGGCCCTCGAAGGTGCGGCGTTCCATGCTGGTCTCGATGTGGAGCGGACCTTCCGGACCGGTGGCGATGAACGGCAGCGAGATCGGGGTGGTCGCAACGCCGGACAGCTCCTGCTTGGCCTTCTCGGCGGCCTCGGTGAGCCGCTGCAGGGCCTGTCGTTCGCGGCGAAGATCGATGCCGTTCTCCTTCTCGAAGGCATCCGCCAGCCAGTCCACGATGCGGCGGTCCCAGTCATTGCCGCCGAGCTGGGTGTCCCCGCTGGTGGCCTTCACATCGAAGACGCCGTTGGCGATGCGAAGCACCGACACGTCGAAGGTGCCGCCGCCGAGGTCGAACACCAAAACCCGCTTCACGGGGCTGCGGTCGAAGCCGTAGGCGAGGGCCGCGGCGGTGGGCTCGTTCAGGATCCGCTCCACAGCGAGCCCCGCCAGCCGCCCCGCGTCACGAGTGGCCTGGCGCTGGGCGTCGTTGAAGTAAGCGGGAACGGTGATCACCGCCGACTCCACCGGCTCGCCCAGGTAGAGGGCGGCATCGTCCACGAGCTTGCGCAGGATGCTGGCCAGAAGCTCCTCAGGGGCGTACTCCCGCTCGGTGATGGGACAGACGACGCGCACGTTGCCCTGTTCGTTGGCCCGCACCGTGTAGGGAACCGCCAGGGTGCCGTCGTCGAGCTCGTCCCAGCTGCGTCCGACGAACCGCTTCAGATTGGCGAAAGTGTTGCGGGGGTTGAGCACCAGCTGACGACGGGCCAGCTGGCCCACCAGCAGTTCCTGATCGCGGCTGAAACCCACCACCGACGGGGTGGTGCGGCCGCCCTCCGCATTGGCGATCACCTGGGGACGGCCGCCCTCCAGAACCGCCACCACGGAATTGGTAGTGCCGAGGTCGATACCAACGATCCGCCCCATGGATCCCCGAACTGAGGCCCCAAACTACCGGCTCCCCAGGCGGCCGGCCGGCGAGCCGCCCCCGGCGGGACCGCCGACCGGCAGGGTGCGGACGCAAGGGTTAATGCGTTCTTAGTGGAGTGGTCCGGGAGCGACGCCTAGATTTCGGCCATCCGAGGGGTAACGGTGGCGTGAACAGTGCCGACTCCTGCCTCAACCGATCGATGACACCGCCCCCCCATCTGGATCTGTTCACACGGCGCCGCCGTCCAGCCTCGGAGCGGTTGATCGACGGAGGGTTCCGCTACCTCACGATCGTGCTGGCCTCCGCCGTGGCGATCGTGCTTCTGGGCATCTTCATCACCGTCTTCGACGGGGCCCGCGAAGCGATGGCCAGCTTCGGCCTCTCCTTTCTGGTCACGTCCGGCTGGGATCCTGTCAACAACCAGTACGGGGCCTTCACGGCGATCTACGGCACCCTGGTGTCCTCCCTGCTTGCCCTGCTGATCGCCGTGCCGCTGGGAGTCGGCACGGCGATCTTCATCACCGAAAACCTGATCCCGCGCAGCTGGCGCGAACTGATCGGAGTTCTGGTGGAGCTCCTGGCAGCGATCCCCTCGGTGGTGCTGGGCCTCTGGGCCATCTTCGTGATGGAACCGCTGCTGCGGCCGGTGCTGACCCTCCTCTATCAGACCCTGGGCTGGTTCCCGCTGTTCAGCACCCAACCCCAGGGCCCGGGGATGGCGCCGGCCGTGCTGATCCTGGTGGTGATGATCCTGCCGATCATCACGGCCATCTCCCGCGACGCACTCAACCAGGTGCCCCAGGAACTGCGGCAGGGAGCCTATGGGGTCGGGAGCACCCGCTGGATCGCCATCTTCAACGTGATCCTGCCGGCGGCGATCTCCTCGATCATCGGTGGGGTGATGCTGGCGCTGGGCAGAGCCATGGGCGAAACGATGGCGGTCACGATGATCATCGGCAACTCGATGAACTTCAGCTGGTCCCTGCTGGCACCGGGAAACACGATTTCCGCCATGCTCGCCAATCAGTTCGGCGAGGCCGACGGCATCCAGGTTTCAGCCCTTCTCTATGCGGCTCTGATTCTGATGCTGCTCACCTTTGCGGTCAACGTTATGGCTCAGTGGATCGTTCGTAGATTCAGCCTCCAGTACAATTGATCCCCATGAATACCAGTTTGCCCGCGTTTCCCACCCGGTCGCTACGGTTCGATCCTTCTCTGGCGCGCAACCGTCGCGGCAAGGTGTTCACCACGATCGCCGCCCTGTTCAGCCTGATCGCGGTCCTGCCTCTCTTCCTTGTGATCATCTACGTGCTCATCCAGGGTGGCCGCCTGATCAGCTTCGGTCTGCTGACCCAGCTGCCGCCGGCACCGGGCCTCGAGGGCGGCGGCATCGGCAACGCTCTGATCGGCACGCTGGTGGTCACACTGGTGGCCTCGCTGATCGCCATTCCCGTGGGTGTGGGCGGCGGCATCTATCTGGCGGAGTACTCCAGCAAGGGCTGGTTCGCCCAGTTCATCCGCTTCGGCAACGACATCCTGGCCGGGGTGCCCTCGATCATCTGCGGCGTGTTCGTCTACGGGGCGATCGTGGCCACCCGAATCTTCTTCGGGCAGTCCTATTCTGCAGCCGCCGGCGGTATCGCCCTTGCGGTTCTGATGCTGCCCACTGTGATCAAGACCACCGACGAGGGTCTGAAGCTGGTGCCACGCGAACTGGCCTGGGGGGCGATCGGCGTCGGGGCATCCAAGTTCGTCACCATCACCCGCATCACGCTGCCCAGCGCCTTCACTCCGATCGCCACCGGGGTGGTGCTGGCGATCGCACGGGCCGCCGGCGAAACGGCGCCGCTGATCTTCACGGCCCTGTTCTCCCCCTTCTGGCCGGAAGGATTGTTCAACCCGATCGCCACCCTCTCCGTGCTGATCTTCAACTTCGCGATCATGCCCTATGAGGCCCAGAACGCTCTGGCATGGGCGGCCTCATTCGTGCTCGTTACTCTCATCCTCGGCGCCAATCTGCTGGCTCGCTGGCTGCGGCGGTTCGCCTCCAGCTGATTTCCGCCCCGATGATCCGACCTTTCCCCTTCCCCATCGGCACTCTCTCCCCAGTCATGACCGCCACCCTTTCCGCCAGCAAGACCTCCACCCTGCAGGACTGTTGCCTGTCCCTGGAGAACGTCACGATCAGCTACGGCAGCTTCGAAGCCGTGCGCGACGTCTATATGGAGATTCCCCGCAACAGGGTGACGGCCTTCATCGGGCCCTCAGGCTGCGGCAAGTCAACAGTGCTGCGGGCGCTGAACCGAATGAACGATCTGATCGAGGGCTGCAGCCTGCGCGGGCGCGTGATCTTTGACGGCCAGGACATGTACGACCGGAACGTGGATCCCGTCGAGGTCAGGCGGCGCATCGGCATGGTGTTCCAGAAGCCGAACCCTTTTCCCAAAAGCATCTACGAGAACATCGCCTTCGGCGCACGGATCAACGGCTTCAGGGGCGACATGGACGAACTGGTGGAGCGCTCGCTGCGCAAGGCCGCCATCTGGGATGAAACCAAGGACAAGCTCAAGGAGAGCGGCAATGCCCTCTCAGGCGGCCAGCAGCAGCGCCTCTGCATCGCCCGGGCAATCGCAGTGGAGCCTGAAGTGATCCTGATGGACGAGCCCTGCTCCGCCCTCGACCCGATCTCCACCCTGAAGATCGAGGAGATGATGCATGAGCTCAAGAAGAGCTACACGATCGTGATCGTCACCCACAACATGCAGCAGGCGGTGCGGGT
>CAYHCE010000070.1:0-8512 GCA_964355015.1 uncultured bacterium | reverse complement strand
CAGCCAGCTGGGCTGCTCGATCGAAGAGCTGATCGGCAGCCTGGATCTTTGAGGGCTGCGTCTTGGGGCCGCTCCTCTTGGCCGTGGCGATCATGTCCGATGCTTCCTGGTCGCCACTGATCAGCGTGTCTTGCCCATCCGCTTCACGCGTTCGGTGGCATGGGGCCTCGTGGCAGGAGCGGCTGGTGGCGCCATCAGCCCAGAAGGCCTTCCACCTGTTCGATCAATGCCTCGGCTCTCTCGCACCAGGCCGTGCGATCCAGGCTGAGTTCTTCGGGTTCGTCGTCGTATCGGTATTGCACAGCGAAGGATGTGAAGGCCTGTAGTGGCAGAAGGTCCTTGATCTCCACGCCGGCCTCCTGCAACAGCAACAGCAGGCGTGAGATGTCGTGCGTCGACGGTGGCGTGCTGCCGAGGTGGTGCAGCCAGGCCTTCAAGGTCTTCTCCAGACACTGCTGCGCTGCCCAGCCCCAGCTGGCTTCCTCCACCTCCGGATCCAGCAGACGGCGGGCCATCCTGAGGTCGCGGCGGGCGATGCGCAGCAGCCGCAGCGCTTCAGGCCTGGCCATCGAGCAGAACGCCCTCGCGCATCGCCTCGTACACCAGGGAGCCTGGCTCCTTGGCTCGGCGGGCCGCTTCGCTGCTCGAGTGGAGCACCAGGTCGACCGACAGATCCGGCTGGGCCACGGCACCCCACAGGTCTGCGAGCAGTGCAAAGCGGTCGCGATGCGCCAGCCAGGCATCAGGCACGGTGATCAGCAGGTCCACATCGGAATCGGCCCGGCCATCGCCGCGTGCCCTGGAGCCAAACAGACGCACATCGGCAGCAGGGATCAGCCGGCGAATGCCGGCAACCATGCCCGCCAGCCTCGGCTCGATCGGTTTGGTGGCTGTAGGGGGACTCATGGCGCCATTCTGACGGCCCTGGCCAGTTGGGATGACGAGCTCACGTGTCAGCGGACTGGTTGCCGTTGCCACTGAGCCCCCGGCCCACCATCCGCTTCACCCGCTCGGCGATGAACGCGCGCAGGCGAAGGAAGGCAGCAGAGGGGCTGGAGGCCATGGAGTGATGGTGGCGGCTGTCGGGCGCCAGGGCCAGGTTTGGTTTTGGGCGGCCCGTCAGGCTGGCGCCCCTGCTGGGATCCCTTCTGGCGTGGGCGTGCGGCGGCTGCAGCCAACCCGGCTCCGGGTGTGGCTGTGACGCCCCAGCCCCCAATCCACTGAGAAGGGCCTACGGGTGGAATCGCCACGGCATGGGAGGAGGCCCCAAGCGCTTGTGGCGTCTAAACTCTTGTCTATACGCCTGATTTCCATGGCCGCCACTCCTTCGCGCCAGGCCCTGCGCCGCTGGGGCAACAGCCTCGGCATTCGCCTGCCCGCAGCCATCGCCCGGGAGGCTCAGCTGCAGGAAGATCAGTCCGTGGAACTCTCCGTCGTGGAGGGCGGTGTGCTGATCCGGCCGGTGCAGCGTCGCCTCTCTCTGGCGGAACGGCTTGAGGCCTACGAGCCCATGGCTGGCGAGCCCACTGAGGCGTTGGCCTTCCGTCCGCTCGGGGCTGAGGTCATCGAGTGAGCCCCCGCCGAGGGGTCCAGGGCTGGGTTCCCGATCGCGGCGACGTGATCTGGATCGACCACAACCCCCAGGCCGGCCGCGAGATGAAGGATCACCATCCCTTTGCGGTGCTGTCCACCGCTTCCTTCCACTCCACCGTGGGCCTGGTGGTGGGCTGTGCCATGACTTCAGCTCCCTACAACCGTGGTTCCACCCTTGCTGTGGATCTGGGCCCCATCCCCGATCGGCCGGGCGCCCACAGCTACGTGCTCTGCCACCAGCTCAAATCCTTCGACTGGCGCGCCAGGGGCGCTCGCCCCCATCCCATCGGGCGACTGCAGGAATCCCAGCTGGAGGAGGTGATGGCCATCATGGGGCAGATCCTTGGATTGGTGGTCTGAGCCAGCGTTCGCCTGGGCAGGGGCAGCATCCCGCCCACCACTGCAAGACTGGGCTCCCAGGAAGGCGCCATGCAGGAAATCCTTTTCGTTGTCGAGGAAGCTGAGGACGGCTCCTACAGAGCCAGTGCGGCCGCTGCCGCCATACATACCGAGGCCGACACGCTCGAGGACCTCCACCGGGAGATCCGCGACGCCGTCGTCTGCCACTTCGATCCCGGCGAGGCGCCACCCCTGATCCGCCTCCATCACGTGAGGCAGGAACTGCTGGCCCTGTGAGGATTCCACGGGACGTTGACGTGACCCCCATCCGTGGTCCGGTTTCTCTGGGAGCTGGTGGGTCGTCATCAGGGTCCACTGCAGGACGGGATGCGAGGCCTTGGGTCTCTCACCTTGCCAGGCGGATCAGAAAATTCCCAGGGTTTTCTTCTTGCAGTAGCCCGCCCCAATGTTCATCCATCCCGAGTCACAGGGCTTTCCGTAGGTGGGCTTCACCTCGTAATAGATGGGTGAATTGCAATGCTGCTTCAGGTCATTCACATAACCAAGCGGACACTGGTCGTAACCCGGGAGTTTGGGAATCCGCTTCTGCGCAAGTGCTGGGCCAGGGGTCAGCAGCGGAAGGGCCAGAAGCACAGCGACCAGACCGAGGGGTAGCGTCTGCATCGGGAGAGCAATCAAGTGACCAAACTCTAGGAATTTTTCGCCGGTAGCGCCACTTGCCGGCCAAGCGGCGGCCCCAACCACCAGCAGCCTCATCTGGTTCAGACCCTCCAGCGCCTGCATCGGAATCATGTCGGCGCCGATCTCCTGATAGACAAAGACTGCGAAGATGTGGCGCCTGTGCTTCATGGGGCTTCCCCTGGCCAGGTCTGCCCGCCGCGGATCCGCCCAGCCACGTCACGCGCCGGGGTGGTGGTGGAGCGTGTGCCCCGGCGATCGCCCTATGGCTCCGTGAACTGAAACATCGCCATGGGTGAGCTGAAGGCAGGTTCTGATCTGAAGCCAGCAGGTGGGGGCCCGATCTCGCACCTTCAGCCAGGGGTGCAGCACGTCCACCATCCCGGCAGAATGGCATCAAGACCAGAACCCAGATGTCCAGCACCAGTCCACGGACCGAACAGGTGCTCAGCACCCTGCTGGGCTTCCATGCACCGGCGACGGCTCGCCGTTTCTATGGCCTGCAAATCTTTCTCGAAGACCTGCTGGAGCGTCCCGTGGATCTGGTGACCGAGAAGGCCTTGCGGGAGGAGTTTCGCTTCCGGGTCGAGGCTGACGCCATCACCATCTGAAGCGATGGCAGATCGAGACTGGCGCCTTTATCTGAACGACATGCGGGTCTTTGCTGAGAGGGCGCTTCAGTACAGCGAGGGATTGACCCGGGCTCAGCTTGAGTCAATCCAGCTGATTCAAGACGCAATTCTGCGAAACATTGAACTGATCGGCGAAGCAGCATCTCGCGTGCCTGATGCATCGCCTGGCCAATCCAGGGATAGCCTGGAGAGAGATCGTCGCCATGCGCAATCTATTGATTCCTGGCTATCTTGGCATTGATCTTGAGATTGCCTGGGAAGTGATCACCGTTGAACTGCCAACCCTCCTTGAGCAGTTTGATGCCATTGATGGCGAGAATTCCTGATACGGCGACCAGTCGATTAGACTGATCGCCGTTCGACGGTCCAGTCCAGAAGAAGTGGAGCTCGATGCCCTCGACCTCGGCGGTGCTGGTCGCCGTCGGCCGGAGCAGGATGGAGTGAGGCGTAACTTGATCGTGATCGGCGAAGCCGTGAAGAACCTGTCGTTGCCGGCATGTGAAATGTTCTCATCCATGATGATCTGCGTGTGAAACTGGAGCAGGTATGGGAAACCGTGGAGCGTGACCTTCCTCCGCCTGATCTCATCGTTCGCTCTCTGATGGAGCGCCGGACCAGTGGCTGAGCCCGCAACGCCACCACCGCCTACCGCCCAGAAGACCCACCATGAATCCCCATGATCACGAAGAGCAGGAGATCCTGGAATCCTCCGCCAGGGCCACCACCAGTGAAGGTCAAGTGCCTCAACCTTCATCAGGCTTGGAAGGGTGATGGATTCAGCGGTGGTGATAGCGGCAGGCCAGGATGACAAGGGCACCGGCCTCCACGCGGTAGACGAGGCGGTGCGTGTCATCGATGCGCCGTGACCAGTTGCCCGAGAGGTTTTCACGCAAGGCTTCTGGTTTGCCGATTCCCTGGAAGGGATCCTGCAGACAGGCCTGGATCAGTTGATGGATGCGCCTGAGTTGTTTGCGGTCCTGCCCCTGCCAGTAGAGATAGTCTTCCCAGGCAGCTGGGGTCCAGGCCAGCCGTTCAGGCATGGGAATCGATCAAGCCATGCTCCAGCCATTCGCCCCTCTCAGCCTGCTCCAGAGAGCGTTGCAGATGGGCGGCGTTGGCGGGAGAGCGAAGCAGATGCACGGTCTCCATCAGGCTGTTGTAGGTGTCCAGGGACATCACCACGGAGCTCTGGGCATTGCGGCGCGTGATCAGCGTGACGTCGGCATCGGCCTCCACCTGATCGAGCACCGCCTTGAAGCTCTCGCGAGCCTCCGAGAAACTCACCACATGCATGGCTGTTGTCCAAGTAGCTGTACAAGAATCTAGGGCCTCCAGGTTGACCTGTCGCACTGGCAGGGGCTTCGAGCCAATGGGCGGCCCCTGCGCTGAAGGCCCTGGCCCAACGCAGCGGACGCAGCCAGAGCGCCCTGATCCGTGAAACCATCGATGGCTATCTGGAGAAGAACCAGCCCGAGGATCGTCTGGTCAGGCTTCGGCAGGGACGGGCCTATGGGCCGGTGATACGGGTCCACCGGATGGGCCGGAGTTGCGTCACGAGCTCGACGGCACTGTTTCTGAAGGCGCCTGATGGCCTCCACGGCAACGGGGGTGTTGGTGATCGACACCGATGTCCTGATCGACAATCTCCGCGATCAGCCCCCCTGGCGGCCTCAGTGGTGTGGATCGCTGAGCTTTCCATGGGTGTGCGCTTGGGGGTGGAGCGGCAGTGCCTCGATGCCTTTGTGTCGGCCTTCACGGTGCTTTCGCTGGGCAAGGATGCGGCGGTGCAGGCGGGGCTCCTGCCCGCTTAGGCAACAGCCTCGGCATCCGCTTTCCTGCAGCTGAGCCTCCCGCCGTGGGCACCCAGCCCCCTGGCGGGTCGCGAGAGGAGCGATCACCATCCCTTTGCTGTGGATCTGGGCACTGTCCCCGATCTGCCGGGAGCCCACAGCACCGCGCGGGGGATCAGGTGCTGGCGAGGCCTGACCCCCAGACTGCCCCTGCAAGACCTGCCCAGCGCGCCGGCACGACACCCCAGCCATGAGCCACCACGCCCTGCCGCCGATCGCCGGCAACGAAGCCGGGATCCTCGCCCTGATGCAGCAGGCCGGCCCCGTGTTTCTGCCGCACACCAATCTCCACCTGGAGCAGATCCGCTCAGGCTTTGCCTGCGCGCTCCACATGCACCAGCCCACGATTCCAGCCGGCGCCGATGGCGAGCTGATCTCCCATCTGCAGTACATGCTGGAGCACCCCGGCGAGGGCGACAACCACAACGCCGAACCATTTGCCCAGTGCTACAGACGCCTGGCCGACCTCATCCCCCAGCTGATCCAGGCAGGCTGCAACCCGCGGATCATGCTGGATTACTCGGGAAATCTGCTCTGGGGCTTTGAGCAGATGGGCCGCCACGACATTCTCGAGGCCCTGAGATTCCTCGCCTGTGATCCCTCCGTTCAACCCCATGTGGAATGGCTGGGCAGCTTCTGGAGCCACGCCGTGGCACCCTCCACGCCCATCCCCGATCTGAAGCTGCAGATCCTGGCCTGGCAGCACCAGTTCGCGGCCCTGTTCGGACCTGAGGCCCTGCAACGGGTGAAGGGGTTCTCACCGCCGGAAATGCACCTGCCCAACCACCCCGACACCCTCTATGCCCTGGTGACGGCCCTGCGCGAGTGTGGCTACCGCTGGCTGCTGGTGCAGGAGCACAGCGTTGAAAACCTCGATGGATCGAGCCTGCGCCGCGAGCAGAAGTTCATCCCCAACCAGCTCGTGGCCCGCAGCTCCAGCGGCGAGGCGGCCACCATCCTGGCGCTGATCAAAACCCAGGGCTCCGACACCAAGCTGGTGGGCCAGATGCAGCCCTACCACGAGGCCCTGGGGCTGGGCCGCCAATCGCTGGGCGGAACCATGATTCCGTCGCTGGTGTCGCAGATTGCCGATGGGGAGAACGGCGGCGTGATGATGAATGAGTTTCCGCCGGCCTTTCTCCAGGCCCATCGCAGCATCGCTGGCCAGGGTGGCGGCCCCGCCGGCACGGTGGCGATCAACGGCACTGAGTACCTGGAGCTGCTGGACGCTGCCGGGGTGAACGCTGGTGACTACCCGAAGATTCAGGCGGTGCAGCAACACAGGCTGTGGCAGCAGGTGGGCAGCCAGCCCACCGCTGCATCCGTGGAAGCGGCCATCGCCCACCTCAAGGCCAGCGATCCCTCCTTCTCGATGGCCGGCGCCTCCTGGACCAACAACCTCAGCTGGGTGGAGGGCTACGCGAACGTGCTGGAGCCGATGAACCGCCTCAGTGCCCGCTTTCACCAGGCGTTTGACCCCCTGGTGGCCCAGGATCCTGCGGTCACCCAAACCCAGCGCTATCAGCAGGCGCTGCTCCACCTGCTGCTGCTGGAAACCAGTTGCTTCCGCTACTGGGGGCAGGGCACCTGGACCGACTACGCCAGCGAGATCCACCGGCGTGGCGAAGCCGCGATCGGTTAGTCAGCCCTCCTGTACCAGGTTGGTCCCCCAGAGAAGGGAACAGGTCCTGCAACGGGCGATCCAAGATCAGCTGCGCTCAGCCAAGTTCCTGGACCCACACATCGACCGTGGCGTTGGATCCGGAGCCGCTTCTCGCCCCAGTCCCAGACTGAGCGGAGCTGAGCGGCAGCAGCTCGGCTGCCTGAACAGATGTGCTGACGATTCGTCTGCGTCTGGATCAGAATCTTTCCGGGGGAGGCTTCCGGCCTGCACGCACCGGATTCTGCACAAGGCTCCCTTCCGGCGGCCCGATCACCGCTGTCGTTGGCAGGGTTCGGTTGGCCCTTGCCTTCCAGAGGTGGCTTCATGGGTCCGGTTGCCAGGCCTCCCATCCGTTCCCCCCCTCCCCTGACCCTGCGCGTTCGTGACCCCCACGAGCTGGGATGGCGTGCCTGGGGTGTGCATGCCGTGCGAACGGCGCTGGCCGCCGGAGTGTCGATGGCGGTGGCGAATGGCCTCGGCCTGCCGGACCCCTACTGGTCGCCGATCACCACGATCGTCGTCACCCAGTCGAGCCTGGTCGACTCCTGGCTGATCTCCCGTCGGCGCCTGCTGGGCACGGCGCTGGGTGTGGTCCTGGGTGCCCTCCAGGTGCAGTGGCTGCCGGCGGGAATCCTCTCCTATGCCGCGTCGATCCTGCTGCTGGGGCTGGTCTGTGGACTGACCCGGCTGCACCAGAGTGCCTACCGGTTCGGGGGCATCGCGCTCACCATCGTGGCGCTGGTGCCCCACACCACCAGCGTCTGGAGTCTGGCCTGGTTCCGTTTCGTCGATGTCGCCATCGGCATCCTGGTGAGCTTGGCCATCACCCTGCTCTGGCGCGAGCCGGCGATGCCGGCCTCCCGCTGACCTGCCCTGCTGATCCCGGGACGGTTCGTTTCAGACGGCGAACAGCTGCGGGTGCTGCAGCCGGTAACCCAGTTCGTGCAGTCGCCGGTTGGCGATGCGGCGGTTGGGGAGCGGTGGCTCGGGGGTGGCCTGCGGATCCCAGCGCAGGGGTTCCATCCCGGCGGACGCGAACACCTGCTCAAACAGCTCGCGCACTGTGATTGGCTGGTCGTCCACCAGGTTCACGATCCCCTCGAGGCCCCGATCCACGCCGAAGGCGATGGCTCCCACCACGTCGTCGCGGTGAATCCAGCTGGTGTAGGTCCCGCCATCGCCGGGCCGGGTGGTGCCGGCCAGGCGCCGGAAGCGGGGAGCCAGCTCACGGCCAGGCCCGTGGATCGCCCCCAGGCGCAGAATGCCCACGCGCCGATCCGGCCGGCGGCATCCCAGCAGCAGCTCCTCGCTGCGCCGCAGAACTTCACCATGACGATCCTGGGGCGCCGCCGGTGTGGATTCGTCCACCCAGCCGCCGCCCGCATCGCCGTACACCGAGCAGCTGCCGGTGTAGATCAGCTGGCGCAGCCGCGGCAGGCGCGGCAGCACGCTCTCCAGCGCCCGGAATGTCTGCAGGTAGGTGTCTGCGTAGCCCTCCACCCCCACCTGCCGCGTTCCCTTGGGGGCGAGGGTGAACACGGCCACCTCGCTGCCCTCCAGGGCCGCGTGCAGCGCTTCGGCATCGGCTCCCTCCAACAGGAGCACCGTATCGGCCAGCTCCGCCAGCTCCCCCTGCCGCTCGGGCGAGGTGGTGGTGACCCGCAGGCGGTGAGGAGCAGACGCCGTGCGCCAGTGACGGGCGAGGGCCGAGCCCACGTAGCCGCATCCCACGATGG
>CAYHCE010000069.1:0-8579 GCA_964355015.1 uncultured bacterium | reverse complement strand
AGGCGGCCTTGGGGGCGATCGTGATCTACGCCGCCCTGCGCCTGATCGACATCCCCGAATTCCAGCGGATGCGGCGCTTCAAGCTCAGCGAATTCCGCCTGGCGTTGATCACCTTCGCAGGAGTGCTACTCACCGACATCCTGGTGGGTGTGGGCCTGGCCGTCGCGCTGTCGGTGATCGACCTGTTCGCACGCCTGGTCCGGCCGCACGATGCCGTGCTGGGTGATGTGCCGAACCTGGCGGGTCTCCACGATGTGGCCGACTGGGAGGGCGCCAGCACCATCCCCGGCCTGGTGCTCTACCGCTACGACGCGCCTCTCTGCTTCGCCAACGCCGAGGATTTTCGCCGCCGCGCCCTGGCGGCCATCGCTGCCGAGCCAACACCCGTGCGATGGTTCGTGCTGAACGCCGAGGCGATCGTGGAGATCGACATCACTGCCGTCGATGTGCTGCAGGAGCTGCAGCAGGAACTGGCCGGCAGTGGCATCGTCTTCGGCTTCGCCCGGGTCAAGCAGGATCTCTACCGACAGCTCAGCAGGGCCGGGGTGGCAGCGAACATCGGCCCCGAACACTTCTACCCCACCCTCCCCACGGCGATCGCCGCCTTCCAGGCCCAGGCCGCGACTGACGCTTCAGGCGCTGCTCGATGAGCCTTTCCGATCGGTTCATCCGCAGCCCGGTGCTCACCACGGTGTGTTCCCTGGTGATCCTGATCATGGGAGGCATCGCCATTCCGCTGCTGCACTAGGAGGCTGTTGCGCATAGATTGCAGACGTCAGCGGACACACGCAAAAAACCGGATCCAGCAAACATGGGGCGCAGGCTGATCCTGGTGAGACTGGCCTGACAATAAGAGTCGGCTCAAATTGATTGCTGTGACTGCGATTTGCGGGCTAGACAGTGTTGTACGGCTACAGAATATCTCGGTATCATTCCGCTCTGGTCGCACTGGCTGTGGATTTGCTCATAAAAAATCTATGCGCAACAGCCTCCTAGGGAGGCCAGGCTGTCGAGCCGTTCGGTGAGAGCAGCAACGGCGGCTTCCAGTGCGGCCAACCGCTCCTGTACCGGCTGTTCGGAGTCTTTCGTGCTCATTGGTGTTCGATTGAGGCTCGTTCAGCTTGGGATCCATGGCAGCGCCGTTTGAAGACGAGCGAATAGGAGCGTCCATGGCCTTGGGCATCGATACTGCGAGGCACGGTATTCACCAGTTCCCAGCCCCGGGCTCCGATCAGATTGAGCAGCTCGTGGAACTGGCTGAAGATCAGTTCTCTGTTGGCTTTCAAGGAGGAGATCCCCTGACCGTTGATCAACACCTGCTTCAGGTTGGTCCCCGTGTCTTGATCCTCCATGTCCACTCTGACGAAGCAATACTCCCAGATGTCCCCGGTTGGGGCACCGATCACTTCCTCAATGCTGACCGGCGCGCTGAGCTGGCCGGATGGGATCCAGCCCTGCAGATCTGCCTGTGGAACTTCGCAGAGCGCCTCGCCTCTGGCGTTGCGAAGCACATAGCCTGCGGGCCCCTGGCCGCTGCTGGCTTCGTGGGGGAGCTTCGACGCTGAAAGAAGACCCAGGCCCCTGGCGACGGCAACAGCAGTATCGAATTCGGATAACATCAGGAAAGATGGCAATGGGGATGGATGTTGGAGTTATCGATTGATTTTGGCGCGACTTTGCCAGTTGGAGTGAACAGCTATCTGGTTGACTCTGCTGGGGAACGCTTCGATCCCCAACGCACCTCTGCTATTTCGAAGGCTATCATTATTCTGCCAGCAGCGACTGTTTTGCGGCCTCCAGTTGTTGCAGAGCCTCCTCACTCACCTTGGGGTAGTGAAGATTCAGCGAAGTCAGGGTTTCGATGATGGCTGCGGCCACCGCCACCCGGGTGAACCACTTGTTGTCCGCCGGCACCACATACCAGGGAGCCGTCTTGGTTGCAGTGTTCCGGATCATGATCTCGTAGGCCTCCATGTAGTCGTTCCAGTAGGCTCTCTCTTTGATGTCATTGGCGGAGAACTTCCAGTTTTTTTCGGGATTATTGAGCCGCTCCATGAAGCGACGCTTCTGTTCCTTCTTTGAAACATGTAGATAAAACTTGCGCACCACGATGCCATTGCGCGCCAGGTAGTCCTCGAAGTTGCGGATGTCGCTGAAGCGCTCCTTCCAGAGGTCCTTGGTGAGGAGTTCGGGTGGGATCTTCTGATTTCCCAGCAGTTCCTTGTGCACCCTCACCACCAGGGTGTCCTCGTAGTAGCTGCGATTGAAGATGCCGATCCGGCCACGCTCAGGCAACTGCTGCTGGCAGCGCCAGAGAAAGTCATGGTCGAGGTCCAGCGGCGAGGGCGCCTTGAACGACGACACCTGGCACCCCTGTGGATTGACGCCACTCATCACATGCTTGATCGTGCCGTCCTTGCCGGCGGCATCCATGGCCTGGAAGATCAGCAGGAGGGCCCAACGGTCCTGGGCATAGAGCCTGTCCTGAAACTCCGCCAGCAGCTCGATCCCCATCGCCAGGGCTTCCTTCGCCCTGGGTTTGTCCTCGGAACCCAGATGGAGGGTGTCGCCCGGGTCGATGTCCTTGAGGCGGAACCCCTCGCCGTCATGGACCCGAAACGGCCCGGCGAAGCTGCAGGCCCTCCTGAGCAGCCCCGGCCGCAGACCACAGCCACAGCCAGGGACGTGTCAGGCCGAAATGTGACGGATCAGGTCGAGGCACTTGCAGGAATAGCCCCACTCATTGTCGTACCAGGCCACCACTTTCACGAAGGTGTCGGTGAGGGCGATGCCGGCGCCGGCATCGAACACCGACGTGCAGGTTTCGCCGAGGAAATCGGTGGAGACCACCTCCGCCTCGGTGTAGCCGAGGACGCCGGCCATCGGACCTTCCGCGGCCGCCTTCATCGCGGCCTTGATGGCGTCGTAGCTGGCGGGCCGCTCCAGATTCACCGTCAGGTCCACCACTGACACATCGGGGGTGGGCACACGGAAGGCCATGCCGGTGAGCTTGCCGTTGAGAGCGGGGATCACCTTGCCCACGGCTCTGGCGGCACCGGTGGAGGAGGGAATGATGTTCTGGCCAGCACCGCGGCCACCCCGCCAGTCCTTGGCCGAAGGGCCGTCCACCGTCTTCTGGGTGGCCGTCATGGCATGGACGGTGGTCATCAGGCCGTCCTTGATGCCGAAGTTGTCGTGCAGCACCTTGGCGATCGGTGCCAGGCAGTTGGTGGTGCAGGAGGCATTCGAGACGATGTCCTGGCCGGCGTAACCGGTGTGGTTCACCCCCATCACGAACATCGGCGTGTCGTCCTTGGAGGGGGCCGACAGCACCACCTTCCTGGCGCCGGCCTCGATGTGGGCACGGGCGCTGGCGTCGGTGAGGAAGAGACCGGTGGATTCCAGCACCACCTCGGCGCCGACGGCGCTCCAGTTCAGGTTCTTCGGATCCCGCTCGGCCGTGACGCGGATGTTCCTGCCATTCACGATCAGATGGCCATCGCGGATCTCCACCTCTCCGCGGAAACGACCATGGGTCGAATCGTGCTTGAGCATGTAGGCGATGTAGTCGACATCGATCAGATCGTTGATGGCGACGACATCGATGCCTTCGATCTCGAAGCTGCGGCGAAACACCAGTCGACCGATGCGACCGAAGCCGTTGATGCCTATCGAAATCGTCATCGCGCGCTCCCGTGTGCGTCGTAGCAGCCGGGAAGCTTACCGCCTTTCTGCTCGGCCGAGGGCCGCCTGGGTGCTGGAGGTGCCGCTTCCCAGCCTCGGGGCGGCCGGCGCCGAGCCAGTCAGCCTCAGTGCAGACAGCCTCAGCCCAGCCAGTTGAGGAAGCGCTGGATCACGATCGCGTTGCTGATGTCCACGAAGAAACCCGAAACCAACGGCACGATGATGAAGGCGCGCTGGGCGGGGCCGTACTTCTGCGCCACCGCCGCCATGTTGGCCATCGCGGTGGGGGTGGCCCCGAGTGAGATGCCGCCGAAGCCGGAGCAGATCACCGCCGCCTCATAGTCACTGCCCATGGCGCGGAACACCACGAACAGAGCGAAGGCGAAGGCCACCACAAACTGGGCAGCCAGGATCGCGAGAATCGGACCGGCCAGCTCGGCGATCGTCCAGAGCTGAAGGCTCATCAGCGACATCGCCAGGAAGATGCCGAGCGAGATGTCAGACACGATCGCCAGCGAGCGGGTCTGGGCGGGCCAGCGGATCCGCACCAGCCTCGGCACGGTGTTGGTGAGCAGGATGGCGCCGAACAGGGCGCAAACAAACAGGGGAAGGTTGCTGCCCAGGGCCTGCAGAGCGGCGTGGAGGCCTTCTCCCAGGGCCAGGCTCATGTTCAGCCAGAAGAGGGTGCGCAGCAGACTGAAGTAGGTGACCTCCTGCTGTCTGACAGGCGGGTTGGCCTCCTCCTCTGAAGCGCTTACCTGGTTGGGCTTGAGCTTGTGGCAGCGGATCAGGATGCGGGCGATCGGCCCCCCCATCAGCGAGGCGAGCACCAGGCCGAAGGTGGCGCAGGCGATGCCGATCTCCAGGGCATTGGCGATGCCGTGCTGCTCGACGAAGCGAGGCGCCCAGGCGATCGTGGTGCCATGGCCACCCAGCAGGGACACCGAACCACCCAGCAGGCCCACCAGGGGGTTGAGGCCCAGAAGCGAGGCCACTCCCGCTCCGACCAGGTTCTGCAGCAGCATGTAGCTCAGGGTGAGAGCGACCAGCAGCACGAGGGGGCGGCCGCCTGAGAGCAGGGTCTTGATGTCGGCGTTGAGGCCGATCGCGGCGAAGAAATAAAGCAGCAGAAAATCGCGCGTGACCAGATTGAAACTGATCTCGAAGCCGCTGAAGGCATGCACCAGAGCCAGCAGCAGGCACACCAGCAGGCCGCTGGTGACCGGTTCAGGGATGTTGAAATCACGCAGAACGGCGAAGCGCTGGTTCAGCCACTTGCCGATCGACAACACGACGATGGCGATGTTGAACGTGACGAAGCTCTCGACCTGCATCCGGAATCGCGATCAGGATTGGCGCACGATCGCATGAAACACAGGCCGGCATCGTGCCGGCGTCTGCGTCATTGCGAGTAGATGAGCACACTGTAGCGACCGATGGACAGGCCCCCGTGGCACGGCAGGCCGTCGTAGTCACCGGGTTCGGACACCACATCGGTGCTGGGATGCCCCTCGAAGGCATCGCTGTAACCCGTCCAGTCGCTGTTGAACCGCAGCGTCCAGATACCTTCGGCCGGGAAGCCGATCCGGTAGTCGTGCTGCGGTTCATTGGAAAAGTTGGCGACCACCACCACGTCATCGGAGCGGCCACCCTGATCCCAGCGGTGGAACGCGAGGAGCTTCTGGTCGTCCTGTTGATGGAAGACATGGGTGAACTGTCCGCGAAGCCCGCGCGTCGTGTCGCCGCGATTGAGCCGGAGCCGGATCAGGTCGCGGTACATCCGAACGATGCCATGGAAGGTGTCGCGTTGATCCCAGTCCAGTGGAACCGAGTCGCGGAAATAGCTTCCCTCCAGAAACTCCTGGCCCTGGAAGAGCATCGGGATGCCAGGGGCGGTGAAGATCAGGGCAGCCGCCAGGGTGGAGCGCTTCTGGGCGTACCAGCCCTGCGCATCGCCGGGATCCACCTCCTGCGGCACGCGTGACTGTCCGTCGGCCACGTCGTCGTGGGATTCGCTGTAGATCACCCGCTCGAAGGCGTTGTCGTTGTAGCGATAGGTGAGCGCCTCGCGGATGGAGGGCAGGGAGCGTTGCGCGTCCTCCGGGGTGATCACCGCCTCACGGATCTGCTGCACGAACTTGATGTCCCACTGGCAGCCGAAGCCGGCGCCACCTGCTCCCACATCCTTGGTGAGCCAGGGATTGCACAGCATGTCTTCGGCGATCGTGATCCGGCCGGGAAACTTCTCGGCGATCAGGGCGTTGAGCGCCTGAAGCAGGCTCCAGCCATCGGGCAGGTCGTCGTCGTTGCTGCCATGCACGCTGCGGATGTAAGCCGTGCTGTCGAAGCGGAGCCCATCGAGATGGTAATCCTGCAGCCACATGGTGGCGTTATCGAGAAAGTACTGGCGTACCTCGGGACGGCCGTAATCGGGCCTTGTGTCCCCCCAGGGCGTCTGGGCGCGGTCGTCGTTATAGAAATAGATTCCACCACGATCATGCTCCGACCAGCCATCGAATTGCCAGAGGTCGAGATCGCTTGGGCCGAGATGATTGTAAACCACATCGAGGATCACGGCGATGCCCTGCTGGTGGGCATGCCTGATGAAGCGCTTGAAAGCTTCGGGTCCGCCGTAGTCCGAGTCGACGGCAAAGCTGTGGGAAGGGTTATAGCCCCACGACAATTCTCCGGCGAACTGACCCACCGGCATGATCTGGATCGCATTGATTCCCAGCCGTCTGAGATGGCCTAGCCGGCTCGTCACTGCGGCGAACTGCCCGGGCTCATCGTCGCTCCTGTCACTGAAGGTGCCGACATGCAACTCATAGATCACCAGTTCATGCCACGGTGACATCGAGAAGTCGTCGCCTTCCCAATCGAAATCGGGATCGTGAATCACGCTGTTGCCAACGGAACTGGTCACCGCACGGGCGTAGGGATCCATCCGCTGCAACTCACCCTGCTCGGTGAACAGAACGTACTTGTACTGATCGCCCACGGCTGCCTCCGCCAGGTCGGCAGTCCAGTAGCCGCCTTCCTCGGTCTGCATGGGGTGCCGGGCGGAGTCCCAGTGGTTGAACGATCCGATCACGGAGACCCGCTGGGCGTGGGGTGCCCAGACGCGAAAGGCGACCCCACCAGGGTGGGGTCGCGCTCCCATAACTTGCAGATGATGGATGTGCGTCATGGTGATTCCTGCCTCTGCGATCTCCGACGTACGCCCTGTTCGGCCCTACCTAGCTGGCCCATCTGTTCTTCGTGCCTGCGCCTCTGGCCTCCTGCCGATGGTTCACGCTAAGCCCGCCATGGTCACGGTCCGGCCGTGACAACGGTGATCAGCCACCTGGGCATCAGCAGAATGCGAACGCCCAGGGCCTGCCTATGTCGATCCGCAAGACCGCGTCCATCGCCCTGCTGGCCGCCGTTCCGATCTCCGCAGCCGCCGAATGGCTGCACTGGGGTGACGGGATCGTGTGCCTCAGCTCGGGTGTGGCGATCCTGCCTCTCGCCATCTGGCTGAGCACGGCCACCGAGGAACTCTCCCTGTCACTGGGGCCATCGCCGGGTGCACTGCTCAATGCCCTGTTCGGCAACGCCACTGAACTGATCATCGCCCTGCTGGCGCTGCGGGCCGGGCTGGTGGACATCGTGAAGGCGAGCATCACCGGCACGGTGATGGCCAACCTTTTGCTGGCTCTGGGGCTGTCGATGTTCTTCGGCGGGCTCACCCGCCGGCAGCAGGAGTTCCAGCCCGTGGTGGCTCGCGTCAACGGCTCCGCCATGACACTGGCGGTGCTGGCGATCCTGATCCCAAGCCTGGCCGTGCTCTCGGGTGGCAAGACCGCGGCCAGCACCGAGGCGTTCTGCACCTTCGTGGCCTGGGTGCTGCTCACGGTCTACGGCCTGACGCTGGTGTTTTCGCTCGGCACCCACCGTTCGCTCTACGAAGTGGCGGAAGTGGAACACGCTGCACTGATCGCAGAGGCCCACGAACCCCCGCAACCGCCCCATCCCCTGCCCTGGGTGTTGGTACTGGTGGCTGCGACGCTGGCCCTGGCCTATGAGTCGGGACTGTTCGTGGGGGTCGTGGAAACGGTGACAGAGGGCGTCGGCCTGTCGGCGCTGTTCACCGGGGTGGTGGTGCTGCCACTGGTGGGAGGCGCCGCCGAATACCTAACCGCCGTGGGCATGGCACGCAAGAACAAGATGGACCTGTCGGTGTCGGTGGCGCTCGGCTCCACCCTGCTGATGGCGCTGCTGGTGGTGCCGGTGCTGGTGCTGGCTGGTCCGCTGCTGGGTCACCCGCTGGATCTGAGCTTCGATGTGTATGAACTGGTGGCGGTGATCACAGCGGTGCTGGTGAGCAATCTGGTGAGCCTCGATGGACGTTCCGACTGGCTGGAGGGGGTGTTGCTGCTGGCTGCCTATCTGATCCTGGCGGCTGGGTTCTTCTTCCAGGCGGGGTGAGCGGGAGGGTTGGAGTAGAAGCTCGACAGGCCTGAGCTGATCCATGGATGCTGGCAACGCCACCCTGAGGCGCTGGCCACCTCAGGGTCCACTGCTGTGTAATGGGCCAAACATGTGGTTCTCGGGTCCGCCTAGGGAAGCTCTGGGCAACAAGCCGCATAGACAGTCTTGGGCCGCCAATTGTTCGGTTTGGACTGTTTCAGCGCAGATCAGGCTGGAATCAGCCTGATTTCACCATTTTTTGCGACTTGCCCCTTCCACTGAGGGCCGTTTTAGCCCCCAATGGGCACAACACTCTCCCGATCATGTCCTGCATAGCAAATGATGACGCACCATGAATAGGTTCGCAAGGGCTGCCAGAACGTTCACCTTACAGCGGTTCTTGAGCATGCCCCGCAGCCGGGTCTTCTGAAATCCGAACTGCCGCT
>CAYHCE010000068.1:0-9361 GCA_964355015.1 uncultured bacterium | reverse complement strand
GCACCCAGTGAGACACTCGATATTCTAGAGGTTATTTGCGGGACGGAACACTAGCCGCTCCTGCTCGGCTCGCTCGGCGGCCTCAGCAGCCGCCTCACTGCGCTCGATGAAGCTGGCGATCACCGGCAGCACCTCCTCCTTGAGCAGGGCGATTTCCTCCTCGGTGAGTGGCGTTTCATAGCGATAGGCCGGAGCAGAGGACGCCTCCAGCCGCAGATAGCGCTCCAGGTGTTGCCGCAGGGCATAGAGCACCTCATAGGGATGAGGAGAGCAGGCGAGGTGCATGGCGATCGGCGCCGTGGCGCAGCGATGGGACGCCAGCAGCACCGCCGGATCAGGCAAGGGGCGCGAAGCGCCTCGCGCAGCCCTTGCCCCGGCGGATGATGCGCGATCCCACCGCCAGCCCCAGAGGGGCAGCTCCGCTGTTGGGCCCTCAGGCCAGCTCGGCCTTGAGGGCGGCCAGGCCTGCCTTCAGGCGCCGCTGCACCGACATGGCGCTGATGCCGAGCTGCTGGCCGATCTGGCGGAGGCTCTGGCCCTCTAGGACGGAGAGCCGGATGATCGCCGCCTGGGCCGCTGGGAGCCGATCGAGCAGGGCCTCGATGCCCTCGCCACCGGGCTGGCCCGGCTGATCGGGTGCTTCCAGCTGATCGATCCAGGTGGCGCCACTGGGCAGCGGGGCATGCAGGCTCTGGTGGCTCCAGGCGTGGCCGCCTTTCTCGTGCTGACGCCGCGGGACCCGGACCAGGCGGCCGTAATCGCGCAGGTGGTGGAGCAGGGCGCCCTTGATGCAGCGCCTGAGATAGCCGGCGGCAGAGGCCGGATCGGTGACTTGGCGGCAGGAGAGCCAGAGCTGCATCTGCGCCACTTGCCGGGCATCTTCCAGCTCGATCACGCGGCTGCTGGACGCCAGGCCGCGGGCAATCGAATCAGCGAGGGGCATGAACTGCTGGAAGAGGGCATCGGCCTGGGATGGGGTGCGGGCCATGGCCTGATGGCGTAGGACGCGCGACCCCAGGCCTCGACGGAGGAGAAGGCCAAGCTGAGCAAGGCCAAGCAGCAGGCCATCCGCCCCCCGATCGGGCCAACCTCTTTCGTTCCTGGCAACAGGGAGCAGGGGCATCGCCTGCCCTTCCTGCCGCCCCGCTGATGGCTCCCGCTCCCGCCAGCAACACAGCGCCGATCCTTGCCCTGGTCGGTGCCGAGATCTTTGCCTTGGGAGCCTTCGTCGCCGCCTGCGAGGTCCGCACCTCTGACGTTCAGCTCTGTGAGCACCGCTGGTCGCTTGCCTTGCCTGCCATCGCGCTGGCCGGCCAGTCGGCAGCGACCTACTTCATGGACAGCCGTGCTGGTAGCCCTGCACCCGGCAGCCCTGCACCTGGCCGCTTGCCGGTACCGCTGGTACGGAACAACCGTGGGCAGTTCACCCGGCAACACCAGGGTGGAGACGATGCGCTTGGGGATTGATCTGGCGGCCTATCTCAGGGCCCTTCTCAGCGTCCGTTTGGGGTCAGTGCAGCCCCGCCCAGCAAGGCGATCAACAGTTTCAAGGTGGCATCAAAGGCTGAGGTCACCTGATCGAGCACGCGGGGGCAAACCTCGACCACCTTCTGGCGCTGGGAATAGGCCACATTTCCGCAGACTCCGGTCGCGACGGTGTACAAGCTGAGCTGCGTGATGATCACGACCGCCAGCAACTTGAAGATGAACCGCTCCCGATCGAAGGGCGGTTTCGAACCACGCTTCCTCGCAGCGGCTCGCCGCAAACCCCCGCCACCGCCGGAACCGCTTGGGTCGTTGCCTGCCACCGCTCACGAGAACAGCCAGGCCCAGCCCGAGGCGGCACCTTCCGGCAGCCAGCGGGGGTTGGTGTTCTTGAACGAGTAGTGCAGACCCCTCCCGGCCCCGCCGCCTTCTTTGGCCCAGGTGCCGCGGATCAGATCGAGATCGCCGTAGGGGTCATGCACCAGCCAGCCGTTGCTGTCGTAGCCGCGCACCGCGATGTAATGGCCGCCGCCGCTGGGTGCTGAGACCGGACCCTTGTGAAGGAGGCCGATCGCCAGGCCGTAGCCCTTGTCGATCTCCGCCTTGGCCCGCTCGGCGGTGCAGTTGGTGATGAACCGCCCCGGTGCGTTCAGCTCGGCGAGGGCCTTGGCGTGAGCCGCCTGACTGGTGGTGTCGCCGTAGCGCTCGACCACCCGCAGGTAGTCGAGGTCGTCACGGATGCCGGGAACCTTCAAGAAGGCGAGGTTCATGGCGATGCTGGAGCTCTGGCAATGGCGCCAGCCCTCGGGACCGTCGTTGGTCTGTTCGAAGAACGGCAACGCCAGCGGATTGCCCCTCGCCGGCGCTGGCTGCGGCGGTGGTGGTGCTGGCTTCTCGCTGAACTTGAGCGCCCAGCTCGCCTGCTCATCGAGGATGTCGCCGCTGCCTTCCAATTCGGCGATCGAGCTGTAGAGCCCCCAGATGCCGGAGACCTACTGAGGTTCACCCTTGAAGGCCTCCCAGCGGTCCTGGAACCGCTCCGGGGTCATCGGCGTGGCCATGGCGGCAAGGGGGTCTCGGATCCAACCCATTGCCATGGCAGGCAGCGGTACGTTTTGACGGACGTGCCTGACGCTCTGCCCTGGTGGCCAGCATTTCCGCGACGGAAGCCCGCAAGCGGCTGTACGCCCTGATCGACGAGGTGGGCGACTCGCACGAGCCGGTGCAGATCACCGGAAAACGCAGCAATGCCGTGCTGCTTTCGGAGGCCGACTGGAACGCCATCCAGGAGACCCTGCACCTGGTTTCGATCCCGGGGATGCGCGAGTCGATCCTCGATGGGTTGGCCACACCGGTGGCGGACTTGCAGGAGCAGCCGGGCTGGTGAGCCGGATCGCCAGAGCAGTCATCCCCCCTTAGGCTGTAGTACGAACTGTTGAACACCAGGGATCATGGCGATCGGGGTGCGGGTGGAGCCGGAACTCGAGCGGCAGCTCGATCAGCTCGCCCGGCAGCTCGGCAAGAGCCGCAGCGCCTGCGTGCGCGACGCCATTGCCCAATACCTGTTGCGCCACGGCGATGGCGAGGAAGCCCGCCGGCAGTCGGAGCGTCTGGCCGAACGGGAACCACAACAGCACTGGAGCGAACAGCTGCCCGACTGGAGCGACTGGACGGCATGAGCCTGGCTGCGCTTCGCCGCGGCACCGTGGTGACTGTGGCCAGCCCTGGGGTGTACTCCGGCAAACCCAGACCGGCTGTGGTGGTTCAGGCGGATCGCTGGTTGCAGGCCCATCCGAGCGTCACCCTCTGCCCGCTCACCAGCACCCTGGTGGAGGCGCCCCTCGTCCGGCTTCCGGTGCAGCCAACGGCACGCAATGGCCTGCAGAAGCCGTCCCAGCTGATGATCGACAAGCTGTTCACGGTGCCGATCAGCTCCCTCGGCGCGGTGATGGGGCAACTGGAGCGCCAGCTGCTGATCGAGCTGGATCTGGCCCTGCGGGGTTGGCTGGAACTCCCTTGAAATGACCAACCCATTGCCGAACCCCACACGCCCAACAACTCCGGTTGGATCGTGCTGAAGGCGGGCACCGCCGCTTGAAGCCATCGATCCTGGCGGCGTATCAGACGGTCGGAACGGACGCACTACAATGTCATGACAGCCCGGAGGGATGGGCCATGGCTCGTGATCAAGTGCTGCAGCTCCGGGCAACGGCCGAGCAGCGCCAGCTGATCGATCAGGCCGCTGCAGCGGAAGGCATCAGCCGCACCGAATTCATCCTGCGCAGCTGCCAGGAGCGGGCGCGGGATGTGCTCCTGGATCGAACACTGTTCTCGCTGACGCCGGAGCAGACCACGGCCCTGCTGGCTGACCTGGAGGATCCTGGTGCTGCCGCACAGGATCAGGCCAGCATCGAGCGGCTGCTCGCCATGCCGCAGCCCTGGCATGCGTCCACCTGAGCCCCTTGGCGCGCAGCATCAGCTGGAGGGTTTCGACTGCGGCAACGCCGTGCTGAACCGCTGGCTGCAGCAGCGCGCCCTGGCCAATGAGCGCCAGGGTGTCTCCCGCACCGTGGTGATCTGTCCGGACGAGGGGAGCACCGTGATCGCCTACGCCCGCCTGTCCGCCGGAGCGATCGTGCTGGCCGAGATGCCTGGAGCCTTGCGGCGCAATAGGCCGGATCCGCTGCCCGTTGTGGTGCTGGGCCGGCTGGCGGTGGATCGTCGCTCTCAAGGTGAGGGGCTGGGCCGCGCCATGGTGGCCGATGCACTGAGGCGCAGCCTTGTCGCCAGGCGCCTGATCGGGGCCAGGGCGTTGCTGGTGCATGCAATCGACGAGCAGGCGGCTGCGTTCTACCGCTCGCTGGGATTTCGCCCGTCGCCGCTCAGCGCCTGGACGCTGATGCTGCAACTATCAGGCGCAGCGGGCTGACAGGCTGCCGCAAGCCCAGGCGAGGCGCGTGCCATGGCCTACCCCAACATCGAAGCGATCCTGGAAGACGGCGGCGACATCACGGTGGGGCGTGTGGGCCCGATCGACTGTGTGGCCTCCGCCAGTACCAGCCACAACTGTCCGGTGATGCTGGTGCGGCGCGAGGGAGAAAGTTTCGTGGCGCTGCTCAGGCGACTCGATCGCTCGATCGGCAAAGCCTGGGATCAAGAGACCACGATTGACGAGGTGAACGGTTCAAAGCAGGCTGCCTCTGATGGGGCAGCAGCCTCAGTTGAGTGAGCGCGCCCGGCGCTGCTTGCGGGAGGCCTGCTGGATGGATTTGAGCTCATCAGCCTCCTCCAGCAGCTCGCCGGAGAGGGCCTCCAGATCGTCGGCCGCCTGCTTGAGCTGGCCGCTGAGCTTCAGCCCGTCATCGATCGATTGGCCGTAGGCCTCACTGGCCTGCTCGATCTCCGCGAACAGCTCCTTGAACTCGTCGGTTGGGTTGGTGTTCCAGTCGGGATAGGCCGCCGCCGATTGCTGCAGCACCTCCAGGGCGGTGCGCCAACTCAGCTTGAGGCGGAAATCGAGAGGTCGCAGGTCCACGTTGGTTCGCTTGAGCTCCTTGGTGCTGGAGACCTTGGCCAGTGCATAGACCTCGCGTTTGAGATCCGCCAGCGTCTGCTGCTTCTGGCTCGCCGGCTTGGGGGTTGGGGCGATTTTTCTGGCCATGGCCCTACTCAGCGAGCTCCAGGCCCAGCTGCACGCCGGCCCGCAGCTGCTCCAGCTCCCGGCGCAGCTCCTGACTGGTCTGGCGTTCGATCCTGAGGGCTTCGCTCAGTTCGTCGCGCTCACGCCGGTAGCGGTTGGTGTGGGCGAGGCGGCCGCCGAGGCTCTGGTTGTTCCTGGCCAGCTGCTTGCGGCGTTCCACCTCCGCATCGAAGGCACGCTGCAAGGCCGCCAGCTCTTTCTCCAGCTGCCGTTCGGCCTTGGATTGCTGCTGCTCGGAGCGCAAGGCTGCGTTCTCCGCTTCCAGGGCCTTGAGGCGAGCCTCCAGGCGCTCGATATAAACCTGCTTGCCGCGCAGGGCCTCCTTGAGCTTGTGCAGCAGCGCTCCAAGCCTTGAGCGTTCCTTCTGCTGGTTGAGTGCGTTCTCCTCGCAGAGGCGAGCGAAATCCCTCAGCAGGCCCGTGCGCCGCTGCAGCACCTTGGCGGTGCACTCGTACTTGATGATCGCGATGACACGGCAGCGCTCCAGCTCATCGAGCTCCTGAACGGCCTTGAGGTGTCGCAGCTCGTCGTAGTTGGTGCACTCATGACGCAGTTCCTGGGTGGGAACATGCTCCTGGGCACCGATGCGTTTGAGGTTCCTCAGCCGGACCCGGTCGTGCCAGTAGTCGAAGAGCGCTTTCTGGTCTGCACCTCCGAGCATCGCCTCCTCCTCCTGCCCAGCTGCCGGTAACCTGCCGATCCTAAGAAGCCCCATCGCCTGCAGCCTCAGGACAGGGTTGCTGGGGTCACACCGCGGCGGCTATCAAGCCGCAGGATGCGCTGGGCGTGGATGTCGCTCTCCGGCGTCCAGCCCGTCTGCGGTGGATCGTCCAACGGCCGGTCTTCCACCGGGGGCACTTTCGGCGAACAATCGAGGGTCGCCACCAGCAGCAGCACAAGCACCAGTTCAGCGGCCAGGAGCAGGTCGATCTGGGCCATGGGACGGAAGGGATCCGCGTAACACCAGATCAACCCTCCACCGTCTCTGAGAGCTTGGGCTCCTTTCTCCTGCGAAAGAGCAGCGGCGGCGCTCATGCGTCGGGCCGTCAATGTGAACTTTTCCTGCTTCACCCCGCCAGAGGCAACCGGTCGCCGCCCCAGCCGCTACGAGGGTTCACGGCTGCAGCATTCAGTCTGTGCATAGAAACCCTCATCCAATCTCGCCGGGCCCCGTGCTGCAGGCGGCAGGATTGGAGCAGACAAGCTGACCGCATGGTTTTCCTTCCCTCGACATCTGACTTCCCGCCTGACCCTGTGTTGTTGAGCCGGGAAGACCTCGACAGCGTCTATCTCGAGCTCCGCAACTGCTACAAGAGCTCGATGCGCAGCCGCGGCCAGCACCGCAGCCTGGCCAATAAAGCGCGAGAGGAAACAGCACTGCTTAGGCAACGTCTTCTGGATCTCGCCGCTCGGGAAGCCTCCGTGCGCAAGGACGTGTACGAAATCCTGGAGATCGTCACCGCCCTGGCCGGTGACATCGAAGACGCTGGCGACGATCTGGTGAATGAATTCGGCCGCTACAAGCTCGGCCGTAGGACCTATCAGGGTGGCTCCTTTCTTGGCGGCTTGGTTCAAGCGGTGATCCGCTTCATCAACCGCTGGAGCCGCACCAAGGAGCGGGTGGTTGAGCTCGATCAGAAACGCCAGGAGTTCATCGAGAAGACCAAGGATCTGCCGCCGCTCACCTTGGGTGGCAATGGCCACAAGGGCCCCGTGAGCCAGTCAGAACCGGTCGCGCCAGCGAAGGAGGTTACGGAGGTCCATGGGCCAGATCACTGACAGCCTGCGGGCCACGCTGCGGGAGCTGGCCCAGTCCGACGCCCGTCTCTACCGCGGTCTGCAGGAGGAGCTGGGCGACACGCCCCCGGCCACCAGCCAGCCACCAGCGGTGCTGGAGGGTGATGTCCCTGCAAGTCGGGAAGAGCTGAAAGCCGAGACGAGGGCTGTGCTTCTCAGCATCTGCAAACAGCGGGCTCTCACTGGATTCAGCGGCAAGAACAAGGATCAGCTGGTGGACGCCCTGCTCAGCCATCCCGATGGCCCGCCCCTGCGCAGCGCCCTACCCGTCAAGGCCGCCAAGGGCGGCAAAGCCAGTGGCAAGTTGGCAGCCAGCGGCAGGACCGGTGGCAAGGCCGGCGGCGGTGAGCTGCAGCATCTGGAACAACGCCTCGATCGCCTGGAGCAGCTGATGGTGCTGATCGCTCACCAGGTGGGCATCCCGCCCCAGGCGATCGCCCAGCTGCTGGGGGGATCTACCCTCCCGCCAACCTGAAGCTCGAGCCCCGGCCCATGCCCTCAAGCCTTGAGAAGCCGGGCCGCTTTCTGCTGCGTGGCCTCCGCATCGGAGATGGCTGGGTCGTGGGGGAAGGTTTCACCGGCGCGGAACACCGGCTCCAGCAGCGCCCACACCGCCGGCCAGTCGGCCGGCTCCAACCGGCGGATCTGAAGGGGGGCAGGAGCACCAGGGCTGCTCATGACACCAGAGCGAACTCGGGGCCGTAACGCACCAGCCCTCCACCCTGCGGGATGGCACCGGGTTGGAGCGCCAGCACCTGGAAGGCCACTCCACCGCCGTAGGCATCCACCAACCCATAGGAGCAGGCCGGCCTGCACCAGCTGACTGCCGATGCCCTGGCGCCGATGGGCCTCATCGACTGCCAGGGGAGCCAGGCCAAGGCCCACGGCGCCCGCAGCGGTGCTCACGGGCGAGAACCACATGGCCCACCTCACCCTCGGCCTCTGCCACCAGGGACACCACCAGCTGACCATGGCGACGCAGGGCGCTGATCGACTCCGCATCAGCGGGTTGCTCGTGACGCATCAGAACTGTGGCGATGGCTTCCAGGCTCCAGGGCGTTGACCAGTCTCAACAAGAAGGCGCCCCGTGTGGGGCGCCTTAGCACCGGTTGCGGATCATCGCCTTGGCATCTGGGGCTTCTTCCGATCGGGTGTCTGTGATTCACGCATGGCCTGTCTTGGGCCTGGCAGGAAAGGAATGGGATCACGTCTCCGCGAAGAGATGCTCGGGGCTTGACCTTCTTGGCTGTGATCCCCCCCCGGGTTATGCAACCCGGGATTTCAACACGCGGGAAACAGAACTGGCGTATGACTCAGTGCGGCTACGGGATGGCGTTCGCGATGCGCCATCAAGTTCACGATGGATGCCTCGCATGTTGGGCGTACCTCCGCTCTCGGCACCGGCTCGGGTGATCCCTGGCCGGACTCTCTTGGAGGGTGAGGTTCGGGTCGGCTCCCGGGCCTCCCCTCAACTTCAAAATACGCCTCTTTTCTGGGTGCGGGGGCTTCCTGGAGTACCTGTTCCCGTACCACCCTTGCGGCCCGTTCAGCGCAGGGAACCACAGGCCTCCCCGCCGCCGTTGCTGTCGAGGTAGGTGTGCCCCAGGAGCTGCTGCACCTGCCAGACCCCGTAGAGGTGGCGGCTGGCCCGGAACTCCGTATCCAGGTATTCCTTGGGGTCACGGCCGCTCAGGTACTGCCGACACACAAAGGCCTGGCCGTCTTCCACCATCGCCAGGCCGATGCTGATCCCGCTGATCACCTCGGCCACGCTGCGGCCGTAGCGATCGGTGGTAGTGACGTCGAGCGTCACTTCCCGGCCGATGGGGAGACGCTGCTGCAGGTAACAGCGGGCCGCCATCCCATACGGACTCCGGGCCGTCCCGGGAAGGACACCCACCCGGTAGCAGGGATGGAACCGCCGATGGGAAGGGGAGATCATTGGGGTGGGCTGTCACCCGATTCAAGGTTTCAGGCCCTGGCCGCTGTGACCGGAGATGAATCGCCATCAAGAAGACCGAAACCTCAAGGATCACGCACGAAGCCAGGAGCAAGTCTGTGCTGGCATCGTGAGCGAAGCGCAGCCTTGAACCCCAAGGAACCTGATGACCCTGACCAGTGAGCCCATCCGCTTCACCGATGGGGCCGGTTACGACCGCTTCATGGGGGTCTGGAGCCGTCTTGCCGGCCAGGAGTTTCTCGGCTGGATCAAGCCGCAGCCAGGCCTGCGCTGGCTGGATGTGGGCTGCGGCAATGGTGCCTTCACGCAACTGATCGCGGAGCAGAGCGAACCGTTCTCGCTCGCCGGCATCGACCCGTCGGAAGTGAGGTGGATGGCTTTTATTGGACAGATTCGGCCCCTGACATCGTTAACCCTGG
>CAYHCE010000067.1:0-9533 GCA_964355015.1 uncultured bacterium | reverse complement strand
TCGAGATAGGGCCACTGCTCGTAGCCACCATCGTCTGCCGCTGAGCTGGGCGCCAGCCGGGCGCCGCGGGAGCGGGGCGGGGAAGCAGGCACGGCGACACCATCAAAGCGAACACCTGTACTAGCAGAGGTCGTTTGTTCTGGCCAGCTCGGGCGCGACCTCAGGTGGAGCCCCAGGTGACAACGACACGATGAAAGCGGGCTGATCGGCCCGGCGCCCAGGACTGCGTCTGGTTCCTCGATGCCTCCAACCAGGAACTGCCGGTGCCTTTGGCCAAGCAAGCACCACACCTCTGACGCCGGCCGCAGGGCACGATTACTGCCGCCCCGGATCGGCTGTAGCCGTGGACGAACGCGTTTAGGTCAGCACCGCTGGGGGGGTGTTCAGCCACGGCCCCGGTGAGGAGCACCCGAAGGCTGCGCTGGCCTGCTCGGTTCGGCAAGGGCTGACGCGAGGCGCTTCGCGCCCCCTGCCTTCCCTGCGCGGGCCGCGCTGCTGGATCGGGTTCCTCACCTCAAGACCATGGCTACACCCTCTGCCCCCAGCTGCGAAATCCGCCGCGTCATCGTTCACTTCTATCCCGATGGCCTCAAGGGCGGCGCCCACCCCTTTGAGCAGCAGTTCTTCGGGAAGCGCGGCAAGCCGGTCAAGAAGATGCGCTTCGTGCCGGCCGAAAAGGCCTTCGCGATCGCCCAGAAGCTTCAGGGCACCCGGGGCTGCACCGTCTCGGTGATCTGAGCCCCAGGGGGCCTAACGGCCCCCTTTTCCCCGACGGCTCTTGGCGACACCAGCTGGGGAGGCGGCGGCCCTCCTCAGCGTGCGCGGCGGGGCAAGGGCTGCGCAAGGCGCTGGCGCGCCCCTTGCCCTCCCCGCGCAGGGCTGAGGGGTCCTTCGCCTGGTTTGGCCATGACACCCATCACGATCTATGCGTCCACGATGAGCGGCATCACCTGGAGGGCCGTCACCGGCAAGGCGGTGAGCGAGCACCTGCTGATGATCGAGATCAGCAAAGCCGGCAAGCACGGGCTGCTGCGGGAAGAATCCCGGCCCTGGGATGCCACCTGCAAGGTGTGGCGCTGCCCACGGCCCTCCGGCATCCCGAAATATCTCTGGGCGCTGCTCGAGCAGAAGCTGCGCCAGATCGAGCCGCTTCCGAGGCCTGTCCCTTTGGCGGTTCCTGCGCGCCCCCGGCGTGGGCTGTCTTCCCAGGAGGTCACCCTGTCGGGCCTGGTCCCCTTTCCGGCCTTCCTGGCCATGGAGCTGATCGAAGCCCACCACCCTGATCTCTATCGCCGGGAGTTCGGCTTCCGGGCCTGATCACGGCCCACCGGGGCGGCTGGCGCAAGCTGGTTGCCCCTTCCCACTGCTGGCCGGCATTCACCGGCGCTAGCCAGCAGGGCAGCTAAGCAATGCCTGCGAAGAGGTCAGCAAGGCTGACGGTGTCGCTGCTCCAGCGGCCAACCGCTCCACCCGCTCGCGCCTGCTCAGGGTTCCCGCGCCAGCCTCGATGCAGCACCAGACGGCGGCCAGGCGGCTCCAACCGCTCGCTCCCGCTCGGGTGTTCCGCTGCGCCTCGTGGCCGCCTCAGGCAGCCCAGTCACTGCAGGTGGAGATCAGCCGACGTTGAGGTGATCGGAGAAGAGAATTTCCAGATTTTGCGACATTTGCGAGGCAGTAGGCGCGAGTTTCTCGTATTCAGGGGTATATCCCCCCCTTTTTGTACTTCACTTGATTGGATTGATCGTGAATATGAGTCCTCTGCCTCGCGCTTGATTGTGCGTGGATGATTCGTTCCCTGCCGTTCGGTTGTGCTTGGTTGTCAGTGAACAAGGCGCGCTCCGCCACCACTGACGGAGCGCAGTTGGATCAACGTCTGGCGCCGGCTGGCTTCTTGGCGTAGCTGGCCAGGTAGAGCTCACTGGCGCTCATGCTCTGCAGGTTGGTCGGCTGGCCGTTGCCATCGAACTCAGCGATCACGGTGGCGGGGCCCAGGCCGCCGCGCTGGTTGAACAGGAAGCTGAGCACCGGATGGGTGCGGAGCGACTCGATGTGATCGGCGGCGTCGAGGTTGCCGTGATCGCCGAGCAGCACGTTGCCCTTGGAGTCGATCGGCTCCAGCAGGTCACGGCCGGCACCGTCCTTGGTGAGGCGGAACTCGCCACCGACCTGGTGCTTGAAGATCTCAAAGAAGGAGCCGCGGTTGTCACCACCGGCGCGGCCATCGGCATCGACGAACAGTCGCTCCAGCAGACGTTCCTTGCGCAGGTTCTGCACGTCCTGGAGCGCCTCGTCCCGTTCCTTGGCGGCGGCCTTCACCTTGCGGGCAGCGGCGGCCTCGAGCTGGAGTTCACGGCTGGCGATCTCGCGTTCCAGCTGCTCCTTCTGTCGCTCGGCCTCCTGGAGGCGCTCGTACTCGTCGGGGTTGATCTTGGAGAACTGGGCGAGCTGGCGCTTGATCGTGCGCAGCTCCCGCTCCAGCTGGTTGGTCTTGCGCCGCTCCGCCTTGAGCGCATCGGACGGCTCGGTGCGGGAAGCTTCGACCTCCTCGCCGGGTTCATCCAGGGGCTCATCCGGGTCGAGGTCGTCGTCCTCGAGGTCGTCGTCCTCCGGCTCCAGCTGGGCAGGCGGCTCCTGGTTGGGCCAGTGCTGCGGCTGCGCGTAGCTGACGAGCTGTTGCTGCTCGGCGATCGGTTGCTGCAGGACGCGGAGGTCCTGGAGAAGGCGTTTGGTCATCGGTCCACCCATCACGGCTGTGGTTGAAGCGAGCGCCCCATCCGGGCTGCACTCACGCTTCCTATTGCCACTGCCCCATCACGGAGTGACGGGCGGTGGATCCGGCGTCAGGTCCAGATCCCAGAGATCGTCAGCCGCTGAAACGCCCCGCAGCGGCGGCAGGTAGATCCAGCCGCCAGCGCTCAGCAGCGTGGCCGGGCGAATCAGCGGCACCTGCAGCACCTGGCCGGCGTCCAGCGGGTCTGACGGGCGGATCGCCGGGACCTCAAGCAGCACACCAACCGGAAGCGGATCACTGCGTGGCCAGCGGTCGTAGTCGGGGTTGTAGAGCCGCAGCCAATCCACCGTCGTGTCGTACTGAACGGCCAGGGCCTTGAGCGTGTCCCCGCTGACGGTGGTGTGGCCATCGGCGCGCAGCAGCGACGGGTTGAGCGTGCGCAAGAAATCCACGGTGGTGCCGTGGCGGGCGGCCAGCACGTTGAGCGTGTCGCCCGTGGCGGTGGTGATCGGCCCCTGCTGGGCCAGATCCGGGTTGACGGTCCGCAGGGTCTGCACGGTGGTGCCGTAGCGCTCGGCGATCAGGTTCAAGCTGTCGCCCTCCTCCAGCACCAGCACGCGGTTGGGCTTGAGGGCAAAGCTGATCGCCTCCCCCAGCTCCGGCTGCACCTGCAGACCGATTCCGCCGGGCCCATAGGCCTGGCCGATCATCAGCAGGCTGGCGCCAGCAAACACGGCGCGGGGACTGGGCGGCAGCACGCCCGGCGCTTGCAGCAGCGACAGATCACCCAGCCAGCACACCCCCTCGGCGGGCACCTGCACGGTGGTTGGCCGAGGGGACTCGGTTGCTGGCGGCACCGGCGGCGGCTGGAAGGTGGCCCGCAGGCCGGGGGTCTGCCACGCCTGCGCGGCCGCCAGCCAATCCCAGGGGTTGGACAGGGCCGTGGCTGGCGGCAGCAGGGCGGCGCGGGTGAGGTAGCCCTCGCAGAGGATGTCGCCGGTGTCGATGCCGGGGCCGTTGTCGCGGCTGGAGATCAGCTTGGTTTGCTGGATCGAGCAGTCGATCACCTGACGGCAGACCGTCACCGGGTTCTTGGCGCCCGGGTGTTGCTGCTGCTGAAGCATCAGGCGCACGTTGGCGACTTCCTGCAGCGCCGTGGCCGGGGTCGCGCTCATCAGGAGCGGATCAAGGTGCCGGAGAACGGCGTCGGCGCCGGGGGGCACCAGGAGGCCAGGCCGGGAAGGATCAGCAGCAGGTTGGCCACATGGCCGCGCCGTTGGGCGGCGGAGCTGAGGCCGTAGCTGTTGGCGGTGGGTTCGGCGTATTCCGTCGACACCTCCTCCATCAGCAGCTCGGTGGCGTACTCGATCACATCGAGCTTCTTCTTGGGCAGCTCAGCTGGCACCGGTCCGGCGGCAGCCTTGCGGGTGGTCTTGATCACGAACGGCTCGGCTGGCGTGCCGCCAGATGCCAGGCCCGCATCGATCACAGCAATCGCATCGAGCGAGGCCTTGGCGCCGGGGATCGCCTCGGGGTAGCTGCGCTCCAGCTGGGCCATGGCGTCATTGATGGCCCTCAGAGCAGGGGCGGTGACGGGGATCAGCAGGGCGCGGCGGATCGCTTCCAGATCCGACGGGCGCCAGGGGTTGTGGTTGGGGTTGGGGTTGGGGTTGGGAGGCGGGTCGCTCATCAGCTCAGCTCCGGAGTGGGCACAGCGAACGATTCGGTGGCCGAGCCGCTGATCGGGTTGACCACCCCCGGAGCGGCAGCCAGCGACAGCTGGTGGCGCAGTTCGGGAGTGCTGATCACACCGCGTTCATGCAGCGTCAGCCACTCGCCCACGCTCGGTTGGGGCCGCAGCGGTGGGGTGAGCGGCGTCACGGTCAGCGCCAGGCCGGCGCCTGGCACCAGGCTGTCACCGGTGAGCGAGCACCAGTGCTCCAGCACCGTCGCGAAGACCGAGGTCTTCTGGGTGGCGAGGGATTGGAGCAGGGCGTAGGCCTGGCCGGCGGTGAGCGAAATCTCGGTTTCGCTGCGGCCAGCGCCGCGGTTCTGGGTCGGCACCAGCGCATCGCGGCGCATGGTTTCATCCAGCAGGGTCAGGTAGGCGCGGTGCTCGGCGAGCGAGCGGGCGCGGATCTCCTTCCAGTTGAAGTCCGCACCCTCGGGCAGGTCCATGAAGGTGGAGGTGGAGAGCACCAGCTGCTCTGGAGCGCGGGGCTCACCGTCCTCACTGCGCTGGAAGCCGTACTGATCGACCAGGCCACTGCGCACCCCCACCGGCAGGGCGCAGCGACTGAGCAGGTCCTCGTATTCGCTCTTGAGCCGGTAGTGGGTGAGGTACTGGTTGGCCAGGCCCAGGTGGGGCAGATCCCCTTCCCCGAAGGCCGCCCCATCGGCGGCGTACCAGACCACCGGCATGGTGTGCTGACGGGGCAGCAGCAGCGGCGGGCCGAGCCGATTGGCGGTGTAAGCGCTGGCGCCATAGACGCTGGCGGCCATGCCGATGGCCACCGCGCTGTTGGGCACAGCGGCAAAGGTTTCGACAGCCAGGCCGTCATCACCGAGAGTCGCCTGGTGGTACAGCCAGTCCTCGAGCCGCGGTGCCTCGGCGCCATCGGCACCATCTGGTCCCAGGTGATGCACCGGGATGGCGCTGTCATAGAGCGGCGGCTGCGGCGCCCTGCGGTCCTGCCGCCAATTGATCCGATGCGGCGGGCTGTCGGGGCTGGGCAGGTGCCAATCGAGCAGATCACCGCGCGGCACCAGCGAGAGCCGCGGCAGCGAGAGGCGATCACCACGGCGGATCGCATCGAGCCGGTGCCCTTCCGATGGCCAGCCCCGCAGGGGCGGCAGCACCAGGATCAAGCAGCCGCCATCGCGCAGCACCAGCAGATCTGCGATGAACAGGAACACACCCAGATCGGTGCCGCGCCCATCCACATCGGAGATCACCCGCTGCAACGACGGCGGCAGGGCCAGGTACTCCAGAAAAGAGAGCATCCCGGCGTAGGTGCGCAGCGCATCGCGGAAGAAGCCACTCGGGCGGGCGTTCTCCACCCGGTTGCGGTAATTGGCGTCAGGCTCCTTGGCGCCGGGCGGCAGGTAGACGCAGCGGCGACTGCTGCCTCCTGGTGCATCGAGCAGGTTCCAGCAGTCGAAGCAGAGCTGGAGCTGCTCCCGCAGAGACCGGAGGGTGACGTGCTCCCGCCAGGGCTGGAGCAGTGGGGCGGTGCCTGCCGCCGCCAGGTACTGCTTCTCGGTGGGAGAGAGCGGCAGCCACTTGTTGCGGGATCGGTTGCGACTCCTGGTGGCCAAGCGGTTGGTGCTGCTGTGGGCTATTGCCACAACGGGAGGGGGCCCCATGGTTGGCATCCAGTGGTCACCAACGGCGTTGTCCGTTTTCCAGCCGATGACTGCACGGCGGCAAGGGGATCCCCACGTTCACCCCCCAACAAGGCAGTGAATGCTGCTCAACCTTGCACATTCTTCAACCAGCCATCGGCAGTTTCACGGTGAAGACACTTCCGGAACCCGGCACAGAAGCCACGGAGATCTGTCCGTGATGGCGGCGCACGATCGAGGCCACGATCGAGAGGCCAAGGCCGGTGCCGCCTTGACGGCGGGAACGGCCGGGATCACTGCGGAAGAAGCGATCGAAGATGCGTTGTTGATCGGCTGAAGTGATGCCGATGCCGCTGTCCTGCACTTGCAACAGCCCATGGTTTCCCTCACGCCTCAGCCTCAGAACGACCTCCCCTCCTGATTTTGTGTACTGAATCGCGTTCTGGAGCAGGTTGGACACGAGCCGATAGAGCTCCGATTCCACTCCCAATACGCTGAGATCGTCCTCACCACCCTGCAGGCGGAGCTGCACGTCGGCGATCGACGCCGCCTCGCTGGTCTCCTCGATCAGATCGCGCACGATCTGTGTCAGGGAGCAGGGCTGAAGGCCCGCTCCGGCCTCGGGACCATCGAGCCGGGTCAGCAGCAGCAGGTCGCTGATCAGGCTGCTCAGCCGTTGCCCCTGCCCGTGGACCGCGGCCAGCATCTGGTCCCTGGCAATGGCGTCAGCCGAAGGCTGCGTTCTATGGGCCTCCACCACGGCCAGCAGGTTGGCCAGAGGTGCGCGCAGCTCGTGGGCTGCATCGGCGGTGAACTGCTCCTGCTGCCGGTACGCCGCCAGCAGCGGCCTCATCGCCAGGCCTGACAGCCACCAGCTGGCCAGGCCTGCCACCAGCAGGGCCAACACAACAATCTTCTGGGTTGCCCACCACAGTCGTTGCCGCTCACCGTCGAGCCCTCTCAAGCTGCGCCCGATTTGCAGATACCCCCAATCCAGCTCCAGCGCATTCGCGCCAGGTTGCGCTGGCGTGTGGGAACGGTGCAAGTGGATCGAATACTGCAGGAAGCGTTCGCCTCCAGGCCCTGCCACCACCGTCCAGGCGCGGCCAGGGTGTTCTGCCTTGGCCCTTGGCGATCCCGGGGAGTGGGCGATCAGCACACCACGGGGATCCAGCAGGCGCAGGTAGAACCGCTCCGGGTCCGTGATGCTCACGGCATGGCGCGGGATCAGCGAGGGCGCCGGCTGACAGGGGGTTCCTACCAGACAAAGCCCAGGCAGCACCGCGGCAAGCTGGGGAGACGGCTTGGCTTCCGCCGGTAGCAACGGCTTAAGGCTGTCATGCAAGGTGCCGGCCAGGGTTTCCACCTCGCGCTCGAGGGCCGACCAGTTGGCGCGCATCAACAGGCCCAACATCCCAAGGCCAGCGCCATAAAGAATCACCCCGATCACCAGCAGGTAGACAGCCGCCAGCCGCAGGCGGCTGCGGGACATGGGACCAGGCCTGGCCATGGCGAGCCGCTCTATTGCTCTTCCTCAATCTCCGGATCAAAGCGGTAACCCTTCGAGGGGACCGTGACAATCGGACTGGGCAGCCCGTGACTGGCGATCTTGCGCCGCAGCAAACGCACCTGGGCCGCCACCACATTGCTGATCGGATCCTCATCCAGCGACCAGAGCTGGGACCGCAGCCGCGCTCCCGGGATGATCTCCTGCGGATGCTCCATGAAGTAGGCCATGAGCTGGAGTTCCTTCGCGGACAGGGTGATCCTGGTGGTTTCCTCTCCCCGCTGAACTGTGAGGCAGCCCTCAGCCGGATCCAGCACATAGGGCCCGGAACTGAGCAGTGGCTCGCGGTAGTTGGACTGCCGGCGCTGCAGCGCCCGGATCCTCGCCAGCAGTTCCTCCATCGCGAAGGGCTTGCTCAGGTAGTCGTCGGCGCCGGCATCAAGGCCTTGCACCCGGTGGCTGGTGTCGGCCAGGGCCGTAAGCATCAGCACCGGCAGGGTGAGGCCAGCCCCGCGCACCCGACGGCAAAGTTCCGGGCCTGAGAGACCCGGCAGCATCCAATCGACGATCAGCAGGTTGTAGGTGGCCAGCTCGCCGCTCAGCAGGCTCCAGGCCCCCAGGCCCTCCGCCACGTGATCAACGACATGCTGCTTAGCCCTGAGCACCGCCTGGATCGCAGCGGCCAGCTCCTCTTCGTCCTCCACCAACAGGATGCGCAGGGGCATGGGCCTGGGCCAGGGTGCGAGTGGGGCTGATCCTAGGCAGCGCAGGCGGTTTCACCTGTTTTTCATCCTCACTGCGGCATCCTCTGCGGGTCCTTGTCCTGCCCTTGCGGCAGCAGCAGCATGCGCGCCTTTCTTTTGGCCACCAGCCTCAGCCTCGGGACCCTGGCCCTCGGCGGCCTCAGTCCATCGATGGCCCATGTGGGCCACGGCGATGAGTTTCAGCAGAAAGGAAATGTGCGCCAGGTGAAGGCCAGCGCGGAGATCGATTCCCTGCTGGGCATCACCACAGCCCCCGCCGCTGAAGCCGGTGGTGTGGTCACCATTCCGGTGGCGGCGGTGGTGGATGCGGACGGCAAGCCCCTGGCGTTCGTGAAGAGCGGCGCCACCTACGACCCGGTCTTCCTCCAGACCGGCGCCAGCCAGGGCGATCAGATCGAAATCACCGACGGCAGCATCTCTCCCGGGGACAACGTGGTGACCCAGGGGGCCCTCTCGCTCTACGCCGAGTCCAAGAAGAGCCAGAGCGCCGCCGCACCCAGCGGAGAAGGATCCACAACAAAAACTGCAACCCCAGTGGCCGCCGCTGCAGGTGAAGCAGGCGGCCTCAACCCCCTTGTGATCGGTGCCGGCGCTGCAGTGCTGGTGGTGGGCGGGGTGCTCGTGGCCTCACGCATGGGCAAGAAGAACTGACCTCCGACCCCTTCGTCTTTGCATCACCACCTCCCGATCCCATGTTCGAACGCCTTCTCAATCAGACGTTGCGCACCTCCATCGCCAAGCGCTGGCTGGTTGTTGTTGCCGCCATCCTGATCACCCTCTGGGGCCTGTCGATCATCAGCCGGATGCCCCTGGATGTCTTTCCCCAGTTCGCCCCTCCCCAGGTGGATGTGCAGACCACAGCTGATGGTCTGGCACCCGAAGAGGTGGAGCGACGCATCACCGTGCCGATCGAGTCAGCCGTCAACGGGCTGCCGGGAGTGGAAACCGTGCGCTCCTCCTCCAAAGTGGGGCTCTCGATGGTGCAGGTGGTCTTTGATCAGAACGCCGACATCAACCGGGCACGCCAATCGGTGGCGGAACGCCTGCAGCAGATTGAGGCTGAGCTGCCCGCCAATGCCAGCGCCCCGGCCATCTCACCGCTCGTGTCGCCGCTGGGCACAATCCTGCAGTACGCCTTCACCTTGAAGGGCGGCGGCCCGACCACGCCGATGGAGCTGCGCCAGAT
>CAYHCE010000066.1:0-9834 GCA_964355015.1 uncultured bacterium | reverse complement strand
CCCCTGAGCGAGGCCAGAAGGGAAGGGCGTCGGCCATCAAACTGAGCTCATGCCCCTGAACCCGCCCCCACTTGCCACGCTGTTGCTGGCGGCGGCGATGGCCATGGCGGCGACATCCCCGATGGCGGTGGCCGGCCCCGAGGTTCGCGCCACGGTGCTCTCGATCGGCGACGGCGACACGATCAGGGTGCAGCAGGGCCAGCAGCGGATCACGGTGCGGCTGGCCTGTATCGATGCCCCCGAGATGGCCCAGGCACCCTATGGCGCCCAGTCCCGCGCCTATCTGCAAACGCGGCTGCGGATCGGCACTCCGGTGACGCTGCTTCCCCAGACGGTCGACCGCTATGGCCGCACCGTGGCGGAGGTGATCGGGGAGGTGAATCTGAACCTGGCGATGGTGGAGGACGGCCAGGCGTTTGCCTACCGCCAGTACCTGAGCCAGTGCAACGCTCAGGAGTATCTGGATGCCGAGTTCCGCGCTTCCCGCAGCCGCTACGGGGTGTGGAGGATGCCGGGCGGCATCACGAGGCCTTGGGAGTTTCGGCGGGCTCGGCGTACGGGTGGAAACAGTCGTGCGGTCAGTTCAGGTGTGGCCCCTGCTGGGACAGCCCCAGCTGCGATTGCAGGCCAGCGTTACCGCTGCAAGCAGATCGGCAGTTTACAAAGGCCCAGGAGTTGCTGCGCCAGGGCCACACCTACCTCGATGGCAATGGTGATGGGGTGGCCTGCGAGAGCCTGCGTTGAGAGGACGGACAACCGCACCTTTTGGCTCTGGTCGTCATCGGATTGCTCGTTACCTTCAAGCTTTGAACGCCACGCCCATGGCCCTAACCGGATCTGACCTGCTCGCCAAAGTCAAGGAGCTGGGTGATGTCTCCAAGTCCGATCTGGTGCGAGCCGCCGGCTATGTGAGCACCAAGAAGGACGGCAGCGAACGGCTGAACTTCACGGCGTTCTATGAGGCGCTTCTGGAGGCCAAGGGCGTCAGCCTGGGTGATGGCAACGGCAAAACCAAAGGGAAGGCTGGTCGCAGCTTGAGCTACGTGGCCACCGTCCAGGGCAACGGCAACCTCCTGATCGGTAAGGCCTACTCCGCGCTGTTGGATCTCAAGCCCGGTGATGAGTTTGAGATCAAGCTGGGTCGCAAGCAGATCCGCCTGGTGCCAGCTGGCTCAACGGAAGAGGATGAGTGAGCCTTCAATCCGCTGGCCCTTTGAGCTGACTTCAGCTCAACTGCTCACACGACAGCAGAAAGCCGGTGACGTTGTCCGGCCACTTGGCCAGCACCAGCAGTTCCCTGGGGTCACGGGCAAAGCCTTTCTGGGAGAGGGCCGCGAATTCGACCAGGTTGTCGTGGGTGACCAGCGCCCCACTGGCTTTGCTGGCCTCGATGGCAGCGAGGAACTCCTGGCCTTGTTCTGCAAGGCAGCGTTGGTAGGCCTCCTCGAAGCTCACCCCCTGCTCCTGCAGCCTCACGAAGGCATCCAGCTCCGGTGGGAGGTGATCCAGCCATAGGGGAAGGCTCCTCACCGGACCAATCGTGATGCCCTGGGTCTGGGTGTGGATCAACGCCACCGTGGCCTCCAACGACCAACTGGGTTGGGCGAGCAGCTTGCCGGCGGCGATCTGTAAATGCCAGCGGTAGTCCACAGCGAGGGCTTGGTGGGTCCGGGCGAGGTCAGCCATGGAACAGGGGGTCACGACAAAGCCCGGTGACGAGGCCACCGGGCTCTGAAGGAGTTTGGTTGATGGGGGCGGAGTGGCTGACGCTGGCACCTGGGGCCAGGTTTCCAGTGGGACTTCCCGTTGGGTCCGGGGCACCTATGGCGGTGCAATGGACGGCGACGGCGTGACACGCCAGGGAAGCCAGAGATCCGATGAGAGTGTTGGAGCAGGGGCCGGATCGTCAGCGCGCTCCTGACGCCTGACCCGGGGGAGTGTCATCCATCGAAGGGCCTCCGAAACCGATACAAGAACGATCGGATGGCCTACCGGCCAGGGCAATAGGGGTTTATGCCTGAGGGGGAGGGGGGAGCGATCCAAGGCCCAGCTGCAGGGCTGAATCCCTCTGGCGCTGTCAAGCTCAGGGGCACAGGTATCGACTCTTCACCATGCCGCGCCAGCGCTACCGGCAGAACCCACTGCCGCTCGGTCCTGATGCCCCGCCGGTGGAGCTGTTCGGGCCGGAGCAGCCCAACCCACCCGGACTAGAGGTGGCGGAGCAGGGCCAACTGGGGGTGGTGCCGCTGGGGCCGCTGTTCGAAGCACAGAGCGGGAACAAGAGCAGCAACGAGGCCTGAGCAGACCATGTCCGACCTCACGATCACCACCCAGGACGATCTGCCAGGCCCCGGTGACGATTGTCCCTATGTGATGTTCGTCAACCAGACCGAGTACGGCATCGGGAAGTTTCTGCGCACGAACGTGCTCTCGGCACGGCCCGATCTCAAACGCTTCACTTCCATCCGCTTCCGCATGACCCTGAAGCGGCATCCGAGCGACAGTGCCTGGGAGATCGTGCTGGCCCTGCTGGAGGCGATCGATCTGGACCCACCCCTGTCGGTGTTCTGCAGCGACTTCCACCTGGAGATGGAGGGCTACCCGATGGAGGAGGGCTCCACGATCGAGGTGCCGTTGCTGACGCCGGGCCGGCGACCACCCGCCAGGGGTTTCAGCTAAGGCCGCTCAAGCGGTGGGTTGCCGGGCTGGATCGACCGATTGTGCTGGAGCCTGGCAACCTCATTGCGCTGCGCACCCTCGCCAACCTGCTCACCACAGCCGGAACTCTGGCAACAGGGGGGGGGAACGGTTCCGGCAGGCACAGCAGCTGTTCGAGGGCATGGATCAACAGCGGTTCATCGACATGCTCTGCGAGGTGGCGGCCTTGGGCCAGAGCGGTCTGCAGAGCAAAGAGCCCGGCACCTGCTTCATCCTCAAGACCCTGCCCCCCAGCTGGTGCGACTGGCCCTGACCTGCCTGATCCATGCGGGCATGAAGCGCCTGACGCTCGATCAGGACTCAGGGCTGGGGATCTAGGTGGAATATGAAAAGGAGGTGCGGCTGCATGGGGCGTAGGCCAAAGGAATCGATTGCCCGATAGCAAACCCTGGCCCTATACGTAGGCCTCAAGTCTCATGCTTGAGCTTCACGTTGAGACAAGGAACCAACTGCCCCCGGCTAGCCAAATAGTCAACCAATTCACGCGCTCAACAGGCTGCCCACTATCTTGGAGGAGAAGAAAGCGCCGAAGTCAACGTTTGCTATGCCGAATCACGGGATCAAGCTATATAGAAATCAGCCTCGGCTCCATTCAGGGTTTTGCCATCTGACTGAAGAAGTTTGATACAGTGCCCTGTCGCAAGCGATCGGATGAAGTAGTCGGATCCTATGGCACCCCGAATGACTTCATAGGATGGACATTGCCAGTGGACCTGGAAGCCTTCTTCGACGGCTCTGATGATTTCGGCAGCACGCATGCTGACAATGATGACTGCCACCTATAATACATCCTTGCGCTGCACGCCACGATGTCGGGCATTTCAATTGGAGAGTTCCGGGCCACGCTCAAGGTCAGTAGTGGCGATATGGATGTTGGTGGGGAAGAGATATACAGCTACTGGAACAATCAATCAGCAGGTAGGACGCACCTCGACCTTGAGGAAGTTCTTCACATCACAAGGAAGGCCGATGGCTCATTTTATCTTGAGATCGGAAACCTCCTTCACCATGGAACACTTGAGGAGCTTGAAGAGAAACTCTTCGAATGGGCCCAGGATGAGGGATGGTTCGCCTAGTCACTTTACTTGTAACGCGACAATTAGGACTAAGCCGCCTGCAATAGCTGGCCCTTGTGGGGCTTTCCTTGAATTGTGCGGTCCAAAGCGTAAAGAAAGGCCGCCGGGTAATTAAGCCTACTTGCAGCCAACCTGTTGCGAAAACCTCTAATCGCGCGATCCGATAGAGGAATGGGCTTGAATTCGAGAAACTCATCCAGCCGTTGCTGGGCAACCTTCACTGGAAACTCCCCCACAGAAGACTTATGAACACCACTTTTGTCTCCCCAAGCAGCATTCGGCCATCTGGCATGGTCAGGAAGATAAGAATCCTCTCCCGAGTAATCACCCACAACTGCGGCCAGCCGTTTAGCGATCCAAGACGCCATGGGAACGCAAACAGCGTTGCCGACGAGTTTCCAGCGAACACCACGCTTTAGCCCCGGCACCGCTTCAGCAGGCCGGGTCCAATCAGTATTGAATCCTTGAAGGCGTTCGGCATCACGAATGTCAGGAGTGACGAAAGATCCGTCTGGCATCCAAAGTGCAGGTGGCGAGGGGATCCCTAGGCCAGAGCCGCCCTTGATCGTGGGCACTCCATCCACCACCCAGCCAAGCCCTGTGTTGCCCTCAGTCCAGTAGAAACCGCATGCGCGTCCTTCGTAGTCGGCATCTCTGGGTGCCTGTTCGTCTTGGCCAAAGAGGGCTGGTCTTGGATCCTCCGTTCGTGAGGCAAGGAGCAACACCCGTCGACGACGTTGCGGGACACCAAAGGCCCTGGCATCGACGACGCGATAAGCCCATCGGTATCCGCGACTGCTGAGCTCAGTGGTCAGGAGCTGCATCGCACGTCCCTGATCGAGCTGCAGCATGAACGGGACGTTTTCGAGCAGAACCCAAGTCGGCAGTGTGCTTTCCGGTCCATCCAGCAACCGAAAGACCTGAGCGACAAGTCCCGAGCGCTTTCCTGTGATGCCTGCCCCTCTGCCTGCCTGGCTCAGATCCTGGCAAGGGAATCCCGCTGCCAGCACGGTGCAACCTGCTGGCAGCGTCACCAGTGTCGTGACGTCGTCGTGAAGACTGGTGTCTGCGAAGTGGGCGCCCAGCACTGCTCTGGCTGCAGGCTCGATCTCGCAAAGCAGCTCGGTCGAGAAGCCCGCCTTTTCGAGTCCGCGCTCGAATCCCCCGATACCGGCGAACAGGCCCACCGTGGAACCGATCGAAGCCATTCGACGCAAGCTGCCCAGAGTTACGCCATTGTCCTCGAGAAGCAGACCGGAAGGGCGATACGCCTGGGGGTCGGGTGGATTTGACCCGAGATGCCAAGCCCGAAATCAGCTCAGACGTCAGAGCGGTTCAGCCGACAACGCCAGCGCGACACGGCCCCTGAGATCGAGCTGAGGCGGGCACTGCATCGTCGTGGCCTGCGCTACCGGGTCGATCGGGCTCCCATCCCTGGCATGAGGAGTCGCGCCGACATCGTGTTCGGTCCATCCCGGGTCGCGGTCTTCGTCGACGGTTGCTTCTGGCATGGCTGTCCTGTCCACTCAACCAAACCGAGCCACAATGCGGTGTGGTGGCACGAAAAGATCGCTGCGAACCGCCGTCGAGATGCAAGAGTCAGCGCCGCACTGGCAGCTGAGGGCTGGGTCGTGGTTCGTGTGTGGGAGCACGAAGACGCCGAAACCGCTGCAAGCCGTATCGCCCAACTGATCAGGCAGAGACGGCCCTGCCCCGAACTGGCCAAGGAAGCCGGCCCCAGTCAACACAGCTAAGGTGCCTCTTAGTGGTGATTCCGGCGCTGACGACCCTGACGCCTGAACAAGGGCAGCTGGTTCGCATCCGCAACCGCCGCTGGTCGGTCCTCGACGTGAGGCCGTCGGCCCTGCCGGCACCGGACGGTGCCCCGACGGACTGGCGTCCCCAGAACGTCGTCCAGCTCACCTCGATCGACGACGACGCCTTTGGCGAGGAGCTTGAGGTCGTTTGGGAGATCGAACCAGGAGCCTCGATCGAGGAGGGCTCAGTAAGACTGCCCGACCCTCGGAATGGGTTCGACGACCCTCGGGCGTTCGAGGCGTACCTCCATGCCGTGCAGTGGGGCGCGATCAGCCAGTTCGACCTGGACGCCCCGACCGGAGATGCCGGGCGTCTCCAGTCGCCATTCCGCAGCGGAATCCACGTCCAGGACTATCAGCTGGACCCTCTCGTGCGTGCGCTGCAGATGCCGCGCGTAAACCTGCTCATCGCTGATGACGTCGGGCTGGGCAAGACCATCGAATCCGGCCTCATCGCCCAGGAGCTGGTCCTGCGGCATCGGGCAAGGCGCATCCTGATCATCTGCCCGGCAGGCCTGCAGGTGCAGTGGCGCGAGCAGATGCGCGACAAGTTCGGGCTTGACTTCCGGATCCTCGACACTGCATTGATGCGTGATCTCCGCCGGCAGCGCGGCATCCACGTCAACCCCTGGGGTCACCACCCAAGGCTGATCGTGTCGATGGACTACGTCAAGCGGACACGCCCGATGCACCTGTTCCGCAAGGCCATCCACCGGCCCGACGGACGGATCCTGCCCCGCTGGGGCGATCTCCTCATCGTCGACGAGGCCCACAACGTCGCCCCGGCAGGCACCGCCAACTACATCAAGTCCTCCGACCGAACGAGAGCGATCCGGGAGATCGTCGGCTACTTCGAACACAAGTTGTTCCTCACCGCCACTCCTCACAACGGGTATCAGGACAGCTTCACGGCACTGCTCGAGATGCTCGATGACCAGCGTTTCGCCCGTGGCGTGATGCCAGAGCCCGAGCAACTCCACCAGGTGATGATCCGGCGAATGAAGTCGGAGCTCAAGAAGAACTGGGACGGATCGAGCCGCTTCCCTGAGCGCAAGATCCTGCCACTTGAAGTCGAGTACTCCGACGCCGAAGTCGAGCTCCACTCCCTTCTGCAGCAGTACGCCAACACCCTGACCACTGACGAGGCGACAACTGAGGGCGTTGCAAGCAGCTTCGTCCTGAAGACCCTCAAGAAGCGGCTCTTCTCAAGCCCACAGGCATTCGCCCTCACCCTGCAAAAGCATCACGACCGTGTGATGGGCTTCGCCGACGACAAGGAGGAGCGTCGCACCGAGCGCCCTGCACCCCTGAAGCGGTTCCTCAGGCAGGCGGAAGAGGAGCAGTCAGCTGACGACGACGAAGCTGAACAGGTCCTGACGGACACCATCGAGGTGGCGACGGGTCAGATGCCACTGGATGCGGAACGAATCCATGTGCTCCAGACACTCCGCAAGCAGGCGGAAGCAGCCGCCAATCGTCCCGACGCCAAGGTCAAGGCGCTCGTGGGTTGGCTCGACACCCACATCCGCCCGAAGGGGCGTTGGACGGACGAGCGGGTGATCATCTTTACCGAGTACCGGGCGACACAGAACTATCTGCTCCATCACCTCGCCAACCTTGGCTTCGCGGAGGGTGGCCGACTCCAGACCATGTACGGCGGCATGGATCTCGGCGAGCGGGAAAAGATCAAGCAGGCCTTCCAAGCCGATCCGTCCGAAGAAGGCGCCGAGGTGCGGATCCTTCTCGCCACCGACACGGCCAGTGAGGGTATCGACCTCCAGAACCACTGCTCGAAGCTCATACACATCGAGATCCCTTGGAACCCGAACGTCATGGAGCAGCGCAACGGCCGCATCGATCGATACGGCCAGCAGCGAGACCAGGTCGAAATCTTTCACTTCGTGCCAGCGGGCTACGACCACGACACTCCCGATCCAGACATCCCGCCTGGTGATCTCGCCGGCGACCTTGAGTTCCTCTACCGGGCCGTCAAGAAGGTCGACCAGATCCGCGAAGACCTCGGCAAGGTCGGTCCCGTTATCGCCGAACAGGTGGAGGAAGCCCTCGTCGGGCGCCGTCGCAACAGGCTCGACACGCGCCATGCAGAGGAGGGCGAGCGGATTGATCGGAAGATCCTTCAGCGGGAGCGGGAGTGGGACCGGTACATCAACGACCTCCGCCAGCGGCTCCAAGCGACCCAACGAGAACTCGACCTCACTCCGGATGCCGTCGCCGATGTCGTCCATGTCGCGCTGGCGCTGGCAAAGCAACCTCCGCTGGAGCCCGTTGAGCTACCAGGTCTGCAAACTGGTCAGGCCTGGAAGGTGCCAACGCTGCGCGGCACTTGGCAGCGCCTGCTAGAAGGACTCGAAGACCCTCACTCAAGGCGGATACGACCGATCGTGTTCGATCAGGCCCTCGGCGATGGTCGAACAGATGTGGTCCTAGCCCATCTGAACCACCCTCTCGTCCAGAGATGTCTCCGCCTACTGAGAGCAAATGCTTGGTCTGCGACCTCGGGTGATCTCCATCGGGTCACCGTCCGAGTCGTCGACGACAAAGACCTTGACAGCCCTGCAGTGGTCGCATTCGGAAGGCTGGTCGTGCTGGGCGGCGATGCTCAACGCATCCACGAAGAAATTCTCTCTGCTGGTGGAACGATTTCAGAAGGTCGTTTTCGGCGGTTCGACACCCGCACCGACCTAGATCGGGTCATGAGTGCGATGGCGAACTGCTCCGTCGTCGAACGAGTCAAGATCCAGCTCGCCGATCTGTGGGAGAAGCTTGAGTCGGGTGTAGCAGGCGCCCTCACAGCTCGCGAGCGCGAACGCACTCAGACCCTGGAGAATCGCCTCGCTGCGCGCCGCGAGCGAGAGATTTCTGACGTGACCTCAGTGATGAACGAACTTGCTCGTCGAATCGAGGATGAACTCAAAGAAGAAAAGTTTGTTCAGCTATTGATCCCGACCACTGTTGTTGAAGACCGCCAAGAGCTTGTCAAGGACCGAAAATCGCTCAAGGCTCGCATCGATGTCATTCCGGGGGAGATTGAACGCGAGACCGACCGCATCCGCCGTCGCTATGCGGACGCGGATCCACGACTGTTCCCCTTCGCCCTCGTCTTCGTAGTCCCGCGCACCATGGCAGGAGGTACGCACTGATGGCATCGATCGCGGCGCATCACGCGGAGTGGTTGTCGTTGGTTGACGTGTCGGGGCCATTCCTGACGGTGCCGGTGCTGAAGGGAGCCTTGCCGAATGGCTTGGATGCACATGACCCACACGTGGCGGCCGAGGTGCGGGCAGCGTTGGAGCAGTGGGCGGATCCTGACGGTGACGGGTTGGGATCGGTCGACGAGACCGAGATGCACCTGGCGTTCGTGCGATTCGTGTTGCATGAGGTGCTGGGCTTCGACGACGACGTGTTGCGGTGGGATCTCGATGCGACAAGTGCCTCCCAAGTCGAGGTGCCCCATGTCGGAGTTTTGACACCGGATGCAGTGTTGATGGACGGCGAAGAAGCCGTGATGTTGGTGGCCGTGGTCGGGCCCGGTGTGCGAGCGGACGAGATCGTCGCGGAGTTGGGCACCCTGACTCCGCAGGAGCTGATGGTCGAGCATCTGAAGGCGGCCGGACTGCGCATCGGCTTGGTGACCGATGGTGAGCGGTGGACGCTGGTGTCGTACAGGGAGGGTGAGAACCCCGGGTTCGCGACGTGGTGGTCGTCACTGTGGGGTGAGGAGAAGATCACGTTGCAGGCGTTCCGAACCCTGTTGCACCAGGACCGGTTCCTGACAATGGGATCCGACGAGACGATCGTCGGGTTGTTGGATCGCTCGGCCGAGGGTCAGCGTGAGGTCACCACCAAGCTTGGCAATCAGACACTTCGAGCGGTAGAGATACTGATCCGCACGATCGATCGGATCGATCACGAACGAGGAGGGGGGCTCATGCGCGACGTTCCTGTTGCCGAGCTCTACGACGCGGCGATAACGGTGATGATGCGGTTGATCTTTCTGTTCTATGCCGAGGAGAACGACCTCCTACCAGTTGCGGAGCCTCTTTACAACGACCGCTACGCGGCATCCACACTCCGGGAACGGTTGCAGGCAGCGGCAGACCAGCATGGTGAGGAGGTGCTCGAGACCAACCATGACGGGTGGCCTAGGTGTGTTTTCTCACCAGGTCATTCAGCGATCAGCAGTCGCTGGAGGCGCTGCTGAG
>CAYHCE010000065.1:0-9883 GCA_964355015.1 uncultured bacterium | reverse complement strand
GCGAGATGCGGTTCGAATGGGTATCACCGTCGGTCCATTCTCTGCTGGGCTTCAAGGCGGTGTGGATGGTCGGCCGGCGCTTCAACGAGTTCATCCTTCCGGACGATCGCTGGAGAATGGAGGCGATCATCCTGCAGGTCAGGCAGGGGGTGCCCGCCTGCTTCGAAGCCCGCTTCCTGAAGGCCCGGGGAGGGAGCCGCTGGCTGTCCGTCACGACACGGCCGCTGTTCGATGCCGATGGTGTCGTCAGCGGCTGGGTGGGGCGTTGGCATGACATCCAGCCGGAGATCGACGGGCGCCTCAGGCTGGTGCGGGCGGAGCACCGGGACCCGCTCACGGGCCTCGCCACGCGCGCCAGCACCCTGGCCGCCCTCCAGAAGGCGCTTGATCAGCACGGGGAAAGCCTGGTGATCCTGGCCGTGCTCAACATCGGCCTGGATGGCCTGACACGGGTGAACGATGCCCTCACCCATGCCGCCGGGGATCAGTTGATCACCACGATCGCCGCACGAATCACCAGGGCCGTCGGCAGTTCCGGGCGGGTGGGGCGCAGTACGGGGGATGAGTTCATCGTGGTTCTGCCGGGGCTCAGCAGTGGCGTCGACGCCAGCCTGGCCGCAGACCGGATCCGCCTGGCCTGTCAGGGAGCCGTTGTTCTCGACGACACCCGCATCGATCCCACGGTCAGCATCGGGATCGCCACGGGGCGGCAGGGCGACGATTCCCACGATCTGCTGCGCGACGCCAGCCTGGCGATGCGGCTGGCCAAGGCCGACGGCCGCGATCGTCATGCGTTCGTCGATGCCGAGCTGGCCGGCGCGGCGCGGCGCGAGCTGACCCTGCAGGACGAGATCCGCGTCGGGCTGGCGGAGCAGGAGTTCGTGGCCTGGTTCATGCCGATCGTCTCTCTGGAGACCGATGCTGTCGTCGGCTATGAGGCTCTGGTCCGCTGGCTACGGGCGGATGGAAAAACGATCGATCCCGGCATCTTCCTGCCGATCGCCGATCGGAGCCACCAGATCACCCTGATCGATGCGAGCGTGCTGGCCCAGGCCATTGCTGCCCTGGCCCGGTTGCACGAATCGATCAGCATCGCCGTGAACGTATCAGCCCGAAGCCTGTTACGGAATGACTATGCAACAGCGGTGGCAGAAACTCTGGCTGCAGCTGACGTGACGCCGAGCCGCCTGCATCTGGAGATCACGGAAACAGCCGTTCTCAGAATCACCGAGCCGATTCAGATGAGCATCCTGCAGCTTGCCGCTCTTGGTGTCCGCTGGTATGTCGACGACTTCGGCACCGGTTACTCCTCGATCAGCCATCTGCGCGATCTGCCGATCGCCGGCCTGAAGCTCGACAGATCGATCACCACGGGCCTGGCGGCCGGCCACTTCAAGAGTGTGCGGCTGGCCAAGGCACTGCTGGGTGTGGCGGAAGGCCTCGAGATCGACAGCGTCGCAGAAGGAGTGGAAACCCCCATCGAGGCGGCCCTGCTGAACGCGCAGGGATGGAAGCATGGCCAGGGGCTGTTGTTCGGCGCCGCCATGCCGCTGGCGCTGATCCCGGCCGAACGGCGAGCGAGACCTGCCTGAACAGAAACCTCAAGGGTCAGTACGCTTGGCGAAAGGAGAACGTAGATATGAATGAACACGATTACGGCTCTCTCTGGCAGGACTGGACGGCCCTTGACGAACGCCGCCGGTCGGAGCGGCGACGGCTCGATCGCACCGATCTCCCCAGAGGCTTCATCGTCAGGATCGACAGCTCGGATACACCCGATCCCATCGCCCTGGAAGTGGTCGAGGTGTCGACAGGTGGGATGCGGATCGCCGTTCATCCGGGCCCAGTCCCGAAGCTGCATGACGCCCTGACCATCGAACTGGAGGGCGAAGACGACACGACGACCTGCGTGATTCAGTGCGGTGTGGTCTGGGTCGAGTACCGCGACTGGGTCACCGTTGCCGGGGTGAACCTCCAGTCCGTGCAGTCCAGAACCGGGGCTTCCACTCCCAGGCTGCCGTGGGAATGAAGCAGGCCAGGCCCGAGGGGCCGCCTGATGCTGGCCCTCAGTGCCGAACGCCGGCCGAGCTCTGCAGCGCCTGCACATGGGCCGCCGCCGCCGAGGCCAGACCCGCAAGGGCGTACCCCCCCTCCAGGCTGGAGAGCACCCGCCCGCCGGCATGGCGTGCGGCGATGCCACAGACGCAGTGGGTGAGCGCGCCGAAGTCGGCGTCGCTGAGGCGGAAGCCGCCGAGGGGGTCGCCGCGGCGGGAATCGAACCCGGCCGAAACCAGCACGAGCTGGGGGGCGAAAGCGGCCGCGGCCGGGACCAGCACCTCCCGGTAGACCCTGAGCAGATCGGGCCCGCCGGCTCCCGCCGGGAACGGGCAGTTGATCGTGAAGCCCTCGCCCGCGCCGATGCCCCGTTCGCCGGCGGCCCCGGTGCCCGGGTAGAGCGGTCGCTGGTGGGTGCTGAACACCAGCACGCTCGGATCGGCTTCGAAGATCGCCTGGGTGCCATTGCCGTGGTGCACGTCCCAGTCGACGATCAGCACACGCTCGATGCCATGGATCGCCTGGGCGTAGCGGGCCGCGATGGCGACGGAGTTGTAGATACAGAAGCCCATCCCGCAGGAGGCCGTGGCGTGATGGCCGGGGGGGCGCACCACCGCGAAGGCATTGCGCACCTGGCCCGTCTGCAGCAGGTCCAGTGCGGCCAGCAGACCGCCCGCGGCCAGTCGGGCGATCGCTTCCGAACGCGGCGACAGGGGCGTGTCGCCGGTGGAGAGCTGGCTGGCGCCGCTGGCGATGTCCCGCCGCACCGTGTCGAGGTAGGCGGGAGTGTGGCAGCGCAGCAGATCGGCGTCGCTGGCAGGCCTGGGCGTGATGGGCAGGCAGCGTTCGAGCAGGCCGGCCTGCTCCAGCCCGGCGCGCACCGCGACGACGCGCTCGGGGCTTTCGGGGTGGCCCGCGCCGGTGCGGTGCTGCCGGTAGGCGTCATCGAAGACGAGGCCAGTGGGGTCAGCCATGGGTCCAGTCGAGCAGAAGCCGACTGCGTTCAGAGCACGATCCGCAGGCGGGCCCCATTGTTCGCCCGCTGGGCCTGCGGCTCCAGCACATGGCGTTCAGGATCGGCCAGCACGAGCAGGTCGTGGCTGCCGGGCTCCAGATCGAGCGACAGGGCGAACTCCTGGGCGGCCCCTGCGGCCAGCCAGGGCAGGCGCAGGTAACGATGGCCCGTGTAGCGATCGTCGATCACCACCGCCACACCCAGATCGCTCACATCCATGCCGCCCTGGTTGGCGACGCGGAAGCGCAGCACCCCGCCGGAGAAGCTGAGCCCCTCGACCGCCAGATCGGAGCCGAGAGTCTGCAGATCCTGCAGCGGATAGAGCGCCAGGGACTCCAGCCGCAGCAGCCGGGTGCCGGGATGCTCATGGTGCAGGTGGCCGCCATGGCGCAGGTCGGTGCTGCAGCCGTGCAGATGCAGATGGGCTCCCGCCACCGGCACGGTGACCCGGCCCGTCTCGGGCCGGGTGTCCCAGAAGCCGCAGCAGTCCCACTGGAGGCTGGTGCCGAGGAAACGGATCGGATCGCCGGGATCGCCGGGGTCGACTGCCGCGAGGCGGTAGTGCTGCAGGCTGTCGTAGAGGCTGGCGCCCGTCTCCGCCGCGCCCCCGGGGCTGGCGCTCGGGTTGCGGCGTTGCTGGCCCATGCAGAGCTTGGAGGCCACCGTGATCACCAGGCTTGTCCAGCTGGCCTGAAGCCGCAGCCCCACGATCGGAGCCGGCTCCATCCGCCCCGCCGCGATCAGATCCTCGATCGCCCGGCTCACCAGTTCCTGCAGGGGCCTTCCCTCGCCGGGGCCGAGGCTGGCCGGCTCGACCGGCTGCCGCAGCGCGGTGGCATCACCGCTGAAGCACACATAGGGGAAGTGAGCGCTGTCTTCGCCGCTGTGCAGGATCCGGATGCCACCGTCCAGCGACTGGCACTTGTAGATCCGCGTCCGATCGGCGGCGGGGTCGTGCAGGAAGGTGAGTTCGCCGTTGTCGAGGCTGGTGGTGGTGCCGAGGCCGAGCACGTCGCCGTCGAGAGGGATGCGCTCCAGAGGCAGGTGTTCGCGCACATCCCCCTGGATGAGGTCGGTGATCGTGTTGGCGATCGAGAGGCTGACCATGGGGTGGGGGAAGGGAGCCCTCAGGGGGAAGGGGCCGCAGCCTCCGCTCTGGGTGCCCCGCAGAGCTCGCCGCCCACCACGCGCCATTCGTGCAGCTCCCAGCGGACGCAGCCGGAACGGATCAGGGGGTCTTCCTGCACGATCGCCTCCGCGTCGGCCCAGTCACGGGCGCGGAACAGCAGCATGCCGCCGGCACCGGCGCCGTTCATGCCCTTGCGGTCGGCCCAGTAGCCGCTGCTGGGCTGATGGCCCCGTCTCTGCAGGTCGGCCACCCAGTCGAGATGGGGCCGCAGCTGAGCATCGAAGCGGGCCCGGTCGACCACCCCCTGCTCGAGCTTCACGAACCAGCGCACGGGCGGATTCCGCAGCGGCAAGGGCACGATAGGCCGCTGCAGCGGCTCAGCCGGAAGGCAGGACCGGCGGCGATCCACGCTGGCCGCTCTCGCCTGGTTACATTTCTTAAGACGTTCCGAGGGGCGGGCCGTGGTAGCCCGCTCTTTTTTTGCCCCCGCGTCCGTGCCGCGGCCCATCAGAGCAGGCGGCTGGCCACCAGGAAATAGATGGCGATGGCGGTGATGTCCGTCAGGGCCAGGGTGATCGGGCCGGCGGCGATGCGCGGATCGAGCCGCACCGCGTGCAGCAGCGTGGGAACCGTGATGCCATACACGCAGGCCAGCACCAGCGTGAAGGCGATGCTCAGCGGCACGATCGTGGTCTCCACGATCGGCCCCATCCAGAGCAGCATCACCAGGCCCACGGCCACGGCGCAGGCCATGGCCAGCAGGATCGCGCTGATCACCTCCTTGCGCAGCACGCGCCGGTACCAGCGCAGGGTCGGTTCCTGCAGGCGCAGGCCCTGCACCGTCACCGTCATCGACTGGATGCTGACGCTCTCGCCCAGGGCCAGCACCAGCGTGAGGGAAAAGGCCAGGATCAGGCTCTTCTCGAGGGTGGGCTGGAAGGCCTTCACCACCAGGGCGCAGCCGAAGCCGCTGGCGATCGTGGTGATCAACCAGGGAAAGCGCAGCAGAGAGGCCTGAAACGGGGAAGCGACGCGGACCTGGGCGATGCGCAGGCCGATCGTTTCGAAGATGGCCTCCGCATCGACGGAGCGATCCGGCACGAAGTCCTCCTCCGTGAACCGGTCGATGTCGACCACCCCGAGGATGCGGCGATCGGCGCTGACGACGGGCAGCGACAGATAACGCTTGTCGTGGAAGATGTCATGGGCATCGAGGATCGTGGCCTGCTCCGGAATGGCGATCACATCCCTGTCCATGATCGAATCGATCACGGCGTCAGGCCGTTCGGTGAGGAGGCGCCGGGCCGACACCACCCCGAGCAGTTGCCTGCCTGCGCCGACCACATAGAAGTAAACGATCCGCTCACCGACGCCATCGCGGCGCAGATCCGTAATGGCCTGCTCCACCGTCTGCCCCGGCTGGACGCAGGTGAAGGTATCCCGCATCAGGGCGAGGACGGAGGCGTGGATGTCGTGGTGCATCGGGTAACGGAGAGGGGGGCCCAGCCGGTAGAGCGTGATCGAGGCGGAGCAGCTGGAAGGGGTCAACCGCATGAAGCCGCTGGTAGCCTGGCTGGTGGCGGTCAACGCCGGCGCCGAGCAAGGGGCCTGAGGATCCGCCCCTGAACCGGGGCACTCAGGCCCTGAGCGGAACGGCGGCGCCGACCGGTTCGGTGATCACCTCGAGGCTCACCAGCTGGTGCGCCCCGAAGGACCGCAGGAAGGGCACATCGGCGGCGTCGCGGCCGCTGGCGATCAGCACCCGGCCGCAGCGGGGAATGTTGTGCCGCGCATCGAAGGTGTACCAGCGATCGGCGAGGAAAACCTCGAACCAGGCCGAGAAGTCAACCGGGACGGTGCCGATCGGGATGCCGGTGTAGCCGAGGTAGCCCGTGCAGTAGCGGGCGGGGATGTTGAGGCAACGGCAGACGGTGATGGCGAGGTGGGCGAAGTCGCGGCAGACGCCGGCGCCGGAGGCAAGGGTGTCGCTGGCGCGTTGGTGCGGCACCACGGCCCCGTAATCAAAGCGGAGGCTCTGATGCACCCAGTCGCAGATGCGCTGCACCTGCAGCCAGCCGCCTGGGATCTCGCCGAAGGTCTGCCAGGCCAGACTCATCAGCGCGGCGGTATCGCAGTAGGTGCTGGCGTTGAGGAAGCGGTAGGTATCGATCGGCAAGGCCTGCACCGGGCACGAAGGCGTGGCGGGCAGAACCGGATCGGTGCTGTCGGGGCGCTCGATGGTGGCGCCGTAGCGGAAGGTGGTGAGCCCGCTGGCGGCAATCAGGCGGCTCCAGCGGTTGCCGCTCAGATCCGTGAGCAGCTCGAAGCTGCAATCAGGCTGCAGCTCCACCACTTCGCGGGAGCGCAGGTTGCTCACCAGGCTGAGGTGGGGATGGACCAGGGCGAGCACCGGCGTGGGGGCCTCGCAGTGGAGCCTGAGTTCGCAGCCGATCGAGAGGTGCACGGATGGCCGGGTGAGCGCAATGGCCTGGCGAATCCTGGCGAGGGCCACCTGCCAGCGACGGCCTCACTGCCGCCATGCCAGCAGACGCGCACGTTTACAGCGGCTGGCGATGCCCCCACAGTCGGCAAGGTTGACGCCTCTCCATCCCGGCAAGTTCCTGAGAGTGGGGGCTTACGGGGAATGAATCGTTGCCAGCAGGCAGGAATGCCCGGCGGCTGGCGACAGTATTGGCATCGGCCAATCGCATCGGGCGCATCGATGAGCAGGAGCACGGTCCCGCCCGACAACGTCCGGCTCGACGCCCTGCGCCAGGAGTTCGAACACGAGGCCAGCTTCAGCCAGGTGTTCGTGGTGCTCACGGTGGGGGCAACCCTGATCGCCACCCTGGGCCTGCTGGCCAACAGCACTGGGGTGGTGATCGGCGCCATGGTGGTGGCTCCCTGGATCCTGCCCCTGCAGGCGATGGCGTTCGAGATCCTGCGGGGGCGGTTGCCGATGTTCCTGCGGGCCCTGCGCACCCTGCTGCTGGGGGTGGTGATCTGCGTGCTGCTGGCGATGGGGGTGGGCCATCTGGTGGCCTTCCCCAGCTTCGGCAGCGAGGTGATGAACCGCACCAGCCCCAACCTGCTGGATCTGGGCGTGGCCCTGGTGGCCGGAGCGGTGGCGATGTACGCCAAGCTGAGAAAAGACGCGATCTCGGCCCTGGCCGGCCTGGCGATCGCCGTGGCCCTGGTGCCGCCGATCTGCGTGGTGGGGATCCTGCTGGCCTCCTCCCACTGGATGCAGGCCTACGGGGCGCTGCTGCTCTTCACCACCAACCTGCTGGGGATCATGGTGGGGGCGATGGCGGCGCTGGGAACGCTCGAGCGGGTGTACCGGGGTCGGCTGTTCCACAGCCGGCTCGGTCTCACCAGCATGGCCCTCACCGCCCTGCTGCTGATTCCGCTCGGCAGCAGCTTCTTCCGCCTGCTGAACCGATCCCGCCTGGAAGCCAAGGCGCAGGAGGTGGAGACGGTGATCGAACAGCAACTGCGCAGCAGCACGATCACGCTCGGCGGCGATCCCGCCATCGATCTGGTGGGCATCTCCATCGACTGGCAGAAGAACCCGCCGCTGATTAGGGCCCGGGTGCGTGTCACCAATCCGGAGCTGCCCACGTCCAAGCAGGTGGCTGCGGTGCAGGCGTTCATCAATCAGCAGCAGGCGCCTCTGCGCTTCCGGCTGGTGATGCAGCGCACCGCCGTGGACCTGATCGGCCCGGAAACCGCCCCCAACCCCCCCGAGCTGGAGGTGCTGCCTCCCCCGGCACTGCCGCCGTTGCCGCAGGAGGAAGCCAAGGAGCTATAGGGGGCCCGCCCGACAAAGTGCCGTCAATGCGCCGAGAAACAATGATTGTCGAACAACTGGAGACCGATACGCAACGCAGGCCCTGGCTGCGGCGTGTCTGGTTTTTCGGCCGGGTGAGCCTGGTGCTGTTGAGCATCGTGGCCGTCAAGTTCCTGGTGCACCAAATGCACTGGGAGCTGCTGGCCCCGAATCCCCTGTTCCCCGCGCTGGTGGCCTCCGAAGTGTTCCTGCTTGGCTTCCTGCTGAATGGGGTGCTGCTGGATTACAAGGAAGGCGAGAAGATTCCAGCTGAACTGGCCGCGGCTCTGGAGTGCCTCGCCACGGAAGCAAGAAGCGTTAGGGAGCTTCATCCTGAAGCCGAGGTGAATGGTCCCTTGGCACTGCTGGCAGACTTCAGCGAAGATCTCCTGGCCTGGATGAACGATGGTGGCCTGGTCACCACGCTGCTGAACCGCCTCGATGAACTGCAGCTTTCGATCGAGCGGTTGGGCATCTCGAACGCCGCCCCGCTGCAGGCCCGCCTGCTGCTTGAACTGGCCAACGTCCGCCGAGTCGTGTATCGCATCGAGGTGATTCGTGAAACAACGTTCGTACCCACTGTTTACTGGATGGCCTACGCCGGAACGGGCTTTCTGACTGGAGGGCTCATTCTTACCGAAATCGAGCCATTCGGAGAATCCCTTTTCTTCATTGGCGTGATTTCATTCCTGCTGATCAAGCTGCTGCTGCTGATCGCTGATCTCGACAACCCGTTCGCAGTAGGTGAAGCGATGTCCGTGGAGAACGTAACGCTATTGCCTGTCGCTCTGGCCGTCCATAGGCTCAAGCGGTTGGTGGAGGCTGGTTGAGCCTGCGATATGATCGATCAAGCCACGCCTGGATCACTGCGCCAAAACTCAATCCCCGAGCTGGCAGGAATGACAGCATTTTCAGGGCAAGAGAGGGAGAGCAGACGATGACAGAAAAAGTATCGAAGACGAAGATTCTCCTGGCTCGATTGGTGCTCGTGCTGATGGTGGCGTTCGTCGTTCTCGGCGTGGTCATGCACGGACTCTCGGTGCCGGTCATTGAGCGCATGTGGCAAAACCTGCTCGACCGGCCGAGCGGGCCGATGACCTTCCGTTTCGTTCTGCAACCCCTCATGGCGTCAATTTCGGCGCTGGTCGATGGCGTCAAGGACGCCCGGACCGGTCGCAATCCCTACCTCTGGACCCTTCTGAGCGACCCAAGGAAGCGCAGCAGTCGCCTGCACGAGGGGCTGATCTCCACAGCGCGGGTCATCCTCCTCGGCCTGTGCATGGACCTGATCTACCAAGTCATCGTCTTCGATACATTCCATCCCGCCGAAGCGGTGATCATCGCGGGCTTGCTCGCCTTTGTCCCATATCTGTTGCTGCGTGGCCCGATCACACGTGTCACACGCTGGTGGCTTGATCGTGGATCTGCAAACGAAACCCGCTAATGGGCTTCGAACTCGATGATCCATGACCATGCCGACCCACAAGTAAGAGATTCAGGCCTCAGTGCAGAGATGGAACCCTAGGCGGCGACATCTCTCTTCCAACATGATTGCTGCATTCATCTTCTCGATGAGGTAGTGCTTGATATCCCCGCGCCCAGACAGGCTCCCATCCTTGTAGCAAGACCAGCAGCCTGAACCCAGGCATTAATAATGTAAAGCTTGGCAGGATAGGGCACAGGGGATAAAATCGGAGATGTCCTGAGCCATGGACGAAGAGGCGACAACAAAGCTGGAAGCTACTGATCAGAAATCTGTGTCCTCACTGAAAGAGAAAGACCATGGCAGCTAAGAAACCGAACATCCTGATCCTCTGGGGCGACGACGTGGGCTGGTGGAACATCAGCTACAACA
>CAYHCE010000064.1:0-10169 GCA_964355015.1 uncultured bacterium | reverse complement strand
GAGCAGCTGCCGGAGCTGCAGCGGAGCGTGCTGAAGATGCGCTACGGCATCGACGGCGAGGAACCGATGAGCCTCACGTCGATCGCCCGCAGCCTCGGCATGAGCCGCGACAAGACCCGCAACCTCGAACGTCGCGCCCTGGAGGGGATCCGCTCCCGCTCGCGACAGCTGGAGGGTTACCTGGTGGCGTGAAGGGGCCGCAAGGATGTCACGCCTCGCCCGCGTCGCTAGTTCTGGCTCTGGACCTGAACCGAGCGAACGATGACCTTCTTCGAGGTGTGCTGGATGGGCGAAGGCGTCGCGGATGCGGGGGACTTCGAAGAAGCACTGGCCTGCTACCTGGAGTTGAGGCCGGCAGGGCTCGGCTGGCAGGAGGTCTGCGCAGACCCAGCCTACTCCCCGCTGGTCCGAAGCTATCGCTCGTTCGATGCGTTTCTGGATAACGAAGAAGCCATCGAGACCATCCCGGTGACGGCCGCCATGCTCGAGGCGGCCGCCACAGCGGCCGGGCAGGCCCCTGGCAGCTGAACTCCCAGATCAGAAGAACTGGTCGAAGTTGTCGAAATCGACCGCCTTGAAACTGCCGTTCTGGACCTGGGTCATCAGCTGCTCCAGCTGCACCCACAGCGCTCCGCCGGTGAGCAGTGAGAGCAGAAGCGCCACCAGCAGGGCGGTGCCGCCGCCGAAGCCGAACACCTGCAGGCTGCCGCCGATGAACAGAGTGACGCCGAGGGTCAGGCCCGCGTAGGAGGCGGTGGTTTCCGCCGTACCGAGCGGCAGCAGATTGAGCCGGTCCTGCTTCCAGCCGTCGAGGCGGTTCTGCACGAGCCGGGAGAAGGTGAGGCCGCAGAGCACCGCAACCGCCAGACCCACGCCGGCCAGGAAGAAAGGTGGCTGCCCCACCTGCACATACTCCAGCAGGATCTCCTGGGCCGCCTCACGCAGATCGATCGGATCGGTGATCACGGGCAGGAAAGGCGAATGAAGAGCTGTGACCTTAGCCAGCAGACGGCGCCAAGCCGGTGCGATCAGGCGGCGCTGGCCAGGGGATTGAGCCGCTGCAGCAGGCCGCCGGCCAGCTTGCGGGGTGAGAAGGTGCGGCGCAGCAGGCCGAGCAGGGCCTGCAGATCCTCGGTGTTCAGGTGGTTGTCGCGCACAAGCATCAGCAGCAGCCGTTGCCGCAGGCTGCCGCCGCGAGGGCCGAGCAGCAGCCGCAGGCCGGCGCCGGCCACCGGCAGCAGATCTGGATTGGCCTCGTCCTGCTCCACCACCGCCAGAAGGCTCTCCAGCCGCGCCAGCTGCAGCCGTCCCTGCCGGTCGAACAGCACCTCGAGCAGCTTTTCACGCAGCTCGGCCGTGTCCCCGGCCAGCAGTCGCCGGGCCACGTAGGGATAGGCGACACGGATGATCTTGAAGCCCGGATCCAGCCGCAGGGCAAGCCCTTCCTGGCTGACGACCGCGCGGATGATCAGGGCAAAGCGGGCCGGCACCCGGAAGGGGTAGTCGTACATCAGCTCCGAGAAGCGATCGGTGATCGCCTTGAAGTTGAAGGAGCCCACGTTCTCGCCCAGCTGGCCGCCGAGCACCGTTTCCAGGGCCGGCACGATCGTGGTGAGGTCCGCATCCGGGCGCAGGAAACCGAGCCCCTGGAAATCACGGGCCAGGGCCTCGAAATCGCGATTGATCAGGTGCACCACCGCAGCGGTGAGGGTCAGGCGGTCGGCATCACTGATCGAATCCATCATGCCGAAGTCCACGTAGGCCACGTGGCCCATGGAGCCGGTCCGGCCGGGCAGGGCGAAGAGGTTGCCGGGGTGAGGATCGGCGTGGAAGTAGCCGAACTCCAGCAGCTGCTGGAGACCCGCCATCACACCGGTGCGGATCAGGGCATCGGGTTCGAGCCGGTGAGCCTCAAGCTCCAGCCGGTCCTGCAGCTTGATGCCGTTGATCCAGGTCGTGGTGAGAACCCGGCGGCTGGAGAGCTGGCGCTCCACCCGAGGCACCGTCACGGCTGGATTGTCGGCGAAGAGGGCGGCGAAACGTTCGGCATTGTCCGCCTCGCGGTGGTAGTCGATCTCCTCGAACAGCGTCTGGCCGAACTCGTCGATGATGTCCCCGAGGCCGAAGCCGAGGTTCAGGGGCAGGAACGGGGCCGTGAGCACCGCCAGCAGCCGGATGATCACCAGATCACGGCGCAGCAGATAGGCCAGGTTGGGACGCTGAACCTTCACGGCCACCCAGTGGCCCGCCGTGAGCTCCGCCCGGTACACCTGCCCCAGGCTGGCGGCGGCGACGGGATAGGGAGGGAAGTGCTCGAACAGCTGGTGAGCCGGCGCCCCCAGCTCCTCGGCGATCACCGCCAGGGCCACCGCATGGGGGAAGGGGGGCAGGTTGTCCTGCAGCTGGGTGAGCTGGTCGAGCCAGTCGCGCCGCACCAGGTCGGGGCGGGTGGAGAGCGCCTGGCCCACCTTGATGAAGCAGGGGCCCAGCACGGTGAGGGTGCGGAGGATGCGGCCTCCCAGCCGCTGCTGCACCGCCGTGTCGCGGCTGCTGCCCTGAACCACCAGCACCAGTGCCAGTCCGGCCAGCTCCCACAGCACCACCACGAGGCGAGCGATCAGCAGCCAGGGGCGCAGCAGCAACCAGCGCAGATCGGCGTTCGGGTCGTAGCGAGGAGGCGGACCCTCCACAGGGGTGGGGACGACGGGTCGGACGGGGGAGCTGGCAGTGATGGTCGGATCTCCTGCGGCGCCAGTGGCTCTGCCCGCAGACTCTAGAAAGTTCCCCGCTGGCCATGTCCCTGCTGCGAGCCCTGCGTGCGGCCCGGCCAGCCCTCGACCTTCACCTGCCGGCCCACGGCCGCGGCCGCGGGCTGGCACCGGAACTGGTGGACCTGCTGCGCCGGCGCCCGGGCAGCTGGGATCTGCCGGAACTGCCCGAGATCGGAGGGCCGCTGGAACCGGGCGGTGCCGTGGCCGCGGACCAAGCCGAATGCGCCCGCCTCTGTGGCGCTGATCGCTGCTGGTTCGGGGTGAATGGAGCCAGCGGGATGCTGCAGGTGGCCCTGCTGGCCCTGGCCAGGCCCGGCGAGCGGGTGCTGCTGCCGCGCAACCTGCACCGCAGCCTGCTGCACGCCTGCGTGCTCGGTGGCCTGCGGCCAGTGCTGTTCGATCTGCCCTTCGATCCCGCCACTGGGCTGTGGCTGCCGCCAACCCCGGCCTGGCTGCAGCAGCGCCTGGCGCAGGCCCCGCCCCTGGCGGCTCTGGTGCTGGTGCATCCCACCTACCAGGGTCTGGCGGGGGATCTGCAGGGGCTGATCGCCGAGGCCCACCGCCAGGGCCTGCCGGTGCTGGTGGATGAGGCCCATGGCGCTCACTTCGGCCAGCCGGGACTGCCGATGGGAGCCATGGCGGCCGGTGCCGATCTGGTGGTGCAGTCCCTGCACAAGAGCGCCGGGGGGTTGGCCCAGAGCGCGGCCCTGCTGCTGCGGCGCGGGCGGGTGAGCGAGGAGGCGATCGAGCGGTCGCTGCTCTGGCTGCAGACCTCCAGTCCCAGTGCCCTGCTGCTGGCTTCGGCGGCGGCAGCTTTCGGCCACCGCCACAGCCCTGCCGGCGCCCGCGGCCTGCGCCTGGCTCTCAACCGCGCGACCCGGCTGCGGCAAGCGCTGGAGGCGGCCTCCCTGCCCCTGGCGGCCAACCAGGATCCCCTGCGTCTGGTGTTCCATGCCGCCGCCCTGGGCATCAATGGCCTCACGGCCGACGCCTGGCTGCTCCAACGGGGCGTGATCGCCGAGCTTCCTGAGCCCGGCTGTCTCACCTTCTGCCTGGGGGAACGCCCGCCGCGACGAGCCCTAAGGCTTCTGCCCGCCCAGCTCAGGCAGCTGCGCCATGCCCTGGGGGGGGCACCCTTTCCCTGCTTCTCGTCACCGCCCATTCCCGCCCTGATGGAGCCGGAGCTGACCCCGGGTGAGGCCTGGAGGTTGCCCCACCAGACCCTTCCCCTGGAGCAGGCGCTGGAGCGGCTGGCGGCGGAGCCGATCTGCCCCTATCCCCCGGGGATCCCCCTGTTGATTCCAGGCGAGCGGATCGATGGGGCGCGGCTGGAGTGGATGAGGGAGCAGCGCCGGCTCTGGCCCGGGCAGATCGCTGATACGGTGAAGGTTGTGGCCTGATGGGCGCTGCGGATGGGCGCAAGGCAGCGAGGCGAAGACCCAACGCAGCGATCCGAGTCAGACTCTTCCTTCCAGTGGGATTTCGTCACTCCGGGTCTGCCTGATCAGGCCTTTGAAGACGCCCCGGGCTTCAGTCCCACGCCGATGGAGTTGAGGGTGATGCTGCTGGCCCACCTGCGCCCCAGGGCCGATTCCACGGTCTGGGACGTGGGCGGCGGCACCGGTGCCCTGGCCCTCGAGATTGCCCGGCTGATGCCTCTGGGCCAGGTGCACACCCTGGAGAGAGATCCGGAGGCGATCGAGCTGCTGGAGCGCAACCGGAGGCACCTGGCCATCGACAATCTGCACATCCACGCCGGCCAGGCGCCCGATGGACTCTCCCTGTTGCCGCAGCACCCCGACCGGGTGCTCCTGGAGGTGGGCCGACCGCTGGCGAGCGTGCTGCGCGCCGTCTGGGCGGCCCTGCAGCCCCGGGGACGGCTGGTGATCAGCACCGCCAGCCTGGAGGGGCTCGTGGATGCGACCGATACCCTGGGCCAGCTGGAAGCCAGGGACGTTCAGGTGGTTCAGGCGACGGTCCATCGGATGCAGCGCCGCGGCAGCCAGGCCCGCCTGGCGGCGGCTGAGCCCCTCTTCCTGATCGCGGCCGAGCGCAACGGGTGAGTCAGGGTTCACGGCCGCGCACCTCGCTTTCACGGCTGTTCAGCGGCTTCGCGGCCGGTGGCTTCGGCCTTGTCGTGGTCAGCCTGGGGGGCTGGTGGTTCACCGTGGCGGTGGGCGTGATCGTGCACCTGGGCCTGCTGGAGTTCTTCCGGCTGGCCCAGTTCAAGGGCATCCGACCCGCCACCAAGACCACCCTGGTGGCCTGCCAGCTGCTGCTGTTCGCCACCCAGTGGGCCAGCGGCGGCGGCATGGCCGTCGATCTGGCGGCGTCGGTGGTGCCGGTGTCGGGCGCGGTGATCTGCGGCTGGTTGTTGCTGCAGCCCGTGACCGGCACCATCGCCGACATCGCCGCCTCGATCTTCGGGCTGTTCTATCTGGGCTTTCTGCCCAGCCATTGGCTGCGGTTGCGTGATCTGGTCGATCCCGCTCTGGCCCCCCATCTGCAGGGAGCCGGCTGGCCCTTCACTCCGGGAATGGCGCTCACCCTGATGGCCTGCCTGATGGTGGTGGCCACCGACATCGGCTCCTACGTGATCGGCCGCCGTTTCGGGGCCCACCCCCTATCGCCCATCTCGCCCGGCAAGACGGTGGAGGGAGCCTTCGGCGGCGTGGTCAGCGCGGTGTTGGTGGGCGTGGTGGGCGGCCAGCTGCTGGGCTGGCGCTGGGGCTGGGTGGTCGGCGGCCTGCTGGGGGGCATGGTGTCGCTGTTCGCCCTGGTGGGCGACCTCACCGAATCGATGATGAAGCGGGATGCGGGTGTGAAGGATTCCGGTGATGCCATCCCCGGGCATGGAGGCATCCTTGACCGGATCGACAGTTTCCTGTTCACGCCGGCGGTGGTCTATTACTTCGTGACCCTGCTGGTGCCCCTGCTGGGCTGAGGGGCTGATCAGGCCCGCGCCGGCAGGGGGTTGACTCAGGGGGAGACCCGGGCCTGGCCCTCGAGCTGGAGCATGTCGGCCTCGAGGGTGGCCCGCTCGATGCGGATGTTGGGGTCCATCGGCAGGCGCCCCCGCAGCAGCCCGTTGAGGTCACGGATCACGACACTGCCCTGGTCGGCCTCAGGGAGGGTTTCCAGCTCCATCAGCCGGGGTTCTCCCCGGGCCTCGGCGGCGACGATCAGGATGCCGCGGCTGATGCGCAGCTGCCGGAGGGGCCCCAGGCCCAGCAGCTGGTCACCGAGCTGGTCACTGAGATCCCTCCAGCGGGGACGGTTCATGGAACTGTTCAACCCATCGGCCGTGAATGCCACCGTGCCGCGGATCAGGAACGCATGCTCCAGCTGCACCGGCTGGCCGCGCAGAACCCCACCGACCTGGATGCGCAGGGGATCGCTCCGCAGCTGGACATGTTCGATCTCCAGGCCCTGATACACCACCTGGCGGGCCATCAGGCTCACCCCGTCGAGGCGTCCGCGCAGCAGGTTCAGGGCGGAGCCGTGCAGCTGAATCTCCAGGCTCTTGACGGCTTCGCATTGGCTGCGGATCCAGAGCTGGAGGCCTGATGCCAGCAGCTGCAGCAAAGGACCGCTGCTGGGCGAACGCGACGGCTGTGCAGGTTCGGCTCCAGCCATGCAGGCGAGGTCGGAATGGCTCCTCCTAACAGAGTCGGCTCCACTGCCTCCAGCTGGCCATCAGGTGTCGCTGGCGGCCGGATGAAGGACTGGCCGGCTTGTGGCCTGAAGGACTCGGGCGTGACTATAGAAGAATTAAACTAGAGTTCCCGTCATGAACTTCCGTATTCCTTTCATCGTGCTGTCAGGTTTTGCCGCCAGTGCCGCGGGCGCCTTCCTCGCCATCCCAGCCCGTGCCGCCGAGCCCGCCGTCGCGGCCCCTGGGGCGGCGGCCCTGCTCGCCCCCGACGGCGCAGCCATCGCCCTCAGCCCCACCTCTGAGCCCCGCGCTACGACCAATGCCACCGTCGCTCAGAGCTATGGCAGCAGCGCAGCGCCGCTCTATCAGCAGGCCACCGGTTGGTACGTCGGCTTGGGCCTCGGCGCTGCATGGCCTTCCGAAACGGGCTTCCGCACCCGCAACCTGGAGGAAAGCGGCTTCGAGAACGTCAACGGCGATCTGAGTTTTGGTGGCGGCTTCTCCGGCGATCTCGCGGTTGGCTATGACTTCGGGGCAATCCGCGCCGAGCTGAGTTACGTCTACACCCGGGCCAGCGTCAACCAGGTATCCTTCTCTGACAACGGGAACAACTACGATCTCAGTTCCTCCGGTATCATCAACAAGAATGACGTCTTCGCCAGTGGTTACTGGGATATCAGTACCGGTAGCCGCTGGACTCCTTACATCGGTGGCGGTGTTGGTTATACCAACCTGAGCACTCCCCGCATCAAGGTCTCCAGTGGCGGTGACAGCGTCTCCACCGGATCCGCGAATCAAGGTCTATTTGGCTGGCAGGCGAAGGTGGGGGTCAGCTACGGCGTGAGCAACGCCAGTGATGTCTATGTCGAGGGCACCTACTCCGGCGCCTCCGGATTCAGTGGCGACAACATCCGCTACGACTCTTACAACGATTTCGGCGCCAAGGTGGGCTTCCGCTACCGCTTCGGCCAGCCGGCTCCCACGGCGGTGGTGGTGACACCAGCCCCGACCCCCCAGCCGGAGCCTCAACCCGAACCTGCACCCTTCGTGCAGCCCGTTCCAGAGTCGGCACCGATCCGCGGCCTCTGGTGAGTCGGGATCCCGCAGGCCCTCCGGCTGCCGCCTCCGTCAGCAGGCGGCAGCCACGGCCTCGGGTCGGTCCAGATGCGGCAGATGGCCGCAGGCCGTCAATTCCTCGACCCGATCACCCAGCAGGGCCAGGGCAGCCCGCTTCTGCGGCTGCCGCAGGATCCGGTCATCGGCTCCCCACAGCACTTTCAGGGGCTGGACCGGCAGGGGCGCGCCGCAGCCGGCGAAACCTCCGCTGCGGGCAAAGTGGCCCAGCGCCTCGCCCCAGCCGATCACCTGCAGGTGCAGCGAGGCGATCTCCTCTTCGGCGGGCCCCACACTGGCGTCAGGGTGGGCAAAGGCCTGTCGGCAGAGCCCGCGCCTCACCCCCGGCAGGGCGAGAAACCACACCCCCAGGCGATCCAGCAGGGGGGGCAGGGGCATCGGACGTCCGGTGAGACCGGCGGGTGCCAGCAAGAGCAGACGGTCCACCCGCTCGGGCAGGCGCCGGGCCAGCTCCACCGCCGCAGATCCGCCCATGGAGGCGCCGATGACGCCCAGGGGCGGTGGTGAGTCTGGGGCTGAGACCGCCTCGATCATCTCCACCACGGCCATGAGGTGGTCGAGCACACCGCTGGGGTCGTACCTGCCGGCGGCGGATCGGGGGCTGAAGCCGAAACCGTAGAGGTCGGGAATGTAGAGGCGAAAGCGGGGTGCCAGCAGCGGCGCCAGCCGGCGGAACTCAAGCAGGGAACTGTCGAAGCCATGCAGGAGCAGCAGGGGTCTGCCCTCTCCAAGCACAGCCACGGGCCAGCGCCCGCTGTATCCCGGCAGCTCCCACCACTGCACGCGTCCAGCCAGGTCACGCCCCTGGGGATCGAGCAGGTTGCGGGCGGCTCTGGCGATCAACTCCGGACCCTGGCACCACTCCGCCTGGGGGAAGCGGCTCAAGGGCTGATCTCAGGGCAGCGGCTGGCCTCGGAGCATGGGGCTGGAGCCGCTTCGGTCCCATGCTCCGAGGCCGTGGTGCTCACCATGGCGGTCAGCAGGTCGTTGGCGTTCACGGGGAAGGGCAGATGGTGCAGATCAGAGCCGGGGAGCACGGCGAAGTCGCAGACGGTGTTGAGGTCGTTGAGGCTGGCCTCGGCGAGGTCGAGCTCCTCGAGGCTCACCGGCAGATCCAGGGCCCTGAAGAAGGGGATCAGCTGGCGGCGGGCCTGGCTGGCCAGGCGGTGGCCACCGAGCAACTCCTCCAGCCGCAGCTGGGTGAGAACGCCAAAGCCCACCTTCTCGCCGTGGAGAAGGTGATGGCAGGCGGGCAGCTGAGTGAGGCCGTTGTGGACGGCGTGGGCAGCCACGGTGCGGCAGCGGGCCCCGCCCAGGCCACCGATCAGGCCGGCCGTGAGCGCCGCAGCCTCCGCCACCCGCACCCAGGCCTCGCCACCGGGTTCGGCCATGGCGGCCTCCCCCTCCAGCAGCAACTGATCGCGGAGAACACGGGCCTGCTGCACCGCCTGCTGCACGAGGCCATCGCCGCTGGCGCCGCTGCTCACTGAAGCCTCGTACCACTTGGCGATGGCATCGGCGATCCCGCTGGCCAACGTGCGCGGGGGAGCCTGCAGCACGAAATCGTGATCGAAGATCAGCAGGTCGGGGCATCGATCCAGCGCCACATCGGAGCGGAAGGCGCCATCGGCTGAATAGAGGTTGGCCAGGGCGGTCCAGCCAGCGCAGGTGGCGGCGCTGGTGGGGACGGTGATGCAGGCCAGACCGAGGCGATGGGCCAGCAGCTTGCCCGCGTCCAGCACCTTGCCACCTCCCATGGAGATCACCCCGTCGCAGCGGCCGGCCCGGGCTTCCGCCGCCAGACGCTGGAGGTCATCCTCGCAACAGTCGAACCGCAGGGTGCCGGGCAGGGGTTCGAGTCCCAGGTGCATCAGATCGGCGCAGGCCTGGACTCGCAGGTGTGCGGTGGCCTGGCTGCGGCCCAGCAGCAACGGGCGGCGGCAGAGGGAGGGCAGGGAGTCGAGTGAGAACGACCATGCCGAAGGCCCCCGCACCAGACGGGCGGGGGCGATCGCATGCTGACTGAGGGCGGTCACCATCGAGGCGTGGTCGTCAGACGCTGGCACCGGCCAGTTCGGGCTCCGCGACCACCGTCTGGTGGCGGATCACGACCTGTTTCTCGTCGTTGACATCGACAAGGGCGGAATCGCCTTCCTTCAGACGGCCGGAGAGGAATTCCTCCGCCAGGGAGTCTTCGAGCAGGCGCATCACGGCTCGGCGCAGGGGACGTGCGCCGTAGCTGGGGTTGTAGCCCTCCTCCACCAGCCGCTCCTTGAACGCCTCGGTGACGGACAGAACGATACCTTTCTCCTGCATGCGGCCGAACACCTCGCGCAGCATGATCTCGGCAATCTGCTTGACCTCATCGCGGCTGAGTTGCCGGAAGACGATGATCTCGTCGAGACGGTTGAGGAACTCGGGGCGGAAGTACTGCTTCAGTTCTTCGTTCACCAACGATCGGATTCGGTTGTACTGGGTTTCCTCGACCGCAGCGCCGGAGAACTCGAAACCGAGGCCGCCGCCGCCCTTCTCGATCACCTTCGAACCGATGTTCGAGGTCATGATGATCAGGGTGTTCTTGAAGTCCACCGTGCGGCCCTTGGAATCGG
>CAYHCE010000063.1:0-10407 GCA_964355015.1 uncultured bacterium | reverse complement strand
GTGATGGATCAGCGCGCCGTTCTTCGAGAAGCGGCTGCTGCCGTCCGGCATCAGTCCCCGGCCCTGGGTCCCGCGGATCGCCTGGCAGAGGTTGGTCTTGCCGGAGAGGCAGAACCTGCAGCGGCGGCACTCCGGGGTATAGAGGGGGATCACGTGGTCTCCCACCTCGAGTGAGCTGACCTCCGGTCCGACCTCCTCCACGATCGCGCCGCCCTCGTGGCCGAGCACCGCCGGGAAGAGCCCTTCCGGATCCTTACCGGAGAGGGTGTAGGCGTCGGTGTGGCAGACACCCGTGGCCACCACCCGGAGCAGCACCTCCCCTGCCCGGGGGGGAGCCACCTCGATCTCGGTGATCTCCAGCGGCTGACCGGCGGCCCAGGCCACCGCGGCACGGGATCGGATCATGGCCCCAACGATCGCGAACCTAGCAATGGAGTCCGGCGGGCCCCTCCAGCCTCAGAGCTTTCGGAACACCAGGCCGGCTGGGGAGCCCCAGTCACCGTTGACGGCGAACCCACGCGGATTGCCACACAGATGGCGCAGGATCCAGAACACCGGTTCGGGGCTCTCCAGCTCCAGCTCCGCCTGGATCGCCTCCAGCGAGCGGGGCTGACCATCGGCGAGCAGCTGCTCCACCCGGGCCTGCAGGTCGAGGATGGTGGCGGCGGCCTTCTTGCCGGCCTCCACGCCCGGCTGGTCGTAGGCGTTCACGTTCACCAGTTCCGCATAGAGGCCCACGGCGCGCTCGAACAGGGCCACCAGCGCCCCCAGGCCGCGGGCATCGAATCGGCGCAGGCTGATGGCGATGCTCTGCCGCCCTCCCTCGGTGAGGGCGGCCCGGGTGCCCTGCAGAAACCCTTCAAGGAAATCACCGGGGTACTCGCCATCGATAGGCGGCACATCGGCGGGATCGTCGAGGGCCTCGATGAAGGTGACGAAGAAATTGTCGACGCCGTCACGCAGCTGCTGCACGTAGGCGTGCTGGTCGGTGGAGCCCTTGTTGCCATACACGGCAATGCCCTGATGCACCACCTCGCCGTCACGGTCGAGCCGCTTGCCGAGCGATTCCATCACCAGCTGCTGCAGATAGCGGCTGAACACCTCAAGCCGGTCCCGGTAGGGCAGCACGACCATGTCGCGACAGCCCCGGCCCTCACCGGCGGCATACCAGGCGGCCGCAAGCAGGGCCGCCGGATTGCCGCGCAGATCGGCCACACGGGTGAGTGCGTCCATCGTGCCGGCGCCGTCGAGAAAGGCGTGCAGATCGGCGCCGATCAGCGCCGCCGGCAGCAGGCCCACGGCGCTGGTGATGCTGGTGCGCCCTCCTACCCAGTCGAACATGTCGAAGCGGGCCAGCCATCTTTCGGCCTCGGCGCGGCAATCGAGCTGGCTGCCGCGCATGGTGACGGCCACCGCCTGCTGCGGCCAGAAGCCGCCCATCGCCTCGAGCCGGGTCCGCACCTGCTCCATCCCCAGCCGCGGCTCGGGGGTGCCGCCCGATTTGCTCACCACGACCACCAGGGTGGTGCGCAGCCGCTCGCCCAGGGCCAGCAGGGTGCGACTGATCCCCTGGGGATCGATGTTGTCGAAGAAGTGGAAGGGCAGGCCCACGCCTTCCTGCTGCAGGGCCCGCAGGATCAGCAACGGACCGAGCCCGGAGCCGCCGATGCCGATCCAGAGCACATCGGTGAAGGGGGCGCCGCCTGGCGCCATCAGCTCCCCGCCGATCACCTGCCTGCCGAATCCCTCGATGCGCTCGATCTCCGAACGGATATGGGCGCCTGCGCTGGGATCGGGAGCCAGCTGTGGAGCCCGCAGCCAGTAATGGCCCACCTGCCGCTGTTCATCCGGGTTGGCGATCGCCCCCCTCTCCAGGGCCGCCATCGCCGCGAACGCCCGTTCGAAGCCCGGGGTCAGTTGATCGATGTGGCTCTGGTTGAGGGCCATGCGGCTCACATCCACCCAGAAGCCGAGGTCATCGTGATGCCAGAGCAGGGAAGAGAAGCGTTGCCACTGCACCAGCGGCGCATGGATGCTGAAGTCCGGAAGCGTCGTCATGCGCCCTGATTCGCGAAGCGGCTGCCGAAGCAGAACCTATCCGCGACTGCGCCCAGGGCAAAGCGATCGGGTCGCGTGGAGCTGTGGTAGAGCCCCCATTCGCTCTGACTGTATGGACAGCCACACAAACGGCACCCCAGGGTTGGGCTCCAGGCCGGAGCAGGTAATCTTGAGAAAAGATTTGCTTCGATTTCTCCCTTGGCGCCTCGCCTTGCTCCGAGCCGGTTCCCCGCAACTTCAGGTCTGCGGAGATTTGTCTCGATTGCGGCGGCAAGCCTGGCGCTGACGGCGATGGTGGGAAGCCCCTCTCCCACCCCCCGGATCTCCAGCGGTCTGATCACCGAACCGGGCCTGACGGCCAGCTTCAGCACGGACAGCAGTGATCCAGGCGCCCTGACCAGCGAAGGACAACGGCCCAACCCCGTGGACTTCACAGCCCAGGAACTGCGCGAACTGCAGCGCCGCTTCGGGGTGCACGGTCCCCAGACCGCCCTGGCCCAGTTGTTCACGCACGGCATCGATCAGCTCACTCCGCTGCGGGCTCACACGGTGGGGCGTCTGGAGGAGCTCCAACCCACGATCCTGCGGGAAAGCCGCCGATGGCACGTCAATCCCATACTGGTAGCGGCCGTGCTGTTCGACGAGATGCAGCACGCCAAACCCGGCGAGGATCTGCCCATCGCCGCACAGTCGGGGCTGTTCAAGACCCATGGAGTGGCCCAGCTCGGGGTCAGTGAACTGATGCAGCAGGGCCTGCTGCGCCGCGATGCCTCCCCCGAGGAGCTGGCCGCCGCCCGCCGGGAACTGCTCGACCCGGAGCGCAACGTCGAACTGCTGGTGGGCAAGTTCGCCCGCCTCAGCCGTGCTCTGGGCCTCCCCACCGACCGTCCGCTGCAGGCCAGCCTCAGCCCTCGCGATGCCAAGGGGCTTGCCACCCTGGCTTACCTCCACAACGGCAAACTGGATTACCCCAGCAGAATCCTGAGCTACATGCAGGACCCGGCCCTGCATGCCCTGATCTATTCCGTGCGCAAGCCTGTGCTTTCGCCGCTGATCTGATCGGGTCCGGTCGGATCCCCGTCTGGACTGTCCCGAAACAGCGGCGCCGGGCTAGGGAGAGCCCGCTCGGCAGAGCAGGCCAAGAGCGCCCAGTCGCTGCTGCAGCGCCGACCAGTCGAAACTGCGGGGATCCGCCCGCTCGCCGGCCAGGTCGACCTTGCGATGGGTGGTGATGTTCTGTGGGGGAATGCCGAACCGGCCCATCCAGTCGGCCAGCACAAGGGCAAGAGCGTCGTACTGGGCCCGGGTGTAGCCGCTGTGGGCCTGCCCGTCGTTTTCTCCATCGATGGGGGTCTCCAGGCTGATGTGCAGGGAGAAGTTGTTGACGGAGCCGCCCACCCTGGGATTGGTCACCACCCAGCGACCGTTGAAGGCTGAGTTTCCGGCGCCGAAGGCCCTGCGCTCAGGCTCGAGCACGTCCACCACCTGGCCATCGCCACCGACCAGCGTGTGGTAGCTGACCTGGTCCTCGTCGCGGGGGTGGGGGGTCTCGAAGGTGTGCAACGCGGATCCCAGGCCATAGACAGTTTCATGCAGCACCACCAGCTGGGGCCTGGGATCGACGGGATGACCGAAGGCATCGCGGTTGAAGCGTTCGCCGTAGTTGCTTGGATGGATGGCCCGGCGGCGACGGCGCGCGGGCAGCTCGGCCAGCTGGCGTTCCAGCTGCCGGCGCAGCCGCGGATCACGGTCGACGCACTGCTGATGCAGCGGAGTGGCCCAGCGGGGACGGGCTGGCGGAAGCGGTGCGACGCCCCGTGGGGAATCCGGCGCAGGAGGCGGATGGGTCACCTCCTCAAGCAACTGAAGCAGGGAGGGGCGGCCGCCCACCTCCGGCCCTGCCGTGACCTCGCGGGCCAGCCAGCCCAGACCGCCCAGACTGACCAAGGCCCCGACCCCGAGAGCGGGCAGGCCGACCCGGTGGCGGCTGATCCGCTGGAGCAGGATCCTCAGCATGGCTCCAGCGCCAGCCACTGCCTGCGCCGCTCCAGTGCCTGCTGGGTGGCGGCCGGATCGGGCCGCAGGCGCCAGTGCTCCACACCGGCCGGGGCAGGGGTGAGGCAGAGGCTGCGCAGGGAGCCCCGGCGGCAGATCGTGAGCTCCTGCTCCCGCTCCGGCCGCAGACAGGAGGCCAGGTCCTCGGGCTTACGCAGGCGCCAGCCATCGAGCGCGAGCAGCTCATCCCCGACCACCAACCCGGCCCGTTCAGCGGGACTGCCCCGCTCCACCCGGGTGATCTGCAGACCCGCTGTGGCTGCCTCCAGGGCGCAACGCAGGCCCGTGAACGGCTGGTCGGCGGGCTCCGGAACCAGCAGGAGACCCACATCACCCAGATAGGTGGGAAGGTCGGGGTCGTCGAATCCCTCCAGCCAGAAGGGCAGAAGCTGACCGAGTCGTGGCGAGCGGGCGGAGAAGGCCGCCAGCAGGTCGGCTTCGCCGTAGCCCCGGCCCCAGCGACCCAGGCGCTGCCAGAGGTCGCGGAGAACCTGGACCAGACAGGACCCGGACCGGCGCAGTTCCAGGTCCAGCACCAGGGAGATGACAGCTCCCTTGAGGTAGTAACTGATCTGGCTGTCGTCGCTGTAGGCATTGCGCCTGTAGAGCTTCACCCAGGCCTCCTGGCTGCTCTGCCGCAGGCTCTGACCCTGGAGACGACCGGGAGTGAGCCGGTAGCGACTGAGATCAGCGCCCATATCCTCGAAGAGCTGCTCCTCGCTGGCCCGGCCGCACAGCAGTGGCAGGAACTGGTCGAGATAGCTGGTTACGCCTTCGGCGAACCAGAGGCTGGGCACGATGGTGGGGCGGTCGTAATCGATCGGTGTCAGTTCAGCGGGCCGGAGCCGGCGCACGTTCCACTGGTGCAGATACTCATGGGCAACGAGCTGCAGCAGCTTGCGATATCCCTCTGGCCTTGCCAGGTCCTCCCAGCCGAACTGCAGCACGGTGGAGCGGTCATGCTCGAGGCCGCCGTAGCCCCGATCCAGCAGGTGCAGCACGATCAGATAGTCCGGTGCAGCCGGGGCCGTCTCCCCCATCAGCCGGCAGCAGGCCTCGCACACGGCAGCTACGTCCTCCAGCAGGGCCGGAAAGCGGCCCTGCAGTCCACCCTGAGCCGGTGCCCTCTCCCCGGCCGCGTCCCAGCAGACCCAGCGGTGCGGCACCCCGGCCACCAGGAAGTCCTGGGCGGTGTGGGGACCGGCCTCCACGGGCGTGTCAACCAGTTGGTCGAAATCAGCGGCGCTCCAGCTGCCGTCGTCCTCCTGGACCAGGGGGACGAACGCCTGCCAGCCGGGTGGCAGATCCAGGCGCAGACGATGTGGACTCCAGCGTTCGCCGTCCACCTGGAGCGCCACGGCCGCCAGGGCCAGGAAGCCGTGGTCGGCGTCCAGGTGGCAGGTGCGCACGGTCAGCTCGGTGGCCAGAAACGTGCTTCGCAGCTCCAGCGGGTCGAGTCGATCGAGCGCCAGGCGCCAGCCGGCCGGGTCGACCCGGACAGGCTTCAGCCGGCAGCCGTTCTGCCAGACCTGCAGATCCTCCAGATGGCAGACGTAATCACGGATCAGATAGGAGCCCGGCGTCCAGGAGGGCAGTCGGAAACCGGTGGTGAGGCGAGGCGGGGTCCAGCGGAGCCTGGCATGAACGAGATGCTGGGTGGAGGCCCGCAGATCCAGTGTGATCTCCACCACCGGCGAACTCAGGACACGAGGTCGATCAAGGCCATCGGCAACTGCCGTGACGCCTCCTGAAGAGCCATGCGGGCGGCGTAGCGCCGGGTGAGCCGACCCAGGAAAGCCTGCAGGTGGCGAGAACGGCTGAGGCGCTGCAGATCTCCCACCAGAGCGAGGGAGCCATCCCGCTGGCGACACCAGCCCAGCGGCAGCTGTGGCGACAGCTGAACCTGCAGGTCGACCCGGACCCGCTCGTCCGCAAAACCCGCCAGGTCCCCACCCCGCAGCGGTGAACAGCCGAGATCGATCAGCGCAGCGGCCAGCTGATCCAGATCGTGGACGACGGTTGGCAGGATGGACAGATGGGACATGGAGCCGATGCCCACTTCCTCAGACCCTAGCGATACCGAGGACTCCATCCAGTGGCCGTTGCCACAGCCCTGGCCCCACCACCACCCCTTCCTGAGGCTGGGCGTGATGTCCTCCGGCTCCGGCTCGAACTTCGAGGCCCTGGTGGCCGCCTGCCGCCAGGGGCAGCTCCGCGGCCGGGTGGAGCTGCTGGTGGTCAACAATCCCGACTGTGGCGCCCAGCAACGCGCTGAACGGCTGGGTGTGCCCTGGACCCTGCTCGACCATCGTCTGCACCCCCGGCGAGAGGACCTGGACGCCGCTCTGATCGCCTCCTTCCGGCAGGCCGGCGTGGATCTGGTGGTGATGGCGGGCTGGATGCGGATCGTCACTCCCCTGCTGATCGCCTCCTTCCCCCAGCGGCTGGTCAACATCCATCCATCGCTTCTGCCCAGTTTCCGCGGCCTGGACGCGGTGGGACAAGCCCTCGCCGCCGGAGTGACCCTGACGGGCTGCACAGCCCACCTGGTGACACCGGAGGTCGACGACGGGCCGATCCTGGTCCAGGCAGCGGTGCCGTTGCTGCCGAACGACGACCGTGCCTCCCTGACCGCCCGCATCCACCGCCAGGAGCACCGGATCCTGCCCCTGGCGGTGGCGCTCGCCGCTGAACGGCATGGCGGAGACCCCGCCTGAACGCTGCGCCCAGCACTCAGGGATAGAAGGGAAGCAGCGGCAGACCGCTGCAGGGCGGCAGGCCCGCCATCAGGTTGAGGCACTGCACACCCTGACCCGCCTGGCCCTTGATCAGGTTATCGACGGCACACATCAGGATGAGCTGGCTGGTGCGTGGATCCACCTGGACCGACAGCAGGGCACGGTTCGTCTGCCGGACCCACTTGGTGGAGGGGTAGGTACCCACCGGCAGCACCGCCACGCAGGGGCTGTGGCGGTAGGCTGCCTCCAGCAGCGTGGTGCAGTCCTCGGCGGTGAGGCCTGGATCGCGCAGGCGGCCATAGACGGTGGCCAGCAGTCCGCGCACCATCGGCATCAGATGAGGCGTGAACTGGAGCTGGATCGACTGGCCCGCCACCCGACTGGCCGCCTGCTCGATCTCACTGGTGTGGCGATGGCCCACCACTGCGTAGGGAGCCACGGATTCGGCGGCCTCGGCCAGCAGCAGGTGCTCCTTGGCTGCGCGGCCACCCCCTGAGGTGCCGGTCTTGGCGTCGATGATGATTCCGCCCGGATCGATCAGCCCCTGCTTGAGAAACGGCAGCAGCGGCAGAAGGCTGGCGGTGGGGAAGCAGCCGGGAGCCGCCACCAGCCGTGCCCTGGCCATGCGGGCCTCCTCCCACTCCACCAGTCCGTAGACGGCTTCCTCGCACAGGGCTTCGTCGCTGCGTGGAAAACGCTTGGCTTCCGTCGCATACACCTCCTTCCACTGGCTCAGCGAGCGGTAGCGGTAGTCAGCCGAGAGATCCACCACCCTGACGCCCCGGTCAAGCAGCGCGGGCACCAGGGCCGAGGCCAGGCCACTGGGCAGGCTGAGAACGGCCAGGTCGGCCGTGGCGGCGATCGCCTGCGGCTCTGGCGCCTGCACCGGCGGATCGCCCGGCAGGGGGAGGAAGGGAACCAGCTCGCTCCAGCGCTTGCCGGCGCTGCGTTCCCCCCCCAGATAGGTGACCTCGAAGTGGGGATGCTCCTGAAGCAGGCGCAACGTCTGGAGGCCGCCGTAGCCGCTGGCGCCGATCACGGCGACGCGCTGGGCTGGTGTGGGGCTGACCATGCCGGCGGAAGGAGAGCAGGTGATCGTACCGGGCTCCTCCTCACGGCCGTGTCGGACCTGAGGGAGAATGAATCTCCGTCGTTCCACCGACTCTGACTGTCCGTTCCGACCAGATCGCCTCCTTCCCCCGCGGCGGTGAGGCCAGCGAGGGTTCCGGCCGGATCCGTTTCGATTCCATCGCCGATGGACTGGCCGCCATCCGCAACGGCGAAATGGTTGTCGTCGTTGACGACGAGAACCGCGAGAACGAGGGGGATCTGATCTGCGCGGCCCAGTTCGCCACACCCGAGCAGATCAACTTCATGGCCACCGAGGCCCGTGGCCTGATCTGTCTGGCCATGGAAGGGGAGCGCCTCGATGCGCTCGAGCTGCCCCTGATGGTCGACCGCAACACCGACAGCAACCAGACTGCCTTCACCGTCAGCGTCGATGCCGGCCCCGAGAACGGGGTCAGCACCGGCATCTCCGCCGAGGACCGGGCCCGTACCATCCAGGTCGCGATCCATCCCCGGAGCCGGCCGTCGGATCTGCGCCGGCCGGGCCATATCTTTCCCCTGCGGGCGCGCCAGGGAGGGGTGCTCAAGCGGGCCGGCCACACCGAGGCGGCCGTGGATCTGGCCCGCCTGTCCGGGCTCTACCCGGCCGGCGTGATCTGCGAGATCCAGAACGCCGACGGCTCGATGGCCCGGCTTCCCCAGCTGGGGCCCTACGCCCGACGCCACGGGCTGCGGCTGATCAGCATCGCTGACCTGATCCGCTACCGGCTCGACACCGAACGCTTCGTGCGGCGCCAGGCGGAAGCGCTGATGCCGAGTGCCTTCGGCAGTTTCCGGGCGATCGGCTACCGCAACGAGCTCGATGGCAGCGAACACGTCGCGATCGTCAAGGGCCATCCCGAAGCTGCCACCGGGTCGGTGCTGGTGCGGGTGCACTCCGAATGCCTCACCGGCGATGCCTTCGGCTCGCTCCGCTGCGACTGTCGGCCCCAGCTGGAGACAGCCCTGCGCATGATCGAGGCGGCGGGAGAGGGTGTGGTGGTGTATCTGCGCCAGGAAGGGCGCGGCATCGGCCTGATCAACAAGCTGCGGGCCTACAGCCTCCAGGACGGGGGTCTGGACACCGTCGAGGCCAACGAGCGGCTGGGCTTCGGCGCCGACCTGCGCAACTACGGAGTGGGCGCCCAGATCCTCAGCGACCTAGGCGTGCACCGCCTGCGCCTGATCACCAACAACCCACGCAAGATCGCCGGCCTCGGGGGGTACGGATTGCGGGTGGAGGATCGGGTGCCTCTGGTCATGGATCCGGGGGTGCACAACGCCGCCTACCTGCTGACGAAGCAGACGAAGCTGGGGCACCTGATGCAGCCTGGTGCCGATCGGGATGCCACCAGCGGTCCCACGGCCGTGCTGGCCTGGCGGGGCGATGGACTGGAGCCGCAGGCTGCCGAGGCCGAGCACTGGACCCAGTTGCGCGAGTGGGCCCTCCATCACAGCCTGGAACTGAAGCGGGAGGAGCATCCCCGCTTGCTGGCCCTGCTGGGCCAGCCGGAGCTGGCCCTGTTGCTGGCCCCACGCGGGGACCAAGGGCTGCAGGACGCCGACCTGGTGGCGTTTCTGGGCCAGATGGCGGCCTGGCCGGGTACCAGGGCGGTCAGCCTGCTGCTGGCCCCCGACGCCCAGCGCAGCAGCCATCCCAGCGCCACCCTGGAGCCGCAGCAGCGTCCCCTGGCTGAGCTGGGCCAGCGAAACCCCAGGCTGCCGCTGCGAGCGGGGGCCTTCGTTCACTGGGTCTGAGGACACTGGCTCTGAGGACCGCGCCCGACCCGAGCGCTCAGCGGCGCTGGTTCACGCGCTGATCTTGATGTTGTGGATCCGCGTGCCCTTCTTGATGGCCAGCACCACGTCCAGATTCGCCGCCTGACCAAAGACGGTGTGCACACCGTCGAGGTGGGGCTGGGCGTCGTGGCAGAGGAAGAACTGACTGCCGCCGGTGTTCTTGCCGGCATGCGCCATCGACAGGGTGCCGGCCTGGTGCTTGCGACTGTTGATCTCGCAGGGAATCATGTAGCCGGGGCCACCGGTCCCGGCCGCACCGCTGGCGCCGGCGCGGGTGTTGGGACAACCGCCCTGGGCCATGAAGCCCTCGATGACGCGGTGAAAGGCGAGGCCATCGTAGAAACCGGCTACGGCCAGTTTCACGAAATTGGCCACGGTGGCGGGAGCGTCGGCATCGAACAGCTCGATCTCCACGGTGCCGGCATCGGTCTCCATCAGGGCTTTGGTCACAGGGGCTCGGGCAAAGGCGGACTGTATCCACTCTCGGGTAGAACGGATCCCAGTCCCTGCCACGGCCATCTCCGCCCATGAGCAGCCCCGCTCCTGTGAGCACCGGCCTCGACCTGAGCCGCGCCCGTCTGGGGGTTCTCGGCGGCAGTGGGTTGTATGCCATGGACGAGCTTGAGGCGATCGAGGAGGTCACCGTGGA
>CAYHCE010000062.1:0-10628 GCA_964355015.1 uncultured bacterium | reverse complement strand
CACCACCCCCAACGCCCTGCTGCGTCCGATCCATGACCGCATGCCGGTGGTGATCCCGCCGGCTGAGAGGCGATTCCGGTCGACTGGTTGTGATCTCCCCGAGTGGCCATCTCTGCTGTTAGCGGGGGTCTGCACGCCTTCAGGAGTTGGATCCGAACCGTTCCGTTGTGCCGCCTCGGCATAGTCGGCCTCGAACGCAAACCCTCCCTGCTCCATCCCCAGCACCAGCCGGCCGCCGATCTCGATGAGGCAGGCCTGGCTGCGGCGCAGGTCGTGATCAGCGATGCGGCAGCCGTTCTCGGAAGCCAGCTGAGCCAGCCTCCGTGCCCTGTCGAAAGGCTGCCGGATCAGGTGTTCCGATCGATCGGTGTCAGCCGGAAAACCTTGTTGACACGGACAGCTAAGCCGCAGCAGCCTCGATGATCGCCGTGGTGGAGGCCTCCACCGCTCGGGCCACCTCCCGCAGGGAGGGATCGGAGGAGAGGCTGGCGAGCATCGCCTCGGGGCGGATCATGCCGATGCGGGTCTGGCCGGCTTCGGTGTACACCGAGATCCGGCAGGGCAGAGCCATGTTGAGCGCCATCGTGGTGCTGAGCACTGCGGCGGCCTGCTGGGGGTTACATACCTCAAAGATGCGGCACTGCTCCGGGAACGGCAGGCCCTTGCTGCGCAGGGTGTTGCCGAGATCATGCACGGCCAGCACGCCGAAGCCGTGGTCCACCACCGCTTCCTGGAGGGCGGCACTGGCCGCCTCGAAGGATTTCGGTGTGTCGAGGATGAAGAACGGGTCCATCGGTGGCGTCAGGGTGTGCCGTACCAGCTTCGGTACCACTGGGTCATCTGCTCGATCTCCCGGCTCTGGGCCTTCACCATGGCCTGCTGCATGGCCCGCAGCTGCGGATGCTGGCTGTTGGTCTGGGCCATCGAGGCCATCATCACGCCCATGCGGTGGTGGGGAATCATCTGCTCGATGAAGGCCCGATCGAAGTCGGTGGCGTTCTTCAGGGCGGCCAGGCCCGTGCCCATGCCACCACCCATACCCATCCCCATCCCGCCCATGCCCATGGCTCCTCCTGTCGTCCAGCTGGGAACATCACCGCCGAACCACTGCCGGTACCAGATCCGCATCTGGGCGTTCTCCTGGGTCTGGCTGGCCTTGATGCTCTTGGCCAGCTCCTTGATCTCGGGCCGCGTAGCGCGGCTGAGGGCCAGATCGGCCATGGCGATCGCCCCGTCATGGTGGGGGATCATCATCACGATGAAGCGCTGATCCATCGACTGCAGGCCCATCCGCCCCGGACCGCTCAGGCCCGCACCCATGCCACTTCCAGGTGAGGCTGTCGTTTGGGGCGGCCCAGACAGCGCTGGAGCCCCCAGCGACAGGACGAGCCCTCCCAGTCCTGCTGTGGCCGCGAGTCTGAGCGCCACCGAACGTGTCTGGCCGAACGCGGCATGGTGATGGCCCATCAGCTCTGCTCCCTTGCTTCTGCCTGTCCTCAGCATGGGCACGCAGCAGGGAGCTGGCCGCGGCTCCGGGTCATGGCTTCATCGGATCGGTGCCCATGCGTTCCGTGCTGGCCGAACTTCACGATCAGCCTTCAGACCTGAAGATTGGGGCAGATCACATCCCCCTCCTTGGCGGGATCGCTCTGCCAGCCGGCCAGCAGGCCCTGCAGTTCCTTTCTGAGCTGCCGCATCTCCTTGATCTGGCCATCGATCCGCTCGATCTGGCTCTCCAGGTGCTTCTGGATATCGCCGCCGGGGCCCATGGCGACCGGTCAACTTCATTGTCGGCGGACACGCGGCCCCCGGATTCCGGTGGCGGCCCTGTTGGACAACCCGGAAGAGGGGTTTCCTTGGCCGAATTCGTCGAGCTGTTCCCCGGGCTCACGCTGGAGCAGGCCCGGTCGGTACTCGAGCAGGCTGCTCGGAGCGCAGCTGCTGCAGTGGCCTGAGTGCGCATCCTGTCTGACCTGGGGACGCCCGACTCGCTGCGCCGATCCCTGGATGGCCCCGCGGTGGCCACGGCAGATGAGCTGCTGATCTCGACCGACACCCACCTGCGCTCTCCGCAGAAGCTGCAGGAGCGGACCATCGCGATCCTGGTGCTGGCAGCAACGAGCTGGCCCAGGATTCGCCGGGTCACAGACCGGATCCAGGCCGCCATTGCCGCCAGCGAGAGCGGTGGTTAAGAGGAACGGCTGATTTCCTGAGGCTTCAGTGCTGCAGCCAGGGCGGACAGCCAGCCCGAACTGACCCTGCCAGTACAGGCGTACGCCTCTGGATTGAATCATGGGCTTCCAGCCGCGCCGCGCCGCTTCGCCGCTGGCCCAGGGCATCGACACACTGATCGAGGAGTGGCCTTGTCTTGATCAGGAGGTGCTGGTGATGACCCGCGGCCGCAAGGTCTGCATCACCTGCCATTGGTTTCGGCACTGCGCGGGGGTGAACTGCATCCCCCTGCTCACCTGCCAGCTGCACCAGGGCCTGATCGCCCAGGGCGAGCACCGGGTGTCGCGCTGCCAGGGCTGGATCGACGACAGGGTGCCCGCGCCGACCGCTTCCTCAAGCAACCGGGTCGATCAGGTGTGTGGTGCCGGGTAATCAGGAGAAATCACCCCCCAACTGCAGGGAACCGTTCAAGCCGCAGCTGTTCAGTTTCATGGAGGTGCTGCTCCAGGTGATCGGGCCGATGAAATTGGACGTCAGGCCATCCAGCGACGGGGCGACATTCTGATTGGCCTGGCCAATGCTCTTGATGGTGACAGTCCCGACCAACGCCACCAGAAGAGCAACGTCAACAACGATGCTCAAAGCGCCATCGACGAATAGGGCAAGAGTCGCCAGACAAATGGTGATTGCCAGCAGCGCCGATGTCAAGATAGCAACGCCCTGGTCTGAGTAATGGCCATTGATCTTGGTCGCGGGGCGTGAAGCTTGGCACACCAGTGTCTGTTCACCCTTGGCATTCTTGCCGAGGGTGATCGCAAACCAATTGGTGGAAAAGCATGTGGCATGAATCCCTGGGCTGACCTCGACATCCGTATGGGTCTCGATTTTCATCTCGTTACCAAGGATCTGCACAACGAAGCCGGTCAGCATTGGATCGTAGCTGGTGCCGTTGGCATCACTGATCTGTGGCAAGCCAACCACCACACCACTCTTCAGCCGCAGGATGGCGTTGCTGATGTCCAGATCCAGATCGGTGTCTTTCAGATTGGGCCACATGGCCAGCAGCGACGGCTTGATCATGCCCTCCAGCAGGCGCCCTTCCCCGATCAGGAAAGCAGCGCCACTTCCTGCAGGCACTGACAGTGCGGAAACTTGCTGTGCTGTGGGTGCAGGCAAGGCAGAGGTCATGCACAACAAGCCAAGGATTCCCGATGACTTGCCAGGCAGATCGACATAGGCGTAGCTGGAGACGATGGGCTTGCAGAAGGCCCATGGGCCAGTGTCAACCTGATCATTCAGGTCGATGAAGGCAAAGATATGCTGGAACTGGGAGAGGTTGGCGGTACACCAGTTCAGAATCGCTGTCTCGATCGGCGGACTGGCCTGTGGATCGGAGAGGGGCTGGCGGAAATCGACACCGATCAGGGTCGCGACTGGATCAGCCAGAACCGCGCTGACCGTGCGCGGCTTCAGGGCGTGGCGGGTGGTACCTGCTGCCGCGGCTGGCAGAGGCGTGCCATCAGCTAAGAGGGCTGGACCTGTGTGCTGTTCGATATTCAGCCGGATACCGATGGTGGCAAAGGCATCGGCACAGGTCACCTGCCCGGCGGCCCCTTGCAACACGTAATTCGCCACCAGATTGCGCATCGGCAGGCCAAAGTTGACCACCCCACCGTCACCCCCCGGTACGATCATCCAAGGGTCAAAATCAGCATTCAAGCTGAAACTCAGCGGTCCGGCTGGTGCCCCTTGCAAGCGTGTGGGAGTTTTGTTGCGAGTGACGATGTCGGCATTCAACTCATCGATGGACACGGCAAAGACCGTGTCCCAGTTCAAGGTGGAGGCTGCAGCTGTTGCGGTTGCCATGGCAGAAGATGTCAGAGCTGAGATGAGGAGACGCGATGCGACAGGGCCGCCAGTGGAGGCCGCGACGGTTCACACCGACAGATTTCCGAAAAGCAACAGGCAATACTGCAACCGGGCATCCACCAAAGTCCAGGTCTTCAGATGGGGCCACTGGGACGCGCCGAGGGCATTGGCGACGAAGTGATCGAGTGAGGGAAAGCTGCTGGTGTTGATCGATCCGTCCTGGGACACCTGGTAGTTCTGATAGATCGCCATTCCACCCGTGAGGGCAGCGATGAACCCTGTGAACTGGGCAAATCGAGTGAGGTAGGTGATGGCGGCTGCGGACAAGGGAGCCGCGCCGGTGGTGAAGGCGGCGGCCGCTGCCAGATTTCCCTGCGTGATGGTGGAGGCATCCACCAGGGCAGCGTTGGCATCCAGCGCCACAGCGATGGCAGCCTCACCGGCTGCGAGGGCCGTTCGCACGGCAGCAGCAGATTTCGACAGGTTCGCGGCATTGAGTGCCCATTTCCCAACGGCAAAACTGCCGAGCGAAAGCACGGATGCCGCGATGGAGATGATGTCCAGCACGCGACCTGCCGTCACGGCAGTGGGGTCCGGTGTCGCCGTGACCGTGCAGTCGCGCAGGTTTGGCGCTTCGTTGGCGTTCGGGTCAGCGGGGTCCTTGTTGGTTGTGACAAGCACGACGTCTCCAGCGGCATTCTTGCCCGCTGCGAGAAAAACGGTTTGGGTGAAGTCAATGCTGACTTTATCGTTTCCAATAAACGCTAATGGATGGATAAAATAAGCACCGGTAAAACTCAGCTCGATCCGGTTCGCCACCGCATTCAGGCTGAAGCCCTGAGCGGGCACCCTCAAGTCAACTGCGGTCTTGTCCTCCAAGACCACATTTCGCCACAACAGGTCCTTGTTGTTGGTGACGATCATATCGAGGCCAATGATGTCGAAATCGTTGGTCTCGTCCGATCCCTGGAAGAGCGCGGCGGCTCCTTTTCTGAGAAAGTGTTGCGCAAACCTCTCACCACTGATCACAAAAACCGAGTTGGCATTGGCAGGCAGGATATTGGCAAGGCCGGCATCAATCTGGTTGGCGAGTGATGTGGCTGAGCCTTGAGTGGCTGAGCCTTGATCCGTGAGGCACAGGGCCGCAAAGATCGCAGCCCCGTTGTTGGCCGTGACTGTGGCATAGCTCAGATCCGTTGGCTTGAGCCATTGGAAGTCGCCGATATCGGCTGTTTCGTTCAACACCGCAGTGAAGAAGATCTGGTTGATCAGCCCGACATTGGCATTGAACCACTGCTTGAACAGTGGCGAGAATGGCATATCCAGTGCCGGCGGGCTGATGCTGATCACATCCACGGCAGGCTGGGGTGGCACGTTGGCCGACGGGGCCAAGGGGGTGGAGTTCACCAGCAGGCAATGTTGCTTTTCGTTACCGGTCTGGGTCTTGCTTGCCGTGATGTCGTTGATGGAAATGGCGGCTTGCACCACCTTCTGCAAGGTGACACTGATGTAAACAACGGCTCCATTGAGCTGATAAGAAGCCCCAGTCACATCGGTGGCACTGCCTTGCAGGATCGGGCAAGCCATCGTGATCTTTTCCCCCGCACTGGTGACGTCAGGTTCCAGTTGCCAGTCCCCCCATGTTCCTTGCAGCGAGCCACAGAACTTGTTGGTGGCGCTGAAGCTGGAGGGAAAGGGCTCGGGCAATTTCGGATTCTTCTTCTGCGCTGCAATCTCTGCCGCAATCGTCTTGTTCATCGTATCGAACGTGACGACTGATGCTGTATCCCAACCCTGAAGCGAGATCATTCCGGCTCCAGGATTAGCCGCCGCTGCAGGAGGTGTGGTATTGGAAAGTGTCATCTGAAGTGCAAACGATGGGAATCAAGGAGTGATGATCAATCAAGCCAGCGTGCCGTAGATCAGCAGGCTGCCGTTCAGTCGCGCATCCACCAAGGTCCAGGTCTTGGTGTCGGTCCATTCGAAGGGGAGCAGGTTCTGGGTCATCTGACTTTCCAGAGTTGCCGAAACCGGCAGGCTGTCAAAGTCGCCCTTGGCCAGTGCATCTGCCGTTGCCTGCATCACTCCAAAAGCCGCCCAGTCAGCAGCTGTAACGAAACCGCATAGGGCCGCGGCGATTCTCAGGCCAATGGCGTGCTGGGACAGGAAAAGCATGCAACTTCCACCTTCTGTGGCTGCAGCAGCAGCAGCAGGTTTCGCAACGCTCCCAGTGGCTGCAGCACCAGCAGGTTGCGCAACGCTCCCAGTCTCTACAACTTCAACGATCTCAAAGGCGACTGTTCCACCTAGCTTGGCGGCGATTGGCTCATAACGCGGCATGACCGCCATAACCCTTCCGTAGTTCCCCACGGCGCTGCCTTGTTTGGACACCTGGCTTGCGGCGCTGTTGGCATCGGCATCGGCGGCGGTTGCCGCCAGACTCCAGCCCTTCACCGCCGACCCGACCAAGCCAATGCTCAAGACGGAGAGGATGATGCCAGTGATCATCAACCCCATGGAGGCCTTGAGTGCCTGTGGACTCAACTGATAATGGATCGTCAGATCATCCGCCCGCGGCCTGCCATCGTCGTGTGGATCTGTGGGAACCTTGAAGGTTGGATAGAGGACATTCTTGCCATCCTTACGCTTGTTCAAAGTCAGATACACGTACTGGTCGAAGCCAAATGTGACGCTTTCATTGAGACCAAACACGGCGCCAGGGTAATCAAAGCTGATATCACGAAAGCTCAGCTTGATTCTGGTCCCATCAAGCGAGGCACTGACTCTCCCGACGGGTATCACGGGATTGACGGTCGTGCCGTCTTTGAGCTTCATGTCGCCGAACTTCAATTGAGTCTTGTTCGTGACCACCATGCCTGTTGGGTCGAACTGGAAATCTGTCTCTGTAATAGTGGAATTGGCAGGCTTAAACATCGAGACAAGACCCGGCAACAGAATCTTGACCAGCAGCCGCTCGGCACTGATCGCCACCACCGCATTGGCGGGATTGCCGTTGGCATCCTTCGGCATGTCCTGCAGGATGTTGGCCGACACCTGCGCCGCCAGCTTCGCACTGCTGCGTTGTTCGGTTTCGGTCAGGATCGCCAGGGCGCTCAGCGTGGGATCCGTGGGTGTGAGCTGCGGCAGATCGACCGCCGCATAGGCGAAACCAGTGGGCTTCATCCAGGTGGGCGCCGGTGAAGCTTGTGGGCTGCCCGTTGGTGTGGTGGCCGGATCGGTGATCTCGATCGTGTGGAAAACCTTGGTGAACTTGGCGATGTTGTCGTTCAACCATGTACCAAAGGCCTGGACAACGGGTGGATCGGCAGCCATGCCGCCGGCAAGCGTCACCGCGGCGACGGTGGTGGCAGGTTTGGTTGGCAGGCTCTGATCGTCTATTACCAATTTCATCTGATTTCCGCTTCCCGGCACCTGGGCCAGCCGGATGGTTCCACTGACGATGGCACCATCCAGCTTGACTGTCTTGCGTGTCGGCGGGCTCATCCAGCCCCTGAATCCGGCAGGTACAGGATGCTTGAAGGGGCTGGCACCGAAGTTGATCGTCAAGGACAAGCCAGGTCCAACGGACACGGCTGGAAAGAAATCGGCAGCGGTGTTGATCGACGAGAAGGCCGCACCAGTACGAGCGACCGGGTCGGCCCCGGCGCCCTGCCAAGCCCCATCCGGGCCACGGAACCAGATCATCCCCTTGTCCAGATCGACAGCCACACCAACCGTGTCACCCGCCTTGTTCCATGGAGCCGGATCGACCATGCCCGTGGGCCCCTTCACCTGAACATCCGACTTGTTCGAGCGCAACGTGCCGTTCACCTCATAGCCATAACCGTTGGCATCATTGGTAAAGGTCTGGTTGGGGTTCTTGGTCGTTCCAATCCCGACATAGGCAGGTTTAGCCATTGCCGGCATGACGCTCGAGGGGTTCGTCACCTCGAAATACCACTTTCCGGAGCCTTGACCGATCGAGCCAAAGGCGCTTTCCTGCCCTCTAGCGGATTGGGGGGAGGTGACGGTCAGACGAGCTGGATCAAAGCTCACATTACCTGAAGTACTGGGATCGAACTTGGCATACACAAAAGGCGGCTGGTCGTAGATCGCGGTGCCGCTCGACACCGGCAGGGAGATCGCCAGTGTCGCCCCGGCAGATCCGGAGACCAGCTTCCAGGTATCCCATGAGCCGGCAAGATCGACCCGTTCCAGCCCCCACTGCGCCAGAGTGAACGCCTGCGGGGATGTGTTGGATCGCTTGATCGCCGCGTTCACCACATCGAAGCTCGCGGCATTCACCACGTCCCAGCCTTGAAGGTCGACAACTGTGGATGTTGCTGCTGTCATGAGGTTTTACTCCGGTAGTGTGTCAGCCCGTGCTTAGGGCAACGTCTTGAGTCATGGTTCTTCAGTGATCATGCTCAGCTCACGCTGCATATCAGTTCAGCGATCCCCGCAAGTAGAGCGAGTCAGACAGGCCGCCATCGGTGACGCTCCAACCGGTGCTGCCTGGCCATTGAACCGAGGCAAAGGCCCAATCTCCGACGGCTGTGGTGCTGCCCTGGCCGCCAACCTTGCCTGCCACTGCGGTCGACACCGCAGCCACAACGATATCGACAATAGCAACCACCACCAGTCCGAGGATACCCCCTAGCGGAAGCAAGGCTACGGCTCCAACAACGTAGATCCACGTGGGAATGTGCTTCTCGTATGTCGATGCCGGTGGTCCGGCCGGAGTCAGCGAAAGCCCACCAGATGCTGCATCGAAAGCACAATTGAGCCCTTGCTGAATATCGAAGGTGACATAGGAGTTGGTCAATCCGGTGATATTGAAATAACCCATCACATCTGACTGGATCTGGTCACCGGAAACCGACACCCGAAGTGAGTACAAAACTGGCACATAGCCGGTTCCGCCATTCGTTACCGTGGGGCAGATCAGTGGAGCGGTGTTCATCACCATGTCTCCCGCCACAACGAATTCACTTTGTTGAGCGCCGACAAATGCGGCAGGCAGCATCGGTAAAATATGATGCTCCAAAAACAGATCCTTGTGCAGCAGCAGGCACACATCATGGCTGCCATCGCACAGTGTGGAATCAATGTCACGGCTGCGTGTCTTGGGGTCGAGGCTGCGCACCATCGACAGCACCGCCAGATATCCCGGCCCCTGTCCGCCGCCGGCGATCTTCGCCCCTTGCACGAACAGATAGTCCATGGCCACCGGAGCGGGCCACGACGTGCCAACAGGAGCCAGGTTCACGGAACTTAGGGCATAGGCCAAACCGTCTTTATTGGCGATCAGGCAGGCTGGCAGGTGATCATGCAACGCCTGCCCTGCGGCACCGCTGGGATCAGCCTTGGCCAGAACCCCGCTCAGATCGGCATTCACCACCCAGATCGCCCCCGCAGTCGTATCGCTCTGCGACGTTGCAGGAGTTTGAAAGTTGAACGTCAGATCAGTCTTTCCACCTGTTGCATCCTGTACAAATGTCAGATCCAGAGCGATCTCGATCTGAGCACCATCCAGGGCCACCTGCGGAACTACTGCGAACTTGGAGCTGGAGGTCAGGGAACCGGTGCGGATCGGCAGGATCAGCGTTAACCGGTTGTCAGAACCGAACGATGAGATCTGCCAGGGATCGAAGGTGGCAGTGATCTGCAGACCGGAGCCATCGGAATAGGTGACAGTCGGCGGCGTTTTCTTCAGCCGGGTCGCCAGGAATGCGTTCAACTTGTCCTGAGAGCAGGCGGTGACCAAGTCCCAGCCATGAGTGTCCATGGTGCTCTATCACTGCTAAGAAACGAGTAGGAAGGGCGGTTCGAAAGATCTCATTTGTATCCACTTTAGCCTACGTTGCCAGGTTTTGCTTCGTTATTAGAGGAACATGCCGATACATGCGCGTATGCGTTCAGGGGGCGGGACCGCTCGCAGCGAATATCGCCACGGCTGAACCCTTGACGGCTTCGTGATTCCCGGTTGCATCTCAGGCAGAGACTGCCTGAGATGCCTACCCCCCTTCTGCCGGGATTTCAGAAGCGGACTGGACCTCCACCCCGATGGGTGTAAGGGCTGGATTGCTTGAGCTTGTCAGTCAGCTTCTGACCCAGCAGCAGGAGAACGATCAGCTGCGGCAGCAACTCACCGCCTTGGCGATGTAACTGACGGGCCTGCGTGAGCGGATCGGCCGCAACTCCCCCAACTCCTCCAAACCGCCCTCCAGTGATGGCCTTGGTATTAAGCCGCCCGCACGCCGCAAACCCAGTGGCCGCAAGCGAGGTGGTCAGGAGGGCCATCCCGGATCGGGGCCGGAGTTGCTGCCGATCGAGCGCTGCGATCAGATCGAGGAGCACCATCCGGAGCATTGCCGCCGCTGCGGCACCCATCTGGAGGGCGATGACCCGGAGCCGCTGCGCCATCAGGTGATCGAGATCCCGCCGATCACCCCGCGGGTGATCGAGCATCGCTTGCCCGCCTGATCTGCCCCTGCTGTGGCACCAGCACCTGCGCGGAGTTGCCGGCTGCGGTGGAGCCCAGCCGCTACGGCCCACGCCTCAGCGCCCTGGTGGGCCTGCTGAGC
>CAYHCE010000061.1:0-11911 GCA_964355015.1 uncultured bacterium | reverse complement strand
GGGATTCCCCGGAGTTATCAGTGAGGCACCGCCTACGTTTCTCAGGAGGCCCTACTTGGGCCTCTGGGTGGTGTTCACGATGTCCTCGAGAGTCAACGGATGCAAGCCGAAGGACTGCCCGAGCGCCTCGATCAAGACAACATCGTGGACGCCACTGACATTGATCCAGGTGACCAGAGATGATCGCATGAAATCAATGCATTGACGGATATCCAGATCCTGCAACTCATTGAATCTGGCCTCGTTGTAATCAAGGACATCGAGGCGGACCCTTGCCCGCTTCTGATCCCCGACAAACATCATCGTGCCGGGTGCGAGCCCAAGCTTGCTGCCGATACCACCGCGCCCTTTACTGCGTTGTCTGGATGCAGGGGTCATCGGGATCGTGGCTGCGGGCGGCTTGAACGATCATCGCCAGCCGGCAGGGAAACCAGCCAGCCTCCGGTCGTCAGCGGGGAGCTTTGCTCTGAACCGTGCAGGCGCAGATCACGAGCGTGAGGCCCGCCGCCGCCGATTCGATCGTTTCCAGCAGATTGGCTCTCGCGGCAAGGATCGGCCTTGCCTGCCTGCTGGGCCTGAGGCGCCAACGCTCAGACATCGTGTCGGCCACCTGAACCAACTGGACATCCAGGCTGAGCGCTGAGAGCAAGGAACGCTCAGCCTTGCTGATCCTGATGCCTGCCAACCGGAACAGCAGCAGCGAGCACGCCGCTTCACCGTTGACGAGCCTTGCCTGCAGGAGGGGCTCCTGAGCTGCCCGCTGAAAGAAAATCTTCAGTGCCTTCTCACGCCGGCTCACGGGCCATGGCTGGTGGCGCTCGAAGATCAAGCTTCCCACTCCGGTATCAACCGTGTGACAGGCCGCAGGATTTCAGACTCGGCCACCGAGGGGGAGTCAGCGGACGGAGACATCGGGCTCCAGAAACATCCAGACGCCTGTCCCATCGCATTCAATCACGCTCCATTCGCCATCGGACCCAGGAGCCGCAGCCGGTATGTCCGGTATCGCCTGCAGGGCAGCCTCGGAGGAGGTGGCAGGGCTGAGGGAAGCAGCGGCATGGGGCGCTTGATGATCGCCCCGAACGATTGGATCGGAAGACATGACGTCAGGATGAAAAAACTATTCCTACTTACTTGCCCAGTCTCGCAGGAGATTTAACCACGCAAGTGAGTGATCGCAGGAATAGCGGGAACAAGATGAGACCAATCTGAGTCTAGGCTGGTTTCCTCGGATGATTCAGTAGTCACTGACACCAACCAGAGGGTAAAGATCCTGGCAAACATCCATGGTTCAGCTGACGCCCTCCGGTACCTGCAAGGCAAACTAGCTGCTGGGAGAGAGGCACTTGGAGAGAGTTCTCATGATCTGTGGTTAGACTATGGTGAGAGTCCTGGCTCCAAGACTGACGCCCCTGGGCGCCTCAAAGCAATCGTTGCGCTATCGGCTCGTTTCATGAAGGTACGTTTCGCGGTGTTGCATATTCAGGGCTCAAGACGTTTTGAATCGCGTTGAATCACCAGGCATCCAAGCTGACAAGCTTTGGACAGGTCCGGATGGCATCAAGCTGCCGCTATGGCGATGCCCCTATCTCATGAGCTGAGATTGGGGCAAAGGCCATTCTTCGCAGCATCCAGGCAGCATCCAGAGCAGTGGTGTCACTCCGGAGGAGAGCAACGGCGTAGCCGGTGCTGGCGGCAGCTCCAAGTCCGAGGTCAGCCGGATCCGCCAGGGCCTCGACGAGCAGCTGAAAGCCTTTCTCAGCCGTCCGCTGGACCACGCCCGCTTTCCCTGCCTCTACCTGGATGCGACCTACCTGCACGGGCGGCCGGGTGCACTTCCTGCGCAACCTCCTGAGCCACGTTCCCAAGCCGCAAGGCGTCTCCGAAGAAGTAGGCCGGTCCGGACATGGTGGCGGCGGCCCTGACAGCCGTGTTCGTGATCCAGAAGCCTGATCAGGTCCGGGCTCACTGGCGGCAGGTCACAGAGATGCTGCGCAGGCAGTTCCCCAGTGCCGTTTCCGATCCTCGACAGCGCCGATCGAACCCTGGCTCGGGAAGACGGCCGCCTGGAGTGAACGGCCCGTGGAGCTCCTACGGCTCCGGGCCGTCGACCACCTCCAGAACCCCACGCACCATGTTCATGCCGCAGTGGAAGGGGTAGCTCCCGGCCTTTTCCGGCAGCAGCTCCAGCACCGTGGTCTCGCCGAGGGGCAGATCGAGGCAGCGATGGAAATCCGGGAAGAGCACCTGGGCCACGCAGCTGCTGGGATCGATGCGGTGAAAGGCCAGGCGCAACGGCCGCCCTGCCTGTACCCGGAGACGGCTGGGTTCATAGCCCCCGTCCACGGTGATGGTCACGGTCTGCACGCCGTCGTCGCCTGCGGCGGCGGCAGCTCCGGGCCGGCGGACGCCCAGGAACCACCACAGCTCCACCAGGATCAGCAGCAGTCCCCCCGTGGCCACCAGCAGATTCAGCGACAGGGGCCGCGGAGTGATCCGCCAACGACCCCCATCGGGGCTGGCGGCAGGCGCATGGAGCTGGTGCAGCGGTGCCTCGGCCATCACCCGGCGGGCCGAGGCCGGGACCAGGCCCGGAGTCACCAGCTGGAGCAGGACGGTTGCCAGCAGGAGGGCCGGGTTCATGGCTGAACGCCCGCCGGCCATGGGGTGGGTCGGAACTGACGCAGCCGGAGCGCATTCGAGACGACCGACACCGAACTCAGGGCCATGGCGCCGCCAGCGATGATCGGGCTCAACAGCCAGCCGGTGAAGGGGAAGAGGATGCCGGCCGCCAGCGGAATGCCGGCAATGTTGTAGGCGAAGGCGAAGAACAGGTTCTGGCGGATGTTCGCGATCGCGGCGCGGCTCAGTTCGATGGCGGCCACGATGCCGCGGAGATCTCCGGCCAGCAGCGTGATGTCGCTGGCTGCGATGGCCACATCGGTGCCGGTGCCGATGGCGAAGCCAACGTCGGCCTGGGCGAGGGCCGGGGCGTCGTTGATGCCATCTCCCACCATGCCGATGATCTGTCCCTGCCGCTGCAGGCTTTGCACCACGGCGGCCTTGTCCTGCGGCCGCACCTCGGCGATCACCCGCTCGATGCCGGCGCGTGCGGCGATGACCTCGGCCGTGCGGCGGGCATCCCCGGTGAGCATCACCACCTCCAGGCCCAGGCTGCGCAATGCCGCCACGGCAGCGGCCGAACCTGGCTTGAGAGCATCGGCGATGCCGAAGCAGGCCTCCACCCTGCCGTCCACCACGACCGCCGCCGTACTGCAGGCGGCCGCTTCCAGGCGGTCGAGGAGGGGAGCCAGTTCGCTGAGATCGACCCCGAGCTCCTCGAACCAGCGAGGGGTTCCCACCCGTACCTCCTGCCCTCCCACCGTGCCCTGCACCCCCCGTCCGGCGATCGCCGCGAAGCCCTGCACCGCAGGCAGTTCGGGATCGCTCAGCAAGGTGCGGGCGTAGGTGACGACGGCTTCCGCCAGGGGGTGCTCCGAGCGGGATTCGAGCGCGGCCGTGAGCGTCAGCAGGGCCCTGGCCTCGACACGGCCACCGCGCAGCCGTTCGAAATCGGTGACCTCCGGCTGCCCCCGCGTCAGGGTGCCGGTCTTGTCGAGCACGATCGTCTGCAGCTGGCCGGCGGTCTCGAGGCTTGCGGCGCTGCGGAACAGCAGGCCGTTCTCCGCCCCTTTGCCCGAGGCCACCATGATCGAGGTGGGGGTGGCCAGACCGAGGGCACACGGGCAGGCGATCACCAGCACACTCACCGTGAACAGCATCGCCAGCACCGTGTTGCCGGTGGCCAGGAACCAGATCACGAAAGCGGCCACCGCGATGGCGATCACCACGGGAACGAACCAGCCGATCACCTGATCCGCCAGCTTCTGCACCTGGGTGCGGGAGCTCTGGGCCTGACGCACCAGCGCCACGATCTGGGCCAGCAGGGTGTCAGCGCCGATGCGGGTGACGCGGAACACAAAGCTGCCGCTGCGGTTCAGCGAAGCGCCGATCACCTCATCGCCGCTGGTCTTGGCCACGGGGGTCGGTTCGCCGCTGAGCATCGACTCCTCCACATAGGAGGAGCCCTCGAGCACCACGCCATCCACGGGAATCTTCTCGCCGGGACGCACCTGGATCCGATCCCCCACCACCACCTGGGCGATCGGCAGATCCACGGCAGTCCCGTTGCGCAGGACCCTGGCCGTGCGCGGCTGCATCCCCAGCAACCGGCGGATCGCCTCGGAGGTCTGCCCGCGGGCGCGGGCCTCCAGCAGTCGGCCCAGCAGCACCAGCCAGATCACGATGGCGGCGGTTTCGTAGTACACGTCGGCCGGCAGCCCCTCGGCCCTGAGGACCCCCGGGAACACGGTGGCGAATACGGAGCTGAGGTAGGCGATGCCCGTACCGGCGCTCACCAGCGTGTTCATGTCCGCCCCATGGCGACGGAAGGCCGCCCAGGCTCCGGTGAAGAAGCCGTTGCCGCACCAGCCCATCACGGGGGTGCAGAGAAGCAGCTGGGCCCAGGGGGTGGTGAACCAGGCCGGCAGCAACGGCAACGGCCTGCCGATCATGTGCGGCAGATCGGAGATCACGATCAGGGCGGTGAGCACCGCTCCCACGGCGAGTTTGCGGCGCAGCCGGGTGAGTTCCTGCGCCATCTCCCGCTCGAAACCGGTGTTGCCCTCGCAGCACTCGCTGGCGGCAGGGTGCGTTGTCATCGGCCCCGGGCCGGCTGGAATCGATGCTGGAGCCGCCGTCGTCCGTCCATGGTTCAGGTGGTGGGGCCCAGCGGGTGGACGCTGGCTTCAGCCTGGCCAGCGTGCCCTGCGCCGTCAGGCAGAGAGGCTGGATTGTTGAGATCTGCATGATCGATCGGTTCTGAGCTGGGGACGGCAGAGCCACTGAAAGGCGCCGGGATCAGCCCCGTCGGTTCGACCTGGTGACAGGGGAACCACCTCCACCGCCTTCCCGATCAGGCGGCGATCTGGCGATCCGAGAGCGGCGCGGGTCCTGCCTGAATCCGGTCGTCGTTCCTGGCGGTACAGGAAGGAGGATCCGACTGTTTCCATGCCCGAGGCCAGGGACCGTTCCTCTGCCCCCATCCGGCACGGCCCCCTCTGGACGCGGGCCTTCCACTCGCTCAACCTGCTGGTGCTGCTGGTGATGGCCGCCAGTGGGCTGCAGATCTACAACGCCAACCCCGTCTTCGGCGGACGGGGCGGCGCCACCGTGCCGGAGCTGTTCACCCTTGGCGGCTGGCTGGCGGGCGGGCGCGACTGGCACTTCGGTTTCATGGGCCTCTACGCCCTCAATCTCGGCGTCTGGATCGCGCTGCTGATCCGGCAGCGCCGCCGGCGTCTGGCCGACACGGGCGATCTCGGCACACTGCGGGCCAGCCAGAACCCCGCCAAGCGGCGGCTCTCGGCCCACCGGCTGGTGTACACCCTGATGCTGATCCTGCTGGCCTTCGGCCTGATCACAGGCCTGGCGATGATGAAACCCGCCCAGTTCTGGTGGCTCTCGGGGCTGTTCAGCTTCGGAGAGGCGTTCGGCGCCACGAGCTGGCAGACCCTGCGGATCAGCCACCTGGCCACGATCCCCGCCCTCGCTCTGCTGATGCTCGCCCATGTCGCCCTCTCCTGGCGGATCGGCGGGCTTCGTCTGCTGCGCTCGATGTTCGCTTGATGGTTCGCCAGACCCCATGACCACTCCCTTCCGCCTGAACAGACGCCAGCTGCTTGGTCTGGGCGTCAGCGGCGGCTCCTCACTGTTGCTGGGGGGCTGCGCCCTCAATGGCCTCAGCGAAGCGGTGGGAAATGCCACCCAACCGCTCAACGAGCGGAGCGAGGCGCTGCTGCAGGGCAAGGGCAAGGTGCCCGAGTTCCGGCAGGATCAGGTGGATCCGGCGGCCCTGCTGGTCAACAGCTTCAACGGAGTGCCCATGCTGGATCCGGCCCGCTACCGTCTGCGGGTGGACGGACTGGTGAGCCGCCCCCTGAGCCTCGATCTGCCAGCCCTGGCGGCCCTGCCCCAGCAGGAACTGATCACGCGCCACGTCTGTGTGGAGGGCTGGGCGGCGATCGTGGCCTGGTCGGGTGTGCGCCTGGCGGATGTGCTCGCTCAAGCGGGGATCTCCAACCTGGGCGGCTATCTGGCGATCGAATCGGCCGATCAATACTTCGAGACCTGGGACATCGCCTCGGCCCTGCACCCCCAGACCCTGCTGGCCACCCGGATGAACGGCGCGCCGCTGCCGGCGGCGAACGGAGCTCCGGTGCGCCTCGCCACGCCGATCAAGCTGGGCTACAAGCTCAGCAAGTGGGTCACGGGCCTGCGGGTGATGGCCCGGCTGGGGGAGCGCCGCGGCACCTGGGAAGATCAGGGCTACGAGTGGTTCGCCGGGCTCTGAGGGCGAACCTCGGCCGATTCTCCTGAGCCGTTCGGGGAACTGCTGCCTGAGCTGGGCCAGCCCGGGCAGATCATGGGCCACCACATAAGGATTGCCGGGGTGGTGGACGATGTAGTCCTGGTGGTACGACTCAGCCGGAAAAAGGATGGCATCAGGATCCACCCTGCGAAGACCGCTGGCGTCCTCGGACACCAGATCGGCGCACACCTGCCCTTTGAGAATGTCCTCGATCCGGTAGTGGTGCCTCTGCAGGAGCGGTGATCCCGTCATGTCGTCGGTTCCCTCCACGAGCACCAGGATCGCCCCGCTGGCGCGCCGGATCGCCTCCATGCCGCAGCGGACCATCGGGCTGTCGGGGGTCAGGCAGAGGTTCCGGCTGAACGGAAGGACAGGCAGGATGCAGGGGCTCAGAATCGTCAGCGCACCGGCCAGCAAGGCCAGGAGCAGCAGGGCCCTGGCGGTTGTGACGGCGTGGAATCAGGGGGTTGGAGGGTTCGGGCTCGGGGCGGGCACCGGACAGGTTCTCGCCTCGAAATTGCAGCCGTAGAGCGTGGCTTTCTGCCAGCTGAGCGGAATCTCCAGCAGATCCCGGGGGCCGCTGATGCCCTGGGCCAGGAAGATCAGGGCCGCCAGGACGTTGGCGCTGACGTGCAGCCGGCGCCAGCGCAGGTGCTTGTGAATCTCGGGGCGGCAGGCCACCGAGAACAGCATCAGGCCGGTGAGCCCGACGCCGCCCCAGAAGTGCGACTGCCAGAAGGCGGGATCGAACGGGTTGTCGCTGAGCCGGAACACCTCGGGCTGAAGCCCGAGGCCGATCACACCCGCCCAGCAGAGCAGGGCGAAGCTGGCCCGATAGATGGGCCGCCTGACCCGCCAGAGGGCCGTCAGGGCGACCCCGGATCCGATCAGCACCAGCAGCAGCAGCGCCAGCCGCAGGCCACCCCCCTCGAAGGCGGAAAGGGGATGCTTGGTGGCGATCACCACCGCTTCGGCCAGCAGCACGATCGCCACCACCGAGCCCGCCAACACCTTGCCGAGATCAGCGTGATCCCGGCCCACCGTGGGCGGGTGCTTGGCCTGGGTGAGGCGGCGGTCCCGGGTCTGCTGCGCCAGCCGCAGCACCATCCCCAGCAGGGGATAGACGAGCACCACCGCCAGGGCCGGGTGGAGCAGCCAGAGCCAGTCGACGCTTTGCATGGCTCAGGGCTTCAGGGGGGCCCAGGCCATCGTGGCGTTGAACTTCTGGCACCAGATCAGCACCGAACCCTGCTGGCTGAGATCGATCGAGGCGGGGATCACGTAGCTCTGGGCGCCCGCGGCGGACTTCAGCGAGGCGAGAATCGTGTAGCTGCCGGCCTTGAGCGGATAGCCGGGAGCCTTGGTGTTCGCCAGGGGAGTGGCCGATGGGCTGAAGATCACCTTCAGGTCGGGGGCCATGTCGTTGGTCTTGAAGTCGCTGCTGAGCACCAGCAGCTGCTTGCCGCCTTCCTTCTTGATCATGAAGCTGCCGCTGACGGGCGCCTCGGCCTTGCGGAAGCTGTGCTTGGCCATGGCACCGGCCGGGGCCATCATCCTGTCCGCTGGAGCCATCATGTTGCTCTCCGCATGGACAGCGACAGCGGAGGCGCCGAGCATGGCCAGGGCCATGGCACCGACCAGGGTTTTCGAAAGTGCCGACATCACGAATGCAGTCAGGGTGAGAGGAGCGGAAGCTGAGATCCGGATCGGACCGGCCCACGCCTGCTTTCTGTACCCGTGGGCAAGCCGATCGGATTGGAAAGCTGTGAACGGCGAACCAATCCGATGCATCCGTTCAGCGGTACTCCTGTTGACGGCGCTCGAGCGGTTGACCCTGTGGGACTGAACCCCTCCGAACCCGACGCCCCGGCCTGGAGTCAGGCGGAGCCCGGACAGGAGGGGCCAACCCAGCTGTACGACGACCTGGCCGCCCTCTACGACGCCTGCGGCGCTCCGGTCTATCGCCTGGCCCTGCGCCTCTGTCGCTCCAGCCAGGAAGCGGAAGACCTCAGCCACGACGTCTTCCTCCGCTACTGGCAGCAGGGCCGCTATCAACCCTCGCGCGGGCCCGTGCTGGCCTACCTGCTGCTGCTGACCCGATCGATGGCGATCAACCGCATCAACCAGCGCAAGAACCGCTGGCAACTGGTGCAACGCTGGTCGGAGCAGTTGTTTCCGGCGGCCGTGCGCAGCCCCCACGACTCCGCCGAGGAAGACGATCTGGCCGACAGGGTCCGCACCGCCCTCGGCTCGATCCCCGCCAACCAGAGGCAGGTGCTGGAGATGGCCTACTACGAGGGGCTGAGCCAGTCGGCGATCGGCGAACGGCTGCAACTCCCCCTCGGCACCGTCAAGACCCGCTCCCGCCAAGGCCTGATCCGCCTGCGGGAGCTGCTGATCGATTTCCGGAGCGAAGCATGAATCCCACCCACCTGACTCCGGACGACCGCATCGACGCCCTGCTGGCCGGCCATGCCCTGGGCGATCTCGATTCCAGCGAGCGCGAGCAGCTGACCGACCTGCTCCAGCTCAACCCAGCCCTGCGGCACCGACTGGACGAATTCCAGACCACCCTGGAACTGCTTCCCCTCGCCTTGCCGGCCACCACCGCACCACCGCCGCGGTTGCGCCAGCGCCTGCTCGCCGGGCAGAACGGGCGGACCCGGGCCCGCCCGAGCGGGCCCGCCCTCCCCACGGGCTGGCTGGTGCCTGCCGTGCTGGGAATCGCGCTGGTGCTGCTGGGGATCCAGCTGCAGCAGACCCGCCAACAGCTGGCACAGCTGCAGCAGCGCCTCGAGGCCCCTGAGGCGCTCACACCCGTGAGCCGCCGCCTGACGTTGGCGGCCACCAATCCCAGCCTCCAGGCCTCAGGGGAAGTGATGGTGACGGGCAACCCCACGCACAACGTGCTGATGCTGAACGATCTGCCGCCGCTGCCTCCCCATCACATCTACCGGTTATGGGCCGACGTGGACGGGCAGAAGGTGGGCTGCGTCTCCTTCGTGCCCACCGAGCAAGGCCATGTGGGGATGCTGATCCCACCGATGCCCACCAGCCTGGCCACCAGGGTGAGCGTGAGCGTGGAGGCGGATCCGGTCGGAACCGAGCCCAGGGGGCCCATGGTTCTCTCCAGCAGCCTCTGAACCACGGCCAGGGCCCGGCGGCGGTTTCCGTGGGAAACTGATCACTCTGCAGGACCGGGCACGGTCGGCGCAGTACCCCTGGAGGGGTGGTCGAGTGGTTGATGGCTCCGGTCTTGAAAACCGGCGAGGCGAAAGTCTCCGCGGGTTCGAATCCCGCCCCCTCCGTTGACTGGATCCGCGCCATACCCAGCCCGCTCCGCTGCGACAGACAGAGCCAGACGAGCCGACTAGCGTCCTGAACCTGACCGCGGCGTGACGGAGGGGAAGGGGCTGGGAACTTCGAGCTTCGGATCACGCAACGGCCACCCGTTCCTGCTGCTGCCGGACGACGGGCTGCTGCTGGTGAATGCGAGCGGACGGGTGATCCACCTGGACCGGAAGGCCCGCCTCCGGCTGGGCGCCGAGGCCGCCGATCTCGAGGGTGCCGTTCTGGAAGCGGTGTGGCCTGAACTCGCACAGCTGATCGACGAGCGGAGTGCGGCGATCGCTGCAGCCGGGCCGGCTGATTTCGTGCTCGCCAAGGGTGGCGAACAACGGAGAATCCGCCTCTTCCGCAGCGAGGACGGGGTGGGGATCGGCCTGCTGGCGGAGAAGTCGGTCGTAGAGGAATCCGGCCCCCGACTGCAGCTGCTCGAAGGCATGCTGGCGAGCCTCAGGGATGCGGTTCTGCTCACCACGGCCGAACCCTTCGCTGCACCTGGACCGATCATCCTCTACGTCAATGACGCCGTGCTGCGCCAGACGGGCTATGAACGCGGGCAGGTGCTGGGCCGCAGTCCGAGGCTGTTCCAGGGACCGGACACCGACCCGGCCGTCAGGGCCAGAATCCGCCGGAACCTGAGCCAGTGGCAGCCCTTCAGTGAGGAGTTGCTCAACTACACCAAGGAAGGCCGCCGCTTCTGGGTCGAACTCGAGATCTCACCGCTGATCGACAGCAGCGGCTGGTGCACGCACTGGGTCTCCGTGCAGCGGGACGTGTCGATCCGTCGTCAGAGGGAGCAGACCCTTGCCGAACGCGAGGAGGAGTACCGGCTGCTGGCGGAAAACTCCTCGGATGTGGTGATCCGATGGGATGAGGCTGGGGTGATTCTCTGGGCCTCCCCCTCTCTGCGGAGCACCCTGGGATGGGAGCCGCACGAGTGGGTGGGCCGTCCTTACACCGACTTCCTGCCCCGGCACAGGAAGGTGGACGGCGGCAGCACCAACAGACCCTGGGAGCAGGAAGGGGGCTCCTGCGTCAGGCGCGATCGGGCTCTTGCCAATGACGGCAGCTGGCACTGGGTGGAAGCCCACACCAGCCGCTACAGGGAGGCGAACGGCCGGATCAACGGCGCCGTGGCTTCGTTCCGACTCATGGACAAGGAGGTGGCAGCGGAGCAGGAGCTGGAACGGAGGGCTCGATTCGATGATCTCACCGGCCTCCTGAACCGGCAGGAGATGCTCGATCTGCTGCAGGTGATCAAGGGGAAGAGCCGGCGCAGCGGCACGTCCATGGCCGTGCTGTTCTGCGATCTCGATCGGTTCAAGGACATCAACGACACCTATGGGCACGCCGCCGGTGACGAGGTGCTGCGGGTCCTGGCTCAACGGCTGAGGCGTTGCCTGCGCAGCGAGGACCTGACAGCGCGGATCGGCGGTGACGAGCTGCTCGTGCTTCTCAACGGCGTCCAGGATCTCGCCAACGCTGTCGTCATCGCCGAGAAGATCCGCGGCTGGGTGTCCGAACCGATCCCCACCACAGCCGGCCCCGTCCGTCTGACCCTGAGCATCGGGGTGACCATGGTCCAGCCGGGGGAAGAGATCGATGCGTTGATCGCCCGCGCCGATGCCGCGATGTACCAGGGCAAGCAGACCGGCCGCAATCGTGTGATTCCGATCCCGGTGGCTGCACCATGAAACGAGGCCGAACGGCTGATCTTGGCTATGCACTTCTGCTCTCGGCTCCGATCCTCATCTTTCTGCTTCAGCTGGCCCTGCCGATTCCTGTTGCCGTTTTCCCCTCCTACTGGATTCCCCTTCTGCTGGCGCCAGCCTTCGCCACCCCCGCACAGATCCTTCAACTGACGGCCCTCATCGCTGGGCTTGGAATCATCGAAGGAATCCACGATTCCGCACTGCTGAAGCTTGATCATTGGTACCGCATGGCCCCATTGATGAGTGTCTCGCTGCTGGCGTACTGGCTGGCGACCCAGCGACAGCGGGATCGGGTACTTCGCCAATCAGCGGATCAACGCTACCGCTTACTGGCGGAGAACAGCGCCGATGTGGTGTTTCAGGGCAACCGCGAGATGCGGTTCGAATGGGTATCACCGTCGGTCCATTCTCTGCTGGGCTTCAA
>CAYHCE010000060.1:0-12103 GCA_964355015.1 uncultured bacterium | reverse complement strand
TCATTCGGTCGTTGACTTCAGCGGGCGCGGCTCTATTGGCAACAAACTCCTAGTCGCAATGCAAGCTGGCTACAACTCGAATAGTTCTGGGCTGAGAGAGTCCTTCGTCATCGCAGAAGTCAAGTAGATCCTCATCGAAAAGCCATGAAGCTGTCATCATTCCACGTTGGCCAGATGTCAATCAATTCCGCATCATGCATCCGCACATTCTTCTGCTGTTTCAATTGGGCAATGTTTGCTGCGGCATCCAGCATTGCAGTTACTTATCCCGCGTCCGGAATGAGTGCTGACAAACCTTTCTCAATCCAACAAAAGCTAGTCTGCGTACAGGATGGTAACAATGCTGGGAAACTCTCTGAAACTGCAAGGAGTCAATTGCCCGTAGCCAGCGAACTTGGCGTGGGAGAATGGCGTGTTATTGCAGAGGTATGCCCTCGCGAGAAGTTCTTCCCCACCTCGGTTCTCGCAACACCTGGGGCCACCTACGAGTTTTCTGCCGCAGGCCGGTGGAAGGATTCGTGGATCATTGCCGGACCGGAAGGCTGGTGGTTCCCGCCAATCCAGCCCTTCAATCGCATCCCATGGCGACGAATGTTCGTTCTTTCGGGAAGTGTGGGTCCGTCGCTTAAGCACACCTTTGTGATCGGAGCTCAAACCACTTGGACTGCACCAAATAATCTTCCTATCGGAAGCGACATAGAGCTCCAGCTTTTTGCTAATGACTGGGGAAGTATGTACGACAACAATCGATCACTAAGTGCTGCCCAGGGTGGGCCAATGCGTGTAACCATCAAACGCCTGTCCTGAAGGACCACACTCACATTTTATCATTCTCACGCGAGCAATGAATTATGATCATCATCTTCACCAATCGCTCCCTAAATCCAACGGGAGAACGAACACGCGGTTCTTCAATGTTTGGAGATTCCCTGAACACTCTAGGGAGCAGCGAATTACGAATCGCCATTGCCGAGAAGGACGTGGCCACAGGTGATTGGAGGGTGGATCTTCAGGAGGAATGGGACAGCCCTGGGGAACTGCCAAGCCAGATTCTGTTCAACTCGGTGCTTGACCGGATCCGTGATGGATCACTGTCTCCGAAATGGGTCGTCGCTGTTCATGGCTACGGCCAAACATTCTTGGACAGCCTAGAGGAGGCTCATGAGCTGGAACAGCGCTACCGCAGCGAACGACTAGACGAGCAGGTCAATGTGATCATGTTCAGTTGGCCTTCGAAGCCTGGAGGGATTGTGTTGCCTCCGGTCACCACTTATCGGAAAGCCCAGGCTGCTGCCTTGCCATCAGCATCGGCGCTTGCCAATGTCCTTAAAAGGGTCTGGGACTTTCTCGCTGTGCCTGCACTGCCTGAGGTTCGGAACTTTACGATATGCCTACACGTCCACAGCCAAGGAAATTTAGTGCTGGAGATCATGACGCGCACCAAGGCGCTTGAGGGTTCCCAGATCAGGCTCGACACGATTATCCTCCATCAAGCAGATGTTGACGCTCACGATCACAGTGAATGGGTCGACAAAATGAATTTTGGCAGCGATGTGGTGATCACACTCAATGCCTATGACCGGGTTTTGAGGCTCTCCGACGCCATAAATCCCGAGCGTCTTGGAATCACAAGAACTGGCCTTCGAGCACGCGCCACTTATTTCGACTTCACGGGTGGCAACCGGATTGGTAACGAGCACAACCTGTTTCTCAAGATCGAGAACAAATTGGTTAAGCTTTTTTGTCGTCGTGCGTTGACCGGTTTCCCAGTCCACCAGATGGGCGGTGAACTGAGCGGATTCTGGTTCGATGAGAGCGTGGGTGCTTGGCGGCTGGGATTGCACCCTTCTGGGCCCGAGAGCGGTGATCACCAACATCGAACCTGATACTCAATATCACTGTATTTATCTCAAGCCGTTGATACTTGTACAGATAGCCTTGTCCGCAGAGATCATTGCAGTCTTGGCTGATTGAGTTGTGGGCACCTCGAAATATTGCCATAATCCAGGCTGACTTGAGAAGCCACAAGCTCATTCTCTGCACGCGCAGATCCGCCTAACGCTGTTGCTCAGTGGTGGGCAGGACCATTAACGAACAAATCACAAACTTGCATGCAGGATGCCCATCCACTGGAGCAGTGTGTTGGGAAGTCGACCAATCCACTCGTCACTGAAGGCCGTTGGTACCCGCGATGATCAGAATTCCTTGATCACGCCACCCTGCCCCTCGTAGCCGGTGAGGGAGGGACCCCAGGCGCTGCCATTCCACCACTTGTGGAAGAGAGCGCTGTTGGTGCCTGTGACGAAGACGTCGAGCCGGTTGGGCCCCCAGGCAACAACGCGAGGGGGGGAGGTGCAGACCCCGCCCATGGCCTCGTAGCCAGTGAGCGATGGACCCCAGGCACTGCCGTTCCACCACTTGTGGTAGAGCTGGCTATCGGTACCAATCACGAACACATCGAGCCGATTGGGACCCCAGGCCACAACCTCGGGCACGGTGACGCAGACGCCACCCATGCGCTCCCAACCTGTCAGGGAGGGGCCCCAGGCGCTGCCATTCCACCACTTGTGGTAGAGCGCCCCATCGGTGCCGATGACGAACACGTCGATGCGGTTCGGCCCCCAACACACTGCGCGCGGGGCCGACGCGCAGACCCCGCCCATCGCCTCCCAGCCTGTCAGCGATGGACCCCAGGCACTGCCATTCCACCACTTGTGGTAGAGCTGGCGATCGGTACCTACAACGAAAATGTCTAGGCGGTTGGGTCCCCATGAGACCACCTCGGGCTGACCGAGAATCACCCCACCCATGGCCTCATAGCCGGTCAGCGACGGGCCCCAGGCACTGCCATTCCACCATTTGTGGTAAAGTTGGCGATCGGTTCCGAGCACGAAGACATCAAGCCGGTTGGCCCCCCACGAGACGACGCGTGGGTCCCCTTGGATGACTCCGCCCATGGCCTCATAGCCGGTCAGCGACGGGCCCCAGGCACTGCCGTTCCACCACTTGTGATAGAGCTGGCTGTCGGTACCGGTGACGAATACGTCAAGACGATTGGGGCCCCAGGCCACGGATTGGGGCACGCAGGTACAGACCCCGCCCATGGCCTCGTAGCCAGTGAGGGAGGGGCACCAAGCGCTGCCGTTCCACCACTTGTGATAGAGCCGCCGGTCCGTGCCTACGACAAACACGTCGAGCCGGTTGGCACCCCATGCCACTACCGGACCTGAAGTGGTTCTCGGCGCAGAGGCGCGCAAGCCAAGGCCCTGTGCCAGCACGGCGAGGTTGGTTTTGACGATCTGCTGCGCGAGAACGATGTTCAGCTTGTCTGGAGTGTCGGACGCGGTGTGAACATCGTGGTTCGTGCTGTCAGCCCCCTCAATCGTGAGCACAGCTGGAATGCCGGCGTCGATGAAGGGCACATGATCGCTCGCGAACGGATACAGCGACGTCTGCACGGCAAGCGACGTGTAGTCAGCAGCCGCGGCGGCGAGCTGGTTGATGAGGTCTTGCGATAACGGCGCGCCTTCGAGCATGACCGTTGGCGAGGCTGTGTTGAGGCGTGCGACCATGTCCATGTTGATTACGCCGGCGACGCGCCCATGTTCCGCGGGTGGCAGTGCGGCAACGTACTGGCGGCTGCCGTACAGGCCCTGTTCTTCGCCACCGAACAACACGATGCGCAGATCGTCACGCGTCGCCTCTGCCGCCAGGATTTCGGCAATCTCCAAGGCTGCGGCTACGCCGCTCGCGTTGTCATCCGCGCCCGGCGCCACGGCGCCACTGCCACCGGCATGGTTGATCGAATCAAGATGGGCACAGACGATCCACAGGCGCCGAGCCACACCGCTTCCGTCTTTGTTTGCAACGACGTTGAAGCTGCTAGAGCCCTGCACCGTGATCGATTGTTTCAATGTGGCGTAGCCTAGGGAGGCCAAGCGATCGCGACAAACGTCAGTGGCCTGAGAGAACTCGGTGCTAGTCGAATGGCGAGTTCGCAACGCGGTCAGAGCAGCCACAGACTGGGTCATGCGGAACTGGGACACTTGTCCGACCAGCGGGGTAATCAACGGGTCTTGGCCGCGTCCCGTGACGAGCCGCCGCTCGAGCACCACCTGGTTCAACGGGAGCGGGCAGATGCCAAAACAAGCGCTCTCGCTCTCGGCTTGGAACGTTCGAAGTTCGTCGGCGGTCAGATCGACGACCAGGTAGCGGCCCTTGTTGATGAGGACACGCCCTTGAGGATGATCGACATGGAAAGCGTTTCCCGCCTGCACGACGAGGCACGGTTGGCCGGAAAGCGGGGGATGCATGGCGCTGCCGTCCCCTTCGGCTTCGCGGCCGAACTGGGGCAGATGTGGGGCGGTGTCATGCGTCTGCCAAATAAAGACTTGGTCGCCAAACTGGGACCAAGCGACACCTTTGAGGGCCTGTGCAGTCTCGTAGGCGGGCTTCCATGCAGTGCCATCACAGCCAATGATCTTGAAGCGGCGCATAGCGAGAAATTCCCTACAACAATGGATGCCTCCTCACGCGGGACAAGGCGGTTGATGGCGACTGCTTAGTGGTTCGCTAGCACGCGGAGGGTGAGTTTATTGGGGTTTGCCTCAACAACCTCGACGACGCTTCCTCTAGGATCCCCGGGGGCTGCGAGGCGGAAGCGGTTCATACCGAGGGCCGTCACGCTTCCGCTTCGTGGTCGATCGTCAGGGCCCGGCACATGGAGAGTCTGCAAACCACCAGCAGCGAAGGTCAACGACTCGCGCCCGCGTCGGGCGGGCAGGAAATTGAAAGTTGCCACCGGCCGGTAGATCTGCAGATCACCCTGATCTTCCTCGAATGAATGAGCCCACTCGCCCAGCGGAGCATGAGGGGCGGCGTCCTGCATTGATCGCATCTCCATGGTTCAACTCCATTGTGACGTTCGATTCGTTGAGTACGCGCCCTCGAGGAAGGGGCAACCCCTTCCTTCTAAGGAACTTCTGGAAAACCCTGGATCCAGAAACTGGGAGCGCTGCCGCGCAATGAGTCTCATCGGGGAGAACCGCAAAGACGGAGGTTGTTCAGAGCTTCCCTAAGAGCGACTCAAAACTCCGTGATTACGCCATCCTGCCCCTCGTAGCCGGTGAGGGAGGGACCCCAGGCGCTGCCATTCCACCACTTGTGGAAGAGAGCGCTGTTGGTGCCTGTGACGAAGACGTCGAGCCGGTTGGGCCCCCAGGCAACAACGCGAGGGGGGGAGGTGCAGACCCCGCCCATGGCCTCGTAGCCAGTGAGCGATGGACCCCAGGCACTGCCGTTCCACCACTTGTGGTAGAGCTGGCTATCGGTACCAATCACGAACACATCGAGCCGATTGGGACCCCAGGCCACAACCTCGGGCACGGTGACGCAGACGCCACCCATGCGCTCCCAACCTGTCAGGGAGGGGCCCCAGGCGCTGCCATTCCACCACTTGTGGTAGAGCGCCCCATCGGTGCCGATGACGAACACGTCGATGCGGTTCGGCCCCCAACACACTGCGCGCGGGGCCGACGCGCAGACCCCGCCCATCGCCTCCCAGCCTGTCAGCGATGGACCCCAGGCACTGCCATTCCACCACTTGTGGTAGAGCTGGCGATCGGTACCTACAACGAAAATGTCTAGGCGGTTGGGTCCCCATGAGACCACCTCGGGCTGACCGAGAATCACCCCACCCATGGCCTCATAGCCGGTCAGCGACGGGCCCCAGGCACTGCCATTCCACCATTTGTGGTAAAGTTGGCGATCGGTTCCGAGCACGAAGACATCAAGCCGGTTGGCCCCCCACGAGACGACGCGTGGGTCCCCTTGGATGACTCCGCCCATGGCCTCATAGCCGGTCAGCGACGGGCCCCAGGCACTGCCGTTCCACCACTTGTGATAGAGCTGGCTGTCGGTACCGGTGACGAATACGTCAAGACGATTGGGGCCCCAGGCCACGGATTGGGGCACGCAGGTACAGACCCCGCCCATGGCCTCGTAGCCAGTGAGGGAGGGGCACCAAGCGCTGCCGTTCCACCACTTGTGATAGAGCCGCCGGTCCGTGCCTACGACAAACACGTCGAGCCGGTTGGCACCCCAAGCGACCACCGGACCTGAACTCTGACGCGGGGCTCCAAGAGGCATGCCGATCGAGTTGCGCGGTCCATCGAGGCAAGCCTGCATGCGGGCGACCTGGCCTGCCGTGAACATGAACATTGCTCGGTCGTCGACGTAGTCCATGTAGTTCATGAACATGTCGCCGTTTGGCCCGTTACTGCAGGAGACATGCGGGAAGGTCGGGGTTTCGTAGTTTGGCCCGCCTTGATTCGGCGTATCGTCTACATTATCTGTGCCACTGCATCCAGTGCCGTCGTCACCCCAGATGTGGTTCAAGTTCAACCAGTGTCCGATTTCGTGTGTTGCCGTGCGGCCAAGATTAAAAGGTGCGGCAGCAGTGCCACCAGTGCCAAATCCTGTGTGCAGGATCACGACACCGTCTGTTGCGGCGGGTCCACCTGGAAACTGCGCATATCCAAGCAAACCACCGGAGAGCTGACAAACCCAGATGTTCAAGTATTTGTCGGCTGGCCAGGGATTAGCACCACCGCTGGCTTCCGCCTTCACTGCGTCATTCGTGCTGAATGCGGTCGTGGTGGTCTGGTGTCTGGTGATGCCGGACGTTGGTGCGCCGTTGGGGTCAGTGTCTGCCAGGAAGAATTCGATTCGTGCATCAGTCGTGAGTGGCATGAACGGTGCGGGAGTTCCGGCGACGTCCGGGTTGGTGCGCCGGAAGTCGCGGTTGAGCACGTCGATCTGGCTATTGATCTGCGCGTCTGAGATATTCTGTTCGGGCGTGTTCCAGACCACATGCACGACAACGGGGATACGCGTTGTGCCTGGACGCTCGGTGGTGGGCTCACCCCGTTGGAAGGCCATTGCCTGGTTCTCGATTGCCGAGCGGGCCAATGCGTAGTCCAGCGATGTGGAAAGCAGGCGATAGTGAACTTCCATCGTGCCGCACCGGCGTGAGCTCGGGAGACCCGCATCGCCCTCGCTGCCATCACCGTCCTTTCCGCCCATATCGCCGCCGCCAGGCATCTCGTCGCCCTCGTCGCCAATGCCTCCAGATTGCTCATCGGCGTTCATGCCACCTCTAGGCATGTCACTGCCCGCACGAATGGCCTCGGACGTGGAGATATCACCTGCCAACGTGGCCTGTGGCTCAGCCTCGGCTCCGGTCATCGAGCCATTGGGCATTATTCCTGTTACAGGGCAATCAGAATCTTGCATGATGTTCAAGCGACTAACTTCTTTCTAGCCAGGGTTCCAAAGCAGGCCTAGGAGGTTAATGGAATGTTACGCCCTCTGGATCGGGGCAAGACGCAGGCATGTGCAGCCAAGGCTCTTGGAAGCCTCCTTCCCCAGGATCAAGCAAGTGGTGACGGACAAAACGAAGGTCGACAGGTACTTAGGGGTTCCTGAAAAACGGTGCTCAACCAATTCATGCATAGACCGTTGCGCAGACACGGCTTACCGGCATGGCGCCTCTTCTATACACTTACCAGAAGATCGTCCCAGCGACCGCACGAGGCCCTGTCGACCGGGGCTGCCGTCGCGTAGAGCCTTGTCAGACCGAATAGCCATGCATGAAGAAGGACAAAAAAGAGGCGCAGCAGCCTCAGGATCTTCTCGGCACACATCACTAGGAAGCTCATGGAGATTGTGCCCTCGGCACCGGCCTTCAGCCTGGCCATGATCAGCTTCAGCGAATATTTGCGCTTGCCTGTGCCAAAGACTCCCTCTACCTCATTGCGTCGGCGCTGATCAGCAAGAAGCTGTTGGTTGTGGGCTGCATTAACCTCCAGATCCTTGGGTGGCCTGCCCAGACGTTTACCCGACAACCGAATCCCGGCCCTCGTGCAGAAGTGCCTATTTTTGGCATTAATGTAGATGCGATCGGCGCAGATTCGCGCTGGGTAGCACCCATATTGTTGTTTGTACTCCTTGACCTGGGCAATCAGGTCATCACCCTCGTTGTAGGCGTCCCAGCTAATGCGATGCAGAAACGGAAATCCATTCCGAACCGAAACACTGATCTTGGCTCCAAACTCGACCGATGCCCTTGCTTTGCCGCGCACAATCGGCCGCACCCAGCGTTGCACGAGGCTCACAATCCGATCGGCAATGCTCCTCGTCTTACTATGCAGGAGAATAGTCTGTTGTCGGTACTGCTCACTACACGCCAGAAGCTTCTGCCACCAATGCTCCGTGAGGCCCGAAAGGCTTGCTCCTGCTGGGATCAGGGCATCAATGGCTTCCAGGTTACGCTGCAGGTAGCTGAGCTGCCGCCTCACCGCAGCTTTGAGTCTTCTCCGCCTTGGCTTTTTCTGCTTTGCAACATTCAGGAAGTGCGCTCGCGCTTTTCCACGGTCATAGCGAGGCCGGTAGATGCCAAAGCCAGCACCTTGTTTGCAGATGTCATCAATCACTTTCTCGGTCGACACCCTCGCTTCATTCAAGAGCTTTAGGTCCGTGGGATAGGTGATATCAGCCGGCGTGCAAGAGGCGTCAATGCTCATGGTCCCCCAATTCTTCCCCTCCGGCCAGTCGGCTGGCTTGATCAGGCTATCAAGAGTCAGCTGATCGCCAGCACCTGGCTCATCTCTGCCGTCATGATGATCGTCATCCTGTTGAGCTGCGGCAGCCTCAATCAACATTTGCTTGCCTCGTTCAACCAACAAGCTCGTTGATCCATCTCAAGTCTTCGTCTGAGAATCGCTTCCTGAAGTGAACCATCATTGATGGATCAAATGGCGCCTTGCTGGAGTATGCAGCAAATCCAAGGAAGAACTGCATGTAGCCATTCTCCTGAATCTGGAGAACCGTCTCTTCATCGGTCAGCCCCAAACGCTGCTTGATGTAGAGGGCTCCAAACGCCAGCCGCATGGGCTTTGCTGGAGCACCCACTGTCGCATTGAACTGAGGGGCGTAAGTGTCCTCCAGCTCTTGCCAGGGTATGAGCTCCGCAAGCAGCACCCAGCGGTTCTCAGGGTCAAGTGAGCCCCCAAAAGGGACATGGAAGTCTTTGATGCTGAGCTGGCCGGTATACTGCTTGCGGTACATTTGCGGCTGTGGTCAGTAGCAGCAATCAACGATTGCCTCATTACTGGCCAGTTTACCGGCTCTCAACAGCTGAGACCAGCTGCGGCGCAGGGGATTTGGCTTTCTCAGGAAGCCCTACTTATCGCTCTGAGCGATTAAATGATCATTTGGAGTTCCTGCTCCTCAATGGCTGATAAGGAAGGGCACCCGTCTGCCTGTCGGAAGATAATATTAGATTCTGCGGTCTATATATCTGAAGCGGTCGCCTAACGTCGACCTTCGGATCTTCCCAACGCTTGCCATCACCTGGCCGCAGGGATTACTGGGAATATTCGTATACTTTAGGTGGCGGCTCAGGTGAATGGCATTGTTAGCCGGCGATTGAGAACTTCAGTCGAGACGAGCCTTGGCGCTGAATGAATGCAGCACGAAGCGGCGAGCCTCCGGAAGCTGGGACTCAAGCACAAGTTGCTGGCGCTCACCCTGCCGGCCGGAGCGGCGCTCCATGATCTGACCGATCAACTGGCCGCGCCCATCCAGCCCACCTCACTCTGTCCAGATCTCTCCGCAGGGGCGGTCCAGGCAGTTCACCTCCATCACGTCGGCCACGCCGCCGCCATAGAGCAAGGGGCGGCGGCAGTTGTCCTGGCAACGGCGGGTGAACACCCCCTGATCAGATTCCTGCCAGCCGGCCGCAAGCAGATCCTGGCGGGTCTCCTTGCCCGGTTTCTTCGCAGCAGCACCGAGTGCCGGCGGCCGCAAGCCCGCCGCGGTCCAACCGGCTCCGAACCCAAGGGCCAGAAGAGCGACGGCCAGCAGCAACCGACTTCCTAAGCCGGGGGAAGTCACAGACGGAAGGCTGGACTGGCCAGCTGGATGCTTTCCCAGCGGAGGCCCCCCGGCGGAACGCGCCGGCCCCTCCAGCTCGGAGATCAGATCCTCAACGGTCTTTTCGTTCCTTTCCATCGTCGTAACTCCTGAGCCAACGGAACATCAAGCCGCCGCCGCTGCCGATCAATGCCATCATCGTGAGGAGATTCCAGAGCGTGGTGGGCTGGAACCGCATGATCAATGCCTGGAGCACGCCCACCGCCAGTGCTGCTACAGAGGCGAGCACCAGAAACCAGCCCCAGCCGGACTCCCCTTAGTTCCCTTGCGGTGTGATTGGAACCAGGAGTGGAGAGATTTCTAGGGCATCGAGATGTACTAAGCCAGTTTCTTTGAGATTACGTCTTGTTATCGTGATCATGATTGTAGCTTGGTAATCTCCAACTGGAGGCAACGGACTGTTATCCGCACCCTCCAAGCACTGAGGACTAAAAATCAGACTTGATTAGGTAGCAAGCTCCGCCATCAGCGCTTTGGCGTCTAAGGTGGTACGCAAGTACCAGCCGTGTCTGCCATGGCCATGAATCGGATCCAGTTCCAGTCTGGTCTATCTCTGCCTAAGTTCATGGAGCTCTACGGAACCGAGGAGAAATGCGAGGCTGCTTTGGAGCAGGCGCGCTGGCCTGATGGTTTCCGTTGCCCCCGCTGTGAGGGTAAGGAGTATGGGCTCATCGGTGGCCGGCGCCACAAGCGCTACCAGTGCCGGAGTTGCCGCCATCAGGCCACCCTCACGGCCGGCACCATCATGGAGGCGACCAAGTTACCGCTGACCACCTGGTTCCTCGCTTTCTATCTGGTGGGCCAGGCCAAGACTGGCATTTCTTCCCTCGCCATGATGCGCCATCTCGGTGTGAACTACCGAAGCGCGTGGCTGGTTCACAACAAGATCATGCAGGCGATGAGCGAGCGGGAGGAGGCCTATGTCCTGCGGGGAAAGGTGCAGGTGGATGATGCCTACCTTGGCGGAGAACGATGTGGTGGCAAGGCTGGTCGTGGATCGGAGAACAAAGTGCCGATTGTGGCGGCCGTCTCTCTTGATGATGCGGGACACCCCAGGCACGTGAAACTGGCCACCGTGGCCACGTTCTCATTTGCCGCCATCGCTGACTGGGCCCAGGATTCACTGGCGATAGGATGTGAGGTGATCTCTGACGGGCTGGCCTGCTTCCGCGCCGTGGCAGAAGTCGGTTGCTTCCATCACCCTGTGGTCGTGAGGGGACGCCATCCCAATGAGCTGCCGGAATTCCGCTGGATCAACACGGTACTCAGCAACCTGAAAACCAGCTTCAGTGGTACGTTCCACGCTCTGCGATTCGATAAGTACGCTGACCGCTACTTGGGCGCCTTCAATTACCGATTCAACCGGCGTTTCAAGCTGGCAGAGATGACCGAGCGTGTAATCCATGCCATCTGCAGCTGCACCGCACGGCCGGAATGGCTCTTGAGGAGCGCGGAGCTTACTACCTAATCAAGAAATCAGATGAGTCTCGGGTTATAAATGGGGCACGGATTCCGGAACTCCTGCGTTACCGTCCAAAGCTTCGAATTCTAGGCATTTGAGAGTCCCCGCCAGTTCAGCGACAACAGACACTCTCACACCTACAGTTCGGAGAATCCCAAGTACCAACTTCTGACGATAGCCGATCAACTGCTGGTCCTTGGCAAGGTTTAGTGGCACCTGAATACACAGTACATATGTAAGACTTAGCGGTCCAGAATCAGGAGTCGCGACGTTAAGCTGGGTGTTAAGAAACAAAGCTGACAGTTCACTTCCTGCATCTACAAACTTAACGTCTAAAGATGGCGGTGCCGCAAACAGGAGTTGACCAGGACCCCATAGCGGATTATTGCTAGCAAGATCGGGAGGCATGTTGGAATTATATTATAAACAACTACGTATATTAGCGCAATTTCTCGACTAACTATTCAGAGCGTTAGGCGGCTGTAACAAACTGTGTTAGTTCGAAAGTTCATTGTCCATGGATGCTCAAGGCAACCAACTCTCAAATAGAGCCCAAGGGGCGAGATTTGATCGAGATGAACACTCTCGGCGCGGACTAGGAGTTTGTTGCCAATAGAGCCGCGCCCGCTGAAGTCAACGACCGAATGA
>CAYHCE010000059.1:0-12541 GCA_964355015.1 uncultured bacterium | reverse complement strand
GCTCAGATCCACTGCGGCACAGGCCTTCTGCCCTTTCTCAGGAGGCCCGATGTAGGCATCCCGGCTGCCCGCGTTGATCCAGCCGGTGGCGATCGTCATGGTGTGCTTGTGGTTCAGCCGGCCCCGGTGGAGGTGGTAGAAGCCGGCGGGGAAGATCCGTCCATGCTCTCAAAGGGCAGCGAGCTTCACCTCAGGGCCGTAGGCCAGCAGGGTGCGATCGGCGCTGAGCAGGGTGAGCCCCTCGCAGCGGGCCTGCGCCACCATCAGCCTGTCGAACGGGTCGCGGTGCAGCCAGGGCAGATGCTGCACGGCCAGCACATGGGCGGCTGTGATGGCTTGCTCGCTGATTCCTTCCCGCAGCAGGCCTTGCCGCAAGGCCAGGGCATCCACCTGAAAGCCGGGGCGATTGAGGGAGGTTTTGATCGCCACTTCCCAGAGGCTCGCCACGCTGAACAGGAGCGGTTGCCGCCTGTCGCTGAGCTCCTGCCTCAGTGCGCCAGGGAGCCGTTGTGGTTCGACAGCCCACCAAAGGAGCAGATGGGTGTCGAGCAGCCATGGAACGGCGGGCTCCATCAACCGAACATGGCGTCGATGTCGGCGCGGAACTCAGCCTTGAGGTCTGCCGTGATCACGGCCTTCCCCAGCAGAAAACCGGCCTTTCGCTGGGTGGGGTGCTGCTCCACCGGCACCAGACGCACCAGCGGCTGGCCCGCCTTGGCAATCACCACCTCCTCGCCCTCCAGGGCCTGCGCCACATAGCGGGAGAGGTTGGTCTTGGCGTCGTGGAGGTTGACCTGCATGGCCGCTGCCGCTGAGCTGTGGACTTAGCTAATCATAAGGGCTAAGTCGTACTATTCCTGTCGTGCCCGGCGTCGAGGCCTCATCGGGCGATCGACCCGGTGTCTGGCGTCTGCGTCGCCGTCCATGGCCACACCACAGCTCTGCAGATCCGTGCACCCCTTGAAGAACGTCAAAGGCCTCAGGCGGCAGAGGCCTCAACCATCCTGGGATCCACCGCATCAGCCTGTTCCACGCCTTCTGGAGGTGGTGCCATCAGCAGTTCGAAACATCCACGTTGCTCCCTGGCAACCTGTGAAGCAGGCAAAGGTTGTTGCTGTTCAGCTGAAAATCGTTCAGGCCACTGCTGAGTCAGGGTTGCAGGCACGCACGAAGAGCCATGTCTGCTGGAAGAAGCCTGATTCGCTCATTCCCTTCAAGCTGCTGGTGTTGCATCAGCTGTTCAACCTCGGCGATGAGGAACTGGAAGTCCAAGTCAATTCGCCGCCAGCCGCGCCACATAGGCCTCCAGGGTGCCGGCGTTGATCCAGCCGGTGGCGATCGTCTTGGCGTGGCTGGCCGATACGCGCCCGCGGTGGGTGTGGGAGGGGCTGGCCGGGAAGATCAGCAGCTTGCCCCGCTCGGCCTGCTCGTGGTGGTCCTGCCAGTGGAACTCGGTGCCGCCATCGGGGAGGGTGTTGAGGTACAGGATCCAGGCCAGCACGCGCCGGATCGGCTCGGTGGCCTCCTCACTGGTGGTCCAGTCGCAGTGCCAGCTGCGGAATCCCTCGCCTGGGGCGTAGTGCTGCAGGTTGAAGACCGGGTTCACGAACAGGCAGCGCTCAGGGCAGACCTCCAGCAGCAGCGAGCGCTCACTCAGGTAGCGCTGCAACCCGGCCGACACCCCCCGCAGGATCACCTCTGCCAGGCCATGGGCCTCGGGGTCGGAGCGGTCGATCGCCACCAGGCTGATGTCGGTGGAGACCTTGGCGGGCTGGGAGGGATCGTGGCCAAAGGCAACCCCCGGGCGGCGCAGATCTGCCCGCCGCTCATAGAAGCCGAGAGCCGCATCAGCCAGGGCTTCGTAGCCGGGGTTTCGGTAAGTGCCGATCAGGCGCATCTCGTGCCTCCCACTGCCGGGCACCGTAGGAACGAGCGAGCCTGACGTTCAGTCAGGCGAGGTCTGCCGCACCGGTTCGGCCACGGCAGGTCACCGGCTCTGATCCGGAGATCCGCACAGGGGGCGGCGGAGCGGGCAGTGGCTGGCCGGCCGTCCGCGCCTGGGGCCAAACTGCAGGTGCTTGCACAGGACACGTCCATGGCCCTGGATCTGAACGACCCGGACCTCGAGTTCTCCGACCTGGTGTACGCCTACCAGAGCTGGGTGATGGCGGTGATCAACGACGAGAAGCTCGGCGGCGAGGAGAAACTCCTCACCGAGGACATCGCCGAGGACGCCCTCAATGCGATGCGCTTCCTGCCCGGCGAGGTGACCTCGGCGATCGAGACCAGCCTGGCGCGCGTCTACGACGTCGATGCCGATGAACTGGCCGATCTGCTCTTCCCGGAGGACTGAACCGCACCACCGGAGCGATCAGCACGGTGGGCATGGCCGCTGACACCTACGTGCTCGGCACCGACGCGCTCGAGCTGGAGAGGCTTCGCCTCCAGCACGAGCTCTGGCTGCCTGCCGTGCGGGACGGCTGTCAGGCCGCAGGCCTGGCGGCGGCAGAGCGGGTGCTCGACCTGGGCGCCGGCCCGGGCTTCGTGAGCCTGGAGCTGGCCCGGCAGGTGGGGCCGAGCGGCCGGGTGCTGGGGCTGGAACTCAGCCCCACCTACGTGGAGGCGGCGCGCCGGGCGGCCGCGGCGGCGGGCCTGGCCCAGCTGGAGTTCCGCCGCCACGACCTGCGCAGCGATCCCCTGCCGCAGGAACCGTTCGATCTGGTCTGGTGCCGCTGGGTGGCGATGTTCCTGCCAGCGGTGGAGCCCCTGCTCGACCAGCTCGCCGGCCTGCTCGAGCCGGGCGGCCGGCTGCTGATCCATGAGTACATCCACTGGAGCAGCTTCGGGCTCCATCCCCGCGGGGAGGCGGTGAGGCGTTTCGCCGACGCCTCCCTGGCCAGCTTCCGCGCCGCTGGCGGCGACACCGACATCAACCGTCGGCTGCCGTCGCTGCTGGCCGCCCGGGGCTTCCGCCTTGAGGCGCTGCGGCCCCTGGCGGTGGTGGGGCGGCCGGGGGAAGGGGTCGCGGACTGGCTGGAGCGCTTCGTGCTGATCTACGGCCGCGAGCTGATCCGGCAGGGCCGCTGGAGCGAGGCGGAAGCCGCCGCTGCCGCCGCCGAGATCGCCGCGGCCCACCAGGATCCAGGAGCCTGCTGGATGGGTCCCACGCTGCTGGAGCTGCGCGCGACACGATGGGAGCCCTGAACCCGACCCGTCACCCTGCCGCCGATGCCCTGGACCGCCGCTGACATTCCTGATCAGACGGGCAGGATCGCGCTGATCACGGGGGCGAACAGCGGACTGGGACTGGAATCGGCCCGGGCCCTCGCCGCCCGTGGCGCCACCGTGGTGCTGGCCTGCCGCTCCAGGCGCAGGGGTGAGGCGGCCCGGGCCGAACTCCTCGCCGGCGCCGCCGCCGGCCTGGAGGTGCTGGAGCTCGACCTGGCCGATCTGGCCAGTGTCAGGCAGGCGGCGGCCTGGATGGCCGAGCAGTACGGCCGGCTGGATCTGCTGCTCAACAACGCCGGCGTGATGGGGCCGCCGCGGCGGCTGACCGCCGACGGCTTCGAGCTGCAGTTCGGCACCAACCATCTGGGGCACTTCGCCCTCACCGCGGCCCTGCTGCCGCTGCTGCAGGAGCGCCCGCAGGCCAGGGTGGTGACGGTGACCTCCGGCGCCCAGTACCTGGGCCGGATCGCCTTCGACGATCTGCAGGCGGAACGCAGCTACGACCGCTGGGCGGCCTACGGCCAGAGCAAACTGGCCAATGTGATGTTCGCCCTCGAACTGCAGCAGCGTCTGGAAGCGGCAGGCAGCCGGGTGAGCTCCCTGGCGGCCCATCCCGGCCTGGCCCGCACCAACCTGCAACCCGCCTCGGTGGCTGCCACCGGCTCCCGCCTGGAGGGCCTCGCCTACCGGCTGATGGATCCCCTGTTTCAGAGCGCCGCCCTGGGAGCCCTGCCCCAGCTCCATGCCGCCACCGCCCCCACGGCCCGGGGGGGCGAGCACTACGGGCCTGATCAATGGGGGGGAATGCGCGGCTGGCCGACCCAGGTACGGATCGCCCCGGCCGCCCTCGATCCCGGCCAGCGCCGCAGGCTCTGGGAGGTGAGCGAGGCCCTCACGGAGGCCCACACTTGAGGCGGTTTCTGCGGCTGGCAGGCACCCTGACACTGTTGCTCGGCCTCGGCGGCTGCAGCAGCGGCCTCTTCTCCGACACGCTGTTCATCTACGTCGAGAACGAATCCAGCCAGAGTCGCGGGGCGGAAATCGTCGATTCCCGTGGGGTCGTTCAGCAGCTGCTCCAGGATTTCGAGCAGGGCAATCCAGGGGTTCGCCTCCAGGTGCGGCACTTCTCCAGCGAGGCGATCGTGCCCGCCACGGCCTTTCGCTCCTCCCGCGCCCTCGGCCCGGATCTGCTGGTCACGAGGGTGGTGACGGCACTCCAGCTGCACCAGCAGAAATTGACCACACCGGTGAGCTTTCCCGGCAAGCGGCTCGACGAGATCCACCCCCGCTTTCTCTCCCAGTTCCGCCTGGCGGACAACCAATTGCTGGCCGTGCCCCTGCTGGCGGAACCGCAGCTCGCCTGCTTCGACAAGCGACGCGTTCCTGATCCACCCGCCAGCCTCGATCAGCTGATCGCCCTCAGCGCCAAGGGAATGCGGGTGGGACTTCCCCTCAAAGTCACCGATCTCTACTGGACCACCAGCGGCAGCGAGGCCGAAGGCAGCCTGAAACTCCTGCTCGAATCCGATGGCGACAGTGCCTCCGCCCCAAGCCTCGATGCCAGGGGACAGCGCCAGCTGCGGGGATGGCTCAACTGGCTGGACAACGCCAACCGGCAACAGAACGTGGAATTCTCCGAGGAATCGTTCGACCTGGTGGATCGGCTGGGCAAGGGGGAACGGGACTGGATCAGTTGCAACAGCCTCTGGCTGGGCCGCCTGGGCCGCCAGCTGGGATCCTCCCTCGGGGTGTCGGATCTGCCGGGTGCCGACGAAGGTCAGCCGGCCACCACGCTGGCGCGGCTGAAGGTCTGGAGCTTCGGCGAACACTCGAGCCCCCGCCAGCGGCAACTGGCGAAAGCCTTTGTGCTGTTCACCCTCAATCCGGTGAATCAGCGGCGGCTGATGCTGGCCGGCCCCGGCAATCTGCCGGTCAACCGAGAGGTGCTGATCCCCACCAAGAGTTCCCGACGTTTCGCGGCGATGGCCGCCAGCCTGGGTGAATCCACCATGCTGAACTTTCGCAATCCCGACGGGGTTGAGCGACAGATGGGCCAGCTGAATGACCTCCTGCGTCAGTTGATCGCGGGAACCCTCGATGCCGACGGGGTGCTGCAGGGTCTGACCGGTCCGGGCGGAGCCCCCCCGGACCCCGACACCCCCTGAGCACGGGCCGATGGACAAACTTCTTCTCGAGATCTCCGGCTGGCTGGGCTACCTCAGCCGCCCCCTGGTGCTGCTGCAGGGAGGCACGATTGCGGCGCTGATGATCGGCTACCACTGGGGTATCCAACCCCGGCTGGCAGCACGCCCCCCCCTGGTGCGCCTGCTGGGCACGCTCGGGCTTCTGCTGGCCCTGCGGCTGAGCGCCGAACTCCTCCAGGCCCTCGGCCAACCGAGCGGCCTGGTGGAGTACACCGTTCGGGTCTATGCCATCTGGCAGGGGCTGATCGTGGCGCGGGTCGTGCTGTCTCGGCGCTTCGGGGCGGCACCGACCGATCGTCTCTACGGCCGCATCGTCAAGCCCCTCTTTCTCCTGTTCCTGGCTGGATCCCTGGTCAACCAGCTCGATTCGCTCCAGGACGTGGCCGACATTCCTCTCTTTCACCTGTTCAACGAACCGCTTAGCACCGGCGGCGTCGTGCTGCTGTTCACCATTCCCTACTTCCTGGTGGTGCTGTCGGAGTTTCCGGTGGCCTGGCTGGGGAGCCTGCTGCAGCGGCTGCTGGGGTTCAGCCAGGGAACCCGGCAGGCGATCCAGATCGCCTGCCGCTACCTGCTGATCGGCATCGGCTTCCTGTGGGTGATGCAACGGATCGGGCTCAACGCCAATGCGATCGCCGCCGTGGCCGGGGGGCTCTCGGTGGGCCTGGGCTTCGGCATCAAGGAGGTGTTCTCGAACTTCATCAGTGGGCTGTGGCTGCTGTTCGAGGGATCCGTGGGTCCAGGCGAGATTCTGTTCATCGATGGCGACCCCTGCGAAGTGCGCAGCCTCGGGCTGCGGGCCGCAGTGCTCTGGCGCGACCGTGACAACGCCGAGCTGGTGGTGCCGAACCAGGACTTCTTCACCACCACCACCACCACCTACACCGGCTCCGACCGGCTGCGCCGCAGCCAGGTGGATGTCTCAGCCGCTTACCGCCACGACCCCGAAACGGTGATTCGCCTGCTGGAGTCGGTGGCCCTGGCTTTACCAAGGGTGCTGCCCCAGCCGGCCCCGAAGGCCCTGCTGCTCAGCTACGGCGATTCCGGCATCAACTACGCCCTTCGTTACTGGATCGCCAATCCAATGGACAACGGCGGCATCAAGAGTGAGGTGTCCACAGCGCTCTGGCATGCCTTCAGCGCCGAAGGCATCGAGATCCCCTTCCCGCAGCGGGTTGTTACTATGCAGCCGTCGGAGCCTGATGAGCACTAGCTTTCACGCTGAACCGGGCCCCGAGCAGGGACCGGACCTTATGCCAGACGGCATGGTGTCCACTGTGGGCAAGATTGGGTATTCCTACCTACGAGTCAGCAGTGTGGGGCGGGCCGGCGCTGATCGTGACGGCATCGATCGGCAGGCCTCAAAGCTCATGTCAAGTAATGAGAGCAGGTTGACTAGATCTTCTCCTTTCAGAAAATAATTATTGCCTAGGCCGGCGTTCTCCCAGGCCACCTCAAATGCCTGCCAGGCTTTGATAAGTGTCCTGTCGGATATCTCTTCTGTATCTGGTTGTGTTGGTTGAACAAATGAATCAGATGTCTCTGCTGGCTTGGTAGTTATTCTAGTATTGGCAATATCAAGCCTTGGGCTTTTGTCATCAGAGCCCTGTTGAGAATGGGTGATCTTCTCGGATGGTGCCTCTTGGTAGGTGATGGATTGCTCAGTTTGATACTCATCAGTTTCTTCTGAGTGCTTGCCATCCTCACTTGGCAAGATGTCTAGTGCCCATTTGCCGATCTTGTCGAGCCAGCTTCTACGATTTTGTTCTGCCATTCTTTTTGTGTTACCTATCCGAACTGCTGAGATCGTTCTGTGTTAAAACTCCGATTCATTGTGGCTAATGTGTTGGTGGTGAAGTGGGTTCATGGTGCCTGATGGATCCGTTTAATATAGGCGACAGTACTTGCTTTTGGTCTTGTTTCCAACTCAAACAGTGGTCCCAGCGTCACCAACCCCAGCTGACCTTGTTCTGACACTTGCAGGCCCGGTGGGTTGGGTTGCTCGGGCCCGAGGAGCTCAGGTGGCGGGGCTTCCGTTCCCAACGGCAGTGGATCCTGGCGGTAGCGATGGCGTGGCATGCATGGAACGCATCTAGGCGGCCTCCATCATGGAACGGCTGATCGGCTTCCGGTATCGGGATCTATTTGGATTCACCCCAGAGAGTCCACCGTCTTCACCTGCAGGGGAAGCCCGTCGTTCTCCAGAAACGTTCCACCGCACGGACCAAGCGCTCCTACTGGGATCCCAATGCTCAGCCGCAGAGCCGATCCCGCAGGAACTGATCGCCCAAGGCCACCTCCGTGGCCCAGTTCTCCGCCTCTCTCAGCCCAGAACTGCGTGTGGGCTTGAAGCTGTGGTCACCACTGGGGATCAAGCACACCTGAACCTGCGGCGAAAGGTCGTAGGTCTCCACCTCCTCCCGTCTCCCGAAAGTGTCCCGCTCCCCCTGCAGGATCAGGGTGGGCGTCTGCAGCACAGTCAGGTGCTCGGTGCGCAGCTGCAACGGCTTGCCGGGCGGGTGAAAGGGATAGCCCAGGCACAGACAGCCGCGTACCCCATCGCTGGCGGCCAGCTCATCCACCAGCAGGCTGGCCACCCGGCCGCCCATCGACTTGCCACCGATGAAAACCGGTTGGCCCGGCTGATCCGTCTTCTTGAGCCGCACCTGCTGGCGGAACGCTTCCTGCAGAACCGGCATCCGGTCAGGCCCCTGGCGGCGGCCCGTCTCACGCACCCGGGCCATGTACGCAAACTCAAAGCGCAACACCCGCCAGCCCGACTCGGCCAGGCCACCGGCGATGGCGGCCATGAACGGGCTCTCCATCGGTGCGCCGGCCCCATGGGCAAGCAGCACGGTGGTCGGCGTTGAAGCCCTCCCACCTGCGGGCGTCACGACGGGCATCGAGCACCATGTCGCGGGCGTTGTGGGCCTTGTCGGCGGCCGTCACCCGCAGGGAGCCCTCGCCCTTGTGCTCCAGGGCGGCCACGTAGCTGGTCTTGCGCAGCAACCAGGGTTCTTTGCCTGCACCGGTCAGGCCCTCGGTGGTGTCGGTGCAATCGCGCACGATGCCGGCCACCTCCGGCCCAAAGCGTTGGGCGATCGAGTCGTGGCTCTGGCCCGCATCCTCGATCGCGTCGTGCAGCAGGCCGGCGATCGCCTCGTTCTCGCTGCCGCCGTCTTCCCAGACCAGGCCGCTCACGGCGATCAGGTGGGAGATGTAGGGGACCGGCTTGCCGTTGTGGGACTGGGTGCGGTGCAGCTGAGCGGTCCAGAGCAGGGCCTCGTCGTACCGCTCGCTGTGATCGGGGGATTGATTCTTCATCAGCTGATCTTGGATGCGTTCAGGGTTTGGCGTTGGCCTGCGCTTCTCGCGCCTCGCGGGCCTGGTAGTTATTCCGCAAGAGCTACATCTTCGCTTACAGGAGAGGAGTTCATCGCCAAGCAGCGGGATGAAACCCGCGTCAACGCCTGCGCCATCCTGCGCTTGGTGGGGGATTCGATCACCTACGAATACGACATGGGGGACTGCTGGTAGCACACCCTGCTGCTGGAGAAGGTGGTGCTGGTGGATCCCCAGGAGCAGTGGTTGCCGTGGTGCCTCGATAGTCGCCGCGCCTGCCCGCCGGAGGAGGTGGGCGGCACCGGGGGCTACGCAGAGTTCCTGGAGGCGATCACGGACCCCAGCGATGAGGATCACGTCCAGATGCAGCAGTGGGGTGGCGACTTCGCTCGGGACGTTTCGATGGCAAGGCGGTGAGCACCGCCCTGTGGTGGTGGGCCAAGGCCCGGGGCCGCCACCGCAAACTCAGGCCCGGTCTCCCTGATCGTTAGGGATTCGGTGGCTCCCCATCGCCTCGGGTTGGTTTCCTGCCTCTACTGGTGAAATGCTTAGCGCACCGCCGGTGCGATCTCCTCCAGCACCACAGGTCTGGAGGTCTCGCGGCGGCGCAGCTCCTGCAGGGTTTCCCCCAGCAGTTCGGTTGAGCGGCTGTGGAGCAGGCGCCGCAATTGGGTCTGGTGGGCCGCTGATATCGGAGCGTCATCGGAGCTACACGTGGCCCCCTGCCGGCGCATCACTCGAGAGGCGGCCTCGGACAAGGGGCGGGTCGGTCAAGGATTTGTCTTCTCCAGGGGTGCCGTGTGGAAGAGCCCACGGAACCGTTCCCCTTCACGAATCCCGGCAGGAGTGAGGGCACCCTTGGCGGCCTCAAGGTCAGCGTTGCTCTCCTGGAGCTCACGGCTCTTGATCAGCCAGTAGGCAGCGAACACCCAGATCGCAATCGTCTCCAGGGTGAAAATGGTGTAGGGACCCAAGGGGTTGGCGCCGAGAAAGAGAAGAACGCCAACGATTGCAGGAAATACCCACATCGCGTGCCCTAAAATGCGATAGATCTTGCGGTAGAGGTGCCTCCGAGCCGGGTTCTTCACCAGATGCAATGTGTCGGAGGAGCGGAAAATGCAGACATACCCAATCATCAGGAAGAAGCTGATGGCGGACACACCATGCACGGACACTTTCTGACAGGTGTCACCGCAGTCCCATTCCATTGGGACCATTGCCACAACGATCAGCAGGATTCCGGCCAAGTCCAGAGCGATGTTCTCCCGTTGGGTGAATCCGCGGTAGAGCAGCAGGAAAACGCCGATGGCCCAGAGTATCCCGACGAACCAGTTGCGCATGGCTCCGGCGCCAGCGTGGTAGTAGGCACTGATCGACTCCTGTAGAGCGACACCTGCAAGCACGATGCCTAGGATAGAAAGGATGAGGGGCAGGGCAACGGCCAGCAGACCGATCCCCCTCCGGAGAGCGCTATAGGAGCTGAGGATGTGCTTCTGCAGGTCGAAGGGGGTACGCATGGTCAAATAGGCGTATCCTCCTATCTTGCTGAGTATTTTTGCGTGCTGACATCCGGCGTAAGATAACGTCAAACTGAAGATGTTCCTGGGCATTGTCTCAGTTCCGTTGCCACTGCCGATGAACTCCCGGGAGCTGACACCATCCGCCTCCCTTCTGGTCCCTCGTGTGGACCCGGCGGTGCACTACGTTTCCACCGATCTGCTCGTCACGCCGGGAGCTTCCTACAGATTCATCGCCTACGGCCGCTGGCGGGACTGGTGGATCACCTGCGGCCCCGATGGTTGGCCGGGGCTATTCCTGGAGGCCGGTTGTCGCCTGCCATGGAAGCATTTCTTCTTGCTGTGTGGATGCATCGGAGAAGATCTGCGCTTCGCTTTCCCGATCGGATCCCATCGTGACTGGACGGCCCCACCGGCGGAGGCGTTGGGACCCGATCGGGAATTGAGGCTGTTCGCCAACGACTGGCCGGGCCGCTATGGAAACAACCGTGAGCTATCTCCGCTTCAAGGCGGTCCTCTCTTCCTCACGATCACAAGGATCTCCTGAGGCCATTGATGTCTCTTGTGCCCCGCCACCGCAAGCCTGACCTGCCGGAGGCTCGAACCGATCTGTTTTGAACGCTGCCGGCAGCTCCGCTCAGGTGTTTGCCGAGGCAGAGCACAGCCGCAACGGACCACATTTCAGTGCCCTTCTGGCCACGCTGTCGCCCTTGCACGACCCACTGGCGGCCCCGCTGGAGTGGGTGGAGCCGGTGCTGTTCAGGGGCTGATCGATCTCACAGCCGGCTGAGAGCCGCATTGAGGCCGTCAGTGACGGCCGCCAGGAAGGGCAGATCGAGGGTGTCGATGGTGTCGCTCATCTGGTGGTGGTGGGGGTTGCGCAGGAATGAGGTGTCGGTGACCATCACGGCGTCGTAGCCCACATCCCAAAAAGGGCTGTGATCCGAGCGGCGCACATCGGGAAGGGACCGGCCGGTGTTCGGCACCGGCAGCACCTACGTTTTGACGTGGGCGCCCATGGGCCATGCCAGCCGGGGCAGCAATAGGGCGGTGGAGGCATTGCCCACCACGGCGATGAAGTCTCCACGATCGCCGTAGATCCAGCGCATCGCCGGCAGGGGGTAGTTCTGGGTGTCTGCGGTGTAGCCGAGCATCTCCAGGCTCACCATCAGCCGCAGTCGCTGGCCGGCCTGCCGTAGCTCCCGGGCCAGAGCGCTGCTACCGACGAGCCCCGACTCCTCTTGATCGAAAGCCACGATCCACACAGGCCGCCGCGGCGGCGACTCGCGCCAGCGGCCAGCCAGCTCCACCAGGGCAGCGACACCGGTGGCGTTGTCGTCAGCGCCGATCGAGTGCAGGGGCCCGTCGTAGTGGGCGCCAACCAACAGGGGATCGAGCTGGCTTTGGTGGCCGGGCAGACGCAAGATGAGGTTGGTGCCGGCTTCAAGCCCCTCTTGGAAGGGGTGCTCTTCCACCTCCCCCAGCGCAGCGAACCGCTCGCGGATGTAGGTGCGCACCCTCATCAGCCCCAGGCGGTCCCACTGGGCATGGCGGGGCCGGGCGATCTCCTCGAGGTGGCCGCGGAGGCGGGACTGGAGGAGCTGGGTCAAGCGGGGGTGGGTGAGGCAAGGGATTGGTGTCAGCCCTGCAGGTGCACTGCAACCGACGCAGCCGTTGCCGTTCAGCTGACTGCGGCATCAGGCGGAGGATCGGCCAGCAGCCAGCAGGTTGCGGCGCAGGCCCTCAGCGCTCAGGCCCTCGACCGCAATCCACTTGTGGCGGCTGCATTCACCCCCAAGCACGGCGACCGGGCTGAGGCTAACACCGAGCCGCTGGGCCACGAACTTCACCAGAGCGCGATTGGCTTCCCCGTCAACCGGTGGTGCGGTGAGGCGGATCACCACGGCGTCTTCCCGCATCCCCTCCACTGCGTTGGTGTGGCTGCGGGGCTGAATCCATACCTCAATGGCGCCGGGGTTGCTCATCGGCAACTAGGCAAGTGAGCTCGGTTGTGGCCAACACCATGAACTATGCGCCTGACAGTAGGTCGCCTTTTGGCCGGTTGACGGGTTCTGGACTCGCACCGCCCGGGTCGTGGCCTGTGATTCATGCAAACACCCGCCACCAGCGGTCGTCAGATGGGCAAACCGATCGGCACTTCTGCTGAGCTGCTCACTCCACCTCGTCGTCGCTGCCGCCCACCGGCAACAGGCCGATCTGCTTGCGACCCAGCTTGATCTCGAACTCATC
>CAYHCE010000058.1:0-13953 GCA_964355015.1 uncultured bacterium | reverse complement strand
GCAGAGGATGAGCTTGTGGCTTCTCAAGGCTGCCTCGGTAATGGCAATACTTCGAGGTGTCCAACAGTTCATCCGATAGGAACCGCAACCCAGAAGCAGCCGCCTGATCAGGATCAGCCTGGGGAGCAGCAAGGAGATCAGCAGCTCCTCAGGGGCCGAGGAGGCCACGGGCACACGATGGGCAGCGCAGTTGTGGCGCCATTCCACATCCATGGCCATAACAGAAGAAACGCACCGCTTCCGCCGATGGATGCCCCCATGCCCGGGTCTGGCCAGCCCAGGTCGGAAGGACGGGGGCAATCGGCTGCAAGGGGAGACAGCAGCCAAGGGCAGAGCCACCTGATCCAGGCCCCTGCCGTCAGCCTGCCCAAGGGCGGCGGTGCCATCCGCGGCATGGGCGAGAAGTTTGCCGCCAATCCGGTCACGGGCACTGGCTCGATGACGGTGCCGATCGCCACCAGCCCCGGTCGGGGAGGATTTGGGCCGGAGCTCAGCCTCAGCTACGACTCCGGCGCCGGCGATGAGCCGTTCGGCTTTGGCTGGAGCCTTTCGTTGCCTTCGATCACGCGCAAAACCGACAAGGGCCTGCCTCGCTACCGCGACTGGAGCGCCGATCCGCTGGATGCGGATGTGTTCGTGCTCTCCGGTGCGGAAGACCTAGTGCCGGTGCTGCGCCAGGGGGCGGCGGGGCTGGAGATCCATGAGGATGTGATCGACGGCTACCGGGTGCGCCGCTACCGGCCGCGGATCGAGGGGCTGTTCGCCCGCATCGAGCGCTGGCAGTGGATCCCCACCGCCGCCGATCCGCGTCCAGAGGCCGAGCAACGGGCCGTTGTGCACTGGCGCTCGATCTCCAGAGACAACATCCTCACCATCTACGGCGCCGACAGCAACTCCCGCATCGCCGATCCACTGGATCCGGAGCGGGTCTTCAGCTGGCTGATCTGCGAAAGCCGCGACGACAAGGGCAACGGGATTCGGTATCTCTACAAGGCGGAAGACGGCACGTTCACACTGCGCCCCGACCAGGAGGATCCTTTCCGGGCCGCCCATCAGCGCAACCGGGGGGCAGCGAACGATCCAGCCCGCACCGCCCAGCGCTATTTGCAGCGCGTCTTGTATGGCAATCGTGCGCCGCTGCTCGATGCCCAGGGCCAGCGCCCGCGCCGCCTGAGCGATCTGGCCAACCCGCCCAGCAACACCGCCGCCGACTGGCTGTTTGAGGTGCGCTTTGACTACGGTGAGTTGAACGAGGTCGATCCCACCGGCACACCGGAGCAGCCCTGGTTCTACCGGCCGGATGCCTTCTCCAGCTACCGCAGTGGCTTCGAGGTGCGCACCTGCCGCCGCTGCGAGCGGGTGCTGATTCTGCACCACATTCCCGGCCCGGATGGGTATGAGGGCGTGGTGCGCAGCACCGACTTCACCTACGACGACGAACTCGATCCCGCCCTCGCCACCAAGCCGATCTACAGCTTCCTCAAGCAGGTGGTGCAGACGGGCTGGAAGCAGGAGAACGGCACCACCACAACCAAGAGCCTGCCGCCGCTGGAGTTCCGCTACAGCCAGCCGCGGCTCGGCGAGCAGGTGGAAGTGGTGGATCCGGGCAGCCTGGAGAACCTGCCGATCGGTCTCGATGGCGGCAGTTACCGCTGGGTGGATCTGCACGGCGAGGGCCTGCCGGGCATCCTCACCGAGCAAGCGGGGGCGTGGTTTTACAAGCGCAACCTCAGCCCGATCAGCCAACAGCTGCGCGCCGACAACAAGGCGGATGTGGTCACCTTCGCGGCGCTGGAAACGGTGTCCAGTCGACCGAATGTGAGCTTGGCGGGCGATGCACAAATCCTCGATCTGGCTGGCGATGGCCTGCCGGATGTGGTGACTTTCAGTGGGCTGCTGCCGGGGCTGTATGAGCATGACGGGGCCGAGGGCTGGCAGCCGTTCCGGCCGTTCCGCGAGTTGCCGAACATCAACTTCAGCGATCCCAACCTGCGCTTCATCGACCTCGATGGCGATGGCCACGCCGATCTGCTGGTGAGTGAAGGGGAGGTGTTCGTCTGGTATCGATCGATGGAGGAGCAGGGGTTTGAGCCGGCCCAGCGGCTGCCGCTGCCGTGGGATGAGGACAAAGGGCCGCGGGTGGTGTTAGCCGATGGCAGCGAAAGCATCCACCTGGCCGACATGAGCGGCGACGGGCTCACGGATGTGGTGCGCATCCGCGCCGGCCTGCTCGGCAACGAGATCTGCTACTGGCCAAACCTGGGCTACGGCCGCTTCGGCGCCAAGGTGTCGATGGACAACGCCCCACGGTTCGACCATCCGGAGCTGTTCGATCCCAAACGGCTGCTGCTGGCCGACATCGACGGCAGCGGCACCACCGATCTGATCTACCTGCACGCCGAGGGGGTGCGGCTGTATTTCAACCAGGCGGGCAACAGCTGGAGCGCGGCGGTGGCTCTGAAGGTGTTCCCCCCGATCCACAACGCCGCCCAGGTGACCACGCTCGATCTGCTCGGCAATGGCACCGCGGCCCTGGTGTGGTCGTCGCCGCTGGCGGGCGACAGCGGCCGGCAAATGCGCTATGTGCCGCTGATGGCGGAAGGCAAGCCCCATCTGCTCACCACCACGATCAACAACCTGGGCGCCGAAACGCGCGTGCAGTACTGCTCCTCGCTGCGCTTCTACCTGGAAGACAAGCTCAACGGCAAACCCTGGATCACGCGGCTGCCGTTTCCGGTGCAGGTGGTGGAGCGGGTGGAAACGATCGACCACATCAGCCGCAACCGCTTCGTGAGCCGGTATGCGTACCACCACGGCTATTTCGATGGCGAGGAGCGGGAGTTCCGCGGCTTCGGGATGGTGGAACAGTGGGATACGGAGCAGCTCGCGGCGCTGAGCGATGGCGGGGTTCCTGCGGACAACATCGCCGCCCCATCGCATGTGCCGCCAGTCCATACCAAGACCTGGTTCCACACCGGCGTCTGTTTCGGACGTGATCACGTTTCCGACTACTTCGCCGGCCTGCTGAACGCCACTGACCAGGGCGAGTACTTCCGCGAGCCTGGCATGAGTGATGCCGAAGCCCGTGCCCAGTTGCTGCCAGACACGGTCCTACCTGGCGGCCTGACGTTGGAGGAAGAGCGCGAGGCCTGCCGCGCCCTCAAGGGCTCGATGCTGCGCCAGGAGGTGTATGCCGATGATGCCGGCCCGAACGCAACGGCCGAGCAGATCGAACGCGCCCAAACGCCTTACACCGTCACCGAACAGAACTTCAGTATCCGACGTCTGCAGGCACGGGGCGTCAATCGCCATGCCGTCTTCTTCGCCCATCCGCTCGAGGCACTCAGCTACCACTACGAGCGCAACCCAGCGGATCCGCGCATCCAGCATGCGCTGACTCTGGAGGTGGATGCGTACGGCAACGTGCTCAAACAGGCCGCGATTGGTTATGGGCGCCGTGCGCAGGTTCGTGTGGTTGATGCCGCAGGCAATGGACAACTGGTGGCGAATCCCGGTTTCGCTGGTCTTGATCCAACCGATCAAGACCAGCAAACCACCCCACTGCTCACTTACACCGAAAACCGCGTCACCAACGCGATCGAAACGGCCGATACGCACCACAATCCGCTCCCCTGCGAGGCCATCACCTTTGAGCTGACGGGTTACACAGCCTCTGGTCTCGCCGGCCGCTTCCAGGCCACGGACTTTGTCGAGCCCGATCCTGCCGCTGCCGGCAATCTGCGCCACAAGTTCACCGGCCCCGAAGTCGCCTACGAGGCCACAGCTGCGGGCAACCAACGCCGGCGCCCGATCGAGCAGCTGCGCACGCTCTACCGCCCTAACGACATGGGGGCGGCGGCGGGCAACGCCAACCAGCTGCTGCCGCTGGGGCAGGTGGAATCCCTGGCCCTGCCGGGCGAGAGCTACAAGCTGGCCTTCACGCCCGGCCTGCTGGATCAGGTGTTCCAGCGGCCCCGGGACGGCCAGCCAGCGGAAGAGCTGCTGCCGAGCGTGGCTCGGGCCCAGGTGCTGGGCGGTCAGAGGGGCGATCAAGGCGGCTATGTGGATCTTGAAGGTGATGGCCGCTGGTGGCTCCCCTCCGGTCGCAGCTTCTTCTCAGCGGATCCTGCAGATCCACTGGCCACCGAGCTGGCCGAAGCGCGGCAGCATTTCTACCTGCCCAGACGCATCCGCGATCCCTTCGGTGAGCACGCCTTCGTGGAGTTCGACGGCCACGACCTGCTGATGGCGGAAACCCGCGACGCCCTGAACAACCGCGTCACGGTGGAGAGCAACGACTACCGGGTGCTGCAGCCGCGCCTGGTGAGTGATCCAAACCACAACCAGACCGAGGTCGCCTTCGACACCCTCGGCATGGTGGTGGGTACGGCGGTGATGGGTAAGCCGGCTCCGGCACCCGTGGAGGGTGACACGCTGGCCGGATTCGCGGCGGATCTCAGCCAGGGCCTGATCGATGCCTTCCTGACCAGTCCTGTTGAAGCGTCCGCCGATCCGCAGCGGACGCAAGCCACTGCCACCACGCGTGGCTTGCTGGCGGGCGCCACCACCCGCATCGTGTATGACCTCGATCGCTACCGACGGATCGGGCAGCCCGCCATGGCCGCGACCATGGCCTGTGAAACGCACGTGAGCGACCTGGCGGCAGGGCAGGAGAGCCGGCTGCATGTGAGCTTCAGCTATTCCGATGGCTTCGGCCGCGAGATCCAGAAGAAGATCCAGGCCGAGCCGGGCCGTTTGGATCCCCTGGGCACTTCCTCAGCGGAGCTCAACCCCCGCTGGGTCGGCAGCGGCTGGACCATCTTCAACAACAAGGGCAAGCCGGTCCGTCAATACGAGCCCTTCTTCAGTGCCAGCCATGGCTTCGAGTTCGGCATCATGGTCGGCGTCAGCCCGGTGCTGTTCTACGACCCGGCCGAGCGCGTGGTGGCCACGCTGCATCCGAACCACACCTGGGAGAAGGTGGTGTTCGACCCCTGGCAGCAGACCAGCTGGGACGTGAACGACACGGCAGCCCGCTTCGATCTGGTGAGCCGCACCGCCAGCGTGCTAAGTCCCGCGGATGACCCGGATGTGGGGGCCTTCTTCCGGCGCCTGGCGAACGACAGCTACCTACCCACCTGGTATGAGTTGAGGTCCGATGCGGCGAAAGCGTTGGCGCACTGGCCGGATGCCGATGCCAACGGCAACCCACTGCCGGACAACGCCAAACGCCGCGCCAGCGAGAAGGCCGCCTCTGCCCGTGCGGCGGCCCATGCCGGCACGCCCACCACGGCCCACTTCGACTCGCTGGGTCGCCCCTTCCTCACCGTGGCGCGCAACCGCGTCGTCTGCGCTGATCACGACCTCGACGGCGCTGAAGACAGCTTCGCCACTCGCGTCGAGTTGGACATCGAAGGCATCCATCGCGCTGTGATCGACGCCAAAGACCGCGTCGTCATGCGCTACGCCTACGACATGCTGGGCAACCGCATTCACCAACTCAGCATGGATGCCGGCGCCAGGTGGATGCTCAACGACGTGGCGGGCAACCCGATCCGCGCCTTCGATAGCCGTGGACACACGTTCCGCACTGAATACGGCGTCCTGCGTCGGCCGCTTCGTTCTTTCGTCGCGGGCGTGAGCCCCGGTACGGAACTCGTCACCGATCGGATCGTCTACGGCGAGCAACATCCGGAGGCCGAACTGCGCAACCTTCGCGGCGCCGTTTACCTGCATCTCGATCAGGCGGGCGCAGTCATCGCCGAAGCCAACGACTTCAAGGGCAACCCGCTGCGGGCGTCGCGCCAGATTGTGAAGGAGTACAAACAGGCGATCGATTGGAGCACGGTCGACGCCGCTTTGCCTGCCGTGACCGCTCTACTGGACCTCATGGCGCTGGAGGCCGCCCTCGTGCCGCAGCTCGAAGCAGGGGCCTTCACCAGCAGCACAACGTACGACGCCCTGAACCGTCCGGTCCTGCTGACCACACCGCACACGACTTCGATGCGGCCCAGCGTGATCCGCCCCGGGTACAACGAGGCCAACCTATTGGAACGGGTCGACGCCAATCTGCAAGGCGCGTCATCAAACGGGCTTCCCGTTTGGACGCCCTTCGTCACCAACATCGATTACGACGCGAAGGGCCAACGCCAACGGATCGATTACGGAAACGGCGTCAGCACCTTTTACGAGTACGACCCGCTTACCTTCCGGCTGATTCAGCTACGCACCCGTCGCAACGCGATCGCGTTCCCCGGTGACTGCCCGCAGCCGCCCGAGTCCGGCTGGCCCGGATGCCAGGTGCAGAACCTGCGCTATACGTACGATCCGGCGGGCAATATCACCCACATCCGCGACGACGCGCAGCAGCGGGTTTTCTTCAGCAATCAGCGCATTGAACCAAACGCCACCTACACCTACGACGCCACCTACCGGTTGATCGAAGCTACCGGCCGCGAGCATCTGGGCCAAATTGGCGGTGCGCCCATCCCGCACTCGCACAACGACGCGCCCCGAGTGGGTATCGACTGGTCCGCCAACGACGGCGCAGCCATGGGCACCTATGCCGAGCGCTATCTCTATGACGCGGTCGGAAACTTTCTCGAGATGCAGCATCGCGGCAGCAACCCGGCACATGCCGGTTGGACGCGCGGGTACGCCTACGCCGAAGCGAGCCTGATCGAAGCATCGCAAACCAGCAATCGCCTAAGCAGCACCACGGTCGGCGGTGGCACCCCGGTGGTCGAGCGATGCGCGTACGACCCTCATGGCAACATGACTCGCATGCCGCATCTGGGTGGAGCGGATCCTGGCCCCAACATGCATTGGGATTACCGCGATCAACTGCGCCAGGCGGATTTAGGCGGAGGCGGCACGGCCTACTACGTCTACGATGCCGGAGGCCAACGTGTACGAAAGGTGTGGGAGAAATCGGCGCATCTCGTCGAAGAGCGTATCTATCTTGGCGGCTTCGAAATCTTCCGCCGGCGCCAAGGTGGGGAGCGCCTGGAGCGCGAGACGCTGCACATCATGGACGGCCAGCAGCGCATTGCCTTGGTGGAAACGCGCACTGTCGACACTGCAGGCGACGACCCAGCGCCGCCACAACTCGTCCGCTACCAGTTGGGCAACCATCTAGGCTCGGCGTCCCTGGAGTTGGACATTCACGCGCAGATCATTTCGTACGAGGAGTACACGCCTTATGGGAGCACTTCGTACCAGGCGGTGCGTAGCCAGACTGAGATCCCGAAGCGATATCGGTATACGGGGATGGAGCGGGATGAGGAAAGTGGGCTCACCTATCACGGAGCAAGGTATTGCGCGCCATGGTTGGGGAGATGGGCAAGCTGCGATCCAACTGGTTTGAAAGATGGAGTGAACTTGTATCTGTATGTTGGATCCAACCCAATCGGCTTTACTGATCCGACGGGTAATGAGCGTCGCGCGATGAGCCTCCCTCAGATGGAACGTCGTCTTAAAGAGATCAACGCAGAAATAGCCGCAACCGAGGCCAAGTTAGCACGTTATGCGGCAGTCGAAGCAAACGCAAAGGCGAACTTGTCCGCAGTTTTGGCCGCCCGGGCGGAGGTCCAGAAAAAACTCGAAGCTGCCCGAGCGGAAGTCATTACGCATAAAGCGTTGGCCGCAAACTATGCGGCACAGGCAAAAGAACATGCGGAGGATGCCCAGCGGCACAGGAAGAATGCAACGAGAGCCGCAGGTGCCGCCAAATTCTTTGGCGCCATCCTTCTTGCAGTTACCGGCTGCGGTGGGGGAGTTGGATGCATCCTTGTTGCGTCTGGCTCGGGCGGAGCAGGAGCATCTCAGGTCATAAGTGCGCAGGAAACCAGAAATCCTATCGAGGAAGGTGTAAGTAAGGGGTTCCAATTATTCGGAGTAGAAAAGGAAACGGCTGACCTGATTACTCAAAGCGCCGAAGCCGTTTACTTTCTGGCAACCTCAGCCTATGGGATCAGGCACGGCAGTCCGACCGCCGCGGCAATAAAGGGGTCCGACCCCATTTCTGCTTTTTCTGCTTGTGTCGGCGGCGCGGGCCCTTGTGTGCCCAACGCCGTCAACAGCATTCGACGTACGCTGGGACTCAAACCCGTAGCCATGCGTCAGGCGGCAGTGAGCACGGCTGAAACCGCCGAGGGTGCAGCCATTGGGGCTCGCATGGATGCTTTGAACCTCGCAAAAAGTGAAGGTGCTCTCCGTCTATCGTCAGGCCAAACGCGCCTGGCACTAGACGGGGGGACGTTGGTGGATGCCGACTACTTGGTGATCACACAGAACCACGCCTTGCATCTGACTGTGAGAAATGGCGCGGGTACCATCGTCGACAACGCTGCCAGGCGCCCGCTGATGGCGGACTCCTTTTCGCCGGGTACATTCTTTTATCGGGTGCTCGGGGGCCAATAACGCGTGTAAACCCGAGAGAACGAGTAATAGGGGGCAAACCACGAATATGAACTACAGCGAAGAAGAACGGCTGACCGCTGAGCAATAGCAGGGGCAATAGATGAACTTCGAGCCGCAGACATTCTTCGTCGGCCTGATGGATTTGTTTTCGATCCTACTGCCGGGCGCACTGCTCACCTATCTAGGGACTCCTGAAAAAGGCAAATCCACTGCGCCGTAACTGGTCTCAGCGGTTGGAAGCCGATAAACTGGCAGGGAACGCGGCAATCGAGGATTGCTGCCACTGATGATGGCCGCACATGTACCGAAAGCAGCATAACGGTCAGCTTTCAATCAAAGACTTCCACGTGCCTTTTTGCGGCACACTTGACCCTGACAACCGCTGGGTGCAGCTTGCAGAACTTATCCCCTGGCAAGAGCTGGAAGAGGCTTATGCCCCTCAGTTCAGTGCAAATGTGGGTGCTCCTGCCAAGCCCGTGCGTCTGGCGTTCGGGTCGCTCTACATTAAGCAGCGTTTAGGGCTCACAGATGAAGAGACTGTTCTCCAGATCCAGGAGAACGCCTACATGCAGTTCTTCCTTGGATTTTCTGGTTACTCCAGCAAGGTGCCATTTGATCCATCAATGATGGTTCATTTCCGCAAGCGGTTCTCACATGAAGACCTGAGGCACATCAATGAGCTTGTGGTTCAGCGAGGCAAGGAGATTTTGATTGAGGCTGCCGCTTCTCAGTCCCATGACGATGACAATTCAAGTGGGGATGATCAAGACGACGGCGATCAGCTCTCGCTTGATGGCCTGGTGAAACCCGCAGACTGGCCAGAGGGAAAGAATTGGGGCACGCTCAGCATTGATGCCTCCTGCACGCCTGCAGATATCACCTATCCAACGGACCTGAAGCTGTTGAATGAGGCGAGGCAGACCACAGAGAGAGTGATTGACGATCTCTGCAAGCAAGGCAACGGTTATGGCGCGCATCGCCCGCGTTATGACCGAGGCAAGGCGCGTGCACACTTCCTCAATGTCGCGAAGCAGAAAAAGCCACGCCGGAGAAGACTCAAGGCTGCGGTGAGGCGGCAGCTTGACTATCTGCAGCGCAATCTGGAAGCCATTGATGCTCTGATCGCTGATGGGGCAGGCCTTTCAGCTCTCAAGAAGCATTGGTGGCATAAGCTCCTTGCCTGCAGTGAGCTCCACCGGCAGCAAACCATTCTGCTCCACAGCAAGACCAGGAGCATCCCTGATCGCCTTGTCAATTTGGTGCAGCGGCAGATACGGCCCATTGTTCGCGGAAAGGCAAGGGCTGCTGTTGAATTCGGAGCCAAAATCAGTATTTCTGTTAGCAATGGATTTGGGTTTCTGCATCGACTCAGCTGGGATGCCTACAACGAAAGCGAGGATCTAATTGCTCAGGCTGAGAAGCATAGGCAGGACAATGGATGTTACCCTGAACGAATATGCGCCGATCGGATTTACATCAATGCCAAGAACAGGCACTTCTGTACGAGAGCAGGAATTCGTCTCTCGGGTAAACGATTGGGCAGGCCACCAAAAGATCCAGAGATCAATGCAGCTCACAAGCAACAACTCAGTGCCGATCAGCGTCGAAGGAATGAAGTGGAGGGAGTCTTTGGCTCGGGCAAGCGAAAGTATTCACTGAAGCTGATCATGGCGAGGCTCGCCCACGGCGCGGCAACCTCAATCTCCATGAGTTTCCTGGTGATGTGTGCCGAGAAGATCCTGAGGCTGCTCCGCCTCTTTTTTATGTTGATTTTTGCCTGTCTCTGCAGCCTTCTCCGGCTCCATGCCTCACCAGGGAGGGCCTGGGCAATTACCGACGAAAGACGGAACGATTGATTGGCCAGTCACCGCATAGACGTGGCCATGGCCTGCGTAAGCCCTCCTCAGATGCCCGTTGCGGCGTGATATGGCGTCGGCCATTTTTCAGGAGTCCCTATCTAGTGATGGGCGAGGCGGGCTTGGTCGTGCTGGAGTGATCGTTATGCCGGGCTCGCCGGTGCGGAGGCCTGGGCCTCCTTCCTCTTTGCTAGCTAGGGCCTCCTGAGAAAGGGCAGAGCGGCTGCACTGCAATGGATCTGAACAGTCTTCGACTGTAGAATGTGCGCAATTCGGCTCGATATCGCCGAAAAGCAGCCCAGAGTTTTCCACATGTATCGACGCGAGCATCGTCATCAGCTCTCGTTTGAGGATTTCTTCTTGCCGTTTGGTGGCCAGCTCTCTGGTGACAATCGCTGGATCAAGCTCGCGGAGCTCATTCCCTGGGATGAGTTGGAGGACGACTACGCGTCGCAGTTCTGCAAAGGATTTGGGGCGCCTGCCAAGCCATTTCGAATGGCACTGGGTGCCCTGATCATCAAGGCTCGCCTGGTGATCACAGACGAAGAGCTGGTCGAGCAGATCAAGGAGAATCCGTACCTTCAATTCTTCATTGGATTGGAAGCATTCCAGTTCTGCGCACCGTTCGATCCATCGATGATGGTCTATTTCCGGAAGCGCCTGCCAGAGTCAGTGATCAACGACTGCAACGAACGGATCGTTCGCCATGGTCTGAATGTGATCCAGTCCACCGGGATCGACGATGATCAGGATGCTGGCAAGGGTGGTGGTGCTTCCACAGGGCACGGCAGCAATGATCACTCGCCTACGCCATCTCTCAACCAGGGCACACTCTTGATTGACGCCACCTGCGCACCGGTTGATATCCGCTATCCGACTGATTTATCCCTACTCAACGAAGCCAGAGAAGTCACCGAGAAACTGATTGATGTGATGCATCCACCAATCAGAGAAGTATTTGGCCAGAAGCCACGCACGCATCGCACAAAAGCCCGGCAGCAGTTTCTTGCCGTGGCCAAAAAGAAGCGCCCTCGCATCAGCAAGATTCGTAAGGCAATCAAGCAGCAGCTCGGCCATCTGGAGCGAAACCTTGTCAGCATTGATGCCTTGATCGCCTGCGGTGGCTGCCTTCTTGCCGCCGGAAGGCACTGGTATCACAAGCTCTTGGTGGTCAGCGAACTGGTTCGCCAGCAGAGAATTCTCTACCACTCAGACAGCAGAAGCATTCCTGATCGAATCGTGAGCCTCTTCCAGGCTCACATCAGGCCAATTGTTCGTGGCAAGGCCAGGTGTAATGTCGAATTCGGAGCCAAGATCTCCATTTCAGTCACGGGTGATGGGTTCACCTTCCTGGATCGCCTGAGCTACGCCCCCTACAACGAAGGAGAAGATCTGAAGGCTCAAGCACGAGCCTATCGCCGTCGTCATGGTCATTATCCAGAGGTGATCTGTGCAGACCAGATTTATCGGACTCGAGTGAACCGCGCTTTCTGTCAGCGTCACGGTATTCGCCTGAGCGGACCTCGTCTTGGTCGCCCCAAGAGCGATTCTGAGCTGGTGGCAGAAGAGAAGAAGCAGTTTCTTGATGATCAGCGTCAACGGAATGCTGTCGAAGGCAAAATCGGACAGGGGAAGCGGCGGTTTGGATTGGGCCTGATTCGTGAGAAGCTGGCCGTCACCCAAGGATCAGCCATTGCATTGGCTGTACTCGTGTTGAACCTCGAGAAGCTGCTGGAGCTTCTTTTTGTCCTTATTGGCTTCTTGCTACAGCTGCTGATCGGCAATGAAGCCATCCGAAGAGCCGAGGAGCGTCTCCCGAGCAATCAACCAGCTGCAGCCTGATGAACACTCAGAGGTGAGCCAGGCTTCCCCGCTTTGTTGGCCTGGAGCCTGGTTCTCACTTTCTCAGGAAGCCCTAGCTATCTCTTCGGCCACTTGGTCTACCTGCTCGGCTCCTGGCTGGACGAGTTCTACGGCAGTGCAGGCGCAACACGTTGAATGCGCAGGATTCTTGCCGCTGATTTTTTTTATCGTTGGCCATCCTTAGCGATGGAGCGGAATCGCCAAGAGTGCCGCCGATGACCGACCGGCACCATGAGTGAGCAAAATCTCTTCTACTACCCCTGCGCGTCCTTCACCAACGCGCAGCTTCCTCTCCTGAATGTGGCCGCGCTGTGGTTTGACAAGCTCTGTTCCTTGATCCGGTCGGGGCAATTTCAATCACCATCGGCGCCGATCACGTCGCCCGTCATGCGGTGACCCTGCTCAAGGACGCTGGGATCCTGGAGATCATCACGCCGGCGAGGGTGCTGGCCAAGTACGAAAAACCGATCGCAGAAGCGATTCGCCGCAACATGGCCGACCGCGTCTTCCTCGACCTCTGCGATGCCGAGGGCCAGGTGAGCGGCAAGCAGCGCTGGACTCTCTCCCTGGCCAAGCTGCCGGAAAACCTGCAAACCGATCAGGCGATGCGCCATCTGTTGGGCGACTTCGCGCGCGAGGTGGCCAGCAAGATGGCCTATGCCGCTAACGACTATATCGAACATGTCGAGGCTCTTTCGTATCTGCCAGGCAACGACCGGCCTATTCCCAAAGGTGCGGTCGAGCGCGTGGATGTGTACCAAGAGAATGCGCAGACTGGCATGGCCTACGACGAGTTCCGCGAGGGCTATGGCGATGGGTGGAATACCGCTACGCCGATTTCCCATTGGCACTTGGCGAGGCCATAATGATGAACCACGCCCTGTTCGCCGGCCTGCTCCACGCAGCGGCTACGCCCATCAGCGATGACCCCTTCCATAGCCGTGCTCTGGCTCACAAACTGGTTCGATCGTGGGGCGATCCAGCCGTGCAAGCTGTTCGCACCCGGCGTGCTCGCCAGCATAAGATTGACCTTCTGGCATCCGCAGGCCTGAAGGAGCGGATCTGCGTCAGACGCGAGACACACTCGGCTGGATGGCACGTCGCATTCAGGCGGAGCCGTGGACAAAGGAGTTCGCCGACGATGTAGAACACAGGGTCATCCCCGACCTCGCTGGTGAATTGGAGAAGGCTCAGCAGGCACGAGACAGTTGGCTTGAAAGCCGTCGCGGCCGTCTGGCGCTGAGCGCGACAGGAATTGGCGTCGGGGCAGCTGCTGCGCGGTGCTGTCTGTCTTCGCCGCCCCTTTCACACCCGTAGCGCTCGCTAGCGCGGGCCTGGGGTTGGTTTCAGGCACGGTGATCCCTGGCACCGAATGGTTCCTTGATTGGCAGGAAGGAAAGAACAGTGTGGCAGGAGAACGGGCTGCATTACCTGCTGCGGGTGTGAGACGCAGGTTCACTCAATCCATGCAATCGCGAAACACTCCCATGGATAAAGCTCCCAGAAAGACGGCCTTGAACTATTGCTTTCTATGAGTACCTGTTGCAATCGAACACTTATGCAAAGACTCACCTCGGCTCAGGCTTGCGAATCCCAGACATGCCTGCAATCCCCACTGGGAAAAGCCCACAAAAGAAAAGACCCCAGAGCTATTAACACCGGGGAGCTTTTCAAAACTGGAAGCTTTTTTGATGACGCAATCTTCGTTTCCGAAAAATTCGCAAACCTCAATACAACATCCTTAAGTCCTTCCAGGACTTCAACCATAGCCTGGGGTCCCTGTTGCTGGCAAGGCTCCGTGTAGAAGTATGTA
>CAYHCE010000057.1:0-14029 GCA_964355015.1 uncultured bacterium | reverse complement strand
ATGGGGAACCCGGTTGGATGAACTGACTGTAACGCATTATTGCGGAATGTAAAGGAGAGGTTGGCCTGGAAGGGTGAAGCGTCAGCGGTTCAGCCGCTCCATCTGCCAGGTGACGAGGGTGCCCACCGGGCTCCAGAGCAGATAAGGCACCAGCAGCAGCAGGGCCGGCAGCGAGAGCGGGGCCACGGCCACGGCCAGGGCCATGCCCCATACCCAGCCGCTGAACCCGATGACCGTTCCGGCCGCCAGCCGCCGGGTGCGGCAGATCAACCAGGTGTAGCTCTGCACCAGCACGAGCAGTACCAGGTAGCCCGCCATCAGCGATCCGCTGGTGCTGCGCCACCAGCTCAGCAAAGCCGAGACGTAGAAGCAGGCATAGATCACCAACCAGATCACGGGGATCCAGCGCTCGAAGGTGAGCCAGGCAGGGCGGCGCAGGCGCAGGAACCAGATGAAGTCGTCCCGTCCAGGATTCAGCGCAGCAGTGATCGCCGCCATCGCCAGCAGGATCATCAACCAGGCAGGGGCGTTCACGGTTCTTTGCGGCAAACCTCAGCCTGCCTCATTTCCAGCTCGTGGCGGAAGTCCCACGATCGCTTCAGGCGGCCGGCTCGGACTCCAGGTAGTCCCTGCCGTTGCCCGAGCAGAGGCAGCGGTGAGAGAAGCAGGTCTGACCGTTCCCCCCTATCGCCCGGCTCGCCAGGGTCACCGAGCTGCCCTGGGCAGCCGGAAGTTCAGGGAAGCACGGGCTTCGGCTCCGCAGGGACTCTGGGCCATCGCCGCAGCGTCACAGGTCCTCAGACCCCAGGCCGCTGCGGGCGGTTACAGGCCTGTCACCTGTCACCAGCCGCGCCAGAGCCGCATGCCCTCGCTGCGGCGCAGTGAGCGCACCTTCCGCTCCAGCACCACGGCGGCGGGCATCAGGGTGATCGCGTTGGCCGTGATCAGCGGTCCGTCCCGGGTGAGCACCCCGTAGATCCCCCAGCAGGTGATGCCCACGGTGAACAGCACGTACATGGGCAGCGAGATGCCGCGGGTGTCACCGCTGCGCACCGTCTGGATGGCCTGCGGAAAAAAGCTGAGGGTGGTGAGGGTGGCCGCGCCGTATCCCAGCAGCGTCACCGGCAGAGGCTGGGCCATGGGTCACGTACGACCGGATGCCGGCGCATCATGGCGTGCGCGACGGGCCTGGCTGCAGAGCCAGGATCCGTGACTCCTGACGGTCACATCCGGACGCATCCGTACGGCTTCCATGGCTGGCTCCCTCTCCACCCTCGCGGCAGGCTTGGAACCCCGACGAATCCTGGTGTCCCGATCCGAACTGCAACGCCTGGTCCAACAGGCCGAACGTCAGCCCAGACTCCAACGCAGCCTCAGGCGCTGCCGTTCCAGGCAGGAACTGCTGGCCACAGCGCGCCGTCTCGGCTTCAGCGTCACCGAGGTGGATCTGGACCGTGCGCGGGCGGAGGAGCGTGCGGTGAGCCGATCGACCACAGGCACCCCGGCCTGAAACCGGCGATGTCGGTCTCGACCACCTGTTCGTACCACAGGCCAGTCGTCCTCTCTCCAGGCCGGCCTTGAGGTGGATGCTGCCGCCCGACGGCTACGACGCGCCGGAGATGACCCAGGCCCCTCGCTGGTGCCAGCCAGTCACCCGCAGCCCGCCTGCGGATCGGCTCCACCGTGGGGCTCAAGCCCCGAACCATCGCCCCGCTCCTTGACGTTGGCCGGCAGGTGATCGATGGCAAGGCCGGCGATGCGTTCGAGCGCCGCATCGATCTGATCAGCCAGGGCCAGGCAGCGGGCCGGGATCGCCTGCGCTCAGCGAGGATCCACTGCAGCCCAAGCCAATCACTCCGCCGAGAACTGGATGCGGTGGGCAGGTATGGCTCCGTGCTCTGCCGGTTGGACCATGAAGGAATTCATCGTTGCGTCATCCTCCGCTTGAGCCGCTCTTCAAGCGATTCGAGCATCTCGATCGAGAACACCGGCGATTCATGAAGGGCAAACAGGAATTCATCGCGATTCATGACAAGCAGCCGGCAGGGAGTGGCCGCCTGGGCCTTGTTGATGCGGTGATGGCCAGGGTTCACCAAGGCACCTGCACCGAATACATCGCCTGCCTTGAGGATTTCATCAAGGCCGGCTGGTTCCGATGTACTGGCCGCGCTGATCAGGCCCTGCTCCGGAGCGCCCCCCCAGCTCAGGAGCACACTCCCTTCCAAGACTCCATAGAGTGAGTCGCCCGGTTCACCAGGAGAGAAGATCTGATCGCCTGCTGCAAGGGTGAGAACACGACTGGAAGGGGCCAGCGCCCGCATGCTGTCGAGAGCCGTCAGAGACAAGGTTATGTACGTTTCTCTATCTAAACTACCCACACAGGTTTAAGGCTTTGTTAACAGGGGTAAAGGCGCTGAGCGCTTTCATCAATCGTTACAGCTCGTGTTCGCCGGCCGGCTCTTCCGTCAGTGGGTTTCGATCACATTGGCACGCTCCCTGTATGGAGCAGCACAGAGAGCTGTGCCTTTTGCCTCCAGACTGATTTCATCCAGACAGTGAGCCTACGGGTCCCGCCCTTAGAGGCTGATCCGGCCGGGCAGAGGCGCATGGTGAGCCCAGCAGAACGCCATCCGAAGCAGGTTCGCCGGCCTGGTCAGCGAAAGAGTCCAGAGCCGTGCCTGAACCTTCATGACACGGCTGGAGCCGAGAACCCACGGCTTGCACCGATCAGCGAGCAGTTGATCGATCTCTGTCGATCGATGGGCAGCATCGAGAGCAGCGAGGCCGCCTTTCTGGAGACCATCACACCTGACAACCGGGTCAGTGCACGCAATCTGCTGCACTACGTGGCACTGCGGCAGCACGACATCCGCGAGCTCCAGGACCAACTCGCCAGCCTGGGCTTGTCTTCTCTGGGGCGCTGCGAATCCAGCGTGATGGACAGTGTGCAGAGGGTGCTGGAGATCCTGAGATCCGGGCCGGGCTCGGAGGCCCAGGCGCAGCCCTTGCCGGCCGTTCCGCTGAACCATCGCTCCGGACAGGAGCGGCTCACTCGCAACGGCGAGCGGTTGCTCGGTGATCGCGGCAGCACAGCGGGCAGCACGATCATGGTGACGTTGCCTGCGGAGGCGGCAGACAACGACGCGCTGATCCAGGAACTGCTGCGGGCGGGGATGACCATCGCCCGCATCAACTGTGCCCACGATGGCGAAGAGGCCTGGCTGCGGATGATCCGCCAGGTTCGGCAGGCCGTCACCAGCACGGGCCTCCCCTGTCGGATCGCGATGGATCTGGCTGGGCCGAAACTCCGCACCGGCCCGATCCAGCCTGGTCCGCGCGTGGTGAGCTGCAAACCGCAGCGCGACACGCTGGGGAGGTTGCTGTCACCGGCGAAAGTTCTGTTATCCCCCCAACTGGGACCAACCGCCCTGATTCCCGGAGTGGATGCCGTGGTGCCGATCACGGGCGATGGTTGGAACCGTCTCGAAGCCGGCGACCGTCTCGAGGGGATCGATGCCTCTGGGCGCCACAGGCAGCTTCGTGTGGAGCGCCGATCAAGCGAAGGGGTCTGGGCGACCACGACCCGGAACTGCCACTTCACGCCTGGGCTGAAGCTGGTGGCAGAGGTTCGCTCAGGAGGAGAAAGCGAACGACACAAGGCGAAGCGGCTCACACTCACCGTCGGGAGTATCCCGGCGCTGGAAGGAAGCCTGCTGCTGCAAGAAGGCGATCAACTCAGGGTCGTGGCGCTGCCGGAACTCGGCCGGCCGGCGGTCAACGCCGCGGATGGGATGCCACAAGGCCAGGCAATGATCAGCTGCACCCTGGCAGAGGTCTTCGCCGATGTGAACTGCGGCGATCGGATCTTCTTCGATGACGGCAGGATCGGCGGTGTGGTGGTCGGGGCACAGCCCGCTGAACTGCTGGTGAAAATCACCGCAGCCAAGCAGAAGGGCGCACGGTTGCGGGCCGACAAAGGCATCAACCTGCCCGATAGCCGGCTCAGCACCCCTGCCCTCACGGCCAGGGACATTGCCGATCTGGAGGTCATCGTCCAACACGCCGACATCCTCAACTTTTCCTTCGTGCACAGCAGCGCAGATCTTCAGGCTCTTCATGACCAGCTCAGCAGGCTGGGTCGTGCCGATCTGGGCGTGATCCTCAAAATCGAAACCAGGCAGGCCTTCGATCAACTGCCATCACTGCTGCTTGCCGCCATGCGCTATCCAGCTCCCTTGGGCGTGATGATCGCCCGTGGTGATCTGGCCATCGAGTGCGGCTGGGAGCGGTTGGCGGAGATCCAGGAGGAGATCCTGCGCGTCTGCGAGGCAGCCCATGTCCCCTGCATCTGGGCCACACAGGTGCTGGAGGAACTGGCCAACAGCGGCAGGCCTACCAGAGCCGAGATCACCGATGCCGCGATGGGGTCGAGGGCGGAGGGAGTGATGCTGAACAAGGGGCCCAATATCGCCGCAACCGTACGCACTCTGCATGACATCGTGCTGCGCATGCAGAAGCATCAGCACAAGAACACTTCCACCTTCCGCCGTCTGGAACTTGCTTGCCATCACCATCCGTTCAGAGAGCAACCCCTGCACCCGGATCAGCCGGAGCGCAGCTAGCTGACCCGGGCTGCCGGGGCACGCTGGCCGCAGCTCGGCAGCTTCTGGCGATCCATTGGATGCCAGCCACACCCCGTCGTGAACGGCAGCGGCAACCTGCCTCAGCTCCCGCCTGTCGCCGCTCCGTTCCGAGAACCCATCAGGCCGCTCCCGGAATGAAGGGCAGGCTCCGGTTCGGCCGGGCGGATGCCGTGACGCAGTGGGTAGCCATGGCCAAACCCTCCAGCGGGGAGAAGCCCATCGTGGTGGCGATGCTCCGCCCGCCCTCGATGGCTCAGAGTGATCATCCCGCCCTGAGGGCGGGATTACCCGTTGTTAACTCTGTGTGATGGGTTCCGAAATAGGTTCCAGGTGGCAATCCGGGCCGACCGCCTCTCCCTTTCCTATGACCTTCCTGAACACCGTTAGACGTCTTCCGCTTGCCGCGATCGGCATCCCGCTCGGCCTCACCGCCACACTGGCCCTGGCTGCCTGCGGCGGCGGCGGAGAGCCGATGATGGGCGGCACGGTGAACGGGGCCGGCGCCTCGTTCCCGGCGGCCATCTACCAGAACTGGTTCCAGCAGCTGGCCGCCAAGGGCCTGAAGGTGAACTACCAGTCGGTGGGCTCCGGCGCCGGTGTGCGCCAGTTCATCGCCGGCACGGTGGATTTCGCCGCCAGTGACGCTCCGATGAAGGCCGAGGATCTGGCCAAGGTGAGCAGGGGCACCGTTCAGGTGCCGATGACGGCCGGCGCCATCGCCGTGGCCTACAACCTCCCCGGCTGTGAGCTGAAGCTCACCCAGGCCCAGCTGGTGGATGTCTTCCTCGGCAAGATCAGGAACTTCAAGGAACTCGGCTGCGCCGACAAGCCGATCAACGTGGTGCACCGCTCCGACGGCTCCGGCACCACCTTCAACTTCACCAACAGCCTGGCCGCTTTCAGCGATGCCTGGAAGAACGGTCCTGGCGCCGACAAGTCCGTGGCCTGGCCGGTGGGCGTGGGCGCCAAGGGCAATGAGGGTGTGGCCGCCAGCCTGGGCCAGTCCCCCGGCAGCATCGGCTATGTGGAAACCTCCTTCGTGAAGGGTGCGCTGCAGGCGGCGGCGGTGCAGAACAAGAGCGGTGTATTCACCAAGCCCGACAACGAAAATGCCAGCAAGGCCCTTGGCTCGATTGATCTGGGTCCTGAGCTGATCGGCAGCGATCACAACCCGTCGATGGGTTATCCGATCGTCACCTTCACCTGGATCCTGCTCTTCAAGAGCGGCAACGGCGATAAGACCGACCAGCTCAAGAAGACTTTCAACACCACCCTGTCAGAGGAATTCCAGAGCCAGGCGCCTCAGCTGGGCTACGTGAGCCTGCCGCCCGAAGTGGTGGTCAAATCGAAGGCCGCTGTTGACAGCATCGGCAAGTGAGGCCAGGTGTCTATTCAGCGTTTGCTGTAAAGCTTGGCCAGCTCAGTGAAATGGGGCAACTGCCCCATCCGGGCTGAGAGGTCAGCAGCAGTGCCGTAGCACCTTGTTGTCCTTCGTCGCGAGCGAGGAGCGGACCCACACCTACCACCCGCTGCTGCGGATCCGGAAGCCGGCTGATCAGGCGCTTGATCGGCTCAGTTCCACCATCTGCCAGCTCTACCCTGCGGATGGTCGGCCGTTGATTCCTCCTCAGCCGCTACTGCTGGAGCAGCTTCACTGCAACCTGTTGTTCCGCTGGTTCGTGGATCTCCGTCCGGATGATCTGATCTGGCATCGCACCATATTCCCCCTACCGAGGCCGCAGGCCGTGCGTGCCGAAGGCACCAGAACCGGGATCGGCTTCACAACGGGGACGTGATCGCCCGCTTCCTGGAGAAGCTGATGGGCACCGGAGCTGAAACCGCTGCTCAGCGGCGAGCACTTCTCGGTGGATTGCACCCTGCTGCAGGCCTTAGCCTCGACTCAGGATGCAGTCATCATCAAAGTGAATATGACTGAAGTGGAGGTAGAGTTCCAGTTCAGGAATGTAATATTCTCATTCCTGGAGTCGGCTCCAGTGGTTTCTCTGAGAGTCGTTGAACAGATATGGGACAACAACCATTCCCCTGGATCATTGAGCTGGACAATGGGGAGGATCCGCGGCGATCCACGTTCTAGCCGAATCTGGTCAAGAAGCGGCTGGCGCAAGAGATCTCGCGGATTGGTTTCATCAACGACTCCATCAGCATGCGTGGCGGCCTCGTGTGGCCAGGATGAGTGAGGAATACCGGTGCGGAGCAGGGCCGTCATGACCATCTCGATCGATGCATCCATCCTCCGGCGAGGTCATCCGCGTCACCTAGGAGCCATGGTGACGCCGACTGGGGTCAACTTCAACCTGTACACGAAATACGCGACCAGGGTTGATTTGCTGCTGTTCGACCGGGAGGACGACCCAGAGCCCTCACTCTGCCTCGAACTCGATCCTGGCCGGCACCGCACCTACCACTACTGGCACTGCCAGGTGGATGGGCTCGAAGCGGGACAGATCTACGGCTACCGGGTCCACGGCCCCTGGGCTCCGGAACGGGGTCTGCGATTCGACTCCGGCAACCTCTTGCTGGACCCCTATGGACTGGCCGTGGCCATACCGCCTGGCTACACGCGCCAGCCAGGGCAGTCCCATTGCGGCAGCCTGGCCACAGCCATGAAGAGTGTGGTCGCCGATCCATTTTCCTACGACTGGGAAGAGGATCGTCCACTCCAGAGGCCGCGCCATGAAACAGTGATCTACGAGTTGCATGTGAGGGGCTTCACCTGCCATCCCAGTTCCGGGGTGCCGCCGGAGATGGCAGGCACCTACGCAGGCCTGATCGAGAAGATTCCTTATCTCAAGGACCTCGGGATCACGGCGGTGGAACTGCTGCCGGTCTTCCAGTTCGATTCTTTTGATGCGCCGCCCGGAAAAACCAACTACTGGGGCTACTCCCCCGTTTCCCTGTTCGCTCCTCACCGGGGCTACAGCCTGCGCCAGGATCCGCTTGGGCCGCTCGATGAATTCCGGGATATGGTGAAGGCCCTGCATCGGGCCGGCATCGAGGTGATCCTCGATGTGGTGTTCAACCACACTGCCGAGGGAGACCACAGAGGGCCGACATTCTGTTTTCGCGGGCTGGCCAACGAAGGGTACTACCTGCTTGAGCATGATCCTGCCTTCTACAGGAACTACAGCGGCACCGGCAACACCCTCAACGCCAACCACCCGATCGTGCGGAGACTGATCCGCCACAGTCTTCGGTACTGGGTTGAGGTGATGCATGTCGATGGATTCCGCTTCGATCTGGCATCGGTTCTTGCACGCGACGAGAACGGCCATCCGATGCCGCTGCCGCCGGTGCTCTGGGACATCGAGACGGATCCCGTCCTGGCCGGGACAAAGCTGATCGCCGAGGCCTGGGATGCCGCCGGTCTCTATCAGGTGGGAAGCTTCATCGGTGACAGTTGGCAGGAATGGAACGGCCGCTTCCGTGACGACATCCGCCGCTTCCTCAAGAGCGACCCAGGCATGGTGCCGAAGGCTGCCCTGCGGCTGATCGGCAGTCCCGACATCTACGGCCATGAGGAGCGGGAGCCGGAACAGAGCGTCAACTTCATCACCTGCCACGATGGCTTCACCCTCGCAGATCTGGTGGCCTACAACCACAAGCACAACGAGGCCAACGGGGAGAATAATCTCGATGGTGCTGATGACAACGCCAGCTGGAACTGTGGCAGCGAGGGACCCTGCGACGAAGCTGATGTGACTGACCTGCGACGAAGGCAGATCCGCAACTTCCTGACTGTTCTGCTGCTCTCGATCGGTACCCCCATGCTGTCGATGGGGGATGAGGTCTGCCGCAGCCAGCGAGGCAACAACAACCCCTACTGTCAGGACAATGACCTGAGCTGGTTCGACTGGAGCCTGCTCGAGCGCCACGCAGACATCCATCGATTCACCAGGGAATTGATCACCCATCGCTTCCACAGCGACGTGATGATCGGGGCGCGATCACTGAACCTCAATGATCTGCTGCGAGAAAACAAGATCGAATGGCATGGGGTTGGTGTACACGAACCCGATTGGGGGGAATCGTCTCGATCCCTCGCCATCAGCATCAGCAACCGCACCGGCCATGCCCGCTTCCACATGATGATCAATGCGTACTGGGAAGCCCTGCGCTTTGCACTACCCGAACCCGATGGTCCGATGACCCAGTGGCGGCGCTGGATCAATACGTCACTGACCTCGCCGCAGGACATCGTAAAATGGAGCGCGGCCCCCGTCATTCAGGGTCAGCACTATCAGGTTGCTGCCCGCTCGCTGACGGTCCTGTTCGTACTGCTCAGGGTTGGTGAGGACACTCAGCCCTGAGCGTTCTTAGCCTTCCAGCAGCGGATGGAGGCAGTCCGATCCAACAGGCGGCAAGCACCCGCAACACATGGCCATGGGCGCACAGCGCGACACGACCACCGTGTTCACGCTCTCCCTGGATCATCACAGTCGCTTGGTTCCTCCGCGGGTCTTGGCTTTTCGGGGTCTGATGATCCCACCATCCCCATCCGAGCCCTGCGTTGTGGTCTTCAGGTGGCGCAGGAGTGCGTCCAGGTCATGCAGCCTCTCCAGGCCGAACACCGGAGCACCGATTGCGAATTCAACTCGCCCTGCTGGATCGCAGGCAGCTCGCGGTTGCCGGTAAGGGCCTGGATGGACAGAATCCCGAGCATGGGCGAGGAGGCGATGGGGGTGCTCGACGTGGGGGATCAGCGAGGCAGCGAAGGGAAGGCAGAACGACAACGTGACAGCCGCGGGCTCAGGCCCCATGGGTCATCTCGATGCTCAGGGGTTTCACCTTCCAGATGATCTCGGCGTACTCACGGATCGAACGGTCGGAGGAGAAGTAGCCGCTGCGGGCCGTGTTGAGCAGCGACTTGCGGTTCCAGTGGGACCGCTTGGCCCAGGTGCGGCTGACGAGGTCCTGGCTGCCGAGGTAGTCATGGAAGTCGGCCAGCAGGAAGTAAGGGTCGCTTCCAACAAGGTTCTGCACGAGGGGCCTGAACAGGTCGCTGTCACCGTTGCTGAAGTGGCCCTTTCCGATCAGGGATAAGGCTTCCTTGACCAGCGGCATGGTGTCAAGCAGCTCCCAGGGGCGGTAGTGTGCACGCAGCTGGGCAATCTGCTCAGCGGTCTTGCCGAACAGGAAGAAGTGATCGGCGCCCACCTGCTCGCGGATCTCCACGTTGGCACCATCGAGCGTGCCGATGGTGAGCGCACCATTCATCGTGAACTTCATGTTGCCGGTGCCGGAGGCCTCCAGGCCTGCCGTTGAGATCTGCTCGGAGAGGTCGGCGGCCGGATAGACCTTCTCGCCCAGCTTGACGTTGTAGTCGGCCAGGAAGATCACCTTCAGCAGGCCTCGCATATCTGGATCGCTGTTTACGACCTCGGCAATACCGTTGATGAAGCGAATGATCAACTTCGCCATCGTGTACCCGGGCGCTGCCTTGCCACCGAAGATCACTGTGCGCGGCACCATGTTACTGGTCGAGCCCTGCTTGATGCGCAGGTACTGCGCGATCACCTGCAGGGCATTGAGATGCTGACGCTTGTATTCGTGGATCCGCTTCACCTGGATATCAAACAGGCTGTTGGGATCCACCAGCAGGTCGCTCTGCTGATTGATGATCGCCGCCAGACGGCGCTTGCTGGCCAGCTTGCAGGCCGCCCAGCGCTCCAGGAAGGCGGGGTCGTCCTGGAAGGTTTCCAATCCCCGCAGGGAATCGGGCCGGGCCGGCCAGTCGGCGCCGATCGTTTCGCAGAGCAGATCGTTCAGCGCTGGATTCGCCAGGGCCAGCCAGCGACGGGGCGTCACCCCGTTGGTGATAGTGGTGAATTTGTGCGGCCAGAGCCTGGCGAAATCAGGGAACAGGTTCTGCCTGACCAGATCGCTGTGCAATGCCGCCACACCGTTGACGTGATGGGCGGCGATGACAGCAAGGTTCGCCATCCGGACGGACCGGGGGCCGTCCTCCTCGATGATCGAGAGACGGCGGAGGATCGCGTTGTCACCTGGGCAGTGCAGGCGCACCTGCTGCAGGAAGCGGCCATTGATCTCATAGATCAGTTGCAGATGGCGAGGCAGCAGCGAGCCGAACAGGCCCAGATCCCACTTCTCCAGTGCCTCCGGCAGCAGGGTGTGGTTGGTGTAGGCGATGGAACGGGTTGTGATCTCCCAGGCCTGCTCCCAGGCCAGCTGGCGTTCGTCCACCAGCAGGCGCATCATCTCGGCGACGGCGATGGCCGGGTGAGTGTCGTTGAGCTGGACAGTCCAGTGGTCGGGGAATTCCTGCACTCCGATGCCCCGGTTGTCCAGGTTGCGAAGCATGTCCTGCAGTGAGCAGCTCACGAAGAAAACCTGCTGCTTGAGCCGCAGACGGCGGCCGGCATCGGTGCCATCGTTGGGATAGAGCACCTTCGAGAGGGTCTCGGAACCAACCTTCTCCTCCACGGCGCCGTAGTAGTCGCCGGAGTTGAAGGCATGAAAGTCAAACGACTCCCAGGCCTCGGCGCGCCAGAGGCGCAGCCGGTCACAGGTGTTCACCCGGTAGCCGAGCACGGGCACGTCGTGGGGGATCCCGATGACGACCTCGGCCGGAATCCAGTTCACGCGATGGCGCCCCTCATCGTCGTGGTAGGTCTCGATCTGGCCGCCGAACCCCACCTTGCAGGTCTTGTCGGGCTGCACCAGCTCCCAGGGCCAGCCTCCCTTGAGCCACTTGTCGGTGATCTCCACCTGCCAGCCGTGCTCGATCAGCTGATCGAAGATGCCGAATTCGTAGCGGATGCCATAACCGGTGGCCGGGATTTCGAGTGTGGCGAGCGATTCCAGGAAGCAGGCGGCGAGGCGGCCGAGGCCACCGTTGCCGAGGCCTGGTTCCTCCTCCTCAGCCAGGATCTCCTCGATGTCGTGGATGCCGAAGCGCTGCAGGGCCTCGGCCGCCTGCGGCTGAATCCCGAGCATCAGCAGGTTGTTGCCGAGCTGGGGGCCGATCAGGAACTCCGCCGAGAGGTAGGCCACGGCCTTCGGCTGCTGCAGCCTCAGTGCATCCTTGTAAGCCAGGTGGCGGGTCATCAGCCGATCCCGCACCGCGTAGCTCAGCGCCATGTAGAGGTCGTGGCGACTGGCGCCGGTCGCGCGCCGGCCCAGCGTATAGAACAGGTGTTCGGTGATTCCGTCGAACAGGTCTTTCGCCGTCAGGCCATTGCGCTCAGGATCGCCGTAGCTGGAGGGATCAGGTAGATCCTGCGGCTGAAAGCCCGCTGACTGGGGCAGGGTGCCGGTCATGGCCGAGTGAGAGCGCGGTACCTTCATGCTGAACATGCGAAGGTTAAGGTTCGACCAACACCCCAGCGGCCTTTGGATCACTTAACACCCGCAACTCATGTATCGAGGATCACCTGCTACCACGGTTAAGCTCTATCTTTAGAGGCAAGAATAAGATCGATCAAATCGGCTGTTCTTCATGTTGAAATGTTGAACTAGGAGTCTGTGCCGGCCAGGTCCGTTTCCAGTTTTTCTGCCGATGCACCGGTGTTGGTGTGCTGCCTGGGCTCGCTCGGCCAGACGTGCCTGCAGCGCCTGCTCGACTTTGATGTGCCGCTTCGCTGCCTTGATCTCCACCCTCCCAGCTGGCAGTCCCCAGCCGTGGAGGCCCGTCTGAGTCCGCAGCTCACGCTCGGCGACATGCGGCTGGCCCACGTGCTGCAGCGGGCGGGGGCGGCAGAGGCACGGGCCGTGCTGCTGCTCAGTTCCGAGAGCACCGCCAATTTCGAAGCGGCTCTGCAGGTCAGGCTTCTCAATGCCAGCGCCGAGATCGTGGTGCGCTCCTCCAGTCAGCAGGCCAGTCTTGGCGTGCTGGTGGAGCAGAACCTGCCCGGCATGGCCGTGGTGGATCCGCTGCTGCTCAGCGCCGGCGCCATCACCACGGCGCTGCGCCCGGGTCATCCCACCGCCAGCTTCGAAGCGGATGGCCAGAGCTACCAGATCTTCGAAGGCCCCATGGAAGACCGTCGCTATCAGCGACGGGTCCGACTGCCGGCGGCACACGAGGGTGCCCTGCCGGTCCTGTTGACCCCCAAAACGTTCCGTACGCAGGAGCAGGCTGCCGCTGCTGACCAGCGACGGAGTGACTGGCCTTGGCGCCTGCGCTCCTCCACCTTGCAGCGGCTGCTGCTCTGGGGGCGCCAGCGGCCGCCGTTGCAGCTGGTGGCGGCCGGCTTCCTCCTGGCCCTGCTGGTGCTGGGGGTCCCCCTGTTCTCGAAAGCCGGCGGCTGGAAGCAGGGCATGTTCGTGACCCTCGCTCTGCTGAAGGGGGAATATGTCGATCCGGTGAATCTGGTGCTGGCTGACGCCAGGGGTCTGCAGATCCTGAGCGGCTGGCTGATCGCCGTCACCCTCCTGTATTCGCTGGTCGGCACCCTGATCACCTCGGCACTGGTGGCCTTCATCCTGGAGCGGTTGCTGCGCGAACGCCTGGGGTACGCACACCCACGCAGGCTGTGGCGTGGAATGCGGCCGATCCTGCTGGTGGAGGGTGGGGTCCTGGCCTCCCGGGTGTCCAGGGCCCTGCAGCGCGAGAAGCAGGTGGTGGTGCGCGTCCAGCCCGCAGGCCCGTCGATGCGTCCTGAAAAGGGAAGCCTCGTCTACGAACACCTCGACGCGGCACTGGAGGCACTCGATGGCCGCCCTGTATCGGCGGTTGGGCTGCTCTCCACTGACCTGCTCACCAATCTGCATGGTGCCCTGGCCTTTCAGCAGCGCTGGCCGAAGGCGCGAATGGCGATTCTTGTCCATGCTGTCGAAGCATCCGTGCAACTGGGCGAACTGCTGGGTGGGGTGTCCGTGATCTCCACCGTGGATCTGGTGGCCGATGCCGTCGTGGCCACCGCGTTCGGGGAACGGGTGGAAGGGGTGCTGCAGGTGCGAGGCGCCAACCTGCTGCTGGTGCGATATCGGATCAGGGCCGGCGACACGCTCTCTGGCCACAATGTTTCTCGATTGGAGAACGGCTATGGCGTCACCGCCGTCTCCCTGCTGCGGCGGCGCCATGCCACTGCCATCGAGTTGCCGCCGCCCGAACTGGTGGTGGCCGACGGCGATCAGCTGGTGGTGCTGGGAACGCTGGCCAGCCTGCGCCGCATCGAGCTTGCTCAGGCCGTCTTGCCAGGCTGGCGGCTGCGGCTCAAGCTGTTGGGGGGTTCCACGGCGGAACGGTGTTTCGAAGCTCAGCAGTGTCTGGCACGGTGGATCGGCTGCGTCCCTGGCGAGGTGGCTTCCCTGTTCGATGGGCAGGAGCATCTCTCACCCCCGCTCGATCAGGACATCAGCGAGTTGCTGATCAACGATCTACGCCGGCAGGGGGTGCACTGCTC
>CAYHCE010000056.1:0-14044 GCA_964355015.1 uncultured bacterium | reverse complement strand
GTTGTCTGCCGAGAAGCGACACTTCGAACAAGCCCCTCGAGTGGACAGGCCACCACAACCTCTCTGCTGCGCCACCCCCAATCTCCTTGCCTGCCACTCAGGGGCAGCGTCAGCAGAGTATCTTGGCTGAGCGGTTGGCAGGTTAAGGCCAACATGTGCGGGTTTTCAGCTTTGTCCCGCGATATCCAGAGCTTTCCCATCTATTTGGCAATGCCTAATGGAGTCTTGAATTGTTGCCGATCACCAATTCGTATCACCAACTCGTATGGCTAAAGGAACACCTCGTCGCCAGTAGGCTCTACGGGATTGGTGCGGTTCATGCGCTGTCGTACCCCTAGAAGCTCGGCGTACATGCGCCGGCGGGCGCGGCTCTGGTTGCCGAGCGGCCTGTGCTCGGCAATGGTGTGCCACGGATTGAAGGAGAGTTGGCGAGCGAAGGCCAACTGACTGGGGGAATCAAACGTTTGGCTGGGGATTCGAAGTGTAGCCACAGAAACCCGCGGCGAGAGCCGATCGGACCAATACACCGCAGCATTCTCGATCGGCATCCGGTGGGGATCCCGCTGCAGCTGCAGGCGCACATCAAAGGTCGCCTCATTCTCCGCGAGTGTGCGGGCCATCGCCTGCCGCAGATAATCATCCGGCGGGCGCAGGGGCAGGCGAGGAATCGGTGTTCGGCGCTCATCCTTCGGCCAAAAGGAAAACTGCATGGCCTGGCCAGGCCCTAGCAGGTAAGGCACACAGCTGAAGTAGGCCACCTCCAGCGGGCTGGTCTGGGTGCGCGTCCAGAGGGCTTGCATCAGCAGGTCCAGCACATGGTTGTTACGCAGATTCAGAAAGTGCAGGATCTGGGAATTGCGCAAGCTTTCCAGCTGGAGATTGGCATTGGAGGTCAGGTCCGCCGTCACGAAGGTGGGAGTGCAGACACCGGTGAGGTCAAGAGTATGCTTCTCATCGGGCATCAGCTTCTCCCCCGGCACCCCCATCAGCTTCACGCTGATGCTCATGAAACCCACGTCATCGATGTCTGGGGTGATGTAGGGGCCCGGCCCTGAGAAACGCACCCAGGCTCGGTAGGTGTGCGGTTTGGCGTAGATGCCATGCCGAAACTCTGGAGGAAGGTTGTCGTGAACCTCGAATTCAGCGCGCACAATGCCAAACGTTTTCGTGTTGCCTCCCCGCTCGGCGTAGCCTGGTTTCCAAAGGTCCCGGATCTGGGCCGTGAACGAGGTGATGATGGAATCCACCAGCTCGTCCTCGTCGATCATGCGGCGCTCCTCTGCCAGGGCCAGTCCCTCATCGCGACGGGCCAGGTTGATCCAGAACGTCACCAGGTCCGTAAGGGGCCCTCGCAGCAACGCATCGAAAGCGGGCCGGAAAAAGGGATCGAAACGTCGCTCCAGCTGGGTGAGCCCGATCGACACCCTGCCGAGCAGATCCAACAGCGGGGATCCTGTCTGCGGGGGAGGAATCGGGCGGCTTGGATTCAGCCGCGGGCTGCCACCAGAACCGGTGGCAGGTGCAGTGTCCGGGTCAGGTGCCATAGGATCAGGAGGTGAGAGAGGCCAGGTAGCGAATGGCGGAGAGGCTGGGCAGAAAAAAGTACGCTCCTCCACGCACCACCACGAAGGTGGGCAAGCCCGAGATCCGTTGGCGCACTGGACAGCCAGGGATCGAGAATTTGTCTGTGGGGCGGCCCGAGGGCAAACGCCTGGTCCCCAACAGAGGATCGGTCTCATCGAGGAGACCATCGAATTGCGAATTGTTGATCCATGAGCGCTGCACAAACTCAAACTGGCGAGTGATGTTCGCGTTGATGCACATGAAGTGGATGCCGCGCTCCTCTCCTTCATCCGCCTGGAGAATCTCGTCTGGATCGAACGACGTGCTCAATGGCGGGCCATAGGTGCGGCCGCGGCGCAAAAGCCGGTGGGTGGCGTTCACCGCCAGAGAGGCGGCGGTGCCGGGGGCCGGGTCGAGCGAATCGCGTGGATTACTGCGACGGATGTGGGCACCCAGCGGGCAGCGCAGACCCTGCGGGTCGCTTTGGTGGAAACCAAAGCTATTGGCCATGGCACGGGCTGGATCATCTTCTGTCGGACTCTCCACCAAGGGAGCCCCGCTAGGCCAGCGTCCAACCATGCGGGCCGCCAGTGCCACCCGCCGCTGAGGGTTTGCGGCGCCGTCAGGGTCACGGCTCACGGCATCCAGAAATTGCCAGAAGGCACGCACCCGCTGGCCCAGCTGACGCACCACCAGATAGGTGCCATTGCGCCCCAGGTCGTGGGTGCCGAATTCAGCCGGTGGCAGCAGCCCGGCCGGATCGCGGCTGCGATGCACCCGTGGGCACTCCGTGAGGAGTCCGTAGGCGTTCTCATAGCCGAGGATGAATTCCCCGGCGGGCACCAACGGCTGGCCCCCGATGGTTCGATGCAGGCCGGCGATTCCTGGTTGGCTGATGGCGTCGCGGAAGCCGAAATGCTCCCGCACCCCCCCCTCTTGATCCGCCAATAGGGCCGTGTGCAGACGCCTGACCAGGGACAACCCGCCTGGCCTCAGCAACAGGCTCAGCTCAGCGATTGTCGTCTCCAGATCTGCTGCGCTGGGGGCAAACACCATCAGCATCAGATGCACCGGCCGCTGGCCTGCGGCCGTGCCACCCCAGTCCCAATGGCGGGGAGAGCTCTCAGGATCAGCCGCGCCACCCTCATCCCCGAGGGCTCGGCTGCGCTCGGGTTCCGTCATCCCCTCCTTGAGCTCGCTGGGGAAGGTGTTCAGGGCCTCTGCATCAAGCCCGAGGGCTCCTAGGCCGGCATGGGTGAAGGCGATGTTGAAGCAGGGCGCATCTGGGTCCGGAGCCTGCTCACAGGTGTGCACCCGCTCCACCTGTTCCGCCAACCATCGGCGGGCAAGGGCGGGCGATTCCACCTCAAGCAGCAGATAGGCGGCGGAAGGGTGCTTGCCGTAGCCCCGGCCCAAGATTCCCTGGATGTCTAAGAGCTCAAGATTCATGGCGGTTTCCAGAGGGCTCACAGCAACGCCAGCCAATCCCGTTCGGCGGCAGGATCGAGCTCAGCAAGCAAGCCAGCGCGAAGCTGCGCATTTCTTTGGATGGTGATCGCCGAGTAATCAGGATACGCACAAAACCAAACCTGCGTTCGAATTTGATACTTGCGAAGCACAGCCTTATACACCTGCTCGTCTCTTGCACCGCCAAACACCATCCAATCTGTGCGAGGGTAGTTGACGCCATGACCGAAGATCAGGTTGAGCCCCCAGGCAACTTTGTTGATAAAGTCATTCATGTAGTCTTCCAGGTTGAAATCATAATTACTGAGAAACAGCACCCTCCGTCCTTGATCAACAATGATCCAGTTCGCAAAGTGAATCGTGTCCACTCCATGGAGGTTAAGCAAGGGAACCGTGCCCAGGTCTCCCTCGCGAAAGAAGTGGTGGACAACGAAATCCGCCACGATCAGGATCGCGCGCAACGTGGCATAGCGAAACAGGCCGGGCTTGATAAAGCCAAGCACCGAAAACTGGTTCTGGATGAAGAAATCCTCGTCCTGCGCGAGATGGCGTCGATTGAATTGGCTAAGCCGAAAGTGGGGATCCTGCCGGGGATGGGGAGCGTTGATCTCGCTTCGACGCAACAGCACGAGGAACAGCGGCACGACGGGCAGCGCCAGCAAACCAACCAGCAGACCCACAGCCAACCCACCGATCCGATGGAGTCCATCGCGAAGGCGCCAGGCCCATGGCAGCGGTGGCTCCGGCCGCATGGCCCAGGCCAGGTCCTGCTGGCCGCGCACAAAGTGCTGAATCTCCTTGCGCACTGTGGCGGGGGTCGTGGAGGGGGTCGTGGGCCCACCCTCCCTGTCCAGAAAGCATTCGATCCGCTCCCGCAGCTGGGCCTCTCCCAGGATCTGGGGCACCGTTCGACCCAGGCTGTTCACATAGAAGGTTTGGGTGGGGATTCGATGCCGCCGGAGCCAGGCCAGCAGGTCTGCACTCTCCCCTGGGGCGGGAGCTCCGCTGCAGTGCTGAAACACGGCCCACAACCCAGAGCCAGCCTTCGCCGTGAGGTCCTGCAGAAACTGGTCGGCGGGGCCATCAACGCAGCAGTTGAAGGCCAGGCTGCTGGCAACCGTGCGCCCGGTGCCGGGGTCGACGGCGCCTTCCAGAATCACGAATCGCCCGTAGTGCAGCCCCGTGAGATCGCCGAATGGCACGAGCGGATTCGCCGCCGGATCACGACCGATCTCTGCGAGCACGTCCCGCAGGGCCACCATGGCTCCCTCCGCCGGTTGGATCGGCGCCACGATGGTGAGGGTCGACTGGGGAAGCATGGCTAGGGCAAGTAATCAACGCGGATTGGCAGTTCAATCAGGTGGGAAACTGCAAGGAGAAACTCAGCACCCTGTGGTCGTCCCAGTAGGCTTGTCCGATGAACAGGCCAGGCGACACCTCCCGGATCTCATCGCGAATCTTCTGGGCGAGAAACGAGGTTTTCGAATAGTCCAGAATGATGGCCTCCTCTCCTGGGCAAAACCAGCTCTTGCCGCGGGAGAGAGTTGCCTTCACCAGGCGCAGGCGGAGCGCGCTCACCAGGTTGAGAAGGTATCCCTGGTCGCGGAAGAACACTTTGCCCTGCCAGGCCAGCGCACGCACGTACCAGGTGATCAGCCGGTTCACCGGTGTGGCGGCGAGGAAAAGCACGTGCCCTTCGGCCACGCCATCGGGGATCGGGCCTATGGGGGCCTGGCGGTAGAGGGCATCAAGCTCGGCGGGGGAGCGATTCAACAGATCCTCAGAGGCCATGACCATGGATCGAGACGCAGCGGGGGTTAGGAGGTGGAGGGGGACGCGGTGAACCGGATCAGACGATCGGGAAAACTCAAGGGCCACCGTGCCTGGAGGAACGCCCCATGGGGCACGGTCGGCAAGTCGCCCGCCAGGATTGTGGCCAAACCGGTCTTGATCACGAAGAGGATCAGATCCTTGCCGGGGCAGGAGCGTGCTCCACTGAGGAACAGATCGGAAAAAGGGCAGGCGCCCGTACGATCGAGCCAGAGGGAGGGTTGAAACTCGCTGGCCTCCACGTAGGGCCTCTGGGGCCGCTGCAGCAGCATGAACAGCTGCAGGATGTCGGTGTCGGCCGGGACTCGGCGCCCATCGTGGATCTCCTCGGTGTCCCTGCGGTGCACCGTCAGCTGCACCGGCGGATACAGCCGGCCTGTCTCCAGCACACAGGCCTCCAGAAATGTGAGGCGGGCGATCTGATCCTCCGAGCGAGGGCCGTCGGGACCGCAGACCATGCGCAACTCTTCACGCACCTTCTCGAGGAGCTCAGGCCGAGAGAGAAGAATGACCAGAGTCCTACCGAACAACTTGCTGGCGGATCCCTGGAAGGTGAACATCCAGTGGGGCAGTTGCTCAAGCAGTTCCTGCCAGCCGGAATCACCGAGATTGGCGGCGTGGGCACGGGACAACAGTGAGCCCTTGGGGGCATCTTCAGCGGAAGCCTGCCAAGCCTCGCCAAGGACTGCATAGATACGCTCCCTGCGAGATCTCTGGAAGGAACCCAGAAGCAGACGTCGCAGAGGCTGGTTCACCATATCCGCCAGCTGTTGCACGTCCTCAGCCAGGGCCGTCAGATCAAGCTCCTTCAACGCGGTAGATCCAGGCCCAACCCCGAACACCACGGCCAGCATCGTGACGCCGAGCCGTTGGCGGATGTCGTCAAGCGAATGACAAGGAGCGGAGAAGGCGGCCCGGATCGTGGGCAGGTGAACGGATTGGTCAGGGTGGGGCGAACCGGGGCAAAGCACAGCTTCGTGAAAAGTGCGCCATTGGAGCCAGTCCTGATCGTGGGCGATGGTGAGTGCATGGGGGGCCAGCAGCTCCATCGCCTGACTCTTGAGGCGACCAGGGAGATAGGCGGAGCTGCTTGGCGGTTGGCTCAGGATGTGAACGGAGAGATCCCGGTCGACAACCAGCAGGATCCTCTTTCCCGGCAGAGGAAGCATCACGGCTCCGCTCCCTGCGTAGCGCTGTGCTAGTTGCTGAAACCAAGCCGTTAGGATGGCGTTTGGCCCATACTCCAGACGCCCTCTCACTGCGCTCAAGATGGCGCTCGCCAACGGGAGCAGATCTGAAAGATTCGCTACAGGAAATGGCCTTGCCTGCTCAGAATTCGGACGATTGGTAGTGGACACAGAGCAACATCATGAGGATATATTTGGACTGCGAGCAGAGCAACACCTCCACCTTCTAATCACGCCAACAGCGATAGTCAATGCAGCTTCATAATTCTATGCATGGCGTGTGAAGGTGCGTTTCCTCATCCGCTGGCGTCCAGAACAGATCCAGGCGAAGTTCTGTGGCTTTCCCAGGATGAGAAAAAGCACGCAATCATCCTGCGAGAAAAGGCGGTATCCACAGCCAGGCATGGACCTGGAGCGGGGCCAACGTACCCAAGACGAAGGGCTATCTGGTGAGGACACTCCTGTGGGTGCAGTGGGGAGCAACGATAGCTTTTGTTTTCATGTCGTAACTGCGATCATTCACTGTGTCGCAGCTACGCCAACCTTCTTCTCGTCGTATCCGTGTTGCTTGAGGAGCTGGATCTCGCGGGTGGAAAGCTTGCCAGGGTGTTGTGAGTCGAAGGCAAATTCCTCTGCCTTCGCGAACAGCTCGCTATCCGATGGAGCTCCTTCGGGCATAAAGAACACAGCGTCGGACATTCGAATACGGCCATCACCATCGTGGTCTACATAGATCAGGCGATCGGTGAGATCAACCAGATACGATTTTGAACCGTAACTGACACGATAGATCTCGTACTTCTCAAGGCCCTTCCCAGTCCAATGGGCCTCAAGGTACGACGCACCAGCCCCTAAATCAAAGAGGTTTTCCTCACCGTAGTCGACATGTGACTCGATAGGGTGAGGAATGTTAGTATTCATGTTACTGAATACATTGGGTCGCGCTCGACCTTGGAGATACTCCCCAAACTCTTCGCCACCGAAGCGGGCGAGAAGATGCTCAAAGGTGACCGCGTTGACGATGTTGGTTCCGGTTGGTGTGATGTGCTCTGGCCCCGCGTACTTGGTGAGCCACTCGTTGTGCATGAACCGGGTCGAGGCCTCCATAACGAAGTTCATAAACGTTGGGTTTGGCACTGCATAGCCATCGGGCCGGTACTCGTCGGCGAGCTGCCCCATTCCAGTCGTCAGGAAGAGCTCACCACTCGCTTCGTTGTAGGGGCCGAAGAGACTAATCCATCGTTGGATGACTCTCTGTGCCTCAGGGGAGTCTGGATCTTTGAAGAGTTCACGATAACTCTTGAGACCCGGAATATTCAAGCGCTCGAGAAAGCTGTTGTACTTTCCCGTGCCACGATCCAAGCCCCGCTGTACATCGGTTTCACCGATGCGTGTGGTGCCACCGGCAGTTGCGAGGTGGGCGAACTGGGACGGGTAGTTGTTAAGAGTAAACGCCATCATCGAGGTGTTCATGAGCATATGGGCGATGCGCCCGATGCCTTCACGTTGGAGGAGCTCGTTCCCTGCTGAGCCGAATGTATCTACGAGGGGTATGAACTCTCCGCCTGCCTCTGGCTGGCCTTGCTTGCGAATATTGCATAGCGCCATGTCAAACCCATCGGGCTGAGCCGCGTGGCCTACCGGTCGATACGTTTCTGAGAAGTCGAGCCCTTTGAGTTCGGGATCCGAGAACATCTCTGCAATCTTCGGATTGCCGGCGAGGCCGTGGAGCACTGGGTGGGTGCCCTTGCGCAGGGGATCGTGCACAAGCCTCTGGCGAAGCGGTTTGCGGCCCTGCAAGAGACCAAACTGATTGCTGTGTAAGCCCCTGGTTGCCGTCTCATGGCCAAAGAGCATCGGGGTCCAGAATGCAGTGTGCACCTTGGCCCTCGTCTGAATGACGATGTTTGCCGCCTTCCAATACAGTTGATTATCTGTGAAGTCAGGATGGCGCTTGGCCAAAACATCGCAGACAAGATTGTGGAAGCGTACGTAAACAGTTCGAATGAGTGTGACTCCAAGAGTCATGTTTTGGTCTATGCCAGTCTGGATCAATTTGGCACCGCTCTTGTCCTCGACAGTCGGCAGCCACTTGCCATCTTCAAGGTAGATCTTCCCGCCCGGTAGCATTTTCCCGGTGGCAGGATCAGTGCGCATTCGCTTCACGGACTCAGGGGTGCTGCCGCGTTCGGGGCTTCCGTCCCATGCATTCGTCGTGGAGGACAAGACCGCGCCGCTACTAGTATCCACTTCATTGGCGCGGATCCAGACCCACTCAATGCCGAGCTGCGCCTCGGGACTGCCTGGCGCCACCGGAATTGCTTTCTTCTTAGCCTCCTCGAAAGCAGGCATGAGCACGTCGTGGGGCAGGTCAAACAGGTGGTCGATCGCGAACACGTTGAGATGGTCTGCGCTCTTTCGCGTGCCAGCTGCGTAAAGTTCCGACTGAGCGATTTCGGCCGAGGATGGCAACAGATGCTCGTACCCGTTGGGCTTGTCACCCAGCCCACCGTGGATCGGAATCGGTTGGCCCACAGCCCCCGCTGTTGGGCGATCGGGATCTGTGAAAAACCCAGCTGGGCCCGGGTATTTGGCGGTGTAGCTTGAACTTACGCCCGGTTGGGCCTTCATTGAATCCGGGATATTTCTGCCCGCAAGGAGTTCGTCTCGGTCGCTCGCCAGACGAAGCAAACCAACCGTGGAGGGAAGGTAAGTCCAGATTCCGTGACGCATCGCTTGTCGATAAGAGTCGAAGCGCGACAAAAGGGCGTCGGCGAGTTTAGAGATTCCTCGCGCCAAGGTTTGAACCAGGTCATAGGCTGCACCCAGAATCAAGTTGGTGCCCTTGCGCCAGATCGAAGGCTTCGGGATATAGACATCTAAAGGCTTCTCTTTGACATCCATGATGTCAGCGTAAGGACCCTCGCGGAATTCGCGCAGCACGCGCTCCGCATCGCCAGAGCGGTAGGTGTCGGTGATAGGACTTGCACGTTCTACCGATTCACCGTTCTTGGTCGCCTGCTCCGTGGCCATCGCTCGATCCTTCCACCAGCTTGCGCGGCCAGCAGCAGGGAATCGTTCTCCTAATTCGCGGAACAGTTTGGCTGCTCCATGTGGATCGCCGCTTTCGAACTGTGCAAGGGCGAGGAGTTCCAGGTCGGTTTGCGAGGCTGTTCCCTCGGCTCTCTTGGCATTCAGAAGCACGATGGCCTGGGAATGATTGCCTGCGTTCATTGCCTCGAGTGGATCACTCGTCTCGAGGCCGGGCGACTGCGTACCTAACTGGACCTTTCCCCCCCCACTAAACGGGCACTTACCAGTCGCCATGGCGATGGAACTCCTACCGTACTCTCAAGACTTTAGACTGGCTGCAGGATTTGAGTGCAAATCAACAAGGGTCACAACACTCCCACCCCATGGCCGAATGCAAAGTCAGGCTTAGGCATTCTTGCCTAGGTGTGTAGTCCTACCAGGATGTTCGTCTGGCAAGGGGGTGTGAGCTTGCGAGGGTCGGGGTGTCACCTCCCAGCACAGAACCTCACACCCAAGGCATGACCTGCTGCATGGCAACAGCCAGAAGCTGCTGCAGGTGGTGCAGCTGCTGCTGCACGTCGTGCTGCCGGAGCCCTTGCCGCACCAGTCGAACGAGCAAGGAAATAGTCCGTACTGGATAGCAACCACAGACAATGATGGTACGTTCTGAACAAAAACCGACCTGCTAGCCAGCCTGCGCGCCTAAACTACAGAAGCGAACGGCTTGACTAGCCGGGGCCGCCATGCGTAGGCCATTTCACTCAGGGCAGAAAACAACGGAAACCTTATAAATCGCCTGATTGTATAGCAGTGGTCTCAGTGCCCTTGAGTTGCCGCCTTGTTCAACTGCGGATAAGATCGTGGCTGCACCCGATCTATGCATAAGCGTTGGGCGTCGCACCATCGGCAGCATGAGCGCGCAAGTCTTCTCGATTCACTGGGTTACCCGAAGGAACGCGTCGCTTCTCGAAAGAGTAGACGACGATGTTTTCGACCACCCCGTCCAGGCGCACCTGCTGATTGAGTTCCTGGCGAGCCCGGCCAACCTGTTGGTCGTGGCCGTTCTGGACAGTCAGGTTGTCGGCATGGCCAGCGGCATCACCTACGTCCATCCCGACAAGCCACTTTCGCTATTCATCAACGAGGTGGGCGTGGCCGGTCGCGTTGCTCGGCAAGGCATCGGTAGCCAGCTTGTTCGTGCGCTCCTGGACAAAGGCCAAGAGCTCGGGTGCGTCGAAGCTTGGGTTGCAACGGAGAAGAGCAATGGGCCCGCTCGTGGTCTCTACGAAGCCCTTGGAGGAATCCAGGACGACGAGCACGCTGTGGAGTACGTGTATCCGCTCGGGGGCCGGCGGGGAAACGCACAAAATGACAGCAACGCCTAATTGGTCGTTCAACCGGACCCGCTACGGCGCTCGCCTCCGCGGTCCGGTTGACTCCAACGTCAGGCCACACCAACCACACTGTCGGAGCTCCGCCATGTCATCCGTTAAGCGCATCCAGTTCACTGCAGAAATCAATGCGCCGGCCTCCGTAGTCTGGCGACATGTAACCTCGCCTGAGAGCTACAAGATCTGGACCTCGGCGTTTGCTGAAGGCTCGCACTTCCAAGGCTCCTGGGAACAGGGATCGAAGATCCGATTCCTGTCTCCGAGTGGTGATGGCATGGTCGCCGAGATCGCTGAGAATAGATGGAAAGAGTTCCTATCCATCCGCCACCTCGGCTTCATCGCCAACGGCGTCGAGGACACGACAAGTGAGGCCGTCAAGGCCTGGGCGCCTGCGTATGAGAACTACACTTTTCTCGCCGTACCTGCGGGAACCAAGATGCTGGTCGATCAGGACGTTTCTGCCGAGTGGGAGGAATACTTGAACGACGCTTGGCCAAAGGCACTGGGACTGCTCAAGAAGCTGAGTGAGTCCTCCGCGAGTGCGGCCTAATCGAATGTTTGGCCCACATCATGCATGAGCATCGCAGGCGGCAGAATGACGTTACGACCCCCCACAATTCCTGACGCACCGAGGTCAATTCAGAAAGGCACACCGCTTAAGGCTTTGCTCAACCAGGAGGCCATCGAGTGCTTGGCTCAAAATATCCTATACATTCACAATGACTTTCAGGCCAAAGCATTCTGCGAGTGCGCTTTAACAGGTATAGAGCCGCTTCAATTAATGCAGAGAGGTCAGCATATCGCCAAGGCCTTGCATCGATTCCTGCCAGGAAACTATTCAGATGCGATTGCAATCATGATTGCGTCACTCACGCCCGCGCTAGCAGAAGCAGAGGCATTCGGGCTGGCAGGGTTCTTCTATCTGCCGCACAGCTTCTTCGTTTCCGAATACGGGCAAGACCGGAAATACAACAACGGCAAAGATCCCTTTGAAACGTCAATGGGGGCATTGTACGCATTGACCACACGTTTCACGTCAGAGTTTGCAATCCGTACGTTTCTCATCCATCAGCAGGAGCGCACGCTGGCTAAAGTCTTGGATTGGCTAGATGACCCTAACCCTCATGTAAGGCGATTTTGCACCGAGGGAACGCGTCCAAGATTGCCATGGGGGAAACGCATTCCTTCGTTTGTCTCCAATCCGCGGCCAACATTGCACCTGCTGGAAGCTCTAAAGAGCGACAAGTCTCTGTATGTCCGCCGCAGCGTCGCCAATCATCTTGGAGACATCGCAAAAGACAATCCAGAAGTCGCATTTTCCACGTGTGAACGTTGGTTGAAGGAAGATGCATCCAAGGACCTACAGTGGCTAGTTCGCCATGCGGTTCGTCATCCCGCTAAGAAGGGCGACGCACGGGCGCTGAAAATCCGTGCAGCCGCAAAAGGTGACTAGTTGGATGTGCGTAAATCTTGGCCTACTTAGTAGTGCGTGCGCGTGGAGCCAGCAGCGCCTGCATCCGCGAGGCCACCAGCCAAGATCTGAGCCACCCCCGCATCGCCGACGGCGAGCTGCGCGCCTGCCTGGCTTCCGCCTCCACGGTGCTGCTGGCCGAGTGGCAGGCGATGCTCGTGCGCTTCGGCAGCCTCGAGAAGACGTCCTCCCCGGAAGTGCCGCCCCTGGTGGAGTTGACCTTCACTCGGAGTTCGTTGCCAGCGAGGGCAATGGCATCGCGCCGCATGCGACGGTTTGCCTCAACCCCGCCCAGTAGCTCCCGGCGTGCGGCAGCTCCGGCAGTTGATGGGAGGCAAGCACCGAGGCGATGCGTGCCGTGGCCTGGGGAATTCGCGACGACGGGATCCAGGGGAAGGCGTGGTGGGCGCCGTGATGGGGCAAGCCGCCCATCAGGGCATTCAGCCAGCTGCCTGCGGCAACGTTGCGGGTGGCATAGAGCTGTGTGAGCAGATGGGGCCCATGGTTCTGCCAGAGACCGTGGTGCTCGATCAGACCGCGAGCCTGCACGATCGCCCCGATCACGCGTTCCAGCAGGAGCCAGAAGAGCAGATAGCGCCAGAGCTCGCCATGAAGCAGGGCCAGAAGCAGCATGGCGCTGTGGATCACCACGACACCGATGGCGTCGATGGCCTGGGCTCGCGGCAGGGAGCGATCGGACCCACCCAACGAGCAACCCTTGCGGGCGGTGTCGGCAATCAGACCGACACCGCCTAACACCAGGCAGCGCAGCAGCACCAGATGGCGATGCCGGCTCGTTCGCCGCCAGCGCGGATTCTGAGGTTCGGTGGCGAGGGCCTCCGTCCGCTCCGGGTCCCTCGGGTCATGGCCGTTCCAGCGGTGATGAAGCTGATGCAGCCGGCCGTAGGTGAGGAACGGCCAGGCCATCGGCCAGCCCAGCACGCAGCCCAGAATGGCCTCCAGCCCCGGGCTGCCCAGCAAGGTGCCGTGCACCATCTCATGGGTGGCGATCAGCAGCAGCGCGTAGGCCACGCCCGCAGCGAGCAGCACGGCGACGGCGGGGATGCCGAGGGGCAACCGCCAGTACGCCCAGGCGCCGGCCCCGAGGATCAGGGCCAGGCCGAGAAGGCGTGTCGTGGCCTCCAGCTGCTCCCGACCTGTGGGCGGTCCGCTCAGGTCGGAGACCGAGGCGCACAGATCGCGGATCACGGCGTTCACGAGAAGGTCCGGCGGCGGGGATGGGCAGGGAGAGGGTCGATGGCGGCACCTCAGCCAGGGATGGGAGGTGGGTGGAACGGCGGCGAAAGCCGGACCCTGACGACACCCTGACGAGCTCACACCCTCTCGTCCGCTGAACAGGTCGTCCGCTGGACAGCCTGCAGAGACTGGACAAGGAGGGCATCCAATGAGTTTTGAGTCATTAAGAGATCCAGTGCCTACCTTGCGAACGAATGTCATCTTGCTTAATGGCGTTTCGGTCCTTCCCGTCGGGGCCGACAGCTCCCTGACGTGAGGGCTGCCGCTGGCACCGTCTGCCACCCCCCACACCCATCGCCTCCCCATGACCTTCGGACTGCTGATCTTTCCCGGGGTCGAGGAACTCGACCTCGTCGGCCCGTGGGAGTTGCTGTCGCTCTGGCATCAGCTGGCAGGGGGCCCGGAATGCCTGGTGATCTCGGAATCGGCGGGGCCGATCACCTGTGCCAAGGGCCTCTCGCTGAACCCGCATGCCTCCTTCGCCACCTGTCCGCCGCTCGACTACCTGCTCGTTCCGGGGGGGCAGGGCACCCGCACCGAAGTCGGCAACGCCAGGCTCCTGGAGTTCGTCGCCACGTGCGGCGGGGCGTGCCAGGCGGTTCTCTCGGTCTGCACCGGGGCGTTCCTGCTGCATGCGGCCGGCCTGCTGGCCGGCCGAACGGCCACCACCCAATGGGTATCCGACGACAATCTGGTTGAGGGGCGCGTTGACTCACTAGTTTTGCTACTCCCGCAGTACTGTTGACTCAACAGCCATGCTCCCTTGGCTCCCACGACCCGGCCGAACGATCGCCGCCCGCAGCCGCTACCAGGCGCTTGGCTACCGGGAGAAGGGCGCCCTGGTA
>CAYHCE010000055.1:0-14134 GCA_964355015.1 uncultured bacterium | reverse complement strand
CACTCCCTCCGCATCGACAGCCGTGGCCACCGGCACCGTGAGGTCCTCCTGCTCCGGCATCGCAAAGCCGACACCCTCCACGAGGGGCCAGCCCACCCGCTGGGTGAAGCGCAGGAACAGTTCCTGATCCTGGGCGATCAGCGTGTCGCGGCTACCGCCCAGATCGCGGTAGAGGCACTGCTGCACAGCGAAGCCCTGACGGCCGGAGGTGCTGGAATGCCAGAGGGCGTCAATGATCTGCAGCGGCCCAGCCGGGCAGCGTTCCAGCGACTGGGGGCTGAGCTCACCTCCGCTGCCTGCCAGCTCATCCATCAGCAGGCGCGCCGTCTCCTGATCGGCGGCATTCAGATCACCGGCGTTCAGTAACTCGCGCAGCAGGGAGAAGCGCTGCACGTCTCCCACCAGCCGGAGGGTCTCCTGCACCTCCTCGAGCTGGGCGCCAAGTTGCGCCACCCGCTGGGCGAGTTCTTCCAGGCGCCCTTCGAGATCGCTCACTGTGCCTTCACCGGGGTGCCGTGTCGCAGGCTCACCAGGTTGCTCACGATCAGCGATTGCCCGGCCTGCAGCCCCTTGAGGACTGGATATCGATTGTCCTGTAGAGATCCGAGCTTCACAGGCACCTGCAGGGCAAAGCGGCTTTCGGGCGGGAGAGTGCGCAGCTTCTCGATCGGTGCGTTGCCGGGGAGGCGTTCCAATTCCGCCAGGTTGCCCATCACGAACACGAACGTCTGGCCGCTGGTGCGGGTCACCGCCAGAGCGGGCACGGCCAACTGGGTGTTGTCGTCGATCACCAGCCGGGTGCGCACCCGCTCGCCGTTGCGGAACCGACCGCTGGGGTTGTCCAGCTCCGCCTTGACCAGAAAGGCCTGGGTGGCATTGTTCACCCGGGGATCGATGGAGACCACCCTGCCCTGCACGGGGTTCGTGGCGGCTGCTGCATCGAGCAGCACCGGCTGGCCAGGACGGACCCGCTGACCGAAGCGCGCTGGTACCTCCACCCGTGCCAGCAGCCGGGCCGTGCGCTGAATGGTGGTGAACGGGGTGCCGGCGCGGATCACATCGCCCGGTTTCACCGTCACCTCGCTCACCACCCCATCAATCGGCGCCCTCAGGTCCTTGTAGGCCAGATCGGCCTGCTTGGCCCGCAGGGCCGACTCCGCCGCCAGCAAATTCTGGCGCAGGGAATCACGCTGGATGGGGCTGGCGGCTCCCTGCTTGACCAGGAATTCGAAACGCTGGAAATTGAGTCGACTCTCATCCCGCTGACCCCGCAGCGCCTTCACCTCCTCACGCAACTGGGCCTGATCGAGCACCACCAGCAACTGCCCCTGGCGCACCGCGTCGCCCTGGCGGACCCGCAGGCTCTCGATTCGCCCGCCCGCCTGGGCCGCCAGATTCACCTCCTCGGGCGCTTCCAGGGTGCTGATCGTGGAGATTTCCTCGGCAAACCGTGTGCTGCTCACCGGTTCCACCGCCACGGCCACGGCCTTGGCTTGCGGTGTGGGTTCGCTCTGACAGCCAGCCACGACGGCCGCCAGGGTCAGCAGCAGGGCGAAGGAATGGGGCGTTCGCACCAGCGCACAGCCTGGACAACAACTGCATTGTGATGGCAGAGCCCCTGCAGGACCGCCGTTGGAGAACTTCTAGCTGTGCCGCCGCCTGAAGCTTTCGTAGGCCTGGCAAAAGGGTTCACCCAGGGCCTCCCGCAGCACCGTGTCGGCGGCGAAGGCGCTGAGGGCGTCCTCGAGGTTGGTGGGCAGCGCCGCCGCCGTGCCGGGCGCAGGCGGAACGGTGTAGAGGTAGGCATCGATGCACGGGCCCGGGCAGAGAGGCGTCAGCAGCAGGGGGATCGTGACTATCAGGCCGTAGATCAGGGTTCCCCAGCCATGGCTCACCAGCCCGTAGGAGGGGATCAGCGCGTGGTAGTCGATGCTGCCGAGCACCACGGTCGGCGTCACCCTGGCGGGCTCCAGCAGGAGTGGCACCCAGAGCCACATGCCCAGCACCAGGTCCAGCTGAATCAGCCGCCTGGGGTGGCCATCATTCGAGCCGCCTCCGATCTACAGGGCACACCAGGGGATCCAGGCCATCCAGAAGCCATGGGCGAAGAACAGATAGGCCAGAGCCGCCCGATGGGTCATCGGCTCAAGTCCCCCTCCATCGAGGCCGAGCCACACGAGCCCCTCCAGCCCCTGCTGGAGTCCGAACAACGCCGGGGTGAGGGCCAGGGGCAGCAGGTCGGCGGACGGCCCGCGCCAGCCTCTTACCACGGCGACCCCGCTCAGGGGAATCAGCAGCGCCGCCGCCGTGAAGCTGGAGGTGCTTGAGAAACACATGGCCAGAGGGCTGCCTCTGGCAGCGGGGCAATCCCTCTCCACCTTGGCCGACGCGCCCCTGAGGCTGCCTGACCGCCATGGGCTGATGACGGTGGGGGGTGCACTCACCATTGCGATTGGTGACGGAGGCGTGATCGGGACACCACGGCATCCCAGCTTGAAATTATCAGCTCTGCCCACCCACTCCCCTGCGTACTCCATGACCCGGTTTCGATTTCTGATTCCCTTCGGCAGCGCAGCCTTGGTGGGGGCCGTTGCCATGCCTGGCGCCGTCATGGCCCAGTCGCTGTACACCATCACCACCACGTGCTCTCTCAAGGGAGCTGCCCCCGTTCCCTGCACGGTGGAGGCCGTGGATGTGGGAGAGGCCACCGAATATCGCCACAAGATCGGGACCACCAAGGTGACCTATCGGGTCTTTGATGATCCCTATGTGCGGATCGAGGGCCTGAATCCTGCCACGGGCGCCTGGACTCCGGCCCGCAATGCGTCGATCCGCTTCTCCACCAACCAGCTCTGCTTCAACGACCGCAACTTCTGTGTGGTCAATCCCAACTACCTCAACAGTGTCCGCCAGGAAGCTGGGCCGACCTATGCAGGCCGTGACCTGGTGGGCCTCAGCTTTGGCACCAACGGACGAGTCGATATTGCCTGTTTCGATGATGGCTGCCGCCGACTCAGGGAGGCGATTGAGCAATGAAACGGTTATTTCGACTGGGTACCGCTGCATGCCTTGGGCTGGCGCTGGCACTGCCACCGATGGACCCAGCTGCGGCATCAGGCCTCAACTCGGCTGAGGCCGGCAACGCTGAGTTACAGATCGCCCGAGGTGGCGGCGGCGGAAGAGGTGGTGGAGGTGGAAGCCGAGGCGGCGGAAGTCGCGGCGGCGGCCGAAGTTACAGCGGTGGGCGCAGCGGAGGCTCCAGTGGTCGTACCGGCTTCAGCTCCTATAGCGGCGGCGGCAGTTCATTCCGCGGCAGTCAGAAACCCTCGGGTGGCTGGAGCAGCGGCTCTACCCGGGCATCCTCGACGAGGACATCTCCGCCCCGAGCAACCTCTTCCGGCAGCTCCCGGTCCTTGAGCGGACAAGGCCAGCGTCAGACCAATACCGGCACCCGACAGACCAATGCCGGGGCCCGGCAGAGCGATCGCACCACAGCCCAGGCAGATCGCCGAGATGCCTCCAGCTCCCGTCAGCAGGGGCGCCAGGACAACGCCGGCAACCGCCAGGACCAGCGCACCGATCGCACCGACACCCGTCAGAACGAACGCAGTGACCGGGTTTCGGATCGAACCGATCTGCGAGGCGACCGCGCGGATAATCGCTGGGACAACACCTGGTCCGGATGGGCCCGGCCTGGCTGGGGTGCCGCTCGCCCCTGGGCCACCGGCTGGTACGGCGGCTGGGCTTCTCCTCCCTGGGGCTGGTGGGGCGCCCGATCCGTGGCCTGGGGTGTCGGTGCCCTGGCCACCACTGCCACCATCACCAGCTTGGTGGATGATGCCATCGACAGTCAGGTCACCTACATCGAGGTGCCCGAGACGAGCTACGAGCTGTACTATCCCAGTGTTGAGCCTGTCGGCACCGACAGCATCACCTTTGCTGCCAACAGTGGCTCGAATCTGGTGGAGTTCATGGCGGACTGTCAACAGGGCACCCTCGATGGCCGCACGCCTCAGACAGCTGAGGAGGCGCAGCTGCTCAATGCAGCTTGTCAAGTGGCCTATGGCGATTGATCGTTTCCGAGGTCCATCGGTGAGGAATGCCGCAGCAGTGAATTCTCTATTCGCCTCTGCGCAGTTGTGCGTGGCCTGAGAGCTCTGCTGCGTCAGGGTTTCATCGGTCTTCGTCCATCTGATCGTCACATGAATCTCCTCGGCTGAGAGATCTCCACGCGGGCTTGTTCTAGGCCACGCTCTATGGTCGGGTAGGGATAATTGTAAAGTCTATGACTGCACAATTCCCTGGCCAGTTCTAGGCTCTGATCTGGACGTGATCAACCGTGAGCCTTTCCGACCGCTTCATCCGCAACCCCGTTCTCACCACGGTGTGTTCGCTGGTGATCCTGCTGATCGGCGGCGTGGCGATCCCTTTGCTGCCCCTGGAGAAGCTGCCTCAGCTGGCACCTACCCAGATCCAGGTGATGGCCACCAACATCGGTGCCGATGCCCGCACCACCTTCGACACCGTGACGCGGGTGCTGGAGAAGGAGATCAACGGGGTGGAAGACATGAAATACCTGTCTTCCAACACTTCATCGGATGGCATCAGCAATATCAACGTCTTTTTCCCCGTCGCAGTGGACCGAAACATTGCGCAGGTGAACGTTCAGAACAGGGTCTCTCAGGCTTCACCCACCCTGCCCGACGTGGTCAAGCAGACGGGGGTGACGACCAAGGCCGCCTCGCCGAGCATTCTGGTTGCCTACGGCTTCTACGCCGATACCGACGCCAGCGGTGAGCCGCTCTACGACCAGCTGTTCCTCAGCAACTTCGTCGACCAGAACCTCAGTGATGAGATCCGCCGCGTGCCGGGTGTCGGAAACATCACGATCATTGGTGAGCGGCGCTACGCCATGCGGATCTGGCTGGATCCAGTACGACTGGCCAGCTTTGATCTGACCCCGCTTGATGTGGAGCGGGCGCTCCAGGAGCAGAACATCCAGACCGGTGCTGGGCGCCTTGGACAACAGCCCAGCCCGGAGGGCCAGGAGGTCGCCATCCCCCTGAAGGCCGAAAGTCGCTTTCGTGATGTGGCCGATGCCGAGAACCTCGTGCTCAAGCGGGATGAGGACGGAACGCTGGTCAAGCTGATCGATGTGGGCCGCGTGGAGCTGGGCGCGGAGAATTACGACGTTGACACCACCCAGACCGGCAGGCCTTCGGCGGCTCTGTTCGTGTATCAGTTGCCGGGTGCCAATGCCCTCGATACCGGCAATCGGGTGAAGGAAAAGGTCAAGGAGCTGTCCGCCAACTTCCCACCTGGCCTGCGCTACGAAATTCCCTATGATTCCACCCTGTTCGTCACCACGTCCCTGGCGGATGTGACGGGCAACCTGCGCGACGCCATCGTGATGGCCGTGCTCACGATCCTGCTGTTCCTGCAGGACTGGCGCTCCACCATTGTGCCGGCCCTGGCCATGCCGGTGGCGATGGTGGGAGCCATGGCGGTGGTGCTGGGGCTTGGCTTCAGCATCAACCAGCTCACCATGTTCGGCATCATCCTGGCGATCGGCACCGTCACCGATGACGCGGTGGTGATCGTGCAGTCGATCAAGCAAAAGCTCGGCCAGGGCATGAAGCCACTGCAAGCGGCGCTGGATTCCATGAACGAGCTGGCCACTCCCACCATCACCGCAGCCCTGGTGCAACTGGCGGTGTTCATCCCGGTGTCCTTCTTCCCTGGCACCACCGGCATCGTCTACCGCCAGTTCGCTGTCACCCTGGCAGCGGCGATCGTGTTTTCCACCTTCAATGCGCTGACGTTCTCGCCCACCCTCAGTGCGCTGTTTCTGAAGCCGGAGGGCGCCCCACCTGATGCCATCCAGCGGGGGATCAACTGGGGACTCGGTTGGTTGTTCCGCGGCTTCAACCGGATGTTCGACGCACTGGTGGCCTGGTACGGCAGAGCCATTGAGCAGCTGATGGGGCTGCGTCACATCGTGTTTGGCTTTTTCGTTATCGGGCTGATCGCCACCGTGATGATGCTGGGCATCGTGCCGACAGGGTTCATCCCTGATGAAGACCAGGGCCTGATGATCTTGATCGGCGAATGCCCTCCCACGGTTGCCCTGCCCTATACCCAGGAGCAGGTCAAGCAGGTGAGCGGCATCCTCAAGGACTATCCGGATATTGAAAGCTTCCTTGGAGCCGCGGGATATGGCCTGGAAGGGAACGCTTACAACAAATATCTGTTCTTTGTTCGCTTCAAGCCCTGGGATCAGCGTGCCGAGGCAGACCAATCCGTGTTCAGCCTGCTCCAGTCGATCAACGGCAGACTCAAGAACGAGGTGACGGGTTCCTTCGCCATCGCCACCAACATTCCGCCTGTCGACGGAGTGGGCGCGACGGGAGGTTTCGAGTTTCACCTGCAGAACCGTGCGGGCCAGCCGATGGATGTATTGATCAAGAATGCTCAGGCCCTGATCGCGGCAGCCCGGGAGCGGCCTGAACTGCAGGGGGTCAGAACCAGCTTCACTCCCGCCACCGAGCAGATGGCGATCACGCTGGACCGGGACCTGGTCAAGGCACTCGATGTCGATGTGAGCGAAGCCTTCGGAACCCTTGAGGCGTACCTCGGCGGGAAATACGTGAACGACTTCATCCTCGGATCCGATCAATATCGGGTCTACATTCAGGCAGAAGCCGATCAGCGTCGTCAGCCCGGAGACATCGGGTCGTTCTTTGTGCGCTCCCGTTCCGGTGACCTTGTGCAACTGCAGAGTGTCATCAAGACGGAGCCCTTCATTGCTCCGCCAACGATCACGTCTTACAACGTCTACGAGTCGATCAAGATCCAGGGAGTTCCGGCTCCCGGTTACAGCTCCGGCCAGGCGATCGTCGCGATGGAGGAACTGGCCGCAGAAACGCTCGATCCCGGTTTCGGCTACGAGTGGTCAGGCCTCTCGCTCGAGGAGAGGAGTGCCGGAGGAGCCACCACAGCGATCTTTGCCCTGGCCTTCGTGCTGGTGTTCCTGGTGATGGCTGCCCAGTACAGCAGTTACATCGACCCCCTGATCATTCTGCTCACCGTGCCCCTGGCCACCCTCGGCGCCATGGTGGCGATCTGGGGGCGCGCCAATCTGTTGCAGGCCGGGGGCTTCTGGCCGGTGATCAGCAACGACATCTTTGCCCAGGTGGGTCTGCTCATGTTGATCGGCATGGCCAGCAAGAACGCGATCCTGATCGTGGAGCAGGCGAATGAATTCATTCGGCTTGGGATGAGTCTGCCCCAGGCTGGCATCAATGCGGCCAAGGTTCGATTTCAACCGATCGTGATGACCGCGGCATCTGGACTGGTGGGTTACATCCCGTTGATGACCGCTTCCGGTGCTGGTGCCATCAGTCGTTGGTCGATCGGTACCGTGAGTTTCGGCGGCTACCTGGTGGCCACGGTGCTCAGCCTGGGGGTGGCACCGGTGTTGTTTGTGATCATCAAGGGGCTGGAGCGCCAGTATCTTCTCAACGGCGACGTGGAGTCGGCTTGAGATGAACGCAGCTCACCGCCAGAGACTGTTCGCGGCGCTGATCGGCGCCGTGCTTGGCGGGGCCATGGGCAGGGCCATCGAGCCGATGGCCCAGGACCCCACCGGCCAGGAGCGCTTTCGCAGTCAGACATACCAGAGGGTGTACCGGGCCTATCCACGCATCGGTGCGGGGTTCGGGGCCCTGGCGGGAGCAGGATTCGCCACCATCGCCCAGGCTCAGCGGAGACGGCTCCAGCAGCGCAAGCCTCGATCGGGCGGGCCAGCACCCAGGGCCGACTGAAAGTCAGTCACAAGGGTGATTGCGGTGCCTTGCAGGGGCTGCTGTCCTCGGTTGGATTGCTCCTCTCTCTTGTCCAAGCCCGCGTCGCCTTCTGATCTGATCGGCTTTCTGCAGTCGCTTCCTGAGGGTCGCAAGCGCCGGGGCGTGCGCTATCCCCAGTGGCTGCTGTTGCTGATGGCCATCCTGGGAATCCTGAGCGGCTGTCGCAGCGCCAGGGATCTGGAGCGATTTGCCCGCCGGCACCGCGAGGCCTTCAATACGGCTCTCGGTCTTGAGCTTCGCGGGACACCCACCGACTCCACCTTTCTCTACCTGTTGGAGCGGGTGGATCTGCAGAGCATGTTCGCGATGCTGCGCCAGTGGATGCTGCGCCAGTGGATGCTGACCCAAATCTCAGAGCAGGACAGGGAACTTGATCAACTTATTTGTGATGGAAAGACGCTGCGTGGTTCCGCCAGCCAGCCCGAGGGATCTGACGGTGCCACCCGCTTTGTCACCCAGGTGACGCTCTACGCCCGCGATCTGGGCGTCGCCTACTGCTTCGCAGAAGCCTGGCGGCTACGCCCAGACCTCCTACGACACCGGTGACTCCCATGAGCGCGCTGCCCTCAAGGAGCTGCTGAGCACGCTCGATCTCAATGGCGTGCTGATCCAGGCGGATGCACTCCACACCTCACCGTCTTGTTTCAGCTCGCAGCAGAACAGGGGGCCGACTTGCTCCTGACCGTCAAGAAAAATTAGCGCACACTGCACCGGCAGATCGCCGATCAGTTCCGATACCAGCGGCACTTCCCTGTCTAGGAGAGCGATTTCGAGAAAAGTCACGGCCGCCAGGTGCTTTGGGAACTGAGAGCCCGCAACGCCACAGAGGCGATCCGCGAATGCTGGATCGGCGCCAGCTTGATCATTGAACTGGTGTCCTCAGGCCAACGTGACGGCAAGCCATTCCGCCACGTCCACCAATTCATCACGACGATGCGTACCAGCCCAAAGGCCCTGCTGCGCCTTGTGCGGCAGGGCTGGGCAATCGAGAACGAGTGGCACTGGGTCCGTGATGTGCAACTTGGCGAGGACGCCCACCGCTATGCCGAACGCAACGGCGTTCAGGCTCTGGCGCTATTGCGCACCCTGGGCCTCAACCTGCTGCGGACCAATGGCTTCCGCTCCATCAGGGCTGGATTGATGGCCGTGGCCCACGACATCAACAGGATGCTCGGCTGGAGCGGGATCCAGGCGCTGGAGAGGGATTAACGAGACTTTCAGTCGGCCCTGGGAGGCACGATGAACGATGAACGCGGCATGCCCGGGGGCCTTCAGCGGCGGCACGCCGGGGAAAGTCCCTGAATCAAGGGCTGGGTCCCATGGCCCGGCCGAATTAGCCGCCTGGACACCAGGACGTGGCAGCTGAGGTACACCTTATGGCTGCGGCTGGGACGCAGCACCGCCTCGTCGAGGTAGGGCCACTCCTCGATGGCGGCCTCATCCTCTTGTGGGTTCGCTTCTTTGCTGGATTCCTGGGGGCGATCAAGGGAGGAAGGCACGAACACCCAAGACAGAACCTGATTCACAGCAAAGCTCCGGCCTACCTTGAGGGCCTTCCTTCCACCGCGTTCGTGATCAGATCTCTGGTTCCGCCGGCTTCACGGGAAGGTCTGGCGCGAAGACGGCTCCGTTTCTACCGGCGGCTCCTGCTTCTCTGTCTGCTGGTGATGCTGAGCCTGGCGTTTCCGGAGTCGCTGCGCCTGACCGGATCAATCGGCTATTTCCTGATCACGGCACTCACCACCGTGGAGCTCAGCGGGTTTCTCGTCGGTCAGGTCCGGCGTTCCTGGACGGACCGGTCATTTCTCGCGCTCGGATGTGCAAATCTTCTGGCCCAGTTGTTCTGGTTGCTGACGCCGGAGGAGCGGCGCCTGTCCGGCGTGCCGCTGCTGGTGTTGGCCACCCTGTTCATCGGCTGGAGTCTGGTGCGGCTGGTAAAGGCCCTCAGCCGGGAGCCCCGGGCCACCAGTCCGGTGGTGATCGGGGCGGTTGCCGGCTACCTGCTACTCGGTCTCAGTGGTGGGCTGGTGCTGAGCGTGCTGGAAACGATCCAGCCCGGCAGCTTCCAGGCCAACACCGCCAATGAGCCGGCCTTCATCCTGCGATCCCATTCCACGGCTGGCGCCAACACCACCTGGGAGCTGGATTTCGCTCGCCTCAACTACTTCTCTTTCATCAGCCTCTCCACCACCGGCTATGGCGACATCACCCCCACCCGGCCACCGGCGCGGATGGCCAGCGTGGTTCTCGGTGTCGTCGGCCCCCTCTACATCGCCGTGATTCTGGGGGTGCTGATCAGCCGATTCACCGGCCCGGAGGGTGGCGATTCCGGCAGCTGAGACAGGGACCCCGGCGAAACGGAACGCTCCAGATCCACATCCGCACCGATGTGCTGATCCGGTCGGCCGGTGATCAGCAGCTCCCCCCTGTCCAAAAAGAGCAGCGTCTCAGCAAGGTGTAACTCAGCTGTCAGTCGTGGCAAGAGGTGGGCCGGTCAGTGACCCTGGTTGGAGAACTATCACCCGCCGTGATCACAGACAATGACCCTCACCCCTGGTAGAGCTCCGGGTGGGGCTGGCCGTGTTGACTCACCAGGTGCTAGCGTCAGGGCTGAGCTTCCCCTCATTCGTGGACGCGAAGTGAGGTTGGTGTTTGTGAGCGCGAGCAGCTCGGGGGCCAACTGCCTGAGCTGCTGTAGAGCGGGTGGCTGGCTGGATCCATGGCTCCCAGTCTGTTGCCCGCTGCTGGCCCCCGCGGCGCCCGCAGGCCACTCTGGCTTCATGCCCCGCACCCCGGGGCCACCGACGAGAGCATCCGCCTGGCGGATGCACATGCGACCCATCGACCAACCGCTGATGCTCATGGAACGGCAGGGCCGTGGCTTTGCCAGGAAACGGCCAGCCTGGACCCAGCGCCCGCAAGCCGTAGTGGTCACTTAAGAGTTTGCGGAAAAACCGACTAAGCAGCCGCGTTTCCCCATCTTCGAGCTGATTTTTCGGTGATTTCGTCAGATGGGGTCGTTTCAAGCGCTCAGACAGCCCGATTTCGCCGCATTTGGACTGTTTTGGTGGGCCGGCTGCTGCCGTTTGCGCACACCTTTGGGCAACTGGTGGTTCATGCTGCCGCCATGGTGGGCCTGAGCAAGTTGCCCAGTCGGATCAGGTTGTAGGCGATCACGTGCAGACCGAACACAGCGCTCACGTTTTCCTGGCCGCGCAGTTTGAATTGGCGCAGCCCGCCGAACGCCTTGATCCACCCGAACACCTTCTCAATGCCGCGTCGGGCATTGATCGACTTGGCATACCCCTCATGCCGAGTGGTGCGGCTATCGATCGCTGAGCCACCGCAGCGGGCGGTGTTCTGCGCCACGTGGGGCGTCACGCCCAACCGCCGCATCTCGGCCACGAACCCTTTCGTGTCGTAGTTCTTGTCGGCGCCGATGGTCTTCTGGTGAGTACCGGCACTGTCTGCTGCCATCTCCTTGGCGGCATCCCGCTCACCGGTGCCCGTGGCCTGTGTGACGCGGCAATCGACGATCAGGTCATGGCGGTTCTCCATGAGCACATGGCCGCGGTAGCTCAGCTGCGCTGGATGGGCTTTGGATTTCCGGGCCAGCAGAGCGTCGGGATCCGTGCTCGAGCGGTGGGTCTCGTTGCTGAGCTTGATGCCGCGAAAGTCACCTTTGGCTCTCTTCTTACCCTCCTTGGGAGCACCGAATCCCTCGCCAGGGCCAGTGGGTGGAGTCGGAGGATCCTCCTGACCATCGATCCGCTTCAAGGAGGCGTAAGACGCCCAGGCCTGCAACAGCGTGCCGTCCACGGAGAAGTGGTCATCGCTGAGCAGCGGTTTGACCTCGGGAGCTCCCATCAGCTTCTCCAGGAACTTCCCCATGACGTCGTCATTGAGCAGCCGATCACGGTTTTTGGTGTAGACGCAGTCGGCCGGAGGCCATAGGTGGTTGGGTGCCAGATCGGATCATCAGGACTCAACCCGACAAACCAGCGGAACAGGAGGTTGTAGTGGAGCTGCTCCAGCAGCAGGCGTTCTGAGCGGATCCCGTAGAAGGCCTGCAGCAATGAGGCCAGCAGCAACTGCTCGGGCGGTACCGATGGCCTGCCTTCTGTCGCGTACAGCGCACAGAAGGTGGGGTTGAGCCGATCGAGGGCCTGATCGGCCAGTTTCCGGATCCGGCGCAGAGGATGACTGGCCGGGATCCGCTCCTCGATCGATACGTAGGGGAACAGGGAGCCGCTGCGTTCCCGTTGACCTCGCATCTGAGCTGGGCGGTTGCCCCATTTTCGCGCAGGGCTGGTTTTTCAGCGAACTCTTAGGCGCGCTGCACGATCGAATGCGATCGCGAGCGAGAGCTGACGATAGACTGAATTTGCTGAACCTCGTCCTTGCTGAGGGCCAGCGGTAGGCACAGCGGAGGCTGATCCCGTTCTCGGCGGCCAGCTCAGTGAGGCTGCGGCCGTGCTCTAGGTGCTGGGTCACAAGCCGCAAGCGACCCCGCTGGGTCAAGCGGGCATTGGGATGGCTATGCATGGGGACGTGAGGTCGGGGTTGCTGGGTCGCACCTCAACCCGTAGCGGCCTCACACCTCATTGACCACTGACGAACCTGCTGAGACAGAACACCTAGCAGGGCTCAATAAGGCTCAACCCAAAGCTGCTGACACGACTCACCCACCCAATCCTGGCCGTCCATGACGACCCGCCCTGCAGGCCGTGCTAGTCGAGGTTTTCGCAGCAATACTTCGGTAAAATCGGGACTTCGTCCGGCTGTTGCTGGAACTGGATAGCCACCAACTCCAGCGCTTCTTCCGTTCGGTGCAGGCCTGGACCGCACATCCAAATGGCCCGTTGGGAGGGTGATCCCGAACCTGATCGTCAGCGAAGAACGGCACCGATCCAGTGGCCTTAAACCAGTAGTTGGCTTGATCTGCGTCACTCTGGAACCATTCCCGGCAGCACGTCCCATGGAAATCAACCACCCCGGAGCCAAGCCCCTCACCGAAAAGGAGCAGGCCCTTCTCGATCACTTCCGTGCCCACCTCAAGGAGCGGGTGGCCACCACCGGCCTCACTGTCGACGACATTCGCCAGATCCTGAAGGGGATGCGCAGCCACCCGGACGCCAGCTACGAGGCGGTGCGGATCCTGATGGAGGAGGCCCGCTCCCTGGTGCCCGGCCAGCGCCTGGTCACCTTCGACTGGGACTGAGCGGACGGACGCCTGGAGATCAGGGAGTCGGAGGGACCCAGCTCAAACAACTGACCGTGAATCGACGCTTTCCAGCGCAGAGCCGTTGGTGAGGCGGAGAGCAGTGGTTCGCAGGATCTGCAACAAACATCGCTTCTTGCAGGTGCAACATCGCCTGCCGACCCATGCTGAGGCCACCAGGTACTCGCCATGCTCCTGCCAGGCCTCAGGTGGCTTCGCGCCTACCAACCGACCTGGCTGCGCGGCGATCTGCTCGCCGGCATCACTGTGGCTGCCTATCTGGTGCCCCAATGCATGGCCTACGCCGAGCTGGCTGGTGTGGCACCGGTGGCTGGGCTGTGGGCGATTCTGCCGCCGATGCTGCTCTACGCCCTGATCGGCTCCTCACCCCAGCTCTCGGTTGGGCCGGAATCCACCACGGCCGTGATGACGGCGGCGGCCATCGCCCCGATCGCCGGGGGTGATGCCGCCCTCTACGCCAGCCTCGCCAGCCTGCTGGCCCTGGTCGTGGGGCTGGTGTGCTTTCTAGGGGCCTGGAGCCGACTGGGATTTCTCGCCGATCTGCTCTCCAAACCGATCCTGGTGGGTTACATGGCCGGGGTGGCCGTGATCATGATCACGGGCCAGATCGGCAAGGTCAGCGGCGTAAAGCTGGAGGCTGAGTCGCTGCTGGGTCAGTTGCGGGAACTGCTCGGCCGCTCCGGTGAGATTCATCTGCCCACCCTTCTGCTGGCCTTCGCGGTGCTGGTGTTCCTGCTGCTGGTGCAGCGCCGCTACCCCACGGCCCCGGGTCCACTGCTGGCGGTGCTGCTGGCGGTGTTGGCCGTCTCGGTGCTGCATCTCGATCAGCGCGGTGTCGCCGTGATCGGCGAGATCCCGGCCGGGCTGCCAAGCTTCCATCTACCGCAGGGCATCAACCCCGACAAGTTGAAGTACCTGGTGTCCACCGCCGTGGGCATCGCCCTTGTCGGCTACTCCGACAACGTGCTCACCGCCCGCGCCTTCGCCGCCCGGGGTGGCTACCGCATCGACGCGAACCAGGAGCTGC
>CAYHCE010000054.1:0-14646 GCA_964355015.1 uncultured bacterium | reverse complement strand
GGCGGTGAAGTCACCCTGCGCAGCTGGGCCAGCTACCGGCCGGTGGCGGTCTTCAATGCCGCCGATCTCGAGGGCGAGGCCCTCGCTGGCCTGATCGAAGCCCGCAAGGCAGCAGAAGGAGTGGAGCTCAAGGCGGAGCCCGAGCGCTTGGAAGTGGCAGAAGCCGTGCTGGGTGCCTGGCCGGTGCCGGTCAGCTTTGGCGGGGATCGCGCCTGCTATCTCCCCGCCATCGATCGGATCCAGCTGCCCGATCGCGCCAGCTTCCACTCATCAGCAGCGTTCTGCGCCACCTGGGCCCATGAGCAGATCCACTCCACTGGCCATGAATCCCGCCTGAAGCGTGATCTGGGCGGTGCTTTCGGGAAGGCGCGCTATGCCCGTGAGGAGCTGGTCGCTGAATTAGGAGCGGTGTTGCTGGGTGATCGGCTGGAGATCGGCAGCGAGATCGAGGGCCATGCCGCCTATCTGGGCCACTGGATCGAGCTGCTCAAGGAATCGCCCAAGGTGCTGTTCCAGGTGCTCAGCGAGGCGCGGCAGGCGGCGGATCTGATCTGCCCGGAGATGCCTGGGCAGGGGGAACACAGCATGTAGTGCTTCGAGATGAGGGCCCGCTAAGGCTTAACTGCCCAGAAGGGCAGACACTCGCCTCAACATCTTGATTTGTTCGAATCCTGGACTCCTGCACACACCATGAAGAGGCCTGCGAGGCAACCAACTTGTGATACCTGAAGCCATAGCCAAGCTGTCTCACAGCAGATAGACAAGGGGCAAATCGGCAGCTGCCAAGTCTTCTTTGCTAGCGAAAATCATCTTGACTGTCATAAAGATTCAGCACACAAGAACATCGCAGGTCCTGAATTGGCCCCGAAAGCTCTTGACGTGACAATTTCGTCGACTATACCCCAGGGCGATAAGGCAGCTATCAGAATCATAAATGACAATTGCGCTGGAAGACTCTAGACGTGAATAATCTCTCCATTCCGCCGAAGTTCATCAAGATGATCCTCAAGCGTTTTAGGCGTTGGACCGCCTGCGACCAAGTAGCCCACTTCTAAGTTGTGATCCATCGCGTAGCCTGCGAGATTGGCACTGGTGACGAACGCACGTTCACCGTCGGCGACCGCGCACTTGGCGTGGAGAGATGCGAAATCGCCTCCTTCGATCTGGCGATTCTCGTCTGGCCAGATGAAGACCTCGACAGCCGGAGCGTGCTGGGTCAGTCGGTATCGCGTCGTCGGATAACTGGAGTGCCGGTGATCGATGAGCATCTTCACTATCACGCCAGCTTCTGAACGTTCGTGAATAGCTGACAGGACTGGATCCATGCCGGGTCCCATGAGGTAACTGACGATCCACAGCCTCATACGTGCTGTGCGGATCACCTCAAGGAGGGCTTGGGGTGTTGATCGAAGTGAACTCGGATCCGGGCCGGTGTAGATGAGCTCGACCTTCTCGTAGCTGCTGACGGTTTTGACGGCGCGGGCTGCACACCTGAGTGCATCAGCCAGCCGGGCACCATCGATGCCTGAGTCTTGGACCCAGAGATCACAGAGTTCACCGACAGACCTGGGTGCCGCGAGGCCGGCGACCTGCAGGATCGGTCTCGGTCTCTCAGCGATGCCGATTTCGTAGGCAAGGGCCTCGGTCTGGTCGGCGGAGAGTTCGCATGCGACCTGCGCTGCTTTGGCGAGGAGAAGGTCGTGCGCTGTGGCCATCAATCACCGCGGAAGAAGGCTGCTACCCGAGTGGCAAGCGTGGGCACGACGGTTGCACGATCGAGAAACCGGTTGCCATGCTCACAAGCCGTCTCGGGGGCGAATGTGCACGCGTGGCAGGCCGCAGCGTGGAGTGACCTGTCGGGAACGGGGTCGTGTTCTGCGCACAGGGGGTCGGCGGCGCAGAGGGCGGCGTGCTCGCGGGCCTGATCGATGAGGCGACCGAGCATCCTGGCTTCACCCAGCCTGACGAGCCCGCCGAGGGTGCCCTCGGAGTCGGGTGCGGCCGTGTACAGCAGCACACCTGCCATCCCACCTTCGTTGACCGGTGAGGCGTAGATGCGTTCGCGGATCGAGCTGGCCGAATATCCGCATTCGAGGGCGAGCTCGCGCATGAGCAGATGGGAGAAGGTATGGATGAGCACATGCCGGTGACCGGGATAGCCAAGCCCAGGGTCGAGGCGTCGTGCAGCACGCCACGCGTCGTTCGCCGTCACGAGGGCACCGAGATGATCGATGACGGGCTGGCTCTCCTCCCAGGTCTCGATGACGTCATCTCGGAAGCGGATCAGGATCCCTTCGCCGCGGACTTCGTTGGCGGGTACCCAGGTCGGGGGATTGATAGACAGCGGGGCATAGGTGAGGTCGTCGTCGCCCCGCAGGAGTTCCTCGGGGGCTTCGAGCCGCGTGAACCCGATCAGGGCATTCACTTCACGGATTTTCTCGACGAGGATCGTCGGTTTCAAGAAGTCCTCGTAGCCCGTCGGGACCTCCCCCATGGTGACTAAAAAGTCCTCGCCGCGTGGCGCTGACGCGGGATCGGAGAGAACCTCCCATTCGGGGAGTTTCAGGTCTTCGGTGTCGGCCGGACCGAGTTGGCCACTGCGACGGGCTTCCACTGCGGCGAAGATCTCCTCATCGGAGAACTTCGTGGCGCTTCTTAGAAGATTGGCTTTGCGAGAAAATGCGATGTTGGCGATTGAATCGACACTTTCAAGCAACGCCCAGTTGTCTTCGACAGCCTGATCGAGTTCGCTCTGAACGGTGGGGATGCTGAGTGCAGAGATGGCCTTCGGGAACCATGAGCTCGACGAGCCGAGGAGGATCGTGCGCAGCTCGCGGCGACAATCATCGGTCGCATCACGCAAGTGTGGATGGCGGCCACGGCAGATGGGGAGGGTGTTCCGGGCCCGATCGCCGAAGGCGTCGACCATCGATCGGGGTGGCATCCCACACCCAGCGGCCCCTCCGCCGTGGTGTTCGGTCTCCCTTTCGACCCTGCCTGGAAAGCCGAGGCCTTCGTCGCACGCAACGAATAGGTTGGCGGTCTCGAGGGAGGAACCGACCTCGTAGAACCGCAAGGTGCCCTGACAGGTCGTCGGACCACGATGGACGAACTCCCGCCAGGGGAAGTCGTCGAGATGACCGGCTTGGCACGCAACGACGAAACGGGCCGGCACACAGGTTGGGGGCCGACCACGACCTTGTTTGGAGCAGCCCTTATGGACATATTGCACCTCGTCGGGGCGGGTCGAGTTACCTTCGCGGGTGAAGACACCGGAGTCGACATCGCTGAGGAGTTTGCAACGCGGACAGCGCAGCCACTTCGGGAACACACCCACAGGGACGCCGATCCGATACGCGGGGTCGCTCGGCGGAAGGCCGAAGGGCTCCTCCTCCGGCATGGGTGGCTCGAACAGCCGTTGGACTTGCGGACCGAGGGAACGACGCACTGCTGCGATGAGCCGATCTTCGCTGATGACACGAGCATGCTCTGTCGACCACCGATCGAGGCCCTCGACCATCACCGAGAGTCGGGGCAGATCGACCATGGCTCCGATGCCATAGCTCCACATGAGTTGGCTCGGTCGCATCGAGCCAACCCTGACATCACCGCTGGCAGTCATTCGTCGCCTCCATTCGCTGGGCGTGCAAACCGCCACGCCGGAAGGGCGTCCCTGCCAGATCCTCCCAGGACCAGGCCGACCCCGGGTTCAACCTCGCGCATTGATGTAGGCACGGTGAACGGCCCCCATGGGCCGGTGCCAGGTGATCGGAGGAGCGGAACGGTGACGTCGTCCTTCTTGCGAGGTTTGCGGTACCCCAGTTTGCGGTTCGGTACCGAGGCCTCGCGGCCCCATGCGTCGAGTTTGGCCGAGAGCTCCTGGCGGACCCGGACACCCACCGCCACGTGCTCGTCGTCTGGGAAGGTGACGTTCTGGGCCCGGGTCGCGACCACGTCGGTCAGCTCGGCGAACTGACCGGCACCGTTGACTGCTTGGGCAGAAGGGTTGGGATTGAAGTCGAGGTCGTCGAGGCGGATCAGCGAGGCCAGCACGCCGGTCAGCCCCCGGCTGAGAGCCCGCGGGGCGAAGGGGGTTACCGAAAGGGCCTCGACATAGCGGTAGAAAACGGCGTGGTAGCGCTCGAACTGCTCGTAATGGCTCAGGTCCCTTGGCCGAGCCCAGTTGAGGACGGTGACGACGAAACCAGGATGTGAACGGCCGACACGACTGGTGGCCTGGATGTATTCCGCCGTGGCTTTCGGTTGTCCAGAGACCACCATCAGCCCGAGCCGCTGCACGTCGACGCCAACCGAAACCATGTTGGTCGCCAGAACCACGTCCAGCGGTCGAATGGGCCACTTGCCGTCAGGACCTTTCTCGGTGGCTGGTGGGAATGGGACCTCGAGCTGATCAAGCAGGTCTGGGATGCGGCTCGATCGGATCCTGGAGGTGAGCTCCTGGGTTCCGTCGGGGTACATGCGCCGCTGAGCCAGCCCAGGCCGGTCCCCGCGTTCGATCATGAAGGTTCGGGTCGACACGTCGTCGTCGACGAGACGGCGCATGCCGCCGAGTTCGCGGAGGCTGTTGAAGTAGCCCAGCAACGTCATGTACGGATCGACGAGATACCTGTGTTCGTCGGCGGCGTTGTCCCACAGCCACTGGGCAGCTGCGAGGACGGCGACATAAACACGGATGAGCACTGATGGCCGAGAGCGTCCAGGGGCACAGACGCCCATGTAGCGGCGGCCTGCTCTCGTCTCGGTCGAGCGTTGGCGGGCGAAGAAGTTGTCGTCTGCGTCGAGGCCGGAGGGTGGGAACACCTCGACCTGCCGGCAGAACAAGTTGTGGACCTGTTCGGCAGCGCGGCGGGTGGTGGCGGTGGAGGCGATCACTTTGGGGCGGACGGTCACGCCTCCGTTCTCCCAGGTGCAGAGCCGGTCGATGGCAGTCTCGTAGAGGCCGACGAGGGTGCCGAGAGGCCCTGAGATGAGGTGGAGCTCGTCCTGGATGATCAGATCCGGCGGTCGGAATCCCTTCTCCGGTGCCGGTAGCCGCGATGAGGCAGGGAGTGATCCACGTTTTAGATGGACGCCATTGCACTCTGCTTCGGTGCCGAGCCAGCCGTGGCGCTCACAGCGACCGGCGACCCGTCCGAACAGCGCCTGAACATCACCACGCCAGGGCATCTGGGCGAACTTGTCCACCGTGGCGAGCAGGAATGTCGGCAGGAGCCGGTAGATCTCCTCGTCGACGGTGAGAACGGGAAGACCATCAGGGTTCTGGCGCTTCGAGAAGGCACAATCCTTGCCCCTGCAGTGAACGAAGGTGCGCCCCCGACCGGACTTGTAGAGCTCGACGGTGACGTTGTCGGGTCGCAGCTTGCTGCCACACCAGGGGCAGTTGGTGAGCTGTAAGGGGCTGGCGGCGCGGTTACCGCTATCCCAGTCATGGGCCCCCTTGTTCTCGTTGACCCACTTGTTGGCCTCGAAGGTGGAGTTGGGGGTGGATGACCCGCCGACCCACAGGCCGATTCTGAATGGCTCCGTCCCCCATCGGCCGGGGTCATGGAGGCGGAGCTGTTCCATGGCGCACACAAGGGTGGTGGCGCGTTGGAACTGCTGCAGGGTGAGGAGCCGGAGCGTGTAGCGCATGATCACCGTCACGCCGCCATCTCCGGCGTAGCCGTGAATCTCGCCCTGAAGACGGCGGATGGCGATCGCATAGGCGGCCACACCGAGGTAGGCCTCGGTCTTGCCACCACCGGTCGGGAACCACAGGAGATCGGCGAACGCGCCGACTGCCTGGGTGCGTTTCGGGTGGTCGAGCTGTGTAACCGTCGGGATGTTCAACAACACGAAGGCCAGCTGGAACGCTCGCCACCGAGTCGTCTCGCTCGCTTCAACATCCTCGAAGCTGATTTCCTCGCCGCGGCGGCGATGCAGGGCGTGGATGCTGCGAAGCCGTTGGTCGCGCATCGCTCGGTTGGCGAACCGGAACGCCTCGAAGGCGTTCGCATCGGTCTCCAACGTCGCCACCCCATCGGCGAGTCGATCACGGGTCAGTTCGGCCTTGCCGAGTGCCCGGCGCGCTGCCTCGCGGTGCAGGGCGAGTCCGGGATCGGTCTCGATCCGGGAGCGTTGTTCTTCGATCCAGCGGCTGTAGGTCTCGGGAATGCGCCGCATCACGGAGACGACCGCGTCGTGTTCCAGGTCAGCGAGTTCGCCCATATCCAGCACGAATCCCTCGAAGCCGGGGAACCGCTCGGAGAGCTCGTCGTTGTCAGGGGTTTCAGTGACCGGGACGTCGTACCAGGGCAACACGGCGGTTCGGACCTCGATGGCGCGCTCCCATCCGGCGTCGTCCACCCATGGATTCCCTGCGGGGACGGCGTGCACGCCGACGCCATGGCCAACGGCGAACTCGGCGTGCTTACGATGGGTTAATCCTAGAAAAGCGCGCTCCTCGGCTTCAGAGTCTCCACTGGCCGGGTCGAGATCGGAGGTCTGATCGCGTCGGACGAAGATCGCCGATTCGCCGTCAGTCGCCGTCACCCTCAGCTCAGGTTGGAACACCCAGGCGCTGTCCTTCAAAGCCTCAAGCTCTGGTTGCCTGTTTATTAGAAATAGGGTTACGATTCGGGATCCGTCTTCAGTAGCTGGCCGGATGATTCCGGTGACGGAGACGCCTTCGTTGGAGGCGTCTGGGGTTTCGGTGACCGGCCCTGTCTGCAACGACAGCTCGAAGCTGTCACCATGGGGTCGGCGCCGCCAGACCATTCGGGGAGCACCGTGTTCGGTGAAGTGGTGCTCACTCGCAATCCGCTCGTACTCACCCCACCGCGCGTCCACTCGAACGGTGTCAACTCCTGCGGCGACGACAAAGGTGAAGCCGATCGACGACGAGAACAGGGTGGTCGATGCCGGCACAGCCGCATCCGTAGCTCCTTCTTCGACCCCCATCTCGCCGGCACCATCGAGCCGGTCGTCGAGCGCGAGCTGGTCTGGGGAAGCATCACGTGGTGAGAGGGTACCGACCACGTAGCGGGTCCGAGGGGCATCCTCAAGCAGCTCCTCCTCGGGGCCGCAGGACGGTCCGAGCAGATCGAGTGCCACCAAGTCGTGGAGTGCGTTGCGAACTCCTTCACCAGTCGTGAGATCCATCTCCGACACCATTCCCACACCGCCTGCCTGAGGGACTTGGACGTTGTGCGAGGCCTGAGCCCGGACACGCTCGGCAAAGGATATCGGCACGCGGTTGATGGAGTTCGACGGATTCCGCGGGGGGTCACCGCCGACCTGCTCGAACGACAGCAGTGGTTCGATTACCTGGTATTCCGCGTAGGTAGCCCGGACTCGATCGGCATCGACTTCGACGATCTCGCTGATCGTGCCAATCCCGAAGATCCTTCCCTCATCAGATGCGTCTCTCTTCGAAAGACAACAGATGAGGGTGTCGCCAGCCGACACCCGGCGGCCATTGGGGATGCGAGGCGGATACTCGTAGTGCTCGCCCTCCTCGTTGGCGTACTTCGATCCCTGGCTCTGGAGCACGAGCCAAGCGGCAGGCCCGGGATCGGGCAGAGGAGCACCTGCCACGAAGTGGTTGACCACGGGTTCGATGAGCTCGGGCATCGACATGACGCCCAGGGCGTCCTCGAATTCCTCCATTCGGGAGAGGAAGGGCGTCAGCAAAGCTCGCAGCGCGTCGGGATCGACCTCACTCACCTCGGCCCAGTCGAGCAGAACCGAGCGGGCTTCCAGCAGGGCGACAAGCTCATCAACGTCGATGGTCGTGCCGTCGAAATGTTCGGGTAGTCGCAGTGTGTCGGTCATTGTTCGACCTCCGGCTCGTCCTCGTAGTCGATCAACTTATCCTCATCCAAGACCAGCTCGTCGAGATCACGGACCACTGCACGACCTGTGGCAGCTTCGATTCGATCAATCAATGCGGCAGCTCGTGCTATGAAGAAAGCATCGAAGTCATCTGCTCTCAGGGCAGGTGCCTCGATCGCGTGGGACATCAAGAGTTCGTCCATACGCTCCGTCGCAATCTCGGCACGCCTTTCGAGCGCTGGGAGATAGTGGCTCGGCGCTCTTCCCCCGATAACGCGGTTGGTCGCCGCGCTGAGTGGCGTCTTGTTGACGATCGAGTCCCAACGGGACAGATCGAGGTTGCGATCTTTGCACCACCTCTGCGGAAACACGTGGTGGATGTCGATTGCAGCATCAGTGAAGGTCTGGATGTCGATCGGCTTGCCTTCGATGAAGTCGAGACAGCCGTCGCGCATGAGCAGAGCATGCAGGCCTTTGTACGCGGCGCTGTTGCGTGTACGGAGTGTGAAAAAGCGGCTCGCTGCAAAGCTGGAATCGGTGAGGGTCTTCGGCTCGACGTCGGCACCACGAACCCACTCGACGAGTTCCTGAACATCACGAGCGAAGCGCGTCTCGATGGCACCCCCGTAGAGCTCGCCGAACACTCCACACCAGTACCAACGAGCCAACTTCCGCCGCGCGGTGTCGGTCTTCCCAGTAGTCCCAAGGAGCGCCAAGCTCGCTGCCATCGGCACGAGCTGTGTGCGGTAGGGCAAATCCCGCTCTGAGTACAGGTGTTGCTGGTGGAGAAACTGAGCAGCTTCGATGAATCCGGCGGTGACCGCATCAGCATGAGCCTCGTAGTCACTGCGGAGGAGGCGGAGAATGTCTTTCCGCTTGCAGCTGACCGCGGGAAGACGGTCACCGTCCACGCCCGCTTCCTGGCGTGAGCGTCGGGCCTCATGAGTGACCATGAGACTGATCGCCTGGATGAAATCGGTGTTCTGGACAGCTTTCAGGACATTCGCAAGATACGGATTTCTGGCGAAGGTTGCTTGACGCGACTTCCAATCTGCGCGGAGGTCGAACTCTTCAGCTGCGAAGGAGGCTGTGACCAACTCGAACACGTCGAGCGGGATCCCACCGGTGTTGACCTTTTCGAACACACGACAGACCGCTTCGCGGCTGGTGCTTCGTTGAAGCTGGATGACGGGGAGCTTGTAGAGCTCGAACGCTTGGAGGACTGACTGTTGAAAGGTGTTCCATCGGTCGACACGCGCGAGCACCTCATCCACGGCGCTCGCTGCCTTGCGATACTCGTTCTGCCACTCGTTACGCCCTGCGATGTCGAAGAGCAGTGCAAGGGGGAAGAGTTCAGAATCCCACTCATTCTCAACTGTACTGACGTCGATCTCCACGGTGCGGTCAAAGCGGACACGCCGCTTAGACGCATCGACTGTCACGATCGCATCCTCAAAGTCGACATCATCATCGATGGCAGCATTGATGTCGATGTAGAACCAGCGATTGATCGGTTTCTTCCTAGGATCGGTGGTGCCAACGATGTTTCCAGAGCGGAGGACCTGATAGAGCGAGGTCATTCGCTGCTGCCCGTCGAGTACGAGGAGATCTGGGTCGTCCGAAAGTGGGGGTGCTCCCTCGATCGGACGCATCTTGAACCTGATGTCGCCCCCTGTCTCGAGCGTCATGAGGGTTCCAATTGGGAACCCCTGCGCAATCGAAGCGAGCAAGCTCATGATCCGGTCGACATCCCACCTCCAACCGCGCTGAAATTCAGGGAGGGCGACCTCGCCGTTGTGGATCCTGTCGAGGAGGACCTTTAGGAGTTCGGGGTTGCTGCTGAAGCCTGCGGTCATGTCCCTAGTGCGTGTTCCAGAGCTCGGGATCGAAGCCGTCGTACAGCATCGAGTCATCATCGGCGGGTGTCACGACGAGCAGCGCTCGCATCGCCCGTGTCATCGCCACGAAGAGGGTGCGACGAGCCTTCACCAAGGCTTCGATCTCGGCATCACCGTCGAGGCCGTCCAGGTGGGGCCATTTCGACCTACTGAACCCTGCCACGGCGACTACGGGGAACTCAAGGCCCTTTGCTGCAGTGAGGGGCAGGATCGAGATCGAGTTGTCGTCGAGTTCGAAGTCGCGAGAACTCCGGTACACAGCTGGGATCTCCCGGCGCTCTAAGGCTTCGGCTAGCGGTTCGCCGACGTACTTATCAGGCACCAACACTGCACCCGAACCGATCGTGAGCCTCAGCTCGCGCGTCGCCCCGCGCAAGAACATTGCTACCAGGTCAGCCTCTGCGTTGAGGTCTGCGACTGCTCGGACCGCCGGGGGCGGGCCGTTGTGAACGTAACTTTGCTCATCCGGGTCCAGGCCCTCAGCGATCCCAGCAGCGAGATAGGTCCGAGCAGCCTCGGTAATCTCCTTAGTCGAACGATGATTCGAGCGGAGCACACCGGTGCGCCCGACGAAGCGGAGATCGTCGTGAACGGCCTGCCAACTGAATCCAGCCGCATGGATCGTCTGGTGAACATCGGCAGTGATGAACAGCCGGTTCGGCTCCGCGCAAACCTCCACCAGCAGCCGTAACGCGCTGGCATCGAGGTCCTGTGCCTCGTCGATGACGACCGCGTCGTAGCTCGGCACGCTCGGCTCACCAGCACGCGCCAGCCTCGCGGCGGAGGCCCGGGCCTGTTCCCAGGTCTGCACTCCGGCATCTGCGATCACTCGCCCGTAGGCCTCTGCGACTGCCCACACCGCGCGGCGGTGATCCGAGGTCAGCCCGACCCGTCGACCTGGCCGCGGCGTCGTCTCGTACTCGGCGAAACTCTTGAGGTCGCGGGCATGGATCACGGTCTCGATCTCTTCGAACACGTAGCGGCGGCCCAGGCGCTCTATGGTCCGGGTATGCGCCCCCTGATGGAGTGCGTTGCCCGGGTATTGGACCGAGTCGAGTGCTGCGGTACGGAGCGTCTCTCGCTTGGAGGCATTCGGCCGAGGCAGATTCAACCCGCAGCGACCGAGGATATGTCCGACAAGGCTGTCGGCGGTGCGGACGTCAACACAGATCGCGTCATCGCCGAGGAGAGAACGCAGCAGTTGGCGCGAGAAGGTGACGAGCGCGTTCGTGTAAGTCGTGAACAACACCCTTGGCTCGGCTACACCTGCCTTACGCAACACCCGGATCATCTCTCGAGCCCGGTAGATTGCAACTGTGGATTTCCCAGTACCTGGACCACCTCGTACCAAGGTTGGCCCATTGGCCGTCATGGCCCACGTCACGAACTTTTCTTGCTCGGGGTTCAACTTCAACAGGAAACCAACCAACTCCCCCTGGGCGAACCGCAGCAAATCATCCACTCCGCCGGGTGCGAGGAGTTCTGGCTGGTCTGCTCGAAGTTCGATCGGCTCTTCGAACATGTGGCGATCAATTGCCAACAGATAGTCATCCGGTACACCCGGACAAGCAAGCAGATCCTCCTGACTGTCTAACGTGGTGAGCCTGGCATCAAAAGCGAGAGGAATCTTGAGTGCCCGCAGGAGTTCTGGGGTTATCGGCTCCGGTAACAGTCGCTTCTTCTCGACTGGCTGCACCCAAGCTTCAAAGCCTCGCTGAGGTTGTAGTTCAGATATGTCGAGATCGAGATCGTTGTCCTCCACCTCCTCAAGGCCGTCGTAAGTGACATCGCCACCCTTTATGCCCCGATATTGTCCCTTCACCGTCTTTCGCCTAACACACCAGAGGCTTACTTTTTCGTCGTCGTAAGTGTAAAAGATCCGGAAGTTTCCTGTGCGAAGCCGGTGAAGGTTATCAGTCCTTCCAGCAAGGCGGCACTTGGCTTTACCCCCCTCCTCCGGTGACTCCTGCAACATTGTGCACTTGTCGAGGATCTGCTTGATATTAGGCGCATCCATCACAAGTAGGTCGGCGATGAAGCCTGGTCGATGAACAAGAACCCTCATTGCCCCTCCATGTTGCAAATTCGGCGTACCAACTCGCCTGCGTTGCATGGGGAGAGAATGACAACTTCATCAAATCCCTCTGGCGAATTCTCAAAGTGAGCTGCCAGCCCTAGACCAAGCAGAACTTTTCGATCGAGTACGTTCATGAACTCGATGAGTTCCGCAACGTCAGGGCGTTTCGATCCGGGTGAGTGCATCATGTCATACAATTTCGTCGTCCCGATGTCAAACTCTTGGAGAAGAGTAGAGCGAGCCGAATCAAATTCCATCGCGGCCATCGCGATCTCGGATCGAGCCGTAAGGAGTGGAGGTAGAGTTTCGTACGTGACATTGGAGTATTGCGTCCGATCGGAACCAGCCATTGGAGCAGACGTCCATCTTGACCAGATTAGATGAACAGTCGATAGGAGTACGCCATACTCAGCCCAGTCCGACTCAGGGAGAACCATTGTGGTTTCTGAGTAGACGAGGTTACTCGGCACTCGGTGTGGAGCCAGGTACTTAGAGACTCTTGGGAATGCAATAACCCAACCATCTGCCACGGCTGCCCGTTCGTAAATTTCTGGACGAAGTGTGTGGTAGCGCCAGTGGGGCCTTGCCCCTTCCAAGTCCTTTGCCGAACGATTAGGAGTTACCCTTTGCTCCGTCAGTGAGAAGGCCAGTTTGTACTTGCTCGCCGCCTCATACCCGAGATTGCCGAAGAACAGCACTAGTCGGCTTGGGAGGACCCGCGGGTGAGAGCAGAGATCTTTGCCAGTGATCATCTGACGGATAACGTCCCCGCAGCCTGCAGTCCATAGGTTGACTTCCTCAGCTTTACTGACTAAGAAACCCTTCCCGAGGCTGGAGCCTCGCATCAGCCGTTCAACTCGTTCGGCCCTTATATGGCCAGCGCCTGAGCCACCACTTTTGAGCGAAGCAGAGATAGTGGCAGTCATGGCACCATCGAAAAATATCTGCGTGAAGTGGGACCTAGAGCACCAGATCTTGACCACTGACACCGATGCAGCTCCTGGCCATGGAGCGGTAGAGCTCGCCCTATAGATCTCGAACCCGCAAGCGAGCAGCTGATCCAGGCCAGTGGAGCGGGAATCCGTCTCGATCACGGTCGAGGTTGCGACAACCCCCATGGAGTTTGCGAGGCGTCCCATATGACGAAGAAAGAAGGCGGCAAGGTCCGCCTGACCGCGACGTCCGCGGACTCCTTGGCCAACAACATCCCGTAGGTACACTCGATATGCTTTACCGTATCGTCGGGTGATCTCTGAACCTGTCAGAAACGGCGGGTTCGAGACAAGCGCGTCAAACCGGCCTTCACCAACGCCGAATACACCTGGGAACTCAAGTGGCCAGTGCAGGGGATCGCGTTCGGATCTATCAACTTCCCTATGGCCTTCTGTGCGCTCGGCGAGCGCTGTGGACTTATTATCGTAGGCCCGGCCAAGGCCGAGTTCGAAGGCACCGTCCACCACTGCGTTTGCAATCGTCTTGAGGGTTGACATTGACGCAAGAGCTGCATCTAGCTTCCGCTGCTTGTCCTCGACGTCACCCAAAGACCGGCTGGGAACAGCGACGAGTTCCGCAACCAGATCCCCTGCCATGGAAATTTTCTGCCGCAGCTCTCCTGCTGATCCGAAGAGAGAGCTTTCCTGCAATGAACGGCCTGCAACGGGGTCGACATGCAAGTTGATGAGCTGCTGAAACGACCAAAGCCCGAGGAGGCTGTCGCCGTTGCGGATGGCGTGATCAAGGAAAGTGAAGGGACGGTCGTGGGCAAGGGTGATGAGCCAGAGCGAGAGTTTGGCCATTTCGCAGGCCATGGGGTTGATGTCGACGCCGTGGAGACAGCGTTCGACTACCTGTCGTCGGGCGTCGATGATCTCGTCTGCGGTGATTGGGTCGGAATGCCGCTCGTGGGTTCGTTTTGCTTCGACGACGGCATCGGCAAGGTATCGACATGCTTGGACCAAAAAGGCGCCGGATCCGCAGGCAGGGTCGCAGATCTTGAGGTTGAGGATCTCTTCGGGGGTGCGCAGCTCCCATTCTTCTGCGGGGGTGCCGTCGGCAGGGCCGATGTAGACGAGCGGGTCAAGGGTGTGTTTGACGATCTCTTGAGTCAGGCTGCGTGGGGTGTAGTGGGTCCCCGTCGCCCCACGGTGTGACGAATCGGCAACGTAAACACTGCCTGGTTGAAAGACTGTGGGTGCTCCGGTGGAGTCCGTACGGATCAACTTTGCGAACCTACGAGCATGAGCCTCCGAGTCGTCGTCTGTGAATGACGCTGCCCAGGTGATACCGAATTTCGTGACGGCTTTATCGGCTTCGTCGTCGCTTATCCAATTTTTTAGCGTAGCTGGTGTGCGACCGGTTTGTTCTTTGAGGAATTCGACTAGGGCCTTTCCGTCGAGTGATTCGAGACGGCTGAGTTCGATCTCGGGTTCACGGCCGCCGGTGCCGGAAAGGCCGAGCACCCAGCCGACTGCGCGGGCGGCGGTGTGGTCGAGCATGCCTTCGTAGACGTGACCGATCTGCTCGACGTCCAATGCTCGGAACGATAACTTGCGGCGTTGACCGCCCTCATCGAGTGTCTGCAATGCGTTAAGCAGGTGCAGCACGGTTCGATTGTCGATCGGCAACGGATCCGCTGCATCGGTCGTCCAAGACGTGTCAGGTTGGCGCCCTTCGAGGAACGGATAGCGGTCGGGATCGAACAAGCTGCCGCCGTAGGGAGCCAACACCATGTCGCCGTGCTCGACACCGCCGAACACAGCTCGCCACGTCGCCAACAACCTAGGTGTGTAGTCCCACCACGTTGTTCAGCTGACGATTCGGTGTGAGGTCGCCAGGGTC
>CAYHCE010000053.1:0-15141 GCA_964355015.1 uncultured bacterium | reverse complement strand
AAGTCGCTCAGATCCACTGCGGCACAGGCCTTCTGCCCTTTCTCAGGAGGCCCCAAGTACGAGGAGTTTCCGCAGTACATGTTCATGGCTCTGAAGATGATCGAGTTTGATGCTGCCGCCAATCACATCATCGTGGAGCATGTGAGCCTGATCCTGGGAGAGAACTATGTGATTTCCTTTCTGGAAGATGAGGGAGATGTCTTCGATTCAGTTCGGCATCGGATCCGGACGGCCACGGGCCGCATCCGCATGATGAAGGCAGATTACCTCGCCTTTTGCCTTATGGATGCGGTAGTCGATCACTATTTTGTGGCGGTTGAGCATATTGGTGATCGGATCGAGGAGTTCGACGAGAAGATCCTGTCCGACCCGAAGCGAGAGGATGTCAATGAGATTCACCGGCTCAAGCGCAGTATCCTCACTCTGCGCAAGGCGGTCTGGCCTTTCCGGGAGGAGGTCGGCGCGATCGGCAGGAGCGGCTCTGTCCTGCTGCGTTCGGAAACATCTGTTTTCTGGAGGGATCTCTATGATCACGTCATCCAGGCCATCGACATGGTGGAAACCTATCGAGATATCTTGGCTGGCATTCACGATACCTATCTCTCCGGTCTGAGCAACCGGATGAATGAGGTGATGAAGGTGCTCACGATCATCTCGACGATCTTTATCCCCCTCACCTTCATCGTAGGGGTCTATGGCATGAACTTTAAGCACATGCCTGAATTGGAATGGCGTCCTGGTTACTTCGTGGTCTGGGGCGTGATGCTTGCGATCAGCGCCAGTTTGTTCGGTTTCTTCAAACGGCAGAAATGGCTCTGAGGCTGCCCCGTCGAGCCAGGGCTCTGCCGCACCGCGGCGGACACGATCAGGGTGTGGTGGCGCTGCCGCCCGACGCTGCTCCGCTGGACACGGCGGCTGGCTTGAAGCCGCTCCAGGCCTTGAGCTCCTCAAGGGTCTGCAGGCCTTCGCGGCGTTCGCCGTTCAGGTCCCAGGTGGGAAAGGCGCGGATCCCTGCGGCCTGGCAGCGCTGACGGCCGGCCTGCTCCTTGTCGCATTCCACATAGGGGAGCTTCTGGCCAGCTTCGGTTCCGAACAGGTTCTTCTGGTGGAAGCAGTGCGGGCACCACCAGGCGCCGTAGAACACGGCGCCTCGCTGACGCAGGTACTCCGCCAGGGAGATCTGCTCCGGCGTGGAGGGGCTCACGGCCTCGCCAAGGTTGCCCCCGGCGGCGAGGAGGCCTGCGGGCGGGGTGAGCGGTGGGGCACTCCCCTTCCCCACGGCGGCGCTGGCGGTATGGCTGGCCGCCACCAGCAGCAGGCTGCCCGCCAGCAACAGCGCCGTGCGCAAGGCTGCGGGCCGTGCTGGTCCTGGGGCGGCGCTGGCCATCGGAAGCGGCAGGGGGGTTCGCCCGAGACTAGGTGGAGTTCGTGGCTTCGCAGGGCCGCGTTCGGGCTTCCACCCCCAGCCCCGGCCCCTGTTGGGCGCAGGGGCTGGGAAACTGGGGGCATTACGCCACCGCGCTGTTCTGAATGGGCCTGCCTCGATGAGCGCCAACGGCTACCGCGACTACTTCAAGGTGCTGGGCGTCGAGCGCGGCGCCGACTCCGACACCATCAAGCGTTCCTTCCGCAAGCTGGCCCGCCAGTACCACCCGGACGTGAATCCGGGTGATGCCTCTGCCGAAGACCGGTTCAAGGAGATCAGCGAGGCTTATGAGGTGCTCTCCGACCCGGAGAAGCGTCGTCGCTACGAGCAGTTCGGCCAGTACTGGAACCAGGGGGGCGGTGGCGGCGGCGGAGCGGCTCCCGGTTTCGATGTCGATTTCGGCCGTTACGGAAACTTCGACGATTTCATCAACGACCTGCTGGGCCGCTTCGGTGCTGCGGGTGGCAGCGGCGGCTTCGCCGCTGCCCCGGGTGGTTTCGGCTTCTCCGGGGGATTCCCTGGCGGTTTCGGTGGTGCCGGCTATGGTTCTGGATTCGGCGCTGCGAATGCAGGCTCCGGGCGCTCCGGTGCGCTCAACCTGGATGCGGAAGCCACGATCAGCCTCAGCTTCGCCGAGGCCTTCCGTGGCTGCGAGCGCACCCTGGCCGTGAACGACGAACGGGTGCAGGTGCGCATTCCGCCCGGTGTGCGGAGCGGCAGCAGGCTGCGGCTCAAGGGCAAAGGCAACCTGCAGCCGGGCACGGGGCGCCGGGGTGATCTCTACCTGAATCTCCAGCTTCAGGATCATCCGGTCTGGAAACTGGAGGGCGACCAGCTGCGGGCTGATCTGCCGCTCAGCCTCGATGAACTGGCCCTGGGCGGCGAGGTGCGGGTGGCCACTCCCGATGGGGAGGCCACCGTTCAGGTGCCGACTGGTGTGGCCCTGGGACGGAGCCTGCGGCTCAAGGGCAAGGGCTGGCCCGCCAAGGAGGGCCGTGGTGATCTGCTGCTCACCCTGACCCTCCAGCTGCCCGAGCGGTTCTCCGAGACGGAACGGCAGCTGCTCGAGAAGCTGCGGGAGGCCCGCAGCCGGGACCCCCGCGGCGACTGGATGCAGGCCGCCAGGCTCTGAGCGCGGGCGTCCAGCCGTGGCCATGCCCCGGAAGGGTGGACCTTGGCGCGAGCTCCGGTAGAACCAAGGCAGCGCCCCGGCCAGGAACGTAGCCCTTGAGAACCACGCCAGCCTGGCTCCGCACCATCCTGGCTGCCATCCTGTTGCTGCTGCTGCCGGCCGTGATCTCCTTCGGCCACGGCGTCGCCCAGACCCGGGTCCGCGATCGCGCCACGCCGGTGGATCCCCAGGTCGAACTGGCTCGCACCCGGGGCCTGCCCGTCGAGGTGGGGGCCTTCATCGAAAACCTCCACGACCTCTCGCTGCGGGAGCGAACCTTCATCGCCGAGGGCTACTACTGGCTGCAGTGGCCCGTGGCGGTGCAGCAGGCCATGGACGAGGCAAAGATGGAACCCCTTGAGCTGGTGGAGCTCACCAACCAGGTGAGCGGCTGGGATGCCCTGATTCAGCCGGAAACTGCCGCACCGGTTCGACTGCCCGACGGAGGTTACTACCAGCTGTTTCGGTTCTCCGCTAATTTCTATATTCCCCATGTCGACCTGCGGCGTTCGCCGTTTGAGCGAATTGCCCTGCCGATCATTCTGGAAGTGAGGCCCGATCTTTTTGCTCGTCAGAATAAGAATATCGTGCTTCTGCCCAGTCACGAAAAGGGAAACAGTTCGATCGGGGCCTACGCCTCGATCAACGGCTATGACGTGGATTCGGTGAGGCTGGTTTCGTTGAGCCACTCCTATGGAACAAACTGGGGTAGGGATCAGGGCGATCTCTACTATTCCCAGCTTGCCCTCGAGGTGGTCATGAAAGGAGACATCTTCTCCAGCTTCGTCACCTGGGTTCTGCCGCTGCTGATCGTGATGTCGATCGTGCTGCTGGCCCCGTCGCTGGGCGGTGAACTCGGCGATATCCGCCTGGCCATCCCATCCACTGCCCTGCTCACGCTCATCTTCCTGCAGCAATCTTACAAATCAGAGCTACCCCTTCTTAATTATCTCACCTTCCTCGACACGCTCTACGCCTATTCCTACCTGGTCTCTCTGGTGCTCTTTGTGTTGTTCGTATGGGGCACTAATGTGTATGCCAAAAACGATGACAAGCCAGCGTCTTTGCTGGTGATCAATCGAGTCGATCGGATCTTTCAGATTGCGGCACTCTCCGGTTTTTGCCTGGTCGTCATCATTGCCTGGGTCCTCTGAATACAAGGCCTGGCCAGGCCAGCCGCTGGCGGGAGCTGTGGCGGGTGGGGCTCTAGGATCCCGCCACAGCCACCCAGGGAATGGAACTCACCTACCGACCCCGCCGTCTGCGCCGGACGCCGGCCCTCCGGGCCATGGTGCGCGAGTTCCAGCTCAGTGCCGCCGATTTCATTTATCCCCTCTTCGTCCATGAGGGGGCCACCAACGAGCCGATCGGCGCCATGCCCGGCGCCCAGCGCTGGAGCCTGGAGGGTCTGGTGGAGGAGGTGGGCCGGGCCTGGGACCTGGGAATCCGCTGTGTGGTGCTGTTCCCCAAGGTGGCCGACGGACTCAAGACCGAGGACGGCGCCGAGTGCTTCAACGAGGGAGGCCTGATCCCGCGGGCCATCCGCCTCCTCAAGCAGGAGCTGCCGGAGATGGCGGTCATGACGGATGTGGCCCTCGACCCCTACTCCTGCGACGGCCATGACGGCATCGTCAGCACTCAGGGGGTGGTGCTCAACGACGAAACCGTTGCCCAGCTCTGCCGCCAGGCCGTTGCCCAGGCCCGGGCCGGCGCCGATCTGATCGGCCCCAGCGACATGATGGACGGCCGGGTGGGAGCCATCCGCGAGGCCCTCGACGAGGAGGGTTTCGAGCATGTGGGGATCATCAGCTATTCCGCCAAGTACGCCTCCGCCTACTACGGTCCCTTCCGCGAAGCGCTCGATTCGGCGCCCCGCCCCACCGGCTCCAAGCCGATCCCCACGGATAAGAGCACTTACCAGATGGATCCGGCCAACGGCCGCGAAGCTCTCACCGAAGCCCTCCTCGATGAACAGGAAGGGGCCGACATCCTGATGGTGAAGCCCGGCCTGGCCTACCTCGACATCATCCACCGCCTGCGCGAGGAATCGGAGTTGCCGATCGCTGCCTACAACGTGAGCGGCGAATACTCGATGGTGAAGGCGGCAGCCGAGCGCGGCTGGATCGACGAGCGCTCGATCGTGCTCGAAACCCTCCTCTGCTTCAAGCGGGCCGGCGCTGATCTGATCCTCACGTATCACGCCTGTGACGCCGCCGCCTGGCTTCGCCAGGGCTGAGGCTTCGCCAGGGCTGAGCGCAACCGCCCCCCGTCCCCTGCCCGATCAGAATGGGGGCATCGATGGAGAGCCCCATGGCCGTGCAGCGTCTGGGCCACGTAGCCCTGCGCGTCCAGGACATGAACCGCGCCAAGGCCTTCTACCAGGCCCTCGGCCTGCGCCTCACCTGGGAGGCCGAGGACTGGTCGTACCTGCAGTCGCCCCACAGCGGCGATGGCGTGGCGCTGCTGAGCCCCGCGTACACCGTGGCCGGGCCCCATTTCGCCTTCCACTTCACTGACCGCGAGGAGGTGAAGGCGGCGCATGAACGGTTGCAGGCCAGCGGCCACAGCGTTGGGCCGGTGCATGACCACCGCGACGGCACCGCGTCGTTCTACCTGCAGGATCCCGACGGCAACTGGCTGGAGCTGCTCTACGAGCCGCTCGGCGGCATCCCCTCCAACCTGGGCGCGGCCCCGATCGCGGCGGCCGCAGGACCCGGGCCGGTGCAGGGGCTCTCTTGAGCGCAGACGGTTGGCTGGAGATCGAAGCGGAAGCTCTCGAGCTGCTGGAGTGGCCGCGGCTGGCGGCCCAGCTGGCCAGTTTCGCCAGCACGGTGGCGGGGGGCCGACTCTGCCGCCGGCTCCCTTTGCCGTCGGCGTTGGCCGAAAGCCAGCGGCTGCTGGCCGAAACCACCGAACTGCTGGGACTCGATGGCCTCACCGACGGCGGGTTGAGTTTTCAGGGCGCCGCCGACCTTGGCGCCGTACTGCGGCACTGCGCCAAGGGGGGTACGGCCTCCGGCGAAGCCCTGCTGGAGGTGGCCACCACCCTGGCGGCGGCCCGTCGCCTCAGGCGCCAGATCGATGATTCCGAGCTGCGGCCCGTCTGCACGGCCCTGGTGGCGGAGCTCCGCACCCTGCCGGAGCTGGAGAAGCGACTGCTGTTCTGTCTGGAGGAGGGCGGCCGGGTGGCGGACCGGGCCAGTCCGGTGCTGGGGGGTCTGCGTCAGCTGCTGGCCGGGGTGCGCCAGCAGCGGCGCGAGCGGCTGCAGGAACTGATGCGTCGCCTCACTCCCCTTCTGCAGGACACGGTGATCGCCGAGCGCAACGGCCGACCCGTGCTGGCGCTGAAGGCCGGCGCCGCCTCCCAGGTGCAGGGCCTGGTGCATGACAGCTCGGCCTCCGGCAGCACGGTGTTCATCGAACCCCAGGCGGTGATTGCCCTCGGCAACCGGCTCCGGGATCTGGAGGGGCAGGAGCGGGAGGCTGAGCTGAAGGTGCGCGCTGAGCTGAGTGCCCTGGTGGCCGCCGCTGGGGAGGCTCTGGCCGAACTGCACGACGTGCTCACCAGGCTCGACGCAGCCGTGGCCCGGGCCCGTTACGGCCAGGCGCTGGGGGCGGTGCGTCCGGAGCTGGCGGCTGACCCCGGCGCCCCCTTCTGGCTCCAGGAGCTGCGCCATCCCCTGCTGCTCTGGCAGGAGCGCCGCGAGGGTGGCCGTGCCGTCGTGCCCGTCAGCGTCACGGTGGGGCCTGATCTGCGGGTGGTCGCGATCACCGGCCCCAACACCGGTGGCAAGACGGTGACGCTCAAGAGCGTGGGGCTTGCGGCGTTGATGGCCCGCGCCGGCCTGTTCCTGCCCTGCGCCGGCACGCCGCGGCTGCCCTGGTGTGGCCGGGTGCTGGCCGACATCGGCGACGAGCAGTCGCTGCAGCAGAACCTCTCCACCTTCAGCGGCCACGTGCGCCGCATCGCCCGCATTCTCGAGGCGATCCCCACCGAGCCAGCCCCGGCGCTCGGTGCCTCTCTGGTGCTGCTCGATGAGGTGGGCGCCGGCACCGACCCGGCCGAGGGCACGGCCCTGGCGATCGCCCTGCTGCGCCACCTCGCCCGACGGGCCCGGCTCACGATCGCCACCACCCATTTCGGCGAACTCAAGGCGCTGAAGTACGGCGATGCCCGCTTCGAGAACGCCTCGGTGGGTTTCGATGTGGACACCCTTTCGCCCACCTTCCAGCTGCAGTGGGGGATCCCCGGCCGCAGCAACGCCCTGGCGATCGCCACCCGGCTCGGCCTGGAGCCGGCCGTGATCGAGGCCTCCAGCGCCCTGCTGGCACCGCGGGGCGAAGGGGAGCTCAATGAGATGATCCGCGGACTGGAGGAGCAGCGCCGCCGCCAGCAGGAGGCGGCCGAGGAGGCAGCGGCCCTGCTGGCCCGCACCGAGCTGCTGCATGAAGAGCTGTTGGAGCGCTGGCAGCAGCAACAGGAGCAGTCGGCGGAGCTGCAGGAACAGCGGCGCCAGGCACTGGAAGCCTCGATCCGAGACGGCCAGCAGGAGGTGCGGCGGATCATCCGCCGCCTGCGCCAGGGCCAGCCCGATGGGGAGCAGACCCGCCAGGCGGGGCAGCGGCTCAAGCGACTGGAGGAGCAGCACCGGCCCCAGCCGGAACGGCGCCTGCACGCCGGCTGGCGGCCGGCGGTGGGGGAGAGGATCCGCTTGCTGGCGCTCGGCAGGGCGGCCGAGGTGCTGGCGATCAGCCCCGACGGGCGCGAACTCACCGTGCGCTGTGGCGTGCTGCGGCTCACGGTGGCGCTCGGCGCCATCGAGGGCCTGCAGGGGGAGAAGCCCGCTCCACCGGACCCGGCCCAGCCGGTGGTGCAGGTGCGGGCGCGCACTGCCGCCGGACTGGGGTCAGGACCCCAGGTCCGCACCGAACGCAACACCGTGGATGTGCGGGGTCTGCGGGTGCACGAGGCCGAGGCCGCGGTGGAGGAGCAGCTGCGCTCGGCCGGCGGGCCGGTGTGGGTGATCCATGGCATCGGCACCGGCAAGCTCAAGCGGGGCCTGCGTCAGTGGCTGGCCACCGTGCCCTGGGTGGAGCGGGTGAGCGATGCGGAACAGGGCGACGGTGGGCTCGGCTGCAGCGTGATCTGGCCCAGGTAGACCACTGCCGGTCTGCGGAAGCTCGGTCAGGACCGACTCAGCCCAGTTCCGGCAACACCACCCGGGCCAGTTCCTCCCTGTGGGGCTCCAGCTGGGGCAGGGCATCACCATCCCCGTCGAAGAACCGCCAGCCCAGGGGGTCCACGTCCAGGTGCACCGTCTGCCCCGGCACCACCAGCTGGCCGGGATCGCTGCGCACCTGGATCAGGTGGCTGCCGTCGATCAGGCGGCAGCTGATCAGCTGCTCGTTGCCGAGTGCCTCCAGGTGGGTGACCTCCGCCTGGAGGTTGCGGTTGGTGGCCGGAGCCAGCTTGAGATGTTCCGCCCGCAGGCCCGCGGTCAGGGTCCCAACGGCCGCTCCGGTGGCATGGGCGGCCAGGGCCTGGGCCATCGGCCCCTCCACCAGGAAGCGCCGGCCGCCCAGCTGGATCTGATCGCCGCCCACCGCCAGCACCGGCAGGAGGTTCATCGGCGGACTGCCGATGAACTGGGCCACGAACAGATTGGCGGGGTGGTTGTAGAGCTGCATCGGCGTTCCCAGCTGCTGCAGCCTTCCCTGGTTGAGCACGGCGATCCTGTGCCCCATCGTCATCGCTTCCACCTGGTCGTGGGTGACATACAGGGTGGTGGTGCCCAGCTGGCGCTGCAGGGCCACGATCTGGGCCCGGGTGCCGGTACGCAGCTTGGCGTCCAGGTTGCTCAGGGGTTCATCCATCAGGAACACCTTCGGCTGCCGGGCGATTGCCCGGCCCAGGGCCACCCGCTGCTTCTGGCCCCCCGAGAGTTCCTTCGGCAGCCGGTCCAGCAGTCCTGAAAGTTCCAGTTGCTCAGCCACGGCGCGGATGCGGGCCTCGATCCGGTCTTCCCGCTCGGAGGGGACGCGCAGGGGTCTGGGGAAGCGGCGGCTGAGCCGATGCAGCCCGTCCCGCAGCTGCTGCGGCACGCTGCGGGAACGGCTGCGCCGCAGGCCGAAACCGATGTTGTCGGCCACGCTGAGGTGGGGATAAAGGGCGTAGCTCTGGAACACCATCGCCACATCCCGCTGGGCGGGTCGCAGCTCGGTCACGGCCCGATCTCCCACGTACACCTCGCCGCTGCTCGGCGACTCCAGCCCTGCCAGGATGCGCAGCAGGGTGCTCTTGCCGCAGCCGGAGGGACCCACCAGCACGAGAAACTCCCCGTCCTGCACCGCCAGGTCGAGCCGGCTCAGCACCTCCACAGGCTCGCTTCCCCGCCGGGGCGGGAAGGTCTTGCTGACCTGCTGGAAGCGAACCTCTGCCACGACCGGGCCTCTGACGGGCCGATCCTAGGGTTGACGATCCTTCCGGCCCAGTTCCTGCGGTCTTCCCTTGCAGTTCATCGATCAAGCCCGTATCGCGGTCAAGGGTGGCCGTGGCGGGGACGGCATCGTGGCCTTCCGGCGCGAGAAGTATGTGCCAGCCGGCGGGCCCTCCGGCGGTGACGGCGGCAAGGGAGGCGCGGTCTGGCTGGAGGCCGACCCCAACCTCCAGACTTTGCTGGATTTCAAGTACAGGCGTCTGTTCGAGGCGCCGGAGGGGCGGCGGGGTGGCAGGAACCGCTCCACGGGAGCCAGTGGCGAGGATCTGGTGATCCGGGTCCCCTGCGGCACGGAGGTGCGGCTCCAGGAGAGCGAAGAGCTGCTCGGCGACCTGACGGAGCCGGGGGAGCGGTTGCTGGTGGCGGCGGGCGGGCGCGGCGGGCTGGGCAACGCCCATTACCTCAGCAACCGCAACCGGGCGCCCGAGAAGTTCACCGAGGGCAAGGAGGGCGGTGAACGCCAGTTGCAGCTCGAACTCAAGCTGCTGGCCGAGGTCGGCATCATCGGACTGCCCAATGCCGGCAAGAGCACGCTGATCAGCGTGCTGTCGGCAGCGAAGCCCAAGATCGCCGACTACCCCTTCACCACCCTGGTGCCCAACCTGGGAGTGGTGCGGCGGCCCAGCGGCGACGGCACGGTGTTCGCCGACATCCCAGGGCTGATCGCCGGGGCTGCCCTGGGGGCGGGGCTGGGTCACGATTTTCTGCGCCACATCGAACGCACCCGCCTGCTGGTGCACCTCGTCGACGCCTCCAGCCCGGATGTGAGGGCGGATCTGGCCGTGGTGGAGCAGGAACTCTCGGCCTATGGCCACGGCCTGGATCAGCGCCCCAGGCTGCTGGCGCTGAACAAGAGCGAACTGCTGGACAAGCAGACACTCGAAAGTTCCCGCCAGGCCCTGATGGAGAGGTGGGGGGGCGAAGTGTGGCTGATCTCGGCAGCCACGAAGCAAGGATTGGATGCCCTGCTCGCCGCCATCTGGAAGGAACTGGGGGTCAGCTGATCGGGAGTGCCTGTGGGGCGATGATCAGTCGTCGTAGACCCTGCACTCGGGAGCTTCCGGGTTGAGATCGCAGTACACCTCAAGCGAATTGGGGTCGCGATCTTCCTCGGGATGGTGTGACTTGTACTCCTCGAGAGACTTCAGCTCCTCCTCGAGATGTCGGACCTTGGCCTCGTTGCCGACAGCCTTGGCTGTTTCGATTTCGATCTGATCCTTGCGGATGTGCTCGTCGATGGAATTCATAAGAGGGCCGGCCTTCGGCAACCGGATCTTGTCGGCCCCACCATACGGGGCCTTTCAGGTCCGATGGGGCGAATGTTGTCCGGAGCTGATCAAGCCGGCAGCTCGCTGAGTTCCAGCCAGCGCTCCTCGCCCAGGTGGATCCGCTCCAACAGAGTGGCCAGCTCCTCGGTCAGGACCTCGAGCCGGCCGTAGTCCCCACCGGCCCCGCCGGCGAGCTCGCTCTCGAGGCCGGTGCGGCGCTCTTCCCACTGGGGCAGATCCCGATCCAGGTCGGCCAGTTCCCGGGTCTCCTTGAAGCTGCGGCGTCGGGGCCGGCCCCCCGCCGCAGCCGCCCCAGCCGTCAGCTTCGGCCCTTTCGCCCCAGCCACGGGGGCGGCCGGCTGACTGGCGCTCCGTTCCAGGTAGGCGCTGTAGTTGCCCTCGAACCGGTTCAGCTCGCCGCCTTCGAAGCAGAACAGGCGGTCCACGGTGCGGTCGAGGAAGTAGCGGTCGTGGGAGACCACCACCACGCAGCCGCGGAAGTCCTCGAGGAAGTCCTCCAGCACGGTGAGGGTATGCACATCCAGGTCGTTGGTGGGCTCGTCGAGCAGCAGCACATTGGGTGCCCCGATCAGCAACCGGCAGAGGTAGAGGCGCCGCCTCTCCCCGCCCGAGAGCCTGCCGATCGGGCTGTGCTGCTGGGCCGGTGGGAAGAGGAAGCGCTCCAGCAGCTGGGAAGCGCTCAGCCGCACTCCGTCCAGATCGATCTGGCTGGCTTCCTCCTGGACGAAATCGATCACCTTGCGCTCGAGTCCCTTGCCGCTGGCCAGGCCTTCGGACTGCTGGTCGAAGTAGGCCAGTCGCACGGTGCTGCCCAGCTCCAGCCGCCCCTGCTGGGGCCGGCGGCGCCCGGCGATCAGGTCGAGCAGGGTGGACTTGCCGGCGCCGTTCGGGCCGATGATCCCCACCCTGTCCTCCGGGCTGAAGTCATAGCTGAAGTCCCGCAGCAGGGCCGCCCCGCGGCCGGCTCCGGCGTCCGGCGCCCAGACCGAGAGGTTCTCCGCCGTGATCGCCCGCTTGCCGAGCCGCCGGCTGGCGGTGACGAGGCTGAGCTGTCCCTTCGCCTGGCGGACAGGAGCCTCCCGCATCGCCTCGATCCGCTGGATCCGGGCCTTCTGCTTTGTGCTGCGGGCCTGCGGGCCGCGGCTCAGCCACTCCAGCTCCCGCCGCAGCGCCCCCTTGAACCTGGCGGCAGCGGCAACTTCCGACGCTTCCTCCTCGGCCTTGGTCTGCAGGTAGGCGGCGTAGTTGCCCGCGTAGCTGCGCACCACACCCCGGTCCACTTCCACGATGCGACGGGTGACCCGATCCAGCACGTAGCGGTCGTGGGTGATCAGCACCAGGGCGCCCCGGAAGCGCTCGAGCTGGCCCTGCAGCCATTCGATGCAGAGGGCGTCCAGGTGGTTGGTGGGCTCATCGAGCAGCAGCACATCGGGTTCGGCCACCAGGGCGGAGGCCAGGGCGAGTCGCTTGCGGTACCCCCCGGAGAGATCCCCCACCCGCCTCTGCACGTCGTGGATGCCGAGTCGCTGGAGCACCTCGCGGCACTGCTGCTCCAGCCCCCAGGCGTTGGCCTGGTCCATGCGCCCCTGCAGTTCGCTGAGTTCGCCCAGCAGCATCTCGTCGGGGCCGGCGGCCAGGGCCTCGCTCACGGCGGTGAAGCGCCGCAGCAGCGCCATTTTCTCACCGCTGCCTTCGAACACCTGCTCCAGGACGGTGCGCTCGGGATCCAGCTCAGGCTCCTGATCCACCATCACCACGTTCAGGCGCGGCGAGCAGCGCCGCAGGCCCTCACCCGGCGGCTCGACTCCGGCCAGCAGCTTCAGCAGCGTCGACTTGCCGGCGCCGTTGGGCCCGATCAGCCCCAGGCGCTCCCGTTCCCCCACATGCAGGGTGAGGTCGTCGAAGAGGGTGCGCAGGCCGAAGTCCTTGCTCACCCCCACCAGGCTGATCAGACTCACGCGTTCGAGGGGTGCCTCTGGCTCTCCAGATAAGCAAAGACGCTCTTGTCGCCCACGTCGGCGGCTGCCGGCATCGGGAATTTGCGCAGAGTCAGCACCAGCAACAGTGATGCCTGGATGGCCAGCAGCGTGAAGGTCGTGCGGTCGTCGAGCAGGCCGCTCAGCCTGCCCAGCAGGGTGAGCGGCAGCAGCAGGGTCACGCCGATCGCCTCGGGCCGCTGGAAGCAGAAGAACTCCTTGAAACCGATGCCGGCCAGCGCCGCGAAGAACGGACCGACCGCCCAGATCCAGCGGGAATCTGCCGTCAGGCCGCTCAGCATCCCGTCGGGCCCGAGCCGCAGTGCCAGGGCCACCCCACCGGCGCAGCCCAGCAGCCAGAAAACCTGCAGGGCCCGGTGCAGCGGCCGCAGATAGATATGGATCCAGCGCAGGGCCAGGCCCAGACCGAAGGCCATCACCACCAGCCAGGGCCAGAGGCCCCTGCTGCCCCAGGTCGCCCACTGCGCCAGCAGGGCGGCCTGCGCCACGGCCACCGCCAGCAGGGCGAGGCGGTAGCCGAGCACCTCGCGCCGGTCGGTGGCCGTGATCGTGAAGGGTCCGTAGACCCCCTCGAAGGCCGGCTCGGTCAGGGAATCGGTGCAGGGCTTCCCTTGGCTCGACTGTCCTGTCATGGCTGTACCGCGGGGGGAGCTTCACCCACCAGTCTGGCCAGATCAGGGCCGGCCGGAACGATGCCGGATGGGTGGAGTGGGAACAGGGCACCGAAGTAGTCGGTGCGCCAGGCGGCCGCAAAGCAGCTGGAGGCCACGCCCTCGAGGGCGTGAAAGCGGGCCCGCCAGCGCCACAGGGCAGGCAGCTGCCAGAGGGGCAGGCGGCTGCAGCCGAACAGGGGGGCGTAGACAAGCTCCAGCCGGATCAGGGTCGGAAACAGCACCACATCGGCCAGGCTGAGGGCCTCGCCGCAGAGCCAGGGTCCACCGCCGGCCAGGGCCTGATCCACCGCCTCCAGCGCCGCGAACAGCGCGGCCTCGGCGCGGTCGTAGGCGGCCTGGTTGCGCGCGAAGCCGCAGCGGTAGACGCCGTCGTTGACGTCCCCCTGCAAACGCTCCCGCCACCCGGTGATCGCCTCGCGGCAATCGGCCGGCTCCAGATCGGGCGCCCCGCTCGGCGCCGGCCAGCGGTTGAGCAGTTCGATCAGCCTGGCGCTTTCGTTGACCAGGATGCGGCCCTCCAGGCGGTCGTAGAGCGCCGGCACCGTGGCGCGCGCCCTGGGGTCTCCGCCGCTGCGCCGGTAGAGATCCGCCAGGACGCCGGCCCCCTCGAACGGCTCACGGAAGCGCCAGCGACCGGCCTTCGGATCCGGCTCCACCACCACCAGCTCGATCGAGCCGCCCAGCTGCCGCAGGGTCCAGACGAGCCAGGCCCGATGGGCCCACGGACAACTGCGTCCAACGATCAGCACGTGAGTTCCGGCCCTGCCGGCGCTGGACGGCAGGGCCGGGGTGGCGGCGAAGGCGCTGGGGGGACGTCGGTAGTTGCCTTCGGCGTCGGCAGGGCCCAGTCCGCCCATCAGCTGCCGCCACTGGCAGTGCCACACCCGGCGCGCGGCGGCCACCACCGGGGGGGGAATGGCCATGGCGGCTCCAGCGGATCCTCCGACTCTGGCCCGGCGAAGGGCCGACTCTGCGCCAGGCTGTCCAGCAACGCAACAGCAGGGGGCGGACGGCCATGGGGGCAGGCAGGGTCCTTGTCGTGGCGGGGACCCACGGCAACGAGCGCAATGCTCCCTGGCGGATGGAGCAATGGCGCCGCCAGCCGTCGGCGCTCACGACCGGCGGCCTGGCCCTGGTTCTGGAGCTGGGCAACGCCGAAGCCTTCGCTGCCGGTGTGCGCTACCTCGACCGGGACCTCAACCGCTCCTTCACAGCGGCGCTTCTGGACGACCCCGAACAGCGGCAGCGGGAGGTGGAGCGGGCCCGACAGTTGCTGGCCGAGCATGGCCCCGCCGGGAACCGGCCTTGCCCGGTTGTGGTCGACCTTCACAGCACAACCTCGGCCATGGGCAGCTGCCTTGTGCTCTATGGGCGGCGGCCGGCGGACCTGGCCCTGGCGGCCGGCATCCAGGGTCTGCTGGGTCTGCCGATCTATCTGCACGAAGGGGATCCGAGCCAGAACGGATTCCTGGTGGAGTGCTGGCCCTGCGGCCTGGTGATCGAGGTGGGTCCGGTGCCCCAGGGTGTGGTCACGGCCGCGGTCTGCCTGCAGACCCAGCACGCTCTGGAAGCGGCCCTGGTGGTGCTGGCCGCGGCCCGTGTCGGCGAGCTCTGCCTGCCCCGGATCCTGACGATCCATCGCCATCTGGGCAGCCTGGACCTGCCACGCCATGGCGACGGCCGGCCGGCGGCCTGCCTCCATCCCCTGCGTCAGCACCGCGACTGGCAGCCGATCCGGCCGGGGGATCCCCTCTTCCTCGGCGCCGACGGCCAGACCATCCGCTACACCCCGGTGGATCCGGAGCCGCTCTGGCCCGTCTTCATCAATGAGGCGGCCTACGGGGAGAAGGGGATCGCCCTCAGCCTCACCCGGCGGGAACGGTGGGCCGCTCCTCCACGCTGGGCGTCGGCACTACAGGATCTGTGTTCCGACCTGGAGACGACTCTCGGCTGATGCCCGGGCCCACGTGCGCTGCTCAGAGCGGTGGCTTGGCGGGGTCCGGTGCTGGATCGGCGCCCGTCCCGGGGGTGGGGGCAGTGGTCGTCCCGGGGGTGGGGGCGGGGGGCGCGTCGGGGATCGGGGCGGC
>CAYHCE010000052.1:0-17678 GCA_964355015.1 uncultured bacterium | reverse complement strand
CAACCACCGGATAAGATCGTGGCTGCGCACGATCTATCCTTGTTCGTTAGGCCGATGCCAATTCATTGCCGGCGCCAAGTGAGGCGAGAAGACGTGTGAACCGGCGAAGCTTTGATAGATCCTCCGGAGCAACGCCGTCAGGATCAAAGTGCATCACGTCATTTCTGATATCGCGAACATCGTTCAAGTACCGGACGAATTCACTTCGGTCAATAGAGAGCCCGAGAGCACTCCACCGCTCCGGATTTTCAAGCAAGCGAATATGCTCGCCGAATGTTAGGTCGGCAAGATCAGTAATGTGGCGATCGGTATCGGCTGGGTCCTTTACCGAGCTCACCTCGCTCAGGGTGAACCGTCCATCACTCAGGCGGCGCAGGTGATTCTCGATCTCGCCGAGCAGCAGGAACGGCTCTGCCAGCTGGCGAAACTGGAGACTCAGGTCAGTCGTAGTTACGATGCCAGAGATGCGATTTGCCGAGTCCTTGATAAGGACGTATTCCTTCTCGACAATTGTAGGAATCGCTGAAAACAACGATGTGTCGGAGCTGATCACCGTCGCTTCTTCGAGGCAGTCTCGGACTACGAGGCAAGAGTGTCCCAGCGCCAAGGTGCGTCCGATCGACCGCCAGCTGACGGCTCCCTTGAGATCGCGCTCTCCCTGCATGACTGGCAATTGCGAGAAATCGTGATAGAGCATGACCGTGATCGCTTGCGCCAAGGTTGCCGATGGACCAACCGACACTGGAGCAGTGTTGGCCGACTCCAACTTGCCGATCCTGTAGGTCGGATCTCCGATACCAATAGCCGAAATTGGGAGTGGTTCTGGGGCTACTTCATCGACCGCTGACGTAGACGGGGTCGGCAAGGGCGACGTGGATGGAGATGCGGATGACGAATCAGCAGCAGATGGCACGTCGGCGAGCACGAACTTCAGGAAGCCGTCGATATAGGCATACTCGAAGTCTGGCTTTGTCGTTAGTCCGGCCTTCTTGAGGTGGCGTTTCACCATCGCGATGATGTGCCGCCCTCGTCTCTCAGAGTTGAACCAACCAAGCAGATCACGGGTGGTGTATCCGGTCGGGGCCTCTCCGGCTCTGACCGCTGCAGCTACTTCATCAACCTTTTCAGGCGTCCAAGGCATTCGCGCAATCCTGATCTCTTCAGCCTAACGCCAAGATCAGAAGCGGGGCCGAGGCCTTGGCATAGAAAATGACCTCAAATCCCGTCTTCTGCATCTTGATGTTAGCCATGCGATGAACTAACACCATGAGCCTTGTCTTATGTGGTTGAAGTTCTCGACCTCAACGCCTACGGCGGAAAGATGTAAATACAACGGCAAATCAGCAGTCAGAACAAACGCGGGAAGGCTGGATGCAAGTCTTATGGCTACGTCTGTCAGCCCCAAGCGATTAAACTCAGGCTCATCAACCAGCACGCAGGCATCATGAGATTCTTCATTGCAATGTTGAACATACTCCTTGATGGCATCCCTTCCAAGAGTCCTCAGCAAGTGGCGTTCCAGGCCAATTAAGTTAGACGCCTCTGTGAGGATATGTGGAGTTGAAACAAGCTGAGTAAAACCATAGATCTCGATGAATTCCACTAGCAAATAAAAGTCTTCCTCAATATATGAGTTTAGCCTTCGAGCGCCTTCTAGAAGCTTTGGGTCTTTCCCTCCAATTAGATAAACGAGCAATAGGTTTGTATCTAACAAGAGATTTTTGGTTTTGGCGCCCATAAACACAAGTCTTAAGCCTCTCTGATCTTCATAGACTTGGGTTTCCCTGAAATCGCGTCAACTGCGATTACTTTATACTGTCTCTCCAGTTTCTTGCTTGTTGCAGGACTTAGAATTGAAGTGGATTCTTCCTTCGGAAGCGAAAAGCCTATGGTAACAAGCCATTGGTCATCGTTCTGCGCCATTTCCACCTCTTCAAGCAATAGATCTCGCAATCTTTCTCCTTCATACATATCACGCACAAAATCCATCGCTGATGTTACGGCGTCTTTGACCCCGATGCGGATTGAGGTGTCAGACATGATTAAGGCGCCTCACAAGAATTCCATCCTAGCCAGCTGCCGGTCATGGCGCTGTCGCTGTGGCTAACTAGTAATTGGACGGTTCCGCATAAATCCCCTACTGCCGTTTGTCCTTCCGCATAAGAAGCAGATCGGAGCTTGGCTTCACTGAGCTGATCCCATGCTGGAGCAAGCATCCGGCCTTGGCCGTCAATGCTGGCTGTCACATTATCCGGATCCGCATAACATCGCCACAGCCCGGCCCCATTCCTGGCTGGCGATCCACGGCAACAACCACAGTTCAGGAGTCTGGTTTGCGATGCCCGACCAGGCCCCACCCCCCGGCCTCTACCAGCAACTCCTCACCGAGGGCCTGGAGCAACAGCTGCGGCAACTGCAGGAAACCCTGGTCGCCACCGACGGTTTGGATCCCCAGGAAGCCCCGCGCCTGTTGGCCCGGCACCTGGCGGGATTGGCCCGCATCACCCTGGAGCACCTGAGCGGCGGCTCTACCCCTGAGCACCAGCTGGTGCTGGTGAACCAACTGGTGGGCCTGCTCCAGAGCCAGGCACCCCGCGCCATCTCCACGGGCGACCTGTTGCACCCCTCCGCCCGGCTGCTCTCGGAGATCCGATCTACGGCGCTCCTGCCCGGCCAGGCCGAAACCATCCGCCCGCTCATCCCCCTGGCCGACAGCACCCTGCTGGTGAACGCCAGCGGCGAACCGTCGGTAGGGCAGGCGCTAATCCACGAAATCCCCTCCGCCCAGCGGATCGATCTGCTCTGCGCCTTCATCAAGTGGAGCGGCCTGCGCCTGCTCCAGCCTGCGCTATCGGCCTTCCTGCAGGCCCAGCCCCGCCGGCAGTTGCGGGTGCTTACCACCGTCTACCTGGGCGCTACCGACCGCCGCGCCCTCGATTGGCTGGTGGCCCACGGCGCCGAGGTGCGCGTCAGCTACGACACCCGCCGCACCCGCCTGCACGCGAAAGCGTGGCTGTTCCATCGGCCTGGCCTCTCGGGCTCACCCCCTGCCTCCACCGCCTACATCGGCTCCTCCAACCTCTCCACCGCCGCCTTGCACGACGGCTTGGAATGGAACGTGCGCCTCTCCGCCCACGACAACGAGGGCATCCTCGCCAAGTTCCAGGCCGCCTTTGAGAGCTACTGGGAGGAGGGCGAGTTCGAGCCCTACCGGGCCAGCGAAATCGAGCAGCGCCGCTTTGATCGGGCCGTGCGCGAGGAGTCGGCGGGGGACTCGGCGGGGGGCTCAGTAGCGGGCGCCACCGCGCTCAGCTTCTTCGACATCCGCCCCTACGCCTACCAGCAGGAGATCCTCGAAAAGCTGTCGGCCGAGCGCAGCCTCCATGGCCGCTGGCGCAACCTGGTGGTGGCCGCCACCGGCACGGGCAAAACCGTGGTTGCCGCCCTCGATTACGCCCGCCTGGCGTCGGAGTTCGCAGCCCACTCCGCCACCCTGGCCGGTCCGGGGCACCCGAGCCTGCTGTTCGTGGCCCACCGGAAGGAGATCCTCGATCAGAGCCTCGCCACCTTCCGCCAGGTGCTGCGCGATGGCTCCTTCGGCGAGCTGCTGGTGGATGGCCAGCGCCCCAGCCAGTGGCGCCATGTGTTCGCCTCGGTGCAGTCGCTCGCGGGGTTGGATCCGGCGGACCTTGCGCCGGACACGTTCGACGTGGTGATCGTCGATGAGTTCCACCACGCCGCCGCCGCCAGCTACGAGCGCTGGCTGGATCACCTGGCGCCCGTCCTGCTGCTGGGCCTCACCGCCACCCCCGAGCGCACCGGCGGCGAGGACATCCTCCATTGGTTTGACGGCCGCATCGCCGCCGAGCTGCGCCTCTGGAGTGCCTTGGAGCAGGGCCTGCTCTGCCCGTTCCACTACTTCGGCCTCCACGACGGCACCGACCTGTCGCGGATCGAATGGCGCCGCAACGGCTACGCCACAGAGGCCCTGTCCAACCTCTACACCGCCGACGACGCCCGCCTGCGCCTGATCCTGCGCGAACTGGCAGACAAGATCACCAACCTGGAGGCGATGCGGGCCCTGGGCTTCTGCGTCAGCGTGGAGCACGCCCGCTGGATGGCCCGCAAGTTTGTGGCGGCCGGCCTGCGCGCCGCCGCCCTGGATGCCTCCAGCCCGCGGGAGCAGCGCGCCGAGCAGATCCGCCGCCTGCGATCCGGCGAGCTGCAGATCCTCTTCGCGGTCGATCTGTTCAACGAAGGGCTGGACATCCCCGAGATCGACACGGTGCTGTTCCTGCGGCCCACCGAGAGCGCGATCGTGTTCCTGCAGCAGCTCGGCCGCGGTCTGCGCCTCTGCCGGGGCAAAAGCTGCCTCACGGTGCTGGATTTCATCGGCCAGGCCCACCGGAGCTTTCGCTTCGATCTGCGCTTCCGCGCCCTGCTCGGAGGCACACGCGACCAGCTGAAACAGCAGATTGAGCAGGGGTTTCCCTTCCTGCCGGCCGGCTGCAGCCTGCAGCTCGATCGGGTGTCCAGCGAGCGGGTGCTTGCCAATTTGCGCGAGTCGCTGCCCAGCCGCCGGCCCCAGCTGCTCGCCGAAGCCCGCCGCCTCGGGCGCTGTTCGCTGGCGGCGTTGCTGGAGGGGCTTGGGATGGAGCTGGGGGAGTTCTACCGGGTGGCGGGCTCCTGGACGTTGCTGCAGCGGGAGCTGGGGTGGGTGGCCGGGGCGGCCTCGGGTGGTGTCACGGCCGATGAAGAGTGGCTGGGGCGTGGCATTGCCGGCGGCTTGCTCCACCTCGATGATCCCGGACGGCTGCGCTTCTACACCGAGGCGCTGCAACGCCCCGCGCCCCCCGATCCCGCCGGCTTCGACCCCGCCAGCGAGCGCCTCTGGCGCATGCTCATGGCCCAGCTCTGGGGCAGCGGCAACCGCCATGTGCCCCTGGCCGAAGCCTTCGCCCGGCTCTGGGCCACCGCGTCCATCCGCGCCGAGCTGGTGGAGCTGTTCGAGCTGCTGCTGGAGCGCACCGACCACCTGGTGGCGCCGCTTCTCTGGCCGTTCCTGGACGCCGATGCGTCGGCCCCGCCCGTGCCCCTCAGCCTCCACGGCCGTTATGCCCGCACCGAGGTGTTCGCCGCCTTCGGGTTGTTGAACGATGCCCGCCCCTTCCCCGGCCGCGAGGGCGTGTTCTTCGATGAGGCCACCCGCTGCGACGTGTTCTTCATCACCCTCACAAAGAGTGAGCGGTTGTTCTCCCCCACCACCCGCTACAACGACTACGCCATCTCCCCGCGGGAGTTCCACTGGGAGAGCCAGAGCCTCACCCGCGCCGCCTCATCCACCGGGCAGCGCTACATCCACCACCGCCAGCGCGGCAGCCGGGTGCTGCTGTTTGTGCGGGAGGAGAACAAGCGGGGCGGCGTCACGCTGCCGTTCCACTGCCTCGGCTTTGCCGACTATGTGAGCCACGAGGGCGAGCGGCCGATGGCGATTCGCTGGCGGCTGCAGCAACCGATCCCTGCGGCGTTCTATCCGCAGCTGGCGGTGGCGGTTTGAGGAGGTAAGGCGGAGCGCCACTGTGATCAGCCTGGAGGGAGGGGCTGCGCCCCACGAGCGGCTGGTTCTGACGCCGGAGCGCTTCCACGCCGGTGAGCAGGGCCGAGCCGATCAACAGCGCGGCAAATCCCCGCCGCAGCTTCCGGTCGCTGAGCTGGGGAGCCAGCCGCTGACCCAGTGCCGCCCCTACCGTCCCACCCCCCACCAGGGGCAGCATCAGGGGCAGGCTCGCGGTCGGCCAGTGGCCCAGGGCCGCCAGGGCCACCAGGCTGTTGGTGGTGATCAGCAGCAGGCTGGTGCCGCTGGCCAGGGGCATCGGCAGACCAGCGAGCAGCACCAGGGCCGGCACGATCGCGAAGCCGCCTCCTACGCCGGCGATTCCGGTGAGCAGGCCCACCAGCACCCCCTGGCCGGCAAGGTGAAGCGGCGATCGGAGTGACCGTTGACGGAGCGGCTGGCGGCTGGGGCGCGTGATCAGCCAGGAGGCGAACAGGGCCGCCACGGCAAAGATTCCGAGCTGCACCGGTTGGGGGATCAGGCCGGCCTTCACCAGGCTGCCGCCGATCCAGCTCCCTGCCAGCGCCGGCACCCCCAGGATCAGAGCCGGTCGCAACGCCACCTCGCGGCGGCGGATGTAGGGCCCCACGTTGCCCAGGGCCAGCAGGGTGACCACCAGCAACGAAAGAGGAACGGCTTCCCTGGTGGGCAGGCCAGCACCGCTGATCAGCAGGGGCATCAGCAGGATTGAACCGCCGGCCCCCAGTACCGCGAGCAGAAAGCCGATCAGGGCACCACCGCCGGCCAGCAGCACCACGGTGGCCGAGATCACACCGTCACCCGGTTCCAGGGCAGGAGGGCGAGCAGGCGCGCCATGCCGCAGAAGCCGCTGATGCCCGCAAACATGAGCCCGGCTCCCACAAACCCGCTCAGCCAGATCCAGCCCGGGGCCACGGTCTGGCTCAGGATCACCCCCAGCAGCACCAGGCTGCCGGCGGCGATCTGCACCTGGCGCATCAGGGGCAGCGGCGCCCCCTTCAGCTTGCGCACAGGGAAGCCCGCCTGCTGCCAGGCGGGCACACCACCCAACAGGTCGGCAACCGGGTGGGGGTGGCCCTGCTGGAGAAGTTGGGTCAATGCCCTGGAACTGCGGTTGCCGCTCTGGCAGACCAGCACCAGAGGCCCGCTGGGCAGATCGGCCTGGGTGATGCGAGAGAGGGGAACGTTGAGGCTGCCGGGGATGTGGCCGGCGGCGAATTCCATCGGTTCGCGCACGTCGATCACGGTGACGTCGCGGGCCGCCAGCTGGTCGGCGAGGTCGTGGGCGCTGATGCGGGTGGCCATCGTGGTGGGGGCAGTCATGGTTCTGAATCCGGAGCGAAGGGGAGGGCGGGATCTGGGAAGCAGGAACGACGCGGCGGCTTCAGGGCTGCGCGGCAGCGTCGAGCGGGTAGCCCTCGGCGGCCCAGCGGCTCAGGCCGCCACGCAGGTTGGCCACCTGGGAACGGCCCGCCTTGAGCAGCTGCTGGGTGGCCAGGGCCGAACGACTGCCGGAATGGCAGACCACCACCACGGGCTTGTCGGCCGGAATCTGCGCGGCCCTGGCCTCCAGTTCGGGCAGGGGGATCAACAGGCTGCCGTCCACGCGGCCGTCCGGTCCGTTGAATTCCTCGGCGGAGCGAACGTCGAGCACGGTGAGGTCGCCCAGGTGAGCGGCCACCCAGGCTGGGGTGAGTTCGCTCAGGCCGGCATAGCTGCGGGCCAGGGGCGCCCAGGTGGGAGCAGCGGCCGCCTCGCGGGGCTTGCCGGAGCGCATGTTGCCGGGGAGGGCCTCGGCGATCCTGTGGGGATGGGGGAGCTTCATGTTCTCCATGTGGCCCACGAAATCCCGCTCGCTGGCGTTGCCGCCCAGCCTTGCGTTGAAAGCCTTCTCCTCGGCCACGGAGGTGACGCTGCGGCCGGTGTAGTCGTGGCCGGGGTAGAGCAGGCAGTTCTCGGGCAGGGAGAGGATCTGCTCGGTGATCGAGGTCCAGAGGGTGTGGGCATTGCCCTGCTGGAAGTCGCAGCGGCCGCAGCCTCGCACCAGGAGCGCATCGCCCGTGAAGGCCATCGAATGGTCGTCGAGCACGAAGCTGAGGCAGCCATTGGTGTGGCCGGGGGTGGCCCGCACCTCCAGGGCCCTGCCACCGAAGGCCACCCGATCGCCGTGCCGCAGCGGCAGGTTCACGTTCTCGGCGCCGGCGGCGGCGGCCAGGCCGATGGCACAGCCGCTGGCCTCGTGCATCAGCCAGTTGCCGGTCACGTGGTCGGCATGGGCGTGGGTGTCGATTGACGCCACCAGATCGATGCCCAGTTCACGGATCAAGGCGAGATCGCGGCCGTGCTGCTCGAAGACCGAATCGATCAGCAGGCCCTGCCGGCTCGTCACGTCGGCCAGCAGGTAGGTGAAGGTGCCGGTGTCGCCGTCGAACAGCTGGCGGAAGAGCAGGGGGCCACCGCCGGCGGCGGCAGCGAGGGACAGGACGGGTGCGGGAGCGACGGCCATTCGTGAGCGATCACCAACTACTATGATCATAGCCACATAGTGGCGTTTAAGGCAAATTGTGAGGCAGCCTGGGCTCCTGCGCCGACAGGAGGCGGGCGGGCGGATTCCGGAGATCGGGCCGTGGCCCGAGCGGTTCCCCGGGGGGAGAAGCCTGCAGGGAAGACATGGTTGACGGACCATGCATAATGCCTCAAGCCTCATAGAGCGTTGCGATGTCCGCGCCTGCTGCCGGGTCCCTGCCCAGTCCCCAGCTCCTCGATGAGCTCGGCGCCTTCTTTCGTCTCCTGAGCGAACCGGCGCGCCTGCAGCTGCTCTGCCAGCTCAAGCACGGCGGCGCCATGGATGTGTCCTCCCTGATCGAGGCCACGGGTTTCAGCCAGTCCCACATCAGCCGCCAGCTGGGCCAGCTGCAGCGCGCCGGCCTGGTGAGCTGTGAGCGCGACGGCACGCGGCTGATCTATGCGGTGGCCGACCCCCTGGTGGATGACCTCTGCAACCTGGTGCAGCGGCGCCTCAAGCAGCGGCTGGAACAACAGTTGCGGCAACTTCAGGGCGTCTGATCACAAATCACGGCTCCTGCAGCGCCAGCCCCAGCGCCCGCACCAGGGGCTTTAACGGCTTCGGAAACCGACTCTCGTGCAGGCGGCCCTTGAGCACCCGGTGCCAGTACATCCAGGGGAACACACGGGTTTCCACCAGAAACATGCTCCAGCGCTCCTGGGTGGGATCCACCAGGAAGGAGCTGACCGGCTTGAGGTCGTAGTCGAACTCCGCCATCACCACGCTGTGGAACCCGGTGATCAGCGGGCAGGCGGTGTAGCCGTCGTAATGGGCCGCCAGGGGCCGTCCATCGAGGAAGGCCAGCAGGTTGGCCACCAGTACAGGCGCCTGGCCACGGATCGCGGCCAGGCTTTTCGCTGTGGGCAGGGAGCTCACGTCGCCGAGGGCGAACACATCGGCGAAGCGCCTGTGCTGGCAGCTGTGCTTGTTCACCTCTACCCAGCCGCCCGGACCCTCGATCGCCAGGGGGCTCGCTTCGGCCCTCACCTCGAACACCGCCACCTGCTCTTCGGCGCGCACCTCGATCATGTTGTGCAGCATTCGGGTTTCGATGCCCCGGCGCGCTGCTACGCGCTCGACGGTGGCGTTGTAAGCCTTGACCGGATACAGCTGCGCCAGGGCGGTGCAGAAGATCACCCGGCTGTTCACCCCCACGCCGCTGGTGGCCTGAAACACGTCGTCGGCCAGGTACATCACCTTCTGGGGGGCGCCGCCGCACTTGATCGGCGTGGCCGGATGGGTGAACAGGGCAGTCCCCCCCTGGAAGCCGCGGATCGTCTCCCAGGTGGCGGCGATGTGGGCACAGGAATAGTTGCTGACGATGCCGTGGCTGCCGAGGGCCTCCGGCAGGCCCTTGATCTGGCTCCAGTTGAGCTGGAGCCCCATGGCCACCACCAGCACGTCGTAGCTGAAGGTGTCACCGGTGGCGGTGATCACCCGGTGGGCCTCCGGCTAGAAAGTGGCCGCGCTGACCTGGATCCAGACGGCGCCCGCCGGGAGCACGGCGGCCTCGGGGCGGTGGGTCTGCCCGTAGGGGAGCAGGCCCGCCCCGGCCAGGATCCAGCCGGACTGGTACTCGTGAACGGCGGAGGGCTCGAGGATCGCCACATCCAGGCCGGGGCGGGCGCGCAGCAGCTGGGCGGCGACGGTGATCCCGGCGGAGCCACCACCCACGATCAGAACCCGGTGGTGGTGATGGCCCACGGTGCCGTATTCGGCCATCGATCACCTCTGAGCCTCCCTCTCTCTAGCCAGGCCCTGGTGAAACGGCGGCATCCTCTCGTCGGTGAATCAAGCCGACTGGATCCGGCATTGGCGCTATCCCAATCACCTGATGCTGGCCGTGCCGTGGCCGGTCTTCTTTGCATTGATCGCCGTGGGATACCTGCTTCTCCACCTGGTGTTCACCGGCCTTTACTGGCTGGATCCCCATGGGATCTCGGGCGTGGCAGGCCCTGCAACCAGTTTCATGGAAGCGTTCTTCTTCAGTGTGCATCCCCTGGGGTCGATCGGCTATGGAGCGCTCTATCCCAGCAGTCTCTTCACGAATCTGATTGTCACCCTCGATTCATTGATCGGGTTGATTCTAATTGCGTTGATCACAGGATCGACCTTCAGCCGCTTCTCCAAGTCCACAGCGCGGATCCTGTTCTCGGATGTGGCCACGGTGCATTCCTGCAACGGACTGCCCACCTTGATGTTCCGCGTGGCCAATGAACGGCGCAAGACAATCCTCGATGCCAGGATTCGGGCCTATCTCGCCATCGATGAGCGCACTTCGGACGATCGATCAGCACAGCCCCTTGCATGGACGTACTCCCCAGGAGCTGACCGCAAGCCAAGCCGACATCGTGGTTTTGTTCAGTGGCATTGACGAAACCCTGGACCGGCCGATCCATGCCCATCACAACTACCCCGTTTCCCAGGTGTTGTTCGGTCAGAGCTTCGTGGACATGATGCAAGAGGAGGATGGCGAGGGTCAAAGCATTGACTTCGCCAATTTCAACCGTACTCACCGCCGCATCTCTTCAAAACTGGCGTGATCTCAAGGCAGCATTTCTTGCCTTGTCGACCTGACTGGGCATCGTTTTGCAAAGAAAGGCGGCCATGTTTTGTTTATGCTCCTAGCGTTGTAGAGTCAGTAGCTGTAGTGAATCATGATGCACCTCTTCCGTGCCTCTGCTTTTCTGCGGAGATCAGTATTCTTAGTCCTGCCATCGCTGTTGGTCCTTCTGCTGGGAGCCGTTCCAGTCATGGCGGCGGACAACTGGTCGCTCAGCGATGGTGCGGGCCATCGACTCAATGCGACGGTCTTCGAGCAGCCATTCCCGGAGTATCCCTCAGGCTTGCGAATCCGCTTCAATGCTCTCGATGCCAAGACAAAGCTCGATCACCACCAGCAACTCTTATTGAGCGATTCGATGGGCCAGGAGTGGAGCTTGCCCAACCGCAGCGAGGAAATCGTTCAGAAGGACGGCTCGCCCATTCCTCCCGGATCGGCCCAGTTCGACCTCGACTCCTTGATGCCAAGGCCCAGTGAAGCGCTTCCCCTCCACCTCACCGTGCCTGCAACCAAAGGTGTCCTGAGCTTCGAACTGACCCCTGAGCAGGCAATGGAGCTCCACGCCATGGGGTCTGTGCAGCGGCGCAGCGATCAGGCCTGAGTCCTCTGCCCGATGAGAGGATGGAGGGCTCTGCTCATGACACGGGCTCACCGGCTGCTTGCCAGCCGGTAAAGCTCGGCGGAAAGCCCTTCACGTGGTCAAATCCCTGCAGATGAAGTGCCATCACTCCCATCGCAGATCGGTAGCCCGTCGAGCAATAGAGCACAACCTCTTGATCGGTTGGAATTGCATCCAGATGCAGATCGAGATCTTTCAGGGGAAGATTGATGGCCCCTGGGATGTGACCATTCTTGTACTCTGGTGGATTTCTGACATCGATGAGCAAGGGGTTTCGATCTGCGATCAGCCTCTTCAATGCAGCAACAGTGCCAATGGTGTAATAATCTCCCGGCATGGAATCCAGATACTGGTCAACGGCTGTCTCCACCGTGGATGCGGACCCCGTGGATGCAGGCACCGTGGCTGCATCCACAGCGATTGGATGAAGCCAAATACCAAGCAGGAGGCAGGCCATGATGGTGAGGCCGAGAAGCGCCGATGCAATCGAATCCCAGAGCTCATTCAGGCTGAAGTGATGGTTACGAAGTCGTTCCATTCTTCCGTTGCATTGTCTGCTTTTCTTGTGTCTGCATGGTTTAGGGCTCCAGTTAAGTTCCTTTTGCTGGTGTCACCTTGTCATTCCATTGCGTGGCTGATGGCTTCACTCACGTGCGGCAGGATCACCGCATACATGCCGCGCAGGTCACCGGGCTTGAAGTCGAAGGCCTTGTCTTCGGGGTAGTTGTCTTTGATGAAAGCCGGCCGACTGGCCTTGGTGCCATGGCAGGCCAGGCAGCTGGTCTCCACGTTGATGCGGCGGTAATAGTTCAGGCCGGCGCCCTGTTCGCCCGCGGCAGGTTCCCACAGCCCATTGATCTCAGGGTGTCGGTTGAACAGATCGATCACCTGGCGCTCCTGAGCGTTGGCCGGGGCGTGGTCGGGATTGCGGAACTTGGTGGCCACCTGGCGCACCTGCCAGCCGTTCTCCTCGCCGATCGCCACGGCCCGCATGCCTACCGGCTTGCAGACCTCCTTCATCGTTTCCATCGTGGGTTCCTCGCTGCGTCCTTCGAGGCTGGCGGCCAGGGAGATGCGCATCTGATCGAGCTGCTCCATCGCCACAACGGCCTTGGAGAGGGCTGCCGAATCGACCGGCGGCGAGGCCTCTGCCGCCACGGCGGTGCTCGGCAGGGCTGCCAACAACAGCCCGACGCCCAGCAGGATCAGGAGCAGGGAGGAAAGCGCCAGCCATGCCAGGCGCTGGAGTTGGAGGGTGGAAGCCATGCGCTCAGGAGCTCGTTAGCGCAGGCGATGCCGCTGAACTCAGCAACTTCTGGACGATGGCGATTCCACTGACGGCCTGCCAGCCGAACAGCAGCAGCACCCCCCCATTGATCGCCACGTGCAGGCCGCGGGCCCAGTCCTTGCCTTTCTGAAGGGAAGGGCCCAGGGAGGCCGTGGCGATCACCAGCACGGCAACGACCAGGCCGACGAACAGGTGGGGTCCGAGGATCAGCTTGCCGTTCTTGAGGTAAGTGGCGGCCATGCCACCGGCGGCGCCCAGGAGGGTGAGACCCAGGATCACCGCACCGAGTTGCGCATGGCGCTGGCCGAAGTGCAGGGGAAGCATCGCCTTGCGTTCCTCTGCACTCACCTTGCGGATCAGGCTGGCCTTGAAGCCGAGGTAGCCCGAGTAGAGCATCAGGCCGAGCAGCACCCACATCAGCACGGGGTGGACGAAGTTCAGGGCGAAGGGCATGGTGGGTGGGCGGAGCTCGTGGATCCGCGCAGGCGGTGGTACCCCAACCCTGGCCATAAGAACCACGGGAAAATCGGCAGGGATCCTGGAGATCCATGGCCGCAGATCTCCGGTGCTAGGGCGCCAGTCGCTCGATGCTCCAGGCCCCCCCGTCGCCCGGCCGGTAGCGGAAGCGATCGTGCAGGCGGTTTTCGCGACCCTGCCAGAACTCGAGTTCGACCGGCACCACCCGCAGGCCGCCCCAGGCCGGCGGCAGCGGCACCTCTCCAGCGGCGAAGCGGCGCTGCATGTGCTCCCACTGGGCTTCAAGGATCGAGCGGGAGGCGATCACGGCGCTCTGCTGCGACACCCAGGCCCCCAACCGACTGCCGAACGGGCGTGAGAGGAAGTAGGCCAGTGATTCGGCGGCGCCGATCCGCTCGGCCCGGCCGAGGATCGCCACCTGCCGCTCGAGCCCATACCAGGGAAACAGCAGGCTCACCTGGGGATGCGCAGCGATCTCGGTGGCCTTGCGGCTCTCGTAGTGGGTGAAGAACACGAAGCCCCGCCCATCGAAAGCCTTGAGCAGCACCGTGCGGGCGCTGGGGCGGCTGCCGTCGGTGGTGCCGAGCACCATGGCGTTGGGCTCGGGCAGTTCGGCTGCCACGGCCTGATCGAACCAGCGACGGAACTGGTCCACCGGATCGGCCGCCAGATCGACCCGCCGCAGGGCCGCGCGACGGTAGTCGCGTCGCAGCCGGGCGGGATCGGCGGGGGCGGGGGGCTCGCTCATGGCGGCACGTCGCGTTGGCGGTTGAGCAGCTCCAGGTCCACCGGAGCGGCCTCAGGCTGCCAGGCCAGCAGGGGTTCGGGATCCCTGAGGATCCAGTACAGGGAGGCCGCCAGCAGCGCACTGAAGAAGCACCACACCGAGGTGAAGGCGTATCCGTAGGCCAGGTGCGAGATCAGGAAAGCGCCGAGGATGAAGCCACCGAACCAGCGCAGCCGCATCGAAGCGCTGATCATCAACGGCATGGAGATGATCACCCCATACACCGTGCTGCCGAAGCCCAGGTTGATCCAGCGATCCGCCAGCAGGGTGGTGTGGTACTCGAGCGATCCCTTCACCACGGCGGGTTGGAACAGGGAACCATCGATCAGCAGCGGCAACCAGAGGCCAGCACCCGCCAGCAGGCCCAGCACCAGCAGGGTCCGCAGGATCCATCGCCGCAGGGGAGGCAGCGCCTGGACGTTCAGACGCAACACGCACCAGGGCAGCCAGCCCAGCCAGAAGGCATAGGCGAAGAACAGATACCAGAGCGCGGCGGGGTGCACAAGCCAGCCGGAGCCGCCGGGCCCGAGGCCGAGCCAGACCAGACCTTCCAGTGCCTGCTGCACCGAGAAGAACAGGGGCGTGAGGGCCAGGGGCAGCAGGTCGCTGCGTTGCTGATCCCGGCAATGGCGCACGGACGCCACACCCAGGGGGAACAGCCCGGCCGCCACCATGAAGCTGGCGCTGCTGGAGAAGCACATCGGCGTGGAGCCGCCTCCGGCAGCAGGAATCCTCCCCCCAGCCTCGCGCGTTGGTCCCCGCCCTGCAGTTTCCCCTTTCCGTGCGCCCCTTAGGATCGCCTGGCGGGGCATCACCTGGTTCCGATCGCGGACCATGCGGACGCCAGATCATCACAGTCTTCCTGATTCATGACGCTCCAGAGGAAGTCTCAGGCGAACCCCCATTCGCAAGATGACATCTATGCCTCTGCGGATCTTTCCCGCGGCCTGCCGAAGCTCCGTTTTCCAGCCGGAGAACGCGACCCGCGAACCATCTTCGCAGCGGTGCGGGATGAACTGATGCTGGATGGGAATTCACGTCAGAATCTTGCCACGTTCTGCCAGACATGGGTGGAGGAAGAAGTCCATCAACTGATGGACCTGTGTGTTGACAAGAACATCGAGGACAAGGACGAATATCCCCAGACCGCCGAGATCGAGGCCCGTTGCACCCACATGCTGGCCGACCTCTGGCAGGCTCCCTCGATCGAGAAGTCCATCGGCGCCTCCACCACCGGCTCCAGTGAGGCGGCGATGCTGGGCGGCCTGGCGATGAAACGTCGCTGGGAGGCGGCCAGGAACAAGGCCGGGAAATCCACCGAGAAGCCCAATCTGGTGATGGGCCCCGTGCAGATCTGCTGGCACAAGTTCTGCCGTTACTGGGACATCGAACATCGGGAGATTCCGATGGAGCCGGATCGGCTGATCCTGACCCCCGAAGCCGCTCTTGCCTGCTGCGACGAGAACACGATCGGAGTGGTCCCCACCCTGGGGGTGACCTTCACGGGGCAATACGAACCGGTGCAGCAACTCTCCGACGCCCTCGATGCCTATGAGGCCTCCACCGGGATCGACATTCCCATTCACGTGGATGCTGCCAGCGGCGGTTTCCTAGCCCCCTTCTGCGCCCCCGATCTGGTCTGGGATTTCCGCTTGCCGCGGGTCAGGTCGATCAACGCATCCGGGCACAAGTTCGGCCTCGCACCCCTGGGGGTGGGCTGGGTGCTCTGGCGTGAGGCCACCGATCTGCCGGAGGAGATGGTGTTCTGGGTGAACTATCTGGGCGGCAACATGCGCGACATCACCCTGAATTTCTCACGCCCGGGTGGGCAGGTCGTCTGCCAGTACTTCAACTTTCTGCGCCTGGGGGCGCAAGGGTATCGCAAGGTGCACTCCGCCTGCTATGCCACGGCTCAGTATCTGGCCAGAGAAATCGCCAAACTGGGCCCGTTCGAGATCATCTACGCAGGCGATCCTGCGGCGGGCATTCCCGCCCTCTGCTGGACGATGAAGGAGGGTTCCGAGCCCAACTTCAACCTCTTCTCCCTGGCCGATCGCCTGCGTGTTCGAGGTTGGCAGGTTCCCGCCTACACCTTGCCAGCCCACTGCCAGGAGCTGTGCGTGCAGAGGATTCTGGTGCGGCATGGCGTCAGCCGTGATCTCGCTGAACTTCTGCTCGAAGACATCCGCCAGGCCCTGGCCTATTTCGATCGCCATCCCGACCATGCCGAGCTCACCAGTGCAGAAGCCAGCGGCTTCCATCACTGAAGCGGAGCAGCATGGCAGGCGCCGTCACGGCTCGCTGGATCGAAGAGAGCAGGCCCTGCTGCTGTGGCGATCACGCCACCATCGCAAGGGGCTCCGATCAGGCCGTCCGAAGGCGGCTCTCAGGGTCGAGATCGATCTTGCTGCATTGCCTGTGGATGCCGTGGCAACTGGCTGAGCCTGGATCCAACCTTGGCCCACCAGCTCTCCATCAGCACGGGCGCCGTCAACCAGCTGTTCATTCTTGGCTCCATTCCTTTCAGCACGGCGGCCTACCTGCAGCTGTTCCAGGCCGCCAATGCCGGTCCGCCCCTGTCCGGCACTGATCCAGGCCCAAAGAGCCGAAAGCGAATCCACTGGTTCGGCTGGGAGCCCCGGGAGATCGGTTGGCTGAGCTGTGCCCTGCAGTCCCCCGGCACGATCCTGTTCAACGTCGACAGCTTCGATGCCCTCGATGCCAGGCTGAACTGGGTGAGCCGGACCGGGCTGGTCTGGATTCCCAACCTGCTGGGATGCGTCGGCTTCCTGGTGGCCGCTCTGACGAGCCCGGTGTTGCCTGCCAGCCATGGCCCCAGGGTTGGAAAGGTTCAGCTGCCGCGCCTCAGAAAACGCTGGATCTGACCGGGCCAGTCGCCCGGCAGATCGCCCTTCCTGAGGGCCGGGCTGGCCATTGAGGCCAGCAGCGGCCAGCCTCCCAGCCGCAGGCTCGCGCCGACGTGCACCAGCACGGCAAGGCCGATCAGCGCCCAGCTCACCAGGTGCAGGCCATAGACGAGGTGGTGCAGCTCGCCCGTCCTCAGCCAGTCCTCGTCCATCAGCTTGCCCGTGCCGATGGCCAGGGCCAGGGCCACAAGGGCCATCAGATTGGCGGCTCGCCGCAGGCGCGCCCGGCCCAGGGTGAGGGCATAGGCGACGAACGGCAGGGCCAGCAGCACCAGCAGGACGCCGATCTGACCATGAAGATCGATCCAGCTCCCCGCCGGGGTGAAGGGGAGTCGCCCCCAGCGGCCGTCGTAGCGGCTGTAGACGATCAGGCCGCTCAGCCAGCAGCCCAGCACCAGCAACGCCGTGCTCCCGTGCAGCAGGCGCAGCAGGGAGGGTTGGTGGGGGCGCGGCATGGGTCTCCCGGAAGTCAGCAGCAGGCTGGAAAGGGCCCGGATCACTCCAGGCCCAGGTTAAGGGTCACGCCGTTGCCTCAGCTGGGATCGACTGGGTGGGGGTCAAAGTCCCACTAACCGATCGCCGGCGCACTGAGCGCCACAGGGGTCAGCTCAACCGCCGCAAGATCCAGTGGGAAGTTGTGCACATTGCGCTCATGCATGGCTTCGATGCCGAGCCCACCGCGGTTGAGCACATCGGCCCAGGTGTTGATCACCCGGCCCTGGTGATCCACGATCGAGTGGTTGAAGTTGAGGCCGTTGAGGTTGAACGAGAAGCTGGCCACCGCCAGGGCCGCGAACCAGATACCCACCACCGGCCAGGCGGCCAGGAAGAAGTGGAGGCTGCGGCTGTTGTTGAAGG
>CAYHCE010000051.1:0-18813 GCA_964355015.1 uncultured bacterium | reverse complement strand
CAACCACCGGATAAGATCGTGGCTGCGCACGATCTATCCTTGTTCGTTAGGCCGAGAAGTAGTTCTGCCCCCTTTGATTTGTAACATGGTCTATCTGTTGCAAGCCTGGAGGATCGGCGGAAGCGATCGTGAGGGAGTGCAGCTTCCGACCACGCATGGGGCATGGGGAGGACTCCATGCTGGAATAGGTCTTGGTTTTCAGGATAGTCTTTTCTACCAGTTCCGGGCGCTAATGTCAGCCAGAGACACTAGCGGACTAAAGCGCACGCAACTGCAACGCACGTGAGCGGATGGTACTGCCCAAAGTACATCGGCGGCACCACCAGCGACGGCTTGACAAACCTCTTGACCGCATGGATCGCGCCCAACACGCTGTACTCCGTGGTGAACACAATCCCGTCGCGAATCTCTACAAACTGCCCAAGGAGCGCGAAGTTCTTTGAACCCGCCGGCACCACCGCAGGCCGGTCACCTTTGGCTCGGCTGAGAAACTGGCTGGTGCTGTAGGGCAGCAGGCAGGGGATGCAGGTGGAGGTGTCAAGGATCTCGTTCTTCTCCCCCCCATCTTGGTCGAAACGCAGGTGACCCAACAACTCCTCCAGGATCTCGCGACCTGTGCACTCGGGCATGGTCTTCTTCACGAACGTGCCGATGTTGTTGTACCCCAGCGCCGTGACCCAGATGACACACGTATCACGAGGCTGGTCGGGGAACAGGGGCTGGCGGTACGTGTGCAGGTGCAGGATCCACGGGGACGCTGTGATGGGCAGCGGGCTCTGACGACCCATCTGGCGCTCCACCAACCACTCGAACTTGCGCTGGAACAATCCGCCGCGGAGGGTGACGGTGAAGGTCATCATCGTGGACTGCGAGATGTCGCGCAGGAACTGGTCGGGGCGGCCGAAGTCGGGCTGCTTGGCGGCGATCTTCTTCCACAGCGTCCAGGCTCCGCCCAGGTTCTGGCTGCCGACGTCGGGCTTGTCCACAGGGCGGTCATGGGCGCCGAACGAGGCGTTGCTGACGATGGAGCCGATGGTCAGGAAGACGAGGTCGGTGTCGCGTACCGGGATGGAGGCCTTGGGCTTGCCGCTGCCGGTCTCGAGGTGGATGCGCTCAATCCACCTCTCCTTGCCGCCGGAGTCGGCCTTAAAGTCTACGTCTGAGATCCTGCAGTTGTAGTGAAAGTTCACGCCCTTCTTCTGCATGAAGCGCAGGGCGGGCAAGATGAACGAGTGGAAGTTGGTAAAACGAGTACGCTCCAGAGCGACCATCGTGTCCATGTTCGGCATCTCGTGAAAGAAGAGGTGCATATAGCGCTTCATCTCGACCGCTGAATGCCACGGCTGGAAGGCAAATAGTGCCCGCCACATGTACCAGTAATTACTCGTGAAGAAGGCTTCTCCAAAGATGTCCGTAATCTTTGCGCCGTCTGGAATCAAGAACTCAGGTGTGGCCAGAAGTCTTGCCATCTTCAGTTTTTCAGCCGTGTTCAGACCCAGTTGATATCCGGTGTCCTTCTCACCGTTCTTATGCAGAACGCGAACGACCGTGTGAACCCTGCATTCTTCACGGGTTTTCTGATGGTCTTCAAGACACGACTCACTAGCGCTATAGGGAATAATAGACCACAGCTCTTTGGTACATGAGTATACCTTGTCTTCAAACATGCGACTTCCCTGCATAGTATATGCCGGCTGGTCGTCCACGATTATCTCTGAGGCATCACAGCTTCCTCCAACAAGATCATTGACGCCCTTTTGCTCAAAGATGTGGATATTTGATGGATCAAAGTCCGCCTTCCGGATCAAATACATCGCAGCCGCAATGGAGCCCAAGCCAAGGCCATTGAGATAAACGTTGACGGAAGAGTCTTCGACGGATTTCATTGGGGGGGTACCTTTCCATTGTTCAACCTGCTCGGACATCATCACAAGATTGATATCTAATAAGTCAGCTCAGTCGCCCCCGACCAGCTTGAACTCCCGCAGCAATGCGCCAATCTGGGTCTTGTCGAGTTCCTTCATCAGCAGGTTGTGCACGAAGGCGGGGCCCGGGATGTCGATCTCCATGCCGTCGCGCAGACGACCCGACGCAGCCAGCAGCATGCGGACGTCGTAGGTGGAGTTGAAGACCTCCGGCACGCCGCGCTCGACGTTGAGCAGTGTGTAGACGGCCTCCATTGGCGTGCGCACCGAGTATTCCGTGGTGAAGACGCAGTCGCGCTGCCTGGACTCCGAGAACTGGCCGATGAAGGCGAAGTTGACCGCGCTCTCGGGCACCACGGCCGGCCGATCACCGGCCTGGCGCGGCATGAAGAACGCAGTGATGTACGGCATCATCACCGGCACGGTCTTCGCAGCGGTGGCAGCCAGTTTGGGGATGTCCTCGACCGGCACGCCCATGTGGTACAGCCATTCCTGGGTGATCTCTTCGCCAGTGCAGTCCTGCATGGGCTTCTTCACGTAGTCGCCGGGCTTCTCGACGAAGAGGCCGTAGACCCAGACGACGATCTGGTCCTTGGGCTGGGCCTTGAAGTGCGGCTGCCGGTTCACCGTCCAACTGAGCAGCCAGGTGGAGTCCTTCGCCGTCACGATGCCGCCGGTGACCACCTTGCCGCTGAAGGGGTCGCGCTTGGCAATCTTCTGGATGTACTTCGGGATGCGTTCGTCGAGCGTGGTGACGGTCGCCGACTCCCACTTGGTCTGTGGGATGTGCGCGCCGAACACGTCAGGGCGGCCGAACGCCGGGTCCTTCGCGGCGATGCGCCGCCACAGATCCCAGGCCGGCGCCGGCCCCTCATCCAGCTTCGCCGGGGTGTAGTGGTCGCCGTTGCTGGAGTTCTCGGTCAGCGAGCCGATGGTCATGAACACCAAGTCATCGGGGCTGAGGTCGGCACCACCTTCGACACTCCCTTCGGCACCTTTCCTGCGCCAGTGGATGCGGGTGGCCTGCTTGCGGCCAGGGGCGATGTCGAAATCGACATCGGTGACCTCGGTGCCGTACTGGAACACCACGCCATGATCCAGCAGCCACTTGACCAGCGGCAGAACCAGCGACTCGTACTGGTTGAACCGGGTGAACTTCAGAGTGGAGAAGTCAGGCATGCCGGCGATCTGGTGGATGAAGCGGTGCAAGTACAGCTTCATCTCCAGTGCTGAGTGCCACTCCTCGAAGGCGAACATCGTGCGCCAGTAGAGCCAGAAGTTACTGCTCAGGAACTCACCGTCGAACACCTCATTGATGCGCTTGTTCTCCATCTCCTCGCGGGTGGCCAGGAAGAGCTGGATGATCTCCTTTTGAGCGCGCTCGCTCAGCGTGAACAGCCCATCGGTGTGCGCGTCCTCGCCGCGGTTCACCGTGGCGCGCTGCAAGGAGAGATTGGGGTCGTCCTTGTCGAGCCAGTAGAACTCGTCAAGCACGCTGGCACCCTCGATCTCAAGCGACGGGATCGAGTGGTACAAATCCCACAGGCATTCGAAGTGCTCTTCCATTTCGCGTCCGCCGCGTATCACGAAGCCGTTCTCTCGCTCCTTGATGCCGTCCAACGCGCCGCCGGGCAACTGCTGCTGCTCCAGGATGGTGATCCGGCTGCCCGGCATCTGGGCGTCACGAATCAGAAAGGCGGCGCCTGCGAGGGCCGCCAGGCCAGAGCCGACGAACCAGGCCGTCTTGGTCTCCACGCCCTGGGGCTTGCGCGGGCGTGCGAAGGCTTCGTAGTTGCCGCTGCTGTAGTACATCAAGATACCTAGTTGGTTAGCAAACTATTCAATGGTCGGCATTCGGAACCAGGGACCCCAGTGACACGGCTTCAGCGAAGCAATCCAGGCTGTTTCAACGGTAGCTTCTAAACACCTGATTGGCCGTATGTGCTGCACATCTGCTTCTGCATGCTGTCTGCCGTTCGCTGGTCAGCAAACCACCTCAGCGCCCGGAATGATCGGGAAAGAAGAGCTGCCCGATCTGACACTTTCGGCGGATCTTGGTGGTGCAACTCCAAGGCTGAATTGTGATGACCACCCCAGAGCAATCACTGTCGGGCATCTCACCGTTGTGGCCTCAGGCCATCGCCGTGATGGCGCTGCGGAAGCGGGCGTGGGCCACACCAAAGAACACCGTGCCGATCAGCGCCAGGGCCAGGAACTGGGGCCATACCACCGCGAGATTGGCGCCACGGAAGAGGATGCCCTGGGCGAGCATCACGAAATGGGTGTTCGGAGCCGCCAGCATCACGGTGCGCACCAGCTCGGGCATGCTCTCGCGCGGGGTGACACCGCCGGAGAGCATCTGCAGCGGCAGCAGCACCATCATCAGCAGCAGGCCGAACTGGGCCATCGACCGGGCGAAGGTGCCCAGGAAGATGCCCAGCGAGGTGGCGGCGAACAGGTAGAGCGCCGCTCCGGCCGCGAACAGGGGCAGGGAGCCCGCCAGTGGCACCGCCAGGATTCCGTGCACCACAAGCACCAGGGAGAGCATCCCAGCACCCAGCACCACCAGACCCATCGACCACACCTTGCTGGCCATGATCTCGAACGGGGTCACCGGCATCACCAGCAGGTGCTCGATCGTGCCCCGTTCACGCTCCCGGATCAGGGCGGCACCGGTCAGCACGATCGAGAGCAGGGTGATGTTGTCAATCACCTTGTTCACGGCTCCGAACCAGGTTTTGGTGAGCTCGGGATTGAAGCGCATCCGCGCCACCAGTTCCACCGGCGGCAGCGGGCTGGCCTGAAAGTGCTGCGCGAAGGTCTGCACCTCGGTGGCGATGATCGTCTGGACATAGACACTGCCCGTGAGTGCCTGGCTGACGCGGGTGGCGTCCACGTTGAGCTGAACGGCCGGTGAACGGCCGGCCAGAACATCGCGCTGGAAGCCGTTGGGGATCACCAGCGAGAAGGTGTCGAGCCCCGCATCCATGCGCTCGTCCATCCTGGCCTGCTCGATCAGCTCCGGCGGCAGGAAGTAGGGCGGCTCGAACGCGGCGATGATCCGCTCCGAGAGGGGCGAGCGGTCTTCATCGACGATCGCGATCGGGGCCGTGTGCAGGGATTCCGGCAACACCGTGGCACCGGTATAGACCGACACCGTGAACACGAAGACGATCAGCAGCAGCATGATCGGGTCGCGGGCCAGGCTCCACAACTCCTTGATTCCCAGATGGAGAACATTGGCGCTGCGCATGGCTCAGGTCTCCTGTTTCCTCAGGAAGAGAACGGACAACCCCAGCAGCACGGGCACGGCCAGCAGCAGCGCGGCGAAGGAGCTGAGCAGATCCCCGAAGCCCAGTTGCTTGGAGAAGGTGCCGGTGGAGATGGTCAGGTAATGGGTGGTGGGGTAGATCGCCCCGATCACCGCCCCGGCGCCCTGCAAAGACGACACCGGATCGAGCAGTCCGCAGAAGGAGGTGGCCGGCAGGATCGTCAGCACCGCGGTGCCGAACAGGGCCGCGATCTGGGTGCGCACCAGGGTCGAAATCAGCAGCCCCAGAGCGGTGGCGGCGATCACGTAGAGCAGGGCGCCGCTGGCCTGGGCCAGGGTGCTGCCGGTCAGAGGCACACCGAACAGGGTCACCGCCAGCAGAGTGAGCAACACGTAGTTCACCATCGCCAGGGCCACGTAGGGCAGTTGCTTGCCCAGCAGGAACTCCAGGCGGGTCACGGGGGTGGCGTAGAAGTTGACGATCGTGCCCAGTTCCTTCTCGCGGACCACCGAGAGCGCCGCCAGGATCGCCGGGATCAACAGCAGCAGGATCGGAATCATCGCCGGCACCATCGCCACCAGGCTGCGGATGTCGGGGTTGTAGCGGAAGCGCGTTTCGATGCTGGCAGCAGGGAGCCGGCTGGGTTGACCCAGCTCACGCCGGGCCCGGTCCGCCTGCCACTGGCCATGCAGGCCCTGCACATAGGCGCGCACCGTCTCGGCCCGCATCGGCATCGAGCCGTCGATCCAGGCGCCGATCTGCACCGGGTCGCCGCGCTCGAGATCACGCCCGAAGCCCGGCGGCAGCTCGATCGTCACGCTCAGCTCCCCCGAGCGCATGCGCCGATCGAGGGCGTCGTAGCCGTCCAGCGGCGGATGTTCGATGAAATAGCGCGAACCGGCCAGGTTGAGGGCGTAGTCCCGGCTCGTCGTGGTGCCGTCGCGGTCGAGCACCGCGTAGGGCAGATTCTCCACATCCATGCTGATGCCGAAGGCCATCACCACCATCAGGAACAGGCTGCCGAGCACGGCCGTGGTGATGCGGATCGGGTCTCGGCTCAGTTCCAGGGCCTCACGCCGGCTGTAGCTCCCCAGCCTTTGCAGGCTGAGCCCCTCCCCCTCCCGTGGCGATCGCTGCGTGCCGGCCGCTGCGGCTGCGGCAGCCGTGATCACGGCAGGAGGGCGGGCGGATTCGGTGGCTCCGCTCGCCGCTTCGAGGTAGCCGATGAAGGCCTGCTCGAGCGTGGCCGCCCCGCGCCGCGCCACCAGGCCGGCGGGGGTGTCGCTGACCAGCACGCGGCCGGCATGCATCAGGGAGATGCGGTCGCAGCGCTGGGCCTCGTTGATGAAGTGGGTCGAGAGGAAAATCGTGACCTGGTCGTGGCGCGACAGATCGATCAGCTTCTGCCAGAAGATGTCCCGGGCGATCGGATCGACGCCCGAGGTGGGCTCATCGAGGATCAGCAGCTCGGGCCGATGCACCAGCGCCACCGCCAGCGACAGCCGCTGGCGCACCCCCAGGGGCAGGGCATCGGGCAGGGCGTCCTCAAGATCCTGCAGGCCGAACTGCTGCTGCAGGTTCGCCGCGCGCGCGGCGATCTCCGCCTCCGGCACCTGGAACAGCCGGGCGTGCAGCACCAGGTTCTGCCGCACCGTCAGCTCGCTGTACAGCGAGAAAGCCTGCGACATGTACCCCACCCGGCGCCGGGTCTTGAGGTCGCCGGCGTCCAGGGGCCGATGGAAGAGGCGGACCTGGCCGGAGCTGGCCGGCAGCAGTCCCGCCAGCACCTTCATCGTGGTCGACTTGCCGCAACCGTTGGAGCCGAGGAAGCCGAAGATCTCGCCGCGCTCGATGCGCACGTTGACGCGATCGACCGCCAGAAACGCCCCGAACCGCTTGCTCAGATCGATGGCCTCGATCGCCACCTGGCCATCGCCGGGCGGGCGCGGCGGGATCGTGACCGGGTGGTGCTCCCGCCGCCTGGCCTCCGGCAGCAGGGCGATGAAGGCGGCCTCCGTTGTGCTGCTGCCGGTGCGCTGCAGCAGCTCCGCCGGGGTGCCGGTGCTGAGCACCCGGCCGCCGTCCATCGCCACCAGCCGGTCGAAGCTGGCGGCCTCGTCCATCGAGGCGGTCGCCACCAGCACGGTCATGACCGGGTGATCGAGCCGGATGCTGGCGATCAGGTCCCAGAACTGACGGCGCGAAAGGGGATCGACGCCGGTGGTGGGTTCATCGAGGATCAGCAGGTCAGGGTCGTGGATCAGGGCGCAGCACAGCCCGAGCTTCTGCTTCATCCCCCCGGAGAGCTGGCCGGCGGGGCGAGCGCCGAAGGCCCCGAGTCCGGTGCGCTCCAGCAGTCCCGCGCTGCGGCTGCGGCGCTCGGCGCGGCCCTGACCGAACAGGCGCGCGAAGAACTCGACGTTCTCGATCACCGTGAGCGTGGGGGACAGGTTGTTCCCCAGGCCCTGGGGCATGTAGGCGATGCGGGGGCAGACATCCCGGCGGTGGCGAGGGTCGGCCATGTCGCCTCCGAGCACGAGAACCCGGCCCTGCTGCACCGCACGGGTACCGGCGACCAGGGCCAGCAGGCTGGATTTCCCCACCCCATCCGGGCCGACCAGGCCGCTGAGGCTGCCGCTGGCCACGTCGAGGCTGACGCCGGCGAGGGCACAGGTCGAGCCGAACCGCAGGCGCACGTCCCTGAGCTGCACGACCGCTGGCGTCAATCCGGCACCTTCACCGCCAACGCCGCCGGCCAGGCGGCCTGGGGGTCGAGTCGTACGTAGGCCACGCCCGGCAGGCCCGTCTTGACACTGCGGATGTGACGTTGGAGCAGGGCGGGATCGATCCGTGCCTTGATCCGGAACATCAGCTTCTGGCGCTCGACCGCCGTTTCCACCGTCTTGGGGGTGAACTGGGCGACATCGGCCACGAAGGTGACCCGCGCCGGGATCACCAGCTCCGGAGCGGCGTCAAGCACCAGGTGAACATCGGCCCCCAGCCGGACCCGCCCCGCCTGGTCCGTGGGGAGAAAGAACGTCATCGAAACGTCGGAGAGGTCCACCAGGTTCAGCACCTTCCCTCCCGCGGAGAGCACCTCGCCGGGCTGGGCGACGCGGTACTGCACCCGACCATCACGGGGGGCCTTCAGCTGGCTGTCGACGATGTCCGCCCGGATCCCCTCGATCCGGGCCTGGGCGGCCGCCACCGAAGACTCGGCTTCGATCACGAGCGAGTCTGCCGTGGTAATTCCGGCGCGGCTCGCCGCCACGGTCGCCCGGGCCGCGGCGACGACCGCATCGGCGCCGTAGAAACCGGCGCGAGCATCGTCGAGATCCTCCGCCGAGACGGCACCGTTGACGAACAGCTGCTCCTGGCGGCGGCGGTGGCGGCGGGCGTCTTCGCGCTCTGCGTTGCGCTGCACCACGACCGCTTCGGCGGCCGTTCGTTCACTGCGCCGCTGCGCCACGGTGCTCTGGGCCGTCTCGACGGCATTGGTGGCCCTGCGCAGATCCGCCTGCGCTTCGCGCAACTGTGCGTTGAGCACGTCCGTGTCCATCCGGGCCAGCACCTGGCCGTGAACGACGAAGTCCCCCTCGTTTCCCAGCACCTGCCTGAGCCGGCCCGCCGTCTTGGCGGCCACATCGATTTCAACGGCCTCGATGCGTCCGTTGCTGCTGGCGAACCCCGCTGCCAAGGGCCTGGGGCGGAGTTTCTGCCAGATGGTGGTCGCCCCACCGACGGCGACCGCCAGGGCCACGATCAAAAGAACCCATTTTTGCCGGGTCATGCTGTGGTTCTGGTTGGGAGCCGAGCCCGCACAAAGCCCCTACCGAGCACCCTGGAGATTGGGGCATGGGACGTTCCAGAGGCTCAGCAGCTTGAGCGCCTGATCGGTTTCCCCTCTGGACTTCAGTTGATTCACCGACAACTGAATCCGTTCGCAGTCAACCTGTTTCTCGAGCCGGATTCGTTGCGCCCTGAGATCCTGCAGTTCCCGTTCCGCCTGCTGACGCTTACCCTCCTGCTGGGTATCCGCAGCCTGGCGCAGGTTCGCTCCCGCTTCAGTGTTGGCGGCGTCGGCACGTTGCCGGCTGGCGGCCGCATCCATCTCCCTGAGCTGCAACTGGAGTGCGGCTTCCCGCTGCGAGGCGGACTGAATTTCGGTCCTCAGCGCCAGGTCGCTCTGCTCACGTTGCAGCGCCTCCCGGTTGGATTGATCCTGCATGGCCTGGGTCTGAAGCCGCTGCTGATGCTGCTGATTCAGGAAGGCGAGAGCACCCACCACCAACACAACAGCGGAAAGCCCCGCAAACCAGTACTGATTTCGCCGATTCACGCGGTGTTCCATTGATTCATCCATCCGGGTGTAGGTTCTGGGAGAGCAAGATTGGGCCTCTGTATGGAGGCCCTGTCGCCCTCAGCTGAGCTTGTCGGCGGCACGATCGGTGGCATCACTCAGATTGCGGGCTACCTTCTTAGCTCCCCGCTTGAGATCCGCAGTGGCATTCATCGCCGCAGCCTGACCTTGCTTGACTTCGCCTTTGATCTTCATGGTGTTGTCGCCGGTGAGTTCACCCATGGCTGATTGCAGCTTGCCTTCCGCGTTCTTGGCCGTGGCTTTGATGTCTTTGGTCATGGTTCCGATTGCAGTGGGAGTAAGAGAGGGGCCGGCAGAGAGCGCCATCGCCGGTGGCTGAACCATCAACAGCACAAGCAGCATGCCCAGGGAGAGCATGGAGGTCAGAAGAGTTTTCATGTCAGGCCTTCAGTAACGTTGCTGGCTGCCGCAGTGGCATACCCCTGTCTAGTCAGGTCGTTTACCGATGCAGCCAGGAGGGTGCGCCGGATCGGCGGCAGATCTGCGGCACCGCTCTGTACAGACCAACGGGGTTCGGCTGATGGGCCAGCGGATGGGCTGGATGGGGATCAGGCCGCGCGGGGATGGAGCACGGGGGTGAGCCGCTGGCGCAGCTTGCGCAGCGCTCGCCGTTCGAGACTCTGCACAAGGCTCTTGGTCAGCCCCATGGAGCCGGCCACCTCGGAGTAGGAACGTCGCTTCTCCTCGCCATAACGAAGCCGGAGCAGCTGCCGCTCACGAGCGTCGAGAGCCTGAACCTGTTCGTGCAGCCACTGGTAGTCGTCCTCGGGAGTCAGCTCCTGATCATCTCGGATCAGATCGATCATGTTCGTGGCCTCGCCCATGGCGCCCGCTGGCTTGTCGAGTGATGTGGTGCGGCATTGCCGTACGACGCGCAACGATGTCTCCAGACGTCGCTCCGATTCTCCGAGACGATCGGCGACCACGCGGGTGGAGAGAACCTGGTCGGAAGAGGCTTGCAGAAGCTCGGCACGGAACGCGAGTTTGAGGATCGGCATCGGAATCCGGATGCCGCTGCCACTTTCATTCATGGCATGCGTGACCGCCTGGCGGATCCACCAGAAGGCGTAGGTGGAGAACTTGTAACCGCGGCAAGGATCGAAACGTTCGACGGCCCGGATCAAGCCCAGATTGCCGGCCTGCAGAAGGTCCAGCATCTCCAGCTGGAGGCTCCCGAGCCGATCCTTGTACCTGCGGCAGATCACCACCACCAGCCTGAGGTTGGCGGATACCATCCGACTCCTCGCCCTGGCACCACTTCGCCACAGAGCCATGGGCGGATTGGCATGGTTGAGCCACTCCTGCACGATTCCACCCAGATGCAGTTCTTCGTCAGGCGCCAGAAGAGGGATGCGTTGGATCAGATGCAGATAGTCGTTGAGGCCATCACCGCCAGCCGTCCTGCTCAGTTGTAGGGCAGACATAAAATCTCTGAAAGAACTCGGACTCGTTGGCTTCCCGTAGATCAGCTGATTCGTCCGTCCTGTCAACGCTAGATCGCATGCAGGGGGCCCGAGGCCCACGGGCAGGGGAGCAGCACGTTTACGTAAATCCTGCGTGTTCCTGGCATGGCCCTCCAGGGCCCGCAGATCGGTCAGATCGGCAAGCGTTCCGAGCACGAAGGTGTCCGTAAAATGGATGACAACCCTTGTGGAGGGGCTCTGGTGGATGGCGTTATAGGCGCTTTGATGCCATCCTCCAAGCTCACTCGGCCTGCGTCCAGTGTGTCTGGCAAGCACCACGACAGCCTTGGAGGGCCAAGCTCTTCGCCATCATGAAGGCAAACTAAAGCCTGGGAACTCATCAGGCTCCAGCGTCTGATGCAAACCGGGCTGAAGCTTCACTTTGCAGCCGAACGATGGCAAGACCGAGCGGACTGCCTGGACCTGTTACATGAGCTTGATTGAAGGCCAGGGCTTCAGCTTCTGACATTGCCTCCATTGACGACTTACCAAAGGTAAGAACTCCAGGAAGCTCAGGTACTTCTGCCAGCCAGCGACCATCCAGCGATGAAAGGAAGCGTGAGACTGACGCTCTCTTGTCCCATCAGCCATGCAGCCAACTTCGGCTTCGATGGCTCTACTGAACACTTCAGGACTCTGCCTCCTTTCTGCTCAACCAGAGCAGCCATGAAGTCTTCACCTTCCTGCCGTCAACGGCTTCACGCCCGCAAGGCCTCGGCCCCCGCGACCAGCCGCTCCGCCGTGGCGGCGTAGATGCGGTCGGCTTCTGCGGGGCTGTGACCGATGCAGGTCATGCCGAGCTTGCCGAACTGGGACAGGCAGCCCAGCAGATGGAAAACGCTGCCGCGCAGTTCGGCCGGGTCGTAGTGGAGGCCGGCGGCGGCCACGATGTCGATCAGATCGATCGGCAGCAGGCCCCGCAGGCGCGGATCGCAGAGATTGTCGGTGGCGGCGTAGAAGAGCGGCTGTCCGGTGGGGGAGCGGAACAGCCCACTCTGAGGATCGATCCGGCCGTTGGTGGCGTAGCGCAAGGCCATGTAGGGATGGGTGGTGCCCCCCTTGCGCAGGTTGACCTCGATCGCCTGCAGATCCCAGCGCTGGCCGAAGCGCCGCGCCACGAAGTCGACCGCATAGCGCTCCAGGGCCCCCTCCGCCGCCAGCGCCTCGCCCACCGCCTGGCCGTGGCGCATCAGCTCGGCGCGGTAGACCTCGTCGGCGGGGAAGCGGCAGCCCAGGTAGGTCTGGCCGCTCACGCCCCCCAGGATCTGCTCGTGGGTGGAGAGCACCTCCACCCGGCCGCCGGGATGGATCGTGCCCTGCACGCTCGGTGAGCGCTGCGCTTCCCCCCCCTGCAGCCAGGCCTCCACCAGGGCGCCCTGCTCCGCCAGCAGCGTGCGCCACTGGGGCGCCGGCATCGCCAGCCGCTCCAGGGCCAGCCGCAGGAGCCGCCGGCGAGCGCCGGCGCTGGCGCCGGCCAGATCCAGCGGAGCCAGATCGAGCGGAGCGTTGCCTTCGCCGCCGAAGCCCTCGTTGAGCTTCATCACCACCCGCTCCAGCTCGGGATGGCCTTCCCAGAGCAGGGCGGTGGCCTCGGCCAGGGCGTCGAGATCACGCACCAGGGCGCTGCCGGGGGGATGGGGCACGCCGCAGCGCGCGAACAGCTCGCGGCTTCCCGCCTTGCTGCCCCAGTGGCTCAGGGCCGGATCGGTGCCGAGCAGCGGCACCTGCAGCCGTTCGGAGAGCTCCTTCTCCAGAGGCGTCACGTTGAAGCAGGTCATCACGCTGCGGCCGGGGCGCAGCAGCTCCCGGATCCGCTCCAGCAGCGCCGGACGCTCGAGCAGTTTCTCGGTGAGCGAGCGGGGGGACGCATCGTCGGTGTCGAACAGATGCAGGCGGCGGCGGGCGTGGGAGGCGGGCACCCCCGGCAGCAGTTCCAGCACCGCGTCCACCACCAGTTCCGGCAGCAGCTTGCTGGTCACATACACGGCGCGCACGCCCGGATGGCGCAGGCGGATCAGGGAGAAGAGCTGACGCTCCTCGTAGTGGTGGGCACCGGTGACCAGCTCCATCTGGGCCCGGTCCATGCTCAGCGACGGCACCACCAGCAGGTCGCAGCCGCCATCGCCCGGGATGGCATGGGTCCCGCCGGGAGCGGCGCTGCCCGTCTCGAACTCGCCCCAGTCGTCACGGAGCTGCGCCTGCAGTTCGTGGAAGGTCAGCGCCATGGATCAGGGAGGGAGGAGCGCAGGGCCCTCTACAGGCATCTCAGCATGGTGAGCCTCCACCACGCTGCCGATGCGCAGCAGCCAACGCTGGCGCAGATCCCAGGCGGCGGCCTGGTCGCCGCTGGCGGAGTAACAGAGCAGGCGCAGATCGAGGCCCCTGGCTCCGTAACCCACGAAGTGCACAGTGTGGGGTTTGGCCTGATCGATGCCGGCATCCGCGGCCAGCTCCCGCTGCAGCTGGGCGAGGATCGACTCGATGCAGGGGCGGTCAGCGTGGCGCAGGCCAAACTCGATCCACACCCGGCGGTTGTCGATCCGGCCGGTGTTGATCACCGGCTTGACGATGAAAATGCCGTTGGGGATGAAGATCGGCTGCCGTTCCAGGTCACGCAGCTGGGTATAGAACCAGCTGATCTGCTCCACCGTGCCGGAGAGCTTCTCGGTGGGGAGCTGGATCAGGTCGCCCACCACGAAGGGCCGGTTGATGTAGAGGCTGATGCCGCTCAGCACGTTCTCCACGATCGTCTTGGCGCCGAAGCCCACCGCGGCGGCGCCGAAACCGCCGGTGGTGACCAGCAGGGCCGCAGGGGTGCCCAGCAGCCGCAGCAGCTCCAGCGCCCCGATCACCGCCACCAGGGTGGCGATCAGCTTGTCGGCCACATCGAACAGGAACAGCCGATCGCGGGAAGGCAGCCTGGGGAACAGCTGGGCGGAGTAGCCCTCCGGCTTGCGCAGCAGTTCTGCCTTGCAGCGCAGCAGGGTCCAGATCAGCCCGGCGGCCAGCACCAGATCCCGCACCTCCCTCTCGCTGCGCAGAATCGGCAGGAGGCCAGGACTGAGCCGGATCGCCAGCCACCAGCCCAGGCCGGCCAGCAGGATCGTGACGCAGAGACTCAGCCGGCTGCGGAACACCAGGGCCCGGCCGATGTTGCCTCTGGGCAGCTGCCGCCCCAGCAGTTCCAGCAGCAGCCAGAGGAGGATCGCCAGCCCTGCTCCGGTGAGCGGGATCTCCAGATCGAAGGGAACGGCGATCACGGGGCCTCCTGCTCCATCGAGAGCAGCAGATCCCTGCCCAGCCGGCTCAGCCGCCGCTCCCGCCAGAGAGCGGCGGCGTTCACGTTCTCCAGAGCGAGGCTGTCGATCGGGGTGCGAGCCGGCTCACCCCCCAGCAGCTTCGGTGCCACCACGGCGGCCAGTTGCTGGATGCAGCCCTGCCGCAGGGCGGCGGCGGCGAGCCCCGGCCCGCACTCCCACAGCACCCGGTTGCAGCCTCGTCGCGCCAGCGCCGCCGCCAGGCAGCCCGGCTCGCAGGCCTCCAGCTCCAGCCGCTCCAGGCCACGGGCGTCCAGGGCCCGGCGCCGCTCCGGGGCTGCCTCGGGTCCATGGGCCACCAGCGTGGGCGCTGCCGCCTCCCAGAGCCGGGCGCTGCCGGGCAGGTCGAGGCTGCGGCTGAGCACCACCCGCAGCGGTTCCGGCCGGCGACGGCCGCGACTGGTGAGCAGAGGGTCGTCGGCCCGCACGGTGCCGCCCCCCACGATCACCGCATCGCAGCGGGCTCGCTGCCGGTGCACCCAGTCACGGGCGGGGGGACCGCTGATCCACTGGCTGTCGCCGTTGGGCAGGGCGGTGCGGCCGTCGAGGCTCATCGCCCACTTGAGAATCCCCAGGGGCCTGCCGCGGCGAACCCGGTGCACGAAGGCATCGTTGAGGGCCAGCGCCTCCGCCTTGCGCACGCCCTGGATCACGGTGAGCCCGGCGGCCCGCAGCCGGGCGATGCCGCCGCCCGCCACCCGCGGGTCGGGATCCTCCATCGCCACCACCACCCGCGCGATGCCCGCCGCGATCACCGCCTCGCTGCAGGGCGGCGTGCGGCCGTGATGGCAGCACGGCTCCAGGGTCACCACCAGGGTTCCCCCCTGCGCCCGTTCGCCCGCCTGCTGCAACGCTCCAACCTCGGCGTGGGGCTGGCCGGCGGCGGCATGGAATCCCTCCCCCGCCAGGCGCCCCTGCGCATCGAGCACAACAGCGCCCACCAGGGGGTTGGGGCTGGTGCGGCCGTCGCCGAGGGCGGCCAGTTGCAGGGCCCGCTCCATCCAGCGCGGCCAGCTCATGCCCCGGCCAGCTGGCGCCATTCCGCCACCACGAACGGCGGCACCGGCAGCTCGCTGAACACCCCCCTCAGCCGCAGCCGCAGCGGTCGGTCGCGGCTCAGGTCCGCCAGCAGCGGCGCCAGATCGAACTCGGCGGCGGCGGAGCGCCCATCGCCGGCCAGCCCAGGATTGTCCAGCGTCACGTCTTCGAGCTCCCAGCGGAACGGGCCGGAACGCACCTCCAGGGGTGTGGGGTGATCCAGCCGCACCTTGCCGGGGTAGCCCACAACCCGCAGCCGCAGCCGCTCGGGGAGTGTGCCCTGCCGGTAGGCCACCAGCTGCCAGCTCTGATCATCGAGATCACGCAGGCTCTCGAGGCTGCGCAGCACCGGTGTGCCCGTCTCGTCGGGATGGGCGTGCAGCTGGGCCAGCGGCGGCAGGGCGTTTGCCGGCAGGGCCGCTGCCGGCAGGGCGGTCAGCAGCAGCGGTGCCAGAGCCAGCAGCAGGGCCAGCAGCAGGCCCGGCAGCGGTGCGCTCAGCCCCTCAGGCGGCAGCCGCCTCACGGTTCCCGCTCGGCTCCTGGGATCGGTGCCCAGTCGGTGTGGGTGGCCCAGAGGGCCCAGATCGCCATGGCCCGCAGGTAGTGGCAGGCGCGGAAGGTGCCGGCAGCGGTGATCGCCTCCGGGGTGCGGAACTGCAGCCCTCCCTCGTACACCTGACGCACCACCGCAGTGGTGATCGCCAGGGCGGTGTCGGTCTGGCCCATCAGCCGGTAGTAGGCGGCCAGGCCGAAATTGATCCCGGTCCAGATCTCCAGGGGGTGGGTGCCGTTGGGATCGAGCGGCGTGCCGTCGCGGCGCAGCCCGTTGGCCACCCCCAGCCGTCCCCCCTCGAAACGCTCGAAGCAGGCCTCGCGGATCGCCGCCAGCGACGAGAGGGCCCGCTCGTCGCTGACCACCGGCGGCAGCCCCAGCAGGCGGGCATAGAAATCGCCGCAGAGCTGGTCGGCCATCACCACCGGTGTGCCGCTGCCGGCGTCGATCCGGTAGAACTCTCCGTTCCAGAGCAGGGCATCGAAGTTGGCGCGCGAAGGCTCCAGCCAGCTGCCGAACTCCCGCTGTTCGGCACCGGTGTCGAGGCCGAGGTCGAGCTGCAGCCGCTGCGCCATCGCCAGTGCCGCTTCCAGGGCCGCGATCCAGAGCGCACCGCAGTAGGAGCTCACCCCCTGCAGCGGCCAGTCGTCGAAGGTCTGATCCGGCGCACCGCCGTTGTCGGGCAGGCCGTCATCGTTGCTGTCGAAGCGCTTCAGGTAGCGCAGCGCCTCCACCACCGCCGGCCAGCAGTCGGCCAGGAAGCGCAGGTCCTCGCCGCCCGGGGCCAGCCGGAAGCTGCGCCACACCTGCAGCACGAAGTCGCTGGCCAGGTCCTTCCAGAGGTTGCAGTCTTGATAAGCGGTGTAGTTGGTGGCGTCGAAGGGGCGCTCGTTCGGGGCGCCGAGGTCGTGCGGGGTGGCACCGGCGAGCTTGCGGGCCGCTTCCACCCGCCCCTTGCCCTGGGTGAAGTACCAGCCGATCGGCCGCGGCGTGGCATCGGCGGCGGGGATGGCCCGGGCGAAGCTGCGCAGCACGGCCTTGTCGAGCTCGGGCCAGAGCTGCAGCAGGGCAAAAGAGCCGTAGAGCCGCACGTCGAGGCTTTCGTACCAGGCGTAGTCGAGGCACTCCAGCACCCCGAAACGGCCCACGGGATCGGTGGAGCTCGCGGCGGTCCAGAGGCTGCCGCCGCTGGTGAGGTCATAGAGCTCGTTGAGCAGGGCCATGCGCAGGGCTTCCGGCAGGTCGCTGCGCTCCAGCAACGGCCGCTGCCAGGTTTCGATCGCCTCCCGCCACTGGCGCCAGTCGCGCAGGGCCTCGGCGGCGACGGCGGCGGCGTTATCGCCCGTGGCCCCGAAGAAATCCGTGTAGCGGCGCAGGGCGGCGGTGCCCGTGGCGAAGGCGGTCACGGGCAGGTCCCAGCTGATCACCACCGGCAGCTCGATCTCGGCGCCCGGCTCCAGCCTCAGGCGCAGGGCGATCGCGGCGCTGGCCTGCTCGTGGCCGGTGCTGCGGCGGTCGTTGTTGCTGTCGGGAATCGAGCCGTCGCGGGCGAAGGGCTCCCAGATCTCGGCCCCATCGCCGCGGGGATCCCAGCGGCTGCAGCGCATCACCTGAACCCCCTCCAGCTGGTCGGGCACCGCCAGACACCACTGGCCCTCGCCCTCGGCGATCGGCTGGCTGGCGGTGCCCTCCAGCAGCACGCCCTTGAGGCCGGGGGCGTCGATCCAGCGGTTGCGCTGGCCGCTGCCTTGACCGATGGCGGGCAGGTAGTTGTGCTCCGGGCTGCCGTCGTCACGGAAGCTGACGGCGGCGCTGGGATCGGTGTTGGTGAACCAGCCGACGGTGTTGCGCCAGCTCAGCAGCAGCGAGAGATCCAGGGGCTTCTTGGTGGGATTGGCCAGCCGCCAGCGGAACACCGCCACCGGGTAGCTGGTGCGCCGGTAGTCGCCGGGGAGGATCGGGCTGAAGGCCTCGCAGCTCACCTCGGCGCGGAAGTCGGCCCGGTAGTCGAACCAGTGCAGCGGATAGCGGGCCGCGTAGGTGCCGGCCGAGCCGCCGGCTTCGGCGCTGCCGCCCTCCTTCTCCAGCCACTGCCAGCGGCCGAGGGGGCGCCCGCTGGCCTCCGGCCGGGAGTCGTCGCGTTCGGGCGCCAGCGCCAGGGCGCGCGCCCGGCTTGCTGTGCCATCGTGCTCGTAGAGAGCGAACTGGCAGTCGGGCAGCACCCCGAACCAGTGCTCACCGCCATCGAGATGCCAGAGGTTGAAGCTGCCATCGGGCCCTCGGCCGATGCAGCCCGCACCGAAGCCCCCGAGGGGGGCACCGTGGTTGGGGCCGTCGTCGAGGTTGCTGGCGTAACGCACCGTGTAGGGGGCCTCCCAGCCCTGGCCGATCGGCCGCTGCCAGCTGGCTGGCGGTGCCTGAGCAGACCGGCCGGCGCCGGGCCCGCGCAGCAGCGAGGAGAGGGCGGACAGGCCGAACGGAGCCATGGTGCTGATCGAGATGGGGTCAGCTTGTCAGAACTGGCCGGCGCTGCTGGTGGCTGGGGGAGTCAGTCATCGCCCTGGGCTGGCGCCGGAAACCCGCCGCTCACGTCCTGGTCGACCAGGGCGTCGAGGGTCACGGCGGAGCGCACCAGGGCCTGGTAGCGCTGCACCACGCGGCGGTTGCGCTCGATCCAGTTGCCGGGGTCGCCGCTGGGCAGGGCGGTGCCGTCGCCGGCGAGAAGTTCGAGATCCTTCTGCTGGGCCAGCAGGGCGAGCACCAGCTCGTGGATGCGCTGGCGGCGGTCGCTCATCGCTGGGTCTGGGGGCACTAGGAGCCTGTCGCGCATAGATCAGCACCTGAGCCCTCCACAGACGCCATCA
>CAYHCE010000050.1:0-19574 GCA_964355015.1 uncultured bacterium | reverse complement strand
CCTCAACCGGTGGCCGCCGCAGCGCAGCCGCCGCTGAGCAGCCGGTTCTTCCAGGCCAGACCCAGGCAGCAACGCCCCAGCCACCCGCTGCTGCCCCTGCGGCTCCAGCCGCTGCCCCTGCCACGCAGACCATCGAGCCCCCGGCTCAGGCCGCAACGCAGGTGGCGACCCCTGCTGCTGCTGCCCCTGTGACTCCCACCACCGCGCCTCAGGTCGCTGAGCTCACCCCGGCAGAAATCCAGGGCCTGATCGGCTCGATCCGCTCCCTGCCGAACGAGTCGATCCCGCCTCTGATCGCTGCCTTCCGTCAGCACTTCGGCCTACCGGAAGCTGCCCTGGTGAGCGACTACATCAGAACCCGCGACCATGCCGCCTTCATCGCGCAGCGCGTGCAGGAACTCACGCCCGTTGCCGTCTGATCCATGGACACTCCCAACCTCAACAACGGCCCGGAGCCCTTCACCAAGTGGCTTCACACCCAGCGCAACGGCGCCACCCACAGCGAACTCACCGACGCCCTGGCCAAGGTGGCCCTCGCTGTGATGGAAACCGGCAAAGCCGGTGAACTCACCCTCAAGATCCGCATTTCCAAGGCGGCCCGTGGCGGCGGCCATCAGATGTTCGTCGCGGATCAGATCACCACCAAGATCCCCGAACTCGACAGGGAAGAAACGCTGTTCTTCTTCGACGAAGACTCCTTCTCCCTCAGCCGCAACGATCCCCGCCAGCCGGAACTGCCGCTGCAGGTTCTGCCCCGACCTCGACCTTCCGACCTCCATGAGGCCTGATCCATGCCTGAAACCAACAAGTCGCCGCTTTGCGGTCTCGAAGCCCAGGTGATCGTCGATCAGGCGCGTCTGGCGGCAGAAGCCAAGCTGCTCTCTCCCCTCAAGGTCTGGGCCGTCGCCACCGCCTCAGGCGTTCAGATCATCGATCTCGACACCGACGAGCACAGGCGCCGTAATGGCCAACCTCCCTTCATCAAGAGCGGGGTCTTCACCTTCAGCGAACACGACTCCTTCACCGCCTACGTCAACCTCCACGAGCAGAGCGGCCGCACCACGCTCTACGCCAATCGGGAGCGCGGCACCATCGAGGCGGTGCTCGATGATCACGCCACAGGCGATCAGGGCCGCGGGGAAGAATCGCTCGCCGGCTGGGGCCGGCACCGCGCTCGCCTCACCCTCACACCCACCACCGCCTGGTTGGCCTGGACCGCCATTTCCGGCCAGCCGCTCGGCCAGCTGGAGTTCGCCGAGTTTCTCGAGGATCACGCCGCCGACATCCGTGAGCCCCAGGCAGCTCAGCTTCTGGAGATCGCCACCACGATCTCGGCCACCAGTGGTGCGGTGATCAAGGCGGCCCGGCGCCTGGACAACGGCCAGGTGCAGTTCGCCTACGAGGAAACCATCGAAGCCAGAGCCGGCCAGGCCGGAACCCTGCAGATCCCGCAGCGCATCGTTCTCGGCCTCTCCCCTTACGAAGGCATGGACCCCTTCCGGGTTGAGGCCCGCTTCCGCTACCGCCTCAACTCCGGCGCCCTGCGCTTCACGGTGCTGCTCGATCGACCGGATGAGATCCAGCGAGCCGCCTTCTCACAGGTGCTCACCAAGGTGGCGGAAGGCGTTGATCTGGCGATTCTTCACGGCGCCGCCCCGGCGCTCTGAGCCGATGCCGAAAGCTCTCACCCCGCTCGATGCCCCCTCCCCCGGCCCCGCAGCCGATGGCGGAGCCCCCCGTCGCTATGGCCGCCGCACGGCGGCGCTGCGCATCACCACCAGCCTCTGGCCTGATGTGCTCGCCCGCGTCATGGCTCATGCCGAGAAGCACCGGCTCACCCTCAGCGGTGCCGTGCATGACCTTCTCCGTCGCCACTTCAAGCTCCCCACCGACACCTGATCCATGGCGCTTCCCAAACTCACGATCAAGCTCTTCCCACCCAAGAAGCAGGGCACCAGTTATTCCGCTTCCGGCAATCTCATCGTTCCGCTCACTGACGTTCATGCCCTTGCCGAATGGCTGCTGGGCCAGAGCGGTGAATACGACGATTACCTCAACGACAATGTCGTCCGCCTGCTGGCCTTCGAGTACCACAACTCATCGAGAGGTGGGAACACTTATCGAACGGTCCAACTCAAGGACCCCTCGGATCTGCCTGGCAATGGTTCTCAAGGGCAGGCTCCAACGCCTGCCTACGCCGGTGGCAGCGGGTTTCAAGGCAATCCCTCCCCTTGCGCTGACGATGACGATGAAATTCCCTTCTGAACCATGTCGAATCACCCAGCTGTCCTCACCACCTCCGTAAAACACCTGGCCAATGCGGTCCTGGAAGACTTTGAGCGTGAGTACTGGGCCGGCAACCACTGCCGCTCCCGCCTTGCCGCTGCACCGATCCAGGCGGCAGCCCGCCACATTCTTTCCACCGATGAACCGTTGCAGCCACCGCAGGCGCCGCCGCCTGATGCTGACTCGGAGCACCAGCGGCTGTATGGCGACGCCCTGGCGGCCTGGACGCAGCTTCAGCACTGCCGCACACGTTTTCGGGACCTGATCCAGTTCCTGCACATGGAAATCCCATGAGCGGCGAACACGGCAAACCGGAGCAGACATACCTGGGCGATGGGGTCTACGCCGCCTGGAACGGCTGGGCTGTGGAGTTGCGCGTCAACTCTCCCCGCAACGGCCCGGTGGCCCTGCTTGATCCGGGCACCCTTGCGGCCACAGGTCGCTGGCGGCAGCGCGCAGGACTGCATCGGCTGGGCCCATGAGGTCGCAACGCCTTCCCTCCATGGGCAGCGCCCGCTCCGTGCCGCTGCCGCTCGCCATCGCCCGCGCCCTTCGCATCCGCCGTGAACTCAGCGCCTCCCTCGCTGAGGACCGGCTACCCGCTGAGCAGCTCCACCTCCTCGCGATCCTCCGCTGCTGGCACGGCTACAAGGACGCGGCTCTCTCGATCGCCCGCTTCCCCCTCCCCTACCGCCTCCTCTCCTCCTGCCGCTGGATCTGACCATGACCCTCCCGGCCCCGCACCTATGCCCGCCGCTGAGCGGTCCCCAGATCCTGCTGATCCTCGATGTCGAAACCACCGGCCTCGAGCCGCCTCAGGCCGAGCTCTGCGAGATCGGTGCGGTTCTGTTCTCGGTGCCGCAGCGATCGATCCTCCAGCAGCTCTCCTTCCTGCTGCCGGTGGCCAGCAATGACGCGCAGGCGATCAACGGCATCGAGCCGTGCCTGACCCAGCAGCCTGCCCCGATTGAGGAGGCGGCCGTGCTGCTGCGGGCAATGGTGCGCCATGCCGATGCCTTTGTGGCCCATAACGCCGCCTTCGATCAACCCTGGATCGAGGCCTTTCTGGACACCGCCGGCCACCCCGATCTGCAGCGCCCCTGGATCTGCACCTTCGAGGGCATCACCTGGGAGGACGTGCGCCCCAACCCTTCGCTGCAGTCCCTGGCGCTCGCCCATGGCGTTCCGATCTGGGCCGCCCACCGCGCACTGACCGATTGCATCTATCTGGCTCAGATCCTGGAGCGTGCCGCCGCCCTTGAGCAGAAGCTGGCGGAGGGCCTGCTGCCCCGCCGCCTGGTGGCCGCTGATCTGCCCTTCGCCCGCAAGAGCGAAGCCAAGGAGGCGGGCTTCCGCTGGCTGCCGGATCGCAAGCTCTGGATCCGCAAGCTTACCGATGCCCAGATCGAGGACCTTCCTTTTCCCACCTACGAGGTGCTGCTATGAGCCGCCGCAAGAAGATGCCCAGCTGGACTCCGGCCATCGAGTTCAAGGTCACCAAGCTCAAGCCCAACGGCCCCAAGCCCGGCCAGTCCGTCGACGCCTGGCTCTACGGCAAGGAGAAGGGTCGCCAGGAGCTGATGGATGACCCCCGCAACCGCTTCAACGATCTGCCGTGAGCGACACCAACCATCTCTTCTCTGTCCCTGGCTCGATTTGGATCAACCGCCAGCGCCGGCGCGATCACCCCGATTTCTAGTTCTGCTGGCGCCGCCATGAGAGCCGCCTCCTCACCAACCCGGATGAGGTGCTGATGTACGCCGCGGACATGCTCGACTCGCGCCAGCTGGCGGACTTGCGGCAGTGGCTGGGTACTGGAGGACTCCAACCAAGGACGGCGTTTTCATCGTCGTCCTGTTAGCACCAACAGTGGGTGTACTTCTCGCTCGCTTCTATGGCCCCGGCTTCATCCAGTGGTGTCGGCCCGCCTGGTGGATCATCGCGGGGCTCGCGCCCATAAGAGTGGTATTCGTCGCCATCCGCCTTCTAACGTCAGCCTTGACGTCCTCCCTGAACCACGAATTGAATGGCTCCATCAAACCCGCTGGTGCTAAAACTGGTCGGTATGGAGGGGCGTCTCTTTTCCTGGCAGAGGGGCCGCTTGACTACTAGCTGAGTTGCTTTCGTCGGTGAACGTCTAGCATGAGTCGCGCGGGGTACCGTGACGGCTCGTGCTAGACGTCAATCCTCACCCGATCTGCTTAAACATAACCGATAGGGCAATGCCAAGCACACCAAAGAGGAAGAATACATGCTGAAAAAAATGTGATCCACCCCAATCGAATCCATCGCATCGTCGGTGTGCCGAATAATCGCATACTGTATATGCTACTTGTGTTTCGACAGAGCTGCTGGCAGGCGGAAGGAATCATTCCCAATGAGCAAGCGGCAAATGCCATTGAAATACCAAAACAAGCAACTGCTCCCTTGATGTAGACACTTCCTAGGGCAAGCTGATCTCGCCCAAGAAGGGTAACAAGAAAGCCAAGGATGGCTGTCTCGACGCCAACCATCCAAGAGCTCCACTCCTTCAGAAATCGGAGGGCTTCTACTTTCAGGTCCTTATCCATTAGGGAGAGCCTAACGACTCACATCAGCGGGCGCGGCATGTAACACTGGCCGAAGCATACGAAACTCGCTTGCCGCGTTCCGCTGGATGCGTTTGTTAGACCGCCTACACAAGGGACATTCTAAGCCTCGCGTAAGTCTGTGAAACCCGTCCGAAATATTCGGGCAACAAGCGATCAAGAAGCGCGTTAACATCATTTAATAATTCTTGTCTCGGATCTCCTGAAATAGCCAATGTTTCCCACACATCTACATTCTTCCTGGGATTCTCTAATTCAGCCTGCGTTGCCCAGAAGTCTATTTTAGTCTCTCGCTGTACGTTGCGTTCAACTATCCTTATAAAATCCGTATACCAGGAAGGGTATGAGATGTGCTGCGTGATGCCAAAGTACTCTGATACCGCAGACGAGTAGTCAGAAATTGCGGTTTTAAGTTTGCGACCATGAAACCGAGCATTGTCAGGCCGACCTATCTCCGCAGCAAGATCCATAACCAACTGGTGCTCATGCTGATAGCTTCGCTTTCGTTCAAGAAGAAATTCAATCAGATAACTCGGTGGCTTGGTTCTATCTCGTAGATGCTTTTGGACCTCTTGAAATGTGGCTATATAGTGTTGGTGTACATCAATCAGTCTTGCCTGAAGGGGCTCGACATAATGTTCAAGGAAGCTTTTCTTATCCTCGGCGCTTCCCTTGAGAAGGCCAATAAGCATATCCCAGATATTCTTTGCAGCGCCAATAACAGCTAAATCAGCACCAGACATACGATGATCCTATTACTGAGAATGGTCACACACAATCGTGATATTGTCGACTTCCTCTTGCGGAGGAATGCTCACATGGCGGTCTAACAAGTGTATGGGCGGACCGCATATCACCCCATCCTGCGTGTGCTGCTTCCCAATATCACGCTGGGGGCGTCCTTCATGGCGGCTTCAGATCCGTTGCGCTGCATGGCTTCTCGGGGATGAAAGAGGACAGGCCAAGCGTGATGGGCCGATCCGTATAGCCCCCTAACATTAGCCCATTTTTCCTCGGCCGCCCCTTGTCTCAGAGAAAAGCAAATCAACCGGCTTTCTGACCCCGGCCGGCCCTCTCGATTGAGCACATGCGTATAGATCTTCGTGGTCTTCACATCGCTGTGCCCTAGCAACTCCTGCATGGTGCGAATATCTTGTCAACGCCTTAAGCCACCTTCATGATCGCACTGTACCAAAATGATGTGGCCATCAACGAGACTCCTGTCCAGTAAGGCGCAACCGCAGCTGGTCTGCCTAACAGTATTTCGGCGGGTCCGGTATCTACCCCAATGCCTGCCTGATTTGCAGCATAAGACCCTTCATAACTGCTAGGCCCAAGTCTGACATCCCCTCCAGGGTATGGCCTTTGCTTGGATTGGGGAGTAGACAAGGAAGAAATAGGCGGGTCCGTGAACCAACTGTTCGTTCAGCTACAGAATGACCCTGAGCGCATGGCCACAACGGTGACCTGATGGCGGATCACGCCCGCCTTCTTCAACCCCCGCTGCAGCGGCAGAGCGATCAGCCGGACTGCTTCATCTCTTGGCGGCCCCAGGTGAGCGTAAGGACAGCGGATCCGACCGTGGTGCTCGACTTCGGCGCCACCAACTTTGCGCTCAGTGATGAGCAGCTCTGCTCCCTTCGCTCCTGGTTCCAGCAGATCGAGCCGCCACAGGAGCCGCCTGAGCATCTCCCTGCAGGCCATGGTCTGCTCCCTGGTGGGGTCCGGCTTCTGGGGCGAGCAGCCGCCTGCCAGCTTCGATCTCATGCTGATCTGAGCCGCCTGCTCACCACACCTTCTGCACCCGGATCGGATGGTCGCCGAGCCGAGCCAGCTTCCGTGCCTCCAGCTGCGCGTTCTCCGTGCCACGCCCGCCGGGGAATGCCAGCAGCAGCAACTCAGCTTGTTCCCCCAGCTCAACGGCACGGGCCACCGCAGCGGTGAGCATCAAGGCATTGCGGATCGGCCCTGCTGCGGCGCCATAGCGCGACCATTCGGCAGGCATCACCCGCAGCGGCCAGCCGAGCCGCCTGGCGGCCTGATCCACCAGGGCATCGGCGCCCCGTGCTCCGCCGTGCAGCACCACATCGACCCGGCAGCCATCCACCGCCGAGACCATCGAGCGGATCACCTTCTCCAGCGGCCAGGCCAGATCACGGCCGCCACTGGTGAGCAGCACCAGCGAGGCGGGCGCAACCATGCGGCTTGAATCATCCGCACAGCCGGTAATATTGGCAGCCATGAGCTAAATACCATGCGCTATCTATGAGAGTTGATTCTAGCGCAGATCAGCCCAGAACCTATCCAAATACTGGCTTTTTGACCGAGTCACCGATCGCTCCCCCCGCGCAGCCGCGCGCGCAATCCTTCGCTCCACTGGCCCACCGCCACATGCAGCCCGGCGCATCGCGCCGCGTGCGCCATGGCGCCGTGACCCAACCGCCCCAGCCGGGTGGCGGCGAGGGGATATCCAATCAGGCCAGGGCAAGGGTGAGGCCGTAAGGCCGAACTCGCGCAGCCCTTGCGCGGCCTGACACCCTGACGCCCCGCCGTCGGGCGCCCGCGCTGCTGGCCCCGTCTGGCTTCTCATGTCTGCACGCTTAGACTCAGGTGCGCTACTGCGTGCTGGCTACGGATACTCCACACGCTTGTTTTGATCCTGTCGCTCAGATGCGCGCACAGCTAGCGGCTGCGTTGGGGGAGATCGACGACCTGGGGCCGGATCCGATCGTCGAGATCCTCCGCAACTCGGCGCCCCTGGAAGACCCCGATGGCCAGCCGATCTGGCCTGAGCCGCCGTCCGAGCCAGAGGACACCGGCAAGTCGGGCAAGAAGAAGTCTCGCGGCGTTCAGTTCCCCCACCAGAAGAACAGCCGCCTGACGCCCACCCATGCCGAGGTGGAGGCCCGCATTGCTCAGCTGCAGCTCTGGATCGCCCAGCGCCAGCCCAAGCGCTTCATCAGCGAGATGGCCTTTGAGCTGTGGGGGATGACCTCCTCCTACACGCTGCGTAAGTACATCAAGGTGGCCCGCTCCCGCATGGCGCAGGAGCTCATCACCGATCGCTCGCTGCACATCGCTGAGCAGATCTACGCCCTGATGGACGTGGCCCGCCGCGCGGCTGAGGCTGAGCAGTTCTCCGCCGCCGTCGGCGCCCACCGTGTGGTCTGCGAAATCTCCGGGATGCTGCGGGCCCCGATCAAGCCGCCAAGCGAGGTGGCCTGATGGTGGCAGGGCGGCTGCTGGTATCCACCCCCGGGCACCTGACCTCAGCGGGCCTGTGGAGCGATGGCGGCCTGCTGCACTCCCCGCAGCACGGCGACCCCTGGGGTGATCTCGGCCTGCTGGGTGTTCCTGATCCCGCCCTGGCCACCGCCAGCACGGCGCCGCTGAGCTTCCGGCAGTTCATCACTGAGGCCTACCCCCGCTATGGCTTCCACCGCTGGGCTCTGGTGCTGATCGCCCTGCTGCAGGCGATCGCCGATGGCCAGCTCTCGCGCCTGATCGTCACCTGCCCGCCACGCCTTGGAAAATCGCTCTTGGTTTCCAAGCTGTTCCCCGCCTACTTCATCTACCGCCACCCGCATCTGTTCGCCGCCATCGCCAGCTACTCCGGTGAGCTGGCCTATGCCCACTCCCGCGAGGCGCGGCACTTCTACCGCGTCACCGGCAACCAACTCTCCAAGGATTCAGCGGCAGTCGGTAACTGGCTCACCACCCAGCGCGGCGGCTGCATCGCCGCCGGTGTGGATGGTCCGTTCACCGGCAAGGGCTACAGCCTCGGTGTGATCGATGACCCCTACAAGGGTCCGGCCGATGCCGGCTCCGCCCGGGTGCGCTCGCGCATCGAGGACTGGCTCAAGGCCGTCTGGTTCACCCGCGCCGAGCCGCAGTTCATTGACGCCGGTGATGGCGCCCTGCAGCACAACCTCTCGGCCCAGGTGATCGTGCTCACCCGCTGGGACCACGAGGACGTGATCGGCTGGCTGCTGGCCCAGGAAACCGGCGACGCCCCCCAGCAGTGGCACATCCTCAACCTGCCGGCGATCGCCGAGCACCCGGCCGATCGCCTGTCCTTCCCGGCGACCTGCACCGTTGAGCCCGACTGGCGCCAGCCGGGCGAGGCGCTCTGCCCCGAGCGGTTCCCGCTGAGCGAGCTGCTCAAGATCCGCTCCCGCGTCGGCTCGTTCTGGTGGAACGCCCTCTATCAGCAGCGGCCCTCACCGGCCCAGGGGGCGATCTTCCAGCGGGCCTGGATCCGGCCGCCCTTCCCCCGCGAGCAGCCGCGCCGCTTTGCCCCTGTGGTGCTCTCCTGTGATCTGTCCTTCAAGGGGGAGGAGCAGAACGACCACTGCGGCTTCGTGCTGATGGGCCTGCTGCTGCCCGATACGGCAGGGCCACAACAGCTGGGCCGCTGGTCGTCTGCGAGTGAGCCCCATCGCAAGGGGCCGCTGGCCCCGCAGCTGGAGCTGGAGGTGATCTGGGCGGCCCGCCACCACTTCGATCTTCCGCAGACGATCCGCTTTCTGCTCTCCACCCTCGCCGCCCTCGACGTGCAGGGCCTTCGCCCCCAGGCGGTGCTGATCGAGGACGCCGCCAACGGCCCGGCCGTGCAGCAGACCCTCAAGCGCAAGGTGCCGGGCCTGCTGCCGATCCCCGCAAGGGGTAGCAAGGAGTCGCGGGCCCATGCCGTGGCGCCGCTGCTGGAGGCGGGCCAGGTGCGCTTCCACCACCGCGCCGCACCGCTGATGGAGGAGCTGCCGCGCTTCCCCAAGGGCACCAAGGATCTGGTCGATGCCTTTGGCCACGGGGCCCTGTGGCTGGAAACCCGCTACTGGCGGGGCCTGGGGATCAAGCGCGATCCGCTGCCGATGCTGCTTTCCCGGTGAGCCGTGAGCCAGCTCTGCTTGCCACTGCAGCCGACCGGAACCGTTGCCGTCGTGCCGTCCCCCCGGCGGCTGCGGCGGCGCCGCCAATTGTATGCGCTCCATCAGCAGCTGGTCTTTGCCTTCCCTTACGAGCCGCCTGCTCAGCCACCCCGCCAGCGGCGTCAGGGGCGGAGGCCCCAGCACCCCCACGCCGCCGTTCATGCCCTGGCGATGGCCCACCTCGATCTAGCCGACAAGATTGCCGGCAACTTCGCCCGCCGCACCACCCATCCCTTTGATGATCTGCGCCAACTCGCGGTGATCGGTCTGCTCAAGGCCGCTGCTCGCTTCGATGGAACGGGTGGGCGCTCGTTTCGGCCCTACGCCCGCACCTACGCCAACGGCGAGATCACCCACTACCTGCGGGACCACGGCTTTGCGATCAAGGTGCCGCCCTCCTGGCGTGATCTCTATGCCAGTGGGCAGAAGTTGCTGCGGGAAGGGCTACCGCCATGTGAGGTACCTGGGCACTTGGGGATCACAACCGTGCGCTGGCGGGAAATCCAAGAAGCCTGCTCGATCACGGTGATTGCGCTGCAGCCGGATACCTGAGCGCCTGCCACAAGTGTGCAGTCCACCCACAGTCAATGCTTCCTTATGTGACTGCTCCATCTCGATATCTCATCTTTGAAGTAATGTCAAGAGCGACAACACCTGGATGTCTTTCTACCCATAATCACAGCTTGGCAGCTGAGCAGCTCCTCCCTCTAGGTGCTGCACACCACCCACACCAATGTGTGGGAGGAACCACTTCTTGCTAGCAATCAAAAATTTGATGTGGGTGGGGGGAACGAGCATCAGCAGTGGCGTGATGCGCCGTCAGCTGCTTGCTCATATTCTGTATCACGATGGTGACCATGGCAGCCTGCCCGCGTACAAAGTTGACCCCTGATGCCGAAGAATTCCGTTCAGTTCTGTGCAGCTCAAGGGATAAGGACTCTCCCGGTGGAAGGGGTTTCGGTCAACTCGCTTATTGCCGAGGTCATTTCCGGTGCCGTACGGGTCCATCTTGAAGGCCGTGATCGCCTTAGCCTCACCCTTCTTCGCCCCGTCGAGATCATTGGGATCGTTTGCCCCGTGGAACTCGAAGCGGGATTCTGGGAACCGCAGTGCTTCTCGATGGAGATCAAATCGTCTCTGCTTGAAAGCCCATGACACCACCCGAATCCTCTCCGGATAGCGACCAGTCCACTCCCTAAAGCGACAGATGGAGAACAGCAGGTTCTCGAATGAGTCGCGCGCAAACTCCTCCGTGGTGGCACGCTCGGAAACCTCGGGGGTTGACCACCAACGGAAGTACTCTGCGAGATTCCAGTAGCTCTGTGCCTCGCTCCGTGGTCCGGCTTCGCGGCGCGTCTGACCACCGGAGAATACCAGCAGCGACGCGGAGTCACATCCCGCCAGATCGATCCCAGCACGTATGTGCCCAATGTAGAACGGCGGCTCTCCACGCTGGAAGGCCTGCAGAAACCAGTTGCGGTCGTGCTCCGGGTCAAGGTAGTCCTGTCCGATGTAGACGGCATGCCCGGCCACAAGCACCAGGTTGGTGAGATCGCTTGAGTCAAGTGCAAGCATCCGAGCTCCTCATGATTCATCGAAACACAGAAACGAGTAATGAATAGATCATGCGCAGCCACAATCTATCCATAATAGTTAGACGGGACCCTTTCGCTGGATAGCAAACTCTTTGAGTGCATCCTCTTGTTCTGGGGTCTCGACAGCATGGCGCCTAGCCTTCCTGACGTGTGAGATCGCATCGGAGACGGTCAGGCCCTTTGCTATCCAGTAGGAGGCGGCGAAGGTTCCCGTCCGCCCAGTCCCCCCTGCGCAATGCACGACCGCCTTTGTGCCTGGTGGCAGGCCGGCTACCAACGCGAGGAACCATTCGAGCTGCTGAACGGTCGGAGGGCAGAAGTCCTTGACCGGGATATTGTACCTAAGGAAGCCCATGGCCCTAGCACGGCAAATGTCGTATCCCGGCGATTGTTCCTGTTCGTTGAGCAGGGAGACCAGTACGCCGTAGCCGTCTCGCCTGAGCTGTTCAAGGTCGGCAAGCGTCGGGTTCCGGCTGCCGATCAGGTGAGGATTATCAATCCACCAAGTATCCATGGCCTTTGAACCCCTCAGTTCTTCAGTCTAACGACACAGATGACCATGCGGGATATCATCATTCTGGACCATGTCCGCGGCTCTTGCACATCCGCTAGTGTTGTGCGCGCAGACCGAGTGTGTCCCGGCTATTTTTCGGTTGCCCAAAAAGCACAACGTAGCTCCTTCCGCTTCAATGGAACTGAAGGCATCAGCTGACCCGTCGTTTGGTCACGAACCAGCTGAAACACGTCGTTTCCCTCGTCGAACATGAGGGCGTTCGCACAATGATGTGTGTTGATCAAGTACGTGGCGCATTCCTCTACTGTACAACCAGTCCAATCATAGTTGTGTCCATGCGCCAAGAAAAGCAAATCCTTACAGTGGACGATGTCTCCAGTAGATTTCTGCGGATCCGTCCCTTCATCCTCCGCACAGACGCCAATCATAGTGCATGGGTACTGGTTTGGCAGTAGGAATATTTCAAGCCAAGTTCTTCGCCCTTCGTCAAGCCACCGCCACTCACCCTTCCTAGTGGGGCGATGATCAACTTTACAATAAGTATGGTACTTGTCATGCTCCTTTGTTAGGACTATTTCTATCCACTCCCTTGGCGCACCTAAGGAACGAAGGTCAATTTGAATCGGCTGGTAAAGCGCGGCCACTTTCAGATTCCTGTCGCCTTGGATAAGGGCGGCCTCTCCGAGCCACACGGAGTCGTGAGTGCTTTGGTTGAACAAATTGCGCGGAGGGAGAGCGTACTCTGTAATACCGGCGCTAAAGGTCTCGGAAGTGTAGTCCTCCTCGTCATCGTCGTCGGGGTTCAATTTGGGAGCGCGGTTCAAGTTGGGAAGCTTGAAAATGTGCCTGATGTCCGCGAATTCCGTCATAATGCACTCCAATGGTGTATTCTTACCATCCTTGATCATCTGCTGTCCGTAGACGGCAAACTCGATTAGATGCCCTATAGGATTATTATCCAAGAAAACGTGCCTATTGGGGCTCGTGGACTGCAACGAAGGCGCTTTGAATTGTACCGTTGCGATTTGGTACGGATAGACGACTCGAGTCTTCGCCGCGACCCCTTTCAAGTCTTCGTCGTCCTCGGGGCAGGACCACTTGATCAGTGCTGTGTAGCATCGATCGTTGATTGGTTCTTCCGGTGGGTGAAGCAGGTCCCATCCTTGTAGGTCACTATAGCTTTGACCCGAAAGAAACGCAATATTCCATTGGTTCATCGTCAAATCCCCGCAACCCTGCATTAGGACAATGGTTTTGTCTGGGGCCCTTTTTTTCGCTTCCCCCTCGTGCGATGTGGTCTTGAGAGTTAGCAGTAAAAGACGAAGGTACTTCTCCGTGTTATATCTGATTGTTTTTTTATATGCGTCCTGGCTTTTGAGCGTTCCGAATTCGTCTATGTAGGACGGGATTGTCTTCTTGTAGAGGGAGTCCATTGCTTTCACCGCCTCACCTGTCGTGGCGCTTTTCACACAGGCCTCGAAGACTCTTCCAAGATTAGAATCGCTCGCATCAAGGTAACTCTTGACACTATCGCGAAACTCCATCATGTCGGTGTCGAGTCTGATAGAGTTAAATGTGGCCGGCATTGGAAAAGACGTGGCGCCCGGAAAATAAGTCACTAGTAGGCGGTTGGCCAGATTCTTCGCTATAATCTCGCCAACGATGCAGGAGTAGATGATGTAGCTCCCGGCAAGCCGGAAAAATATCTCCTGAATGTGCGATGTCAGTGTGGACTCCAATATATAATAAGACCCAATACGTTGAAGCTCGGTATCAGTTGTGTAGGTCCCGGGCTGCTCCGGATCTTCCATAAATGGAGCAGAATCCCCGGTTCTCTCGATAATCGGCCCGTGTTCGAGCCCGAGAGAATGGGACACGTGGAGGTCGATTTCGTAAGGGTTGGTTATCACCAAGGCTGAATTCTCGGTAGAGTTTTGGCGCGTTAAACCGGGCGGGCCGATCGGTTTTTTCTGTTGGTTCAACTTGTCAAAATAGGGCTTAAACCAGTTATTGTGCCTATCTCGAATTGCGGTCATTTTACAAAGCCTCCGGCTAGTGATTGAAGCAGAATCGGCCTGATAGAGTTAGTAATTCGAGGGTTCCGGTCACTCCCTCTCGTGCAGCTGCCTTATCAGCGAGCCAAGACATAAGCCACTCTTCGGAAGCTTAATATCCAATATGTGTTACTGACATTCTGTGCCTGCTTTCCCATTGTAGCTGTGGTTCTCGGGTCTGAGGACCAAATTTTCGCATCGCTTCACAATAACCCCATCGACTGGCTCATTTCTCCCTCAGTCTCAGCCTTAGCGAGCGCCTCCACCGTTGTCGAGGGCATGCTGCACCTGATCGCCCATACCCAACGCACACCCACCAAGTTGGTTTGGCAGCTGGTACTCCTCTGACTCTCCTCACTGGCCTGCTCTGCCTGATGCTGTTCACGTAGATGCAGGACCCAGTGGAGGTGGTGGAGCGCCGGCTGCACCATCCCGGTGACTTGGATCTCAACCCGCAGGCCTTCTCCTGCACGGCCCCATCTTGTCCCGGCTGATCGTGTGCGGGCCTAAGTCGTGGCAATAGCCCACAGCAGCACCAAGCGCTTGGCCTCCAGGAGTCGCAACCGATCCCGTAACAAGTGGCTGCAGCTTTCGCCGGCCGAGCAGCAGGCCCGCGCCGCCGCCAAGGGCGCACCGGTGCTGCAGCCCTGGCGGGAGCACCACACACTGCGCGGTCTGCGGGAGCGGCTGCAGCTGGCCTTTGACTGCTGGAACCTGCTCGATGCACCGGACGGCACCAGCCGCCGCTCGGTCTACCTGCCGCCAGGGATCAAGGAGCCAGACAGCTCCTACCGCAACCGTATCGAGAACGCACGGCCCACGGGCTTTTTCCGTGATGCCCTGCGCACCTACGCCGGGATGCTGTCTTTTTTGCACTGGCAGGCGCTGCCGCCGACCCTGCAGGCGGTGATTGGTGATGTGGATGGACGCGGCACCGATCTCGGCGTGTTCCTCTTCATCGCTGATCTGCTGGTGCTGCGCGATGGTGGCTGCCTGATCCTTGTGCTGCCGCCGGAGCACCGTTGGCCCTCAGAAGGTCACCGTCAGGAGGCCCTGCGCCGGGGTGATCGGCTCTCGCTGCCCCGGCTGGCCCTGGTGCCCCGTGGTGACTTCCTCGACTGGCAACTGCCCAACCCAAATGGGCTGCCGGTGCGGGTGGCCTGGCGGCATGACTTCCATAACCCGCTCACACCCGACCATTTCGGGGGGGTGCCGGTGCACTACCTCACCACCAACAACACGCCGGCCTACGACCCCTCGAACTGGACGTACCGCGTGGCCGAGCTGATCGGCGACGGCCTCCGCTTCCAGGCCTACCGGGCTGTGCCGTCCACCACGGCTGCCTCAGGCTTCCAAGCGGAGGCCCTCGGTCCTGCGGTGCTGCTGGAGGGCCAGCACACCATGCCCTGCGTCTGGTACGCCGCCGATGGAGCGGCTTTTGGCGAAGGCGATCTGCCGCACCTGGGCCTGGCCAACCAGTACCTCACCCACTACCGGCTCAAGAGCGAATACGAGGACCTCCTCAGCCGCTGCGCCCTGCCGGTCGGGGTGCGCTCGGGCCTGGTGGATCAGTTCGGCTTCCAGCGCAGTGAGGACGGCGAACCCCGGCCGCCCCAGCAGCTCGTGCTCTCGACCAACACGTTCATGGATCTGCCGGAGGGCGCGGACTTCAACTGGAAAGAGATCCGTGCCCGCTCGTTGGCGGAGCACCGTGCCTACCTGACGCTGCTGGATGAAACCATGCGGCGTGATGCGCTGGTGCCGACCCAGAACCGGGGCCCGGGCAAGACCGAGCAGGAGGTGAGCCTGACGGCGGGGCAGGCCTACGCGCTGCTCCAGTCGCTGGCGACCCAGAAGACCTCGGTGTTCTCCACCGTGCTGGAGCACTGGTGCCGCGCCACTGGCGACAGCCTCCAGGACGGTGCTGGCGTTTCGCTCACCGTCACTCCTCTCACCCCACCCGCGAGGCCGCAGCCGACCATGGGCGAGTGGTTGACGCTCCATGAGCGCGGGGTGGTGAGCACCGATGAGCTGCGCCACCAGCTCGCTCTTGCTGCATCGCCGGGGCTGGTGACGCCAAGCGGCACGGCTCCTGACAGCTTCGCTCCACCTGCGGCCCTGCCGTCCACCCGCGGCCGTGCCGCCGCCGAGGCCCCATGACGCAAACACCCAACCCCTTTGCCTGGCGTCCTACGGACCTGGAAGCGATCCGCCGGGCGCTGACAATCCCTGTCACCCCCTCCAGCATCCGCGCCATCAACGACGAGATGGCGGCGCTGGAGCGCGACTACCCCGACGCGATACCCGGCGCCAAGGCCAGCCTCGATGCCATCGCAACGATCGATCAAGGACTGGCGAGTGGCGAGGCGGCAGCTGAGCCGTTCGTCACCAAGGTCACGCGCAAGGGTGCTGTCACTCCGGCGAACCCAGCGCAACTGCCGACCCGGAAACTCGACGTGATCGAGTACGCCACCGACCTGCTCATGGAGGAGGTTTCGACGGAATACGCCGAACCGACCCACGCCAGCAGCGGTCTGAGCCCCGGTGCACAGCGGCGCTTGCACGTCGAGAATCTGCTGCTGGTGCTGCCTCGCCTCCGCAACTGGCAGGCGCCGCAGCCCACGCCGTTCCAGGGCCAGCTCGCTCGCGGCTGACGATGACCGCAACTCCCGTCTCGCCGCTGCAGTTCGTCGCCAATGTGCGGTTACTGCTGCGCCAGGCCGACTACCCCACGGCACGGGAGCCCCTCACAGTGGCGAGGCACGTGCTGGAGTGCTTCATCCAGCAGACCCGTCTGATTTCCAGCCGCGATAACGGCCCCGGCATCGATACAGGCGACATTCTCTGCGAGGGCTTCCTGTGCCGTGCTGCGGTGCTGCCCCAGCCGACGCTCGATGTGTGGGACTGGCTGGCGGGTGATCAGGACTGGCAGCAGCCGGGCCTGCGGGCCGTCTTCCAGCCACCGGCCACCGGTGGTGTGCTGCAGCCGCCTTCCACCGTGCACGCCCCGGCCGATGGCGCCTGCTGGCTGGGGAACCTGACGCTGCTCGAGAATCCCGGCAGGCTTCCCCACGCCCCCCGGGCCGTGTTCGCTGCTGCCACCCTGCTGATGGTGGGCGATGCCTACGGTGCCGGTGGCATCGGCGCCCTGGTGCAGCCCGAACTGGGCGAGAAGGTGACCTTTGCGCTCAAGCCGAACCGCGTCTATGTGCTGCGCACAGGCGACACGCTCAACCTGATCGCCGCGCGCTTCGGGACAACGGTGCCGACGCTGCGACGGGCCAACACCGACCTGCAGAAGCTGCAGACGATCGTGACGGTGGTGGGCGATACGCTCAACTTCCTGGCGGGCACCTACGGCACCACCGTCGACACCCTGCGCAAGCACAACCCGGAGCTGCTCCGCGCTGATGGCCACACGGTGGTGTCCGGCGACACGATCGCCACGATCGCCGAGCTCTACGACACCACCAACCGCACGATCCGCAAGTACAACCCGGTGCTGGCCGAAACCCCCAGCTCCGAGTTGCTGCCGGTCGGCATGGTGGTGGCCGTGCCCGCCATTCGGCCGTCGTCGCCGCTGGATCCTGGCCAGGCGCTGTTGGTGCCCTCCGTCACACCTTCCACGTTGCTGCCGGCCGGCGGCTGGATCTACCTGCCCAAGCCCCGCGCAACCACCTCCACCGGCGAGGTGGATCTGGATGAGGAGGTGACGCCACCCGCCACGGCTGATGCGCTGCTGGACCAGGCGGCGCTGCTGAGCCAGGCGGCGGAGATGCTCTGACGCACAGCGCAGGCCCACGTTGGTGGGGTCCCGGAATCATCAGTGGCAATAGGAAGCGTGAGCGCAGCCCGGATGGGGCGCTCACATCAACCACAGCCGTGATGGGTGGACCCATGACCAAGCGCAACAACCAACTGCCGAGCGCCGACCAACCCTTCGTGCTCTACGCGCAGCAACAGCAGTGGCCCAATCAGGACTCCGCTACTGCCGACGAGGACGTGCTCGATCCGGAGGATGACCCCGATGAGGATCCGCTGGAGGAGGAGCCCAGCGATCCGATCGAGGAGACGGCTGCCTCAGGAGAGGAGCCGACCAGTGATCTGCCCGATGCCCTCAAGGCCGAGCGCCGCAAGACCAATCAGCTGGAGCGGGACCTGCGCACCCTCAAGCGTCAGTTGGCCCAGTTCTCCAAGATCAACCCCGACGAGTACGAGCGGTTGCAGGAGGCCGAACGGCAGAAGGTCCAGCTGGAGCGGGAGATCGCCACCCGCGAACGCCAGCTGGAGGCCGCCGCTGCCCGCAAGGTGAAGGCCGTCGCCAAGGAGCGCGACGACGCCCTGGCCGAAGTGCAGCAACTGCGCAAGGACCGTCTTCTGGAGCGGCTGTTCATTGATGCTGAGGGCCGGCCCGGTGGTGACAACCGAGGCTCGTTCTTTGAGATCTTCAAGCAGCAGGTGGGCAGCGAGTTCAGGCTGACCAAGGACGGTAACGGCCGTGATGTGCTGGAGCCGATCGACTCCAAGGGCAATGCGCTGCTCAGCGACAACGGCAACCTCCAGGCGGCTGAGCATGTCGAGAGCCTGCGCACCCATCCGGTGCTGGGCTTCCTGTTCCAGCAGCGCGGCGGTATCGGCCCCACCACGGTGATCGCTGAATTCGATGGCAACGGGCAGGCCACCAACCTGCAGGGTATGAGCGCCAGTGAGCTGTATCTGGCCAGCTACGCCCGTAAGCCGGTCGGAGCAAGGAGCTGAACCGAAGACGCCCCGGCCACACCGGGGCTTCCTTGATGGCCTTCTTCCTTGCCTTCTGGTCAAGGCGTTCCACCCCCACGGTGGTGAGCGCCAGCAGCAACAGCCAGGCCCGCTCACGGGCGGCCCTGCGGCGCAAGAGCGGCTACGGCTCGATCGTCAAGGTGAAGCGGGCCAACGCACAGGACAGCCGGCTGATCAGCAAGGGCACCTGGGTTCGCCGTCGGCGTAATGGAACATCGCCGCAGTTCGGGACTGCTGCATCCAAGCTCCGAGCACGCAAGCAACGCAGCCGATACCGTCGCTGGCTCTGAGGCCGCACGAGCGCCCGGCTCACCTCCGCGCCATGCACCAGCGGAGGCGGGCGCAGCGGCCTTCGCTTGCGCAGCGAGCACGACTGAGCGCAGTGGGGGAGCAGCCACCAAACGCCGACGCAGCAGATAACTGAAAGGTGCGAAGTACAAACGCGGCGGCGGCAACCAACACAGAGTTCCCCGCCGCCCAACCAAAAACAACCAATAACAGCCAAGTATCCGCATGAATAGATAATCGAAGGACAACCAAACCAACCAACAACCAAGCGCCTTCAAGTGCCGTGCGAAAAACCTGTAGAGAAGTCGTCCGGCGAAACAACATCAAAAGTCAAAAAGGGGGTAAATACCTCGAAAACGTAGAACGCGCGGGGACCGCTTCGGAAATGTCGCAAAATCTGGAAATTCAATTCCTCACCACGGTCAATAACGTCAGGGCCTCCACGGCACAGCGGAGCGAAGCCCGAGCAGGCGCGAGAGGCGGAGCGCAGCGGCAGGAGGCCCGGCCGCTGGATTGCAGGGCGGCACGAGCGGCAGGAAGCG
>CAYHCE010000049.1:0-19618 GCA_964355015.1 uncultured bacterium | reverse complement strand
CCTTCCGGCTCCTGCGCAGTCCAAAACCATACCACCACTTACCCCTCCCCTGGCAGGAGATGCGGGCGAACACCGGCCGGTTTTCGCCCGCATCTCCTGCCGTGCCTATGGTTCCGCTGGCAGTGACCCGCCCAGAGAGGAGCACAGGCTTGGCCATGCACTTCAGCCAGGAACGGCTGCGAGTCCGCCCGAGTTCCCGGGAGGAGGCGGTCGTCAGCAAGGCGCGCGACACCTTCGAGCGCACCCTGATCTCGGTGCAGGGCTCCCTGGTGGGTTCGGTCGCGGCGCTCGAGCACCCGCGCCGTGGCCCCGCCCTCAACTACGGCGAGATCTTCCTGCGCGACAACGTGCCGGTGATGCTCTACCTGTTGCTGCAGGGGCGCTTCGCGATCGTGCGGCACTTCCTGAGCGTCTGCCTTGAGCTGCAGAGCAGCACGTACCAGACCCGGGGGGTGTTCCCCACCAGCTTCATCGAGGAGAACGGCAAGCTGATCGCCGATTACGGCCAGCGATCGATCGGGCGGATCACCTCCGTGGACGCCAGCCTCTGGTGGCCGGTGCTGTGCTGGCTCTACGTCAGACGCAGCAAGGACTGGGAGTTCGGGACGAGCCAGAAGGTGCAGCGCGGAGTTCAGCTGCTGCTCGATCTGGTGCTGCATCCCACCTTCGAGGGCACGCCGGTGCTGTTCGTGCCCGACTGCGCCTTCATGATCGACCGTCCGATGGACGTCTGGGGAGCGCCGCTGGAAGTGGAGGTGCTGCTGTACGGCTGCCTGAAGAGTTGCGGCCAGCTGATGGAGCTTGCACGCAGCGACCGCAGCAGCCGGCTGCTGGACCAGCGCCTGGAACTCACCCACCAGTGGGTCCGCGATCTGCGCTCCTTCCTGCTCAAGCACTACTGGGTGACCAGCAAAACGATGCAGGTGCTGCGGCGCAGGCCGACCGAGCAGTACGGCGATCAACAGCACGAGAACGAGTTCAACGTGCAGCCCCAGGTGATTCCCGACTGGCTGCAGGACTGGCTGGAGAACAAGGGCGGCTACCTGATCGGGAACATGCGGACCGGTCGGCCCGACTTTCGCTTCTACAGCCTCGGCAACTCCCTGGCCTGCCTGTTCGGACTGCTCACCGCCCCGCAGCAGCGGGCCCTGTTCCGGCTGGTGCTCCACAACCGCAACCACCTGATGGCCCAGATGCCCATGCGGATCTGCCATCCACCGATGGAGGCGAGCGAATGGGCCAACAAGACCGGATCCGATCCGAAAAACTGGCCCTGGAGCTACCACAACGGTGGCCACTGGCCCAGCCTGCTCTGGTTCCTGGGCGGAGCGATCCTGCAGCACGAACTACGCCATCCCGAGGCGGACGTGCTGCTGATGGGCCAGACCAAGGCCATGCTGGAGGAGTGCTACTGGTCCCAGGTGAACCAGCTACCGCGTCAGCAGTGGGCGGAGTACTTCGACGGCCCCACCGGCACCTGGGTGGGGCAGCAGTCGCGCACCTACCAGACGTGGACGATCGTTGGCTTCCTGCTGCTGCACCACCTGCTGCGCATCAATCCGCAGGATGTATCGGTGGTTTCGATCGACGACGGCCTGCCGTTCGGGGCAGGAACGCCGGCGGGCACGGCCCCGGGCTGACGGCAACGCGGAGCATCAGAAACCGACAAACAAAAGCCGCCGGGGGGACCGGCGGCTCTGATGGGGTTGAAGCGGCGTTCAGCGCTGCCCCAGTGACGGATCAGAACAGGCCGAGGGTGAGGGACTTGTCGATCGGAAGGGCGGCACCAATGCCCAGATAGATGGTGAACACGGTTCCGAACAGGAAGGCGGCCATGGCCACGGGGCGACGGAACGGGTTCTGGAACTTGTTGAAGCTCTCGATGAACGGGATCAGCATCAGGCCCAGGGGCACCATGGTCTGCAGGGCGATGCCGAGCAGCTTGTTGGGGACCACCCGCAGGATCTGGAAGACCGGGTACAGGTACCACTCCGGCAGGATCTCCAGGGGGGTGGCGAAGGGATCTGCCTTGTCCCCGAGCATGGCCGGATCGAGCACCGCCAGGCCCACAACCAGGCCGATCGTGCCAAGGATCACCACCGGGAAGATGTACAGGAGATCGTTGGGCCAGGCCGGCTCGCCGTAGTAGTTGTGACCCATGCCCCTGGCGAGCTTCGCCCGCAGCTTGGGATCACTGAGGTCGGGCTTCTTGAGGATGTGCATGGGGGGCACCTGAGGGGGGAACGGTGAGGGGAGACAAGCCTAGGGGGACTGAAACAGCGGAGCGGAGCTCAGAGGGGACCGGAGATGCCCTGCTTCCGGATCATCAGGAAGTGCATGAGCATGAACACCGCCAGCAGCCAGGGCATCACGAAGGTGTGCAGGCTATAGAAGCGGGTGAGGGTGGACTGGCCGACGCTCTCGCCGCCGCGCAGCAGTTCGACCATGAAAGTACCCACCACCGGAACGGCCGCCGGCACACCCGAGACGATCTTGACGGCCCAGTAGCCGACCTGGTCCCAGGGAAGGGAGTAACCGGTGACGCCGAAGGAGACGGTGATCACCGCCATGATGACGCCGGTGATCCAGGTGAGCTCGCGGGGACGCTTGAAACCGCCGGTGAGGTACACCCGAAACACATGCAGGATCAGCATCAGCACCATCATGCTGGCGCTCCAGCGGTGCACCGAGCGGATCAGCCAACCGAAGCTCACGTCGGTCATCAGGTACTGCACCGAGCTGTAGGCCTCAGCCACGGTGGGCTTGTAGTAAAACGTCATCGCAAATCCAGTGGCGAACTGGATCAGGAAGCACACCAGGGTGATGCCGCCGAGGCAATAGAAGATATTGACGTGGGGCGGAACGTACTTGGAGGAGATATCGTCCGCGATCGCCTGAAGCTCCAGGCGCTCCTCGAACCAGTCGAACACGGGAGACGACTTGGCGGCGGGAGACGAGTTCGCCATGCAGTGCTGTGTTTGGGTTGCGAGAGTCTACCGATACCCGTGCATCGGCCGTGATCGCCGCCCCACCCTGCCCCTGCCCTGCCGCGGCCATCGCCGGACGGGCCTGCCCATGGGACTGACTGCACGGCGCCGTCGGATCGGGCGGGGGCTGGCACTGGCCCTGCTGCTGGTCGCCACCCTGCTGCTCCAGCCCGGCGCGGCCTGGGGACTGAACGATGCCCAGCAGCTGGTGGTGGAAGCCTGGCGACTGGTGAACCAGAGTTACGTGGACCCGGGCCGCTTCGAGGCCGTGGGCTGGCGGCAACTGCGCCAGCAGGCCCTGCAGCAGCCGATCCAGACCAGCCAGCAGGCCTACGAAGCGATCACGGCGATGCTCGAACCCCTGGGCGATCCCTACACCCGGCTGCTGCGGCCCGCCGACTACACCACCCTGCGGGCCACCACCGAGGGGTGCGTCAGCGGGGTGGGGCTGCAGCTGGGCATGGGTGGCGAGGACCAGCGCATCCTGGTGATCGCCCCCCTGGAAGGATCGCCCGCCGCCACCGCGGGCATCGTCAGCGGCAGTGAGGTGCTGGAGGTGGAAGGCCGATCCAGCCGCAGCCTTGGGCTGGAAGGAACCGCCGCGCGCCTGCGGGGTCCTGTGGGCACCACCGTGCAGATTCGGCTGCGCCCCCCTGCTGCCGCAGGGCACGGCGCGGCGCCGGAGCGGGAGATGCTGCTGGAGCGGCGGAGGGTGAACCTGCAGCCGTTGCGCAGCCGGGTCGTGGAGGCGGAGGGCCACCGCATCGGTGTGCTGCGGATCTCTCAGTTCAGCGAGCCGGTGCCGGAAGGAGTCCGCCTGGCCCTGCAGTCGTTCGCCGCTGCCGGAGTGGACGGCGTGATCCTCGACCTGCGCAACAACTCCGGCGGCCTGATGGCAGCAGGGCTGGCGGTGGCGAACGCCTTCCTCGACGGCGAGCCGATCGTGGAAACCATGAACCGGGACGGGCTGAGTGAACAGCGGCGGGCCGGACCCGGGCGGCTGTTCGCAGGCCCGCTGCTGACGCTGGTGAACGGAGGAACGGCCAGCGCCAGCGAGATCCTGGCGGGCGCACTCCAGGACGATGGACGCTCGCTGCTGCTGGGCGGCCGCACCTTCGGCAAGGGCCTTATCCAGACGCTGATCAACCTGGGGGACGGCAGCGGACTGGCCGTCACCGTGGCGCGCTATGTCACCCCGAGGGGGCACGACATCCAGAACCAGGGCATCGTTCCGGATCGGCCGCTGCCTCCGCCGGAGCCGCTCAATCCGGGCGGAGACGACGACCTCTGGTTCCAGTTGGCGCTGGATCAGCTGGTCACCACGATCGAACGCCCATGACCGGCCGCACCTATCACGATCCGCTGCACGGAGCGATCCGGCTGGAGCGGAGCCGGCCGGCCGAAGCGCTGGTGATGGATCTGATCGACACGGCACCGTTCCAGCGCCTGAGGCGGATCCGCCAGCTGGGGCCCGCCTTCCTCACCTTCCACGGCGCCGAATCGAGCCGCTTCACCCACTCCCTCGGGGTGCTCCATCTGGCCCGGCTTGCCCTGGCCGGCCTCTGCCGGCAGGCACCGGAACTGGAGGCCCATCAGGGGGTGCTCTATGCCGCCGCCCTGCTGCACGACGTGGGACATGCTCCCCTCAGCCATTCCGGCGAGGAGATGTTCGGCCTGCAGCATGAGGCCTGGTCAGCCCGGCTGGTGCGGGAGCATCCGGCCCTGCGGGACCGGCTGGAGGCCCACGCCCCCGGAACGGCGGCGGCCGTGGCCGACCTGCTCGGCCACGGCCGCCACGGGCAGCGGGCGATCGCCTCCCTGGTCAGCAGCCAGCTGGACTGCGATCGGCTCGACTACCTGCTGCGGGATAGCTACAGCACGGGCACCAGCTACGGCCGCCTGGATCTTCAACGGATCCTGGCAGCGCTCACCCTGGCACCCGATGGCAGCCTGGCCCTGCACCCCAAGGGGCTGATGGCGGTGGAGCACTACCTGGTGGTGCGCAACCTGATGTACCGGAGCGTGTACAACCACCGGCTCAACGTGGTGTGCAACTGGTTGCTGCGCCAGGCGGTCGGAGTCGCCCGCTCACTCGGGCCTGGGCGGCTGTTCGCCGATGCGGCGATGGCCCGCTGGTTGTGGCACAGCCAGGAGCTGGATCTCGACACCTTCCTCGCCAACGACGACCTGCGCACCGGCTATCACCTGCTGCGCTGGCGGGAGGAAGGCCCGGCCGAGCTCGGCGATCTCTGCCGCCGTCTGCTGGATCGCCAGTTGCTCAAGGCGATCGATGTGAGCCGCTTCGACTCCGGCCAGCGGCTGGAGCTGCTGGCCCAGGCCCGCCAGCTGAGCAGCCGTGTCGGGCTGGAACCGTCCCTGACCTGCGGCCTGCACCAGCGTCACAGTCGGGGATACCACCCCTACAAGGGAGGGCTGCGGCTCTGGGACGGCGAGCGGCTCCAGGCCCTGGAGGAGAACTCCCCCCTGGTGGCAAGCCTGATCCAGCCGGTGGAGATGGCCTGGTTGATCCATCCACAGGAGGTGAGCGCTGCCCTGGGGCAGGCCGCAGGCGCGCTCCGGAGGGGGCTGCCGGACGGCCCTGCCTAGGTTGGGGCCCGCCGCAGACCCTGATGGCTGCCGATTTCGTGCCGGCTCCCAGGCCCGGTCTTGCCCACCATCTGCTGCTGCCGGCCCACGGCGGCAGTGCCGGCAGCAGCCTCGAGGAGGTGGCCCATGGCCTGGGTCCTCTTCCCCCCGCCGGACCCGTGGTGCTCCATGCCGCCGACTGGAGCCTCACCCTGCCCGAGCTGCGGACGCTGCAACGACAGCTGCAGGACCACGGGCTCGCGCTCTGCCGGGTGGAGAGCCGTGTGGGCGAAACCCTGGTGGCGGCCTCGGCCCTGGGTCTGCCCACGGGCCTCCCCCACACGGACGGCAGGGAACCGCCCGGCAGCGAGGCGACGAGGGAGCCAGCGGCGGACGGCGGGCCCGAGGTCGGGCTGCTGATCCACCGGGGCACGCTGCGGTCCGGCGATCATCTGCAGGGCGAGGGCTCCGTGCTGCTGCTGGGCGATGTGAATCCCGGCGCGCGGGTGAGTGCCGGCGGCCATGTGCTGGTGTGGGGGCGGCTGCGGGGCGTTGCCCATGCGGGCTGCCGGGGTGACGGCAGCGCCAGAATCGTGGCTCTGCAGCTGCGGCCGCTGCAGCTGAGGATCGCCGACGTCGTGGCACGGGGGCCCGAGGATCTGCCCCCGAACGGCTTCAGCGAGCAAGCCCGGCTCGTGGACGGCACGATCGAGATCGATCCGGCCGAACCGCTCTGGCCCCTGCCCGACTGAAACAGGGCCCGCCGTGCACCGCCGGGTCCGCGCTCAGCGGTTGATCACACCCAGCCCGCCCAGCACACCGGCCACGGCCATGAACCAGAGGGGGGAGATTCGGGTGCGCAGCATCAGCACGCAGACGACGATCGACACCAGATAAGCCGGGACGCCGTGGTTGGAGGTGATCAGGATCTTCAGGCCCACGGCGAACAGGATGCCGAGGGTGATCGGACCCAGGCCCCGTTCGAAGGCGACGCGCCAGGGGGAATCCCGCAGGCGGTTCCAGCTGAGGCAGGCCACCACCATCACCAGGGTGGAGGGCAACAGCACGGCCAGCTCCGCCCCATAGGCGCTGACCAATTCCCAGAAGGGTCCCTCGCGCCAGGCCGCGCCCATTCCCAGCAGGCCCACGATCATGGAGCTGGGTCCTGGAGCCGCCTCCGCCAGCGCATAGAGATCGGCGAACTGGGAGGAGCTGAGCCAGCAGAACCGGACCACGCTGAGGTGGTGGTACTCCCCCAGCAGGGTGTTGCCGCCGCCCAGCGAAAACAGGGAGAGCGACAGGAAGGTCCAGAGCACGTTGAGCAGGCTGGCCGGATCACTCAGGGCGGTCGGCGTACAGCCCACAGGCAGCAGGGAGTGGACGAGCAGGGCCATCGGGCTCAGCGCCCCCGTCCGCTGGGGCGAGGCCAGTACCAGGCCATCGCCAGCGGGCCCGCCACCAGCACCACGGGAATCAGCCGCACCTGCAGCACGGCCATGGCCACGAAAGTGGCGGCAGCCAGCAGCAGGGCGATCGGATCGCGCCAGTAGGTGTCCAGGATCCTGAAGCCCATCGAGAGGGCCATGCCGGCGGCCGCCGCCACCACACCGGCCAGCACCCGATCGACGGCCGGGATCTGATGCACCTGGAAATAGACGAGCCCCAGCAGCATCAACAGGGTGAAGGGCACGAGCAGCATGCCGGCCAGCGCCACGAGTGCGCCACGCAGGCCCTGGAAGCTGGCGCCGATATACACGGCCATGTTGATCTGGTTGGGCCCCGGGAACAGACGGGCCACGGTGAGCCCCGTGAGGAAGCTCTCGTTGCTCATCCAGCGACGCTGCTCCACCACGATGCGCTGGCTCCAGGCCGAGAGCCCTCCGCCGAAGGAGGAGAGCGCCACCTGCAGCATGCCGATGAACAGCTGCCGGCAACCGGGTGGAGGGGCCAGGCAGATCTCCTGGGCCGATGAGGACGGCGGCGGTGTTTCCGTCATCAGTCGTGCACGAAATGGGGATCGGCAGGCAGCTCGCCCCGCTCGTGCAGGCTGGGATCGAGCGGATCCGGCGCGCGGTATCTGCGGGCCAGGGCCCAGTCGCGTGAGAAGGAGTCCTTCAGACGGGCCACCACCTCGGGCGCATCGGTCTCGATGCCCAGCTCCCGCCGCAGATCGAAGGCGCTGCGATCGATGTTCATCGAACCGGTCTGAGCGGCGATGCCATCCACAAGGATCAGCTTGGCATGCAGCTTCAGGTGCTTCTGGCGCCGCACCTTGACGCCGAAGCGTTCCATCACCCGCAGCGAGGAGAAGGTGTCGTAGATGTCCCAGTCGCTGATGCCGTGCTTGCCGCCGCAGAGCACCCGCACTTTGGCGCCGCGCTCCCGGGCGGAGATGATCCGCTCGAGGATCACGGCATCGACGAACTTGGGGTGCTGGATCCAGAGGCTGCGGTTGGCGGAGTCCACCAGCCGGGCCATCTGCCCGCGGCTGTGGAAACTGCTCCAGACGAGTCCCACCCCCAGATCGGGCTCGAAGAACCGCCGGTGCCAGTCGGCCTCGAAGCCGGCGATCACCTGTTCAATCACGGGCCTGGCGTGGGTGACCACGCCGTAATCCCGGGTCTCGGTGAAGTACTTGTCGGAGAGGTTGAAGGTGGCGATCAGGGCCAGCTCACGGTCCACCACCAGAGATTTCTCATGGGTCACCGGGAAGGCCTCGCTGGTCCAGTTCACCTCCATGCCCCAGGCCTGCAGCCGGCTGAAGGCCTCGTCGTTCCAGCGGTCCCCACCCGAGGTGTGGGGATTGAGCATCACCCGCACCGCCACGCCCCGTTCATGGGCCCGCAGCAGGGCCTGCTCCACCTGCTCGGATTCCAGCTTGAACTGCTTGAGCAGCAGCTGCTCCCGGGCCCGGTCGATCAGAGCCACCACCGAGGAGGCCCCGTCGTCGGGCATCACCAGCAGGTTCTGGCGATGGGGCAGGGTCTCGGACATCGGCAGGGCCTGGGCGGTGGGACCTGTTCTATCCGCCGACCGCCCGGACGGTCGTGGCCGCCACGAACCGGAAGCGGTTCCTGGCCTTAATCTGCATCCATGTCTGGCACTCCCGTGACGACCTCCCAGAGCCGCACGATCCTGATCTGCTCCGGCAAGGGGGGGGTCGGCAAGACCACCCTCACCGCCAACCTGGGCGTCGCCCTGGCCAAGCAAGGGGTCAGAACCGCCGTTCTCGATGCGGACTTCGGCCTGCGCAACCTGGATCTGCTGCTGGGGCTGGAGAACCGGATCGTCTACACCGCCCAGGAGGTGCTCGCCGGCAGCTGCCGCCTGGAGCAGGCTCTGGTGCGGCACAAACAGGAACCGAACCTGTCGCTGCTGCCGGCCGGCAACCCCCGCATGCTGGAGTGGCTGACTCCCGACGACATGAAGTCGATCGTGGCTCAGCTGGCCGAGCAGTTCGACTACGTGCTGATCGACTGCCCCGCCGGCATCGAGGACGGCTTCAAGAATGCGGCCGCCGCCGCCAGGGAGGCGCTGGTGGTCACCACACCCGAGGTGTCGGCGGTGCGCGACGCCGACCGGGTGATCGGACTGCTCCAGACCCGGGAGATCGCACCGGTGCAACTGGTGCTCAACCGGGTGCGGCCGAAGATGATGGCCAACCAGGAGATGCTGGCGGTCAGCGACGTCACCGACATCCTGGCTCTGCCCCTGCTGGGCCTGGTCCTGGAGGACGAGCAGGTGATCGTGTCCACCAACCGAGGCGAACCGCTCACCCTCAACGGCAGCCGCTCCCCAGCCGGCCTGGCCTACACCAACGTGGCCAGGCGGCTGCTAGGCGAGGTGGTGCCGATGCTCGATCTCAGCAAGGAAGGCCAGGGCCTGCGGGCCAAGATCGGCCGGCTGATGCACACCAAGATCTTCTGAGCCGTGATGACCTTGCGCGACTTCATCGACAAGCTGCTCGGTCGTCAGCCCGCCAGTGCCTCCACCGCCCGACAGCGCCTGCAGCTGGTGCTCGCCCACGATCGCAGCGACCTGAACCCGGAACTGCTCGAGCAGATGCGCCGCGAGATCCTCGAAGTCGTCTCCCGTTACGTGGAAATCGACCTGAACGAAGTCGACGTCAGCCTGGAAACGGAGGATCGGGTCACGGCGCTGGTGGCCAACCTGCCGATCAAACGGGCTCGTCCCACCCCTCTGCCTCCGGCGGGCGGTCCCGCCGCTGCCAGGGCCAGACGCTGAGCCCACAGGCCCGAAGCGGTCGGTGGATCCAGCCTGGCCTGAGCGGGGAATCCTGGGGCGGTGAGCGTTCTGCCGATGTCCCGGTCCATCCGATCCACTGCGCCCACGCCGGCCGAACTGCGTGTGCTCGAGCGGCTGCGCCGCGGCCTCAGCAACCGGGCCATCGCGGCGGAACTGGTGCTGAGCCCCCGCACCGTCGAAAGCCACATCTCGAGCCTGCTCAGCAAAACTGGATCTGCCAATCGCAGCCAGCTGCTGCTCTGGGCGCTGCGCGAGCGATAAACTCAGCCACAAGCCGGCTTAGCTCAGTGGTAGAGCAGCGCTTTTGTAAAGCGAAGGCCATCGGTTCAAATCCGTTAGCCGGCTTTCCCCGCCAGTGCCCCGCACCCTGGCTGAGGCCATGGGCCCATCAGCGGTGGAGGCGAGCCGCCTCCCTCCGTGCCAGGCCGGCAACCCGGATCAGGCTGGGATCAACAACAGCCTGACGGACCAGGGAGGTTGACATTGCCCGGCAGGAGCTCGGCTGAAGAAGTGAGGTCATGCCTGTTGGCGGTGGTGGGGCTCGATCAGGTCGATCTGTGCCTGTCAACGCACCACCCGCGCCGTATCCTCCGGAAACTTCTCCCGCTGGGTGCGCTGGTTGGCGGAGGGCCTCGGCGTGAATTGCTGGCCTCAGTGAGAAGACATTGAGACGCTTTAGCCCCGAAACGCGCCCAAAGTTCCAGCTTGAATGGCCAACTTGCCTACGTGCAACGCCCTGCTAGCCCGAAGTGCTTCTGCTTGCAGTAGATCGAGCACTTCATCACCCACTATAACAAAAGCTCAGCCCCGCTCAGCTGGACCGCGACGACGGATTCGATCCTGGAGAAACTCCAGAGGCTTTGCTCGCAAATTTCCGGGACTGCATACTAGATTGGCATTTTGATCAGCTCACGGCTGGAACGGCTGGGTCGCCAGGGGCAGGCAACAACCAGGGATTCAACGCAGCATCCTGAGAGCCGCTGGGCGCACTGGGAGTCTCAGTCGAGCCGGGCATTGTCATCAAGATCAGCCCTGTCGATTCAGAGGAGGAAGAGCTGATGTACCAGACATCGGATCCAGTGTCCACACCGGAATTCGCCACCTCGAAAGTCCCGCCCGTGGGGGAGGAAGGCGAAGGGGGAGCGGTCCCGTTCATTCCATAGAGATCGAGGTAGAAAGGATTGGTTTGCGCCGAACTCTGCTCATTGCTCGGCTGCCCAGTCACCACGTCTGTGCCATTGTCAGCCGAGAGGATTTGATGATCAGCACTGGCAGAGGAGATCATGCCTGTGTCGGCAATCACGCCTACCGCCGACCTGTACAGGCTTGGGGGGGTAGTATCAAAAGGCTTAACGCTTCTGATGTTGTAATAGACAAACAGGCCCTGATCCGTTGCGAAGGTCTCGGGATCATTGCGGGAAAGCGGGTTCGATTCACTTACTTGCCGATACACCGGGCCGGACTGGCCGAAGCCAGCCATCCATACTTCAGATTGCGCCGCTGGGCTGATCTCATCCTTGGCGACGAACGAGATCCCTGATCGGCCATCATACACAACCGGCTCTGCGGAATAAATCAGTTGACGGCCTGTGGGTGGCCTCAGCACAATAGATCGGTTCCAAGCACCACTGGTCTCGGTATAAAGCCCCAAGGTGTCAGGCTGGCCAGGATTGGTCTCGTTTGCCATGAGAACCAAGCCGCCATTGAGCTCTGGAGCTTTCCACATCCAAGGCTTGGTTTTGTCGGATCCGCCGAATGTCAGTTGAGTTGAGATTCCCAGGCTGACATCATAGCGAAAGATCTGTCCGATGCCATCGACCTGTTGAGAATAAACGAGTTGGCTGCTCTCTTGATTGACCCAGCGCACCCCCTTGGTAGTGTCAGTGGTAATCAGCCCTTCAACTCCGCTTTTATAATCACGCCAGTAGAGATCGTAACCTCCGCTGATACCAGCCTTCCGGTAGATGAACTTTGGATCCGGATCTCCCGTAACAGTGCTGCCGTTCGGGCTTGAGCCCGTCGTGATGGAGCGCACCTGCCAAGTAGAACCATCCCAACTGGCGCTCCAAACCTGCCAACTGGCCGGATCCGAGGTGATGGCCTTGGTATACAGGATGTCGGACCCACTATCCGAGCGGATCCATTCAGGGCCATTGCCGGTACCCCCATTCCCATCGGGACTTCCAATCGGGGCCAAGCCTGTATCCAGGCCCTGTTTCTGGTCGAGAAGAATGTCTCCCGTCACAGGGTCCATGGGCGCAACCCAGAGCCGCCCACCGAGATCCTGCCAGCAGACTTGCGAAGTTTCCTGATCAAACTCTGGATCAGTGATGCCCTCATCAGTGGCAACACTCATCTCATCAGCAGTATAATCTGATACAATCATCCTCAACCCATCCTTACTATTTCTTAGGCTATGGAGAGCTGTATTCCCAGCCGCCAGGAGTTAACAAGTCTTTACCTTGGCAGTGCCGCCAAGTGGTCAGGGCTGACTGATAGTCCATTCAGCCTGTTTCCTGGGGGCTGATCCCGACCCAGCCTAGCAGCCGAGTGATGTCGTGGGCGACTGCCATCAGCCCTGCTCGGATCGAGCGATAGCCGTTGCAGCGCAGCAGGTTGAGGACTAATGTCCGCAGCAGGGCCAGGACCTGTACGCCGTTGCCCTCGGCGTAGCGCTGGGAGTCCTCGCCGAGCTGGGTGTCGCGCGGCCAGTGCCACTCATTCTCGATCGCCCGGAGCTGCCGTACCAGCCGCAGCAACGTTTTCGGGCTGGTGCGCAGGCTCGTGAGAAAGAGGTGGGTCTGCTGGAAGGGCTTGCCCTCGCGATGTCCGCGGATCACGCCGGTGGCGTTGCGGGCCCGCAGTTCCCAGAGCACCTGGCGACCATGACTTTTCTCGAAATCGTTGATCTGAACTGGGAAGTGCCGGTGGCAGCGGAACTGCTCAGCAATCTGGCGGTGGAGAGTGCGCTGGTTGCTCTTGACCGTCAGGAGCAGGTCGGCGCTCTGCTCGGCGGCGAGCTGAACAACGCGGGCGAGGTGTGCAGCGCATCCGCCTGGATCAGCACGCCCTCGAGATCCAGGCTGGTGAGCAGCATCTTGAGAGTGGCACGCTCGTGGGAATCGCCCGTGTCAAAGGAGGTCTGGGCAATGGCCAGGCCCAGATCCCTCGCGTAGAGCGTCACCTGGGTGACGAAGCGGGTGGCACCGTCAGCGCCATCGGGCTTGGTGGCCGATCCCCTCAGGGTCTTGCAGTCACAGATAAGCTGATCCAGATCCCTCTCCTGCAAAGCGATCTCGGCCAGCATCCGCTGCCTGAGCATGGAGAACAGCTGCTCGAGCTCCACCCGCTCGAAGAGGTAGAGGAAGGTGGCGTCACAGGGGGAGCTGCGCAGCTCCAGGCCCAGAGCAGCACTGAAGGCCTGCCGATGCCGACGGCCAAACCGCTCGCGATCCCGAGCGCTCCGGCAGCCACTGAGAATCCCGAGGACAGCCTTCAGCAACAGCAGCCACAGGGGATAACGGACCCCGCGGCGATTCCGGCCTTCCGGCAGGGCTTGCAGGAAGCCGATCAGATCTGCAGAAGCACTCGGCTGGGCCACAGGACAGGAGCAGCCCCGACAAAACCGGGGCCAGCATGGCGGGACAACAGAACCTGTGCCTGACTTTCAGTCGGCCCTGCAACCGCACCATGGCCCCGTGAAGCAATGGATACACTATTCCCGCCGCATCCTGTGGCTATGATGGCAAAAAATGAATCACACGTGAGCCAGGTAAAGTGGCCGAATCTCGTGAACCCCACGACCTTTCGTGTGGGAATCCTCTCACTCGGCCTCATGGCCGGCGCTGCTCCTGTTCAGGCCAACCCCCTAGCGGAGATGGGTACAGCCAGAACAAGCGCTCAGGGTGTGCTCCAGGCACAATCCTCGCCCGATCTGCCGGACGCACCTCCAGCCCAGCCGCTTCCCAGCATTCAACCCAGGTTCATGGGGCAATTCACCAGCGGGCCTGGCCTTGGCTATGAAAGTTCGTTCGGGAGTCTGTATGGTCTCATTCCTCTCTTTCAGGTGCCAGGCAAGTCCCTCGGCTTTGCGGAAGCGCGCCTGAACTTCGCCACTGCAGAGTCCACCTTGGGGGGCAACTTTCTGTTGGGCTACCGGCAATACTCAAAGCCTTCGAATCTGGTATGGGGTGCGTATGCTGGCTACGATCTTCGCGATACAGGCCCATCCACCTTCTCTCAGCTCGGAGCGGGTCTTGAGGTAGCAGGTAATACCTGGGAAGCCCGGCTCAATGGTTATTTGCCGATCGGCGAAACTCGTAACCTCACCTCCTGGGATAGCACTTCCCTGGGCAGCAGCCTGCAGAATCTCAACTTCGAGCGGAACCTCCTGTTCGCCACCATGAAAACGTCGACACAGATCGACAAAGGCTACGAGTCTGCATTTGGCGGAGTGGATCTGGAAGTGGGCACGAGGATTGCGCGCTGGAGCCACGGCGAACTACGCGGCTATGTGGGTGGTTACTTCTATGATGGTCCCGGTGCTGATGCCTTTCCCGGCTTTCGGTCGCGCCTGTCGGTGCGTCAGGGTGATGCCTTCACAGGCGGAGTGGAGTTCACCACGGATGAACAGTTCGGCTCCAGGGTCACCTTCACGGTAGGCCTCGGTTTTGGAGGTGCGAGAGGGCGGGCAAGGGATCCCGAAGACGAATCCCTTGTGGCGCGGCTGCAGGCGCCGGTTCAGCGACAATTGAACATCGTGGTTGAAGAGCAGGCAGAGCGCCAGATCATTGATTCGTTTGACACATACGCAGTCGCCAATCCTTCCACCGGCGCAGCGTGGACGTTCACGCACGTGTCCTCGGGGGGTGCAGGCGGCAACGGTAGCTATGAGGATCCATTCGGCAGTGTTGCTTCGGCCCTTCCAGCGACCAGCAGTGATGGCAACGCCATCGTCTACGTGCAATCAGGTAGCAACCCAGGAATGGCTGGTTTCGCTATCCCGGAGGCTGTGCAGGTTCTCTCGAGCGGGCCTCGCCAGTTCGTTCCGGCCAGCATCATGGGAAGAAACTCCGTCGTCGAACTGCCTGGTTCCGGCACGGGCCTGTTACCTACGATCAACGGCACGGTGAACATGGGGAACCGAACAGCACTGAACGGCTTCTCGCTCAGGCCCCAGCTCGATCAGCCAGGCGTGATCGGCACTGAGGTCAGCAACGTGGTGGTGGCCAACAATCGGATCGTGACCTCCGGAAAGGGCGCCTCGGGAATTCTGATCAACGCGAGCCACCTTGATGCGATCCCAGGTAATGAGATCCTGATTTCCGGGAACAATGTGTCAACCAATGGATCCAAGGCAACGGGAATCGAAGTTCAACTTATGGCTGGATCGGTCGATCGGCTTCAGCTGATCGGGAACACTGTCTCCACAGACGGAGCAGACTCGGCCCATGGCATCCGAGTTCGGGCTGCGAATGGTGGATCGATCGGAGCTCTGCAGATCCATCGGAATTCGGTATCAACGGCTGGACCCTTGTCTGAGGGAATCTATCTGAGCAGCAATGATGGAGGCCGGATTAATACTGCTGAAATCAATGACAACACCGTGTTCACCAGTGGAACGGTGCCGAACGATGCCAATACATTCGAACTCGAGTCTGACGGAATCTATGTGAATGCACTCAGGCAGGGGCAGATCCAACGCTTGGAGGTGAGCCGAAACAGCGTAACCACCCTCGGCAATGATGCAGACGGCATCTATCTCATCGCTGGACAGGGGGGCACGATTCAGACTGCTGTCGTCAGTGGGAACACAGTGTCAACAACCGGCAATGCCAAGATCAGCAATCAGGCCGCCGAAGGCATCAAGCTTCTGGCATATTCCGAGGGCAAGATTGTCAACGCCTCCATTCTTGGAAATTCAATTCTCCAATCGGAAGGAAATGGAATCACCATTAGAGTCGTCTCGGCGAATTTTTCCGATGGAGGCTCCATTTGCGTAAACCTGTCTGGGAACAATGTCCAGAACACCAACGTGACCGGCGGCCAGATCGACGCTACACCATATAGTTTCTTCAATCCGGGGAACAAGGGAACGATTTCCGTGGTGGGATCGGATCTGGAGGATGTCACCAGCGCCAACACACCCAGTGACCCTGCCGCGTATTCCAAAACTGGCCCCATTCTGCTGGTTCCCAGTTGTCCATGAGCCAACCGTGGGGCCCTGCACAACAACGCCGGCACGCCACGCCCCAAGGCTGACTGAATGTCCATTCAGCCTGTTTCCTGGGGGCTGATCCCGACCCAGCCTAGCAGCCGAGTGATGTCGTGGGCGACTGCCATCAGCCCTGCTCGGATCGAGCGATAGCCGTTGCAGCGCAGCAGGTTGAGGACTAATGTCCGCAGCAGGGCCAGGACCTGTACGCCGTTGCCCTCGGCGTAGCGCTGGGAGTCCTCGCCGAGCTGGGTGTCGCGCGGCCAGTGCCACTCATTCTCGATCGCCCGGAGCTGCCGTACCAGCCGCAGCAACGTTTTCGGGCTGGTGCGCAGGCTCGTGAGAAAGAGGTGGGTCTGCTGGAAGGGCTTGCCCTCGCGATGTCCGCGGATCACGCCGGTGGCGTTGCGGGCCCGCAGTTCCCAGAGCACCTGGCGACCATGACTTTTCTCGAAATCGTTGATCTGAACTGGGAAGTGCCGGTGGCAGCGGAACTGCTCAGCAATCTGGCGGTGGAGAGTGCGCTGGTTGCTCTTGACCGTCAGGAGCAGGTCGGCGCTCTGCTCGGCGGCGAGCTGAACAACGCGGGCGAGGTGTGCAGCGCATCCGCCTGGATCAGCACGCCCTCGAGATCCAGGCTGGTGAGCAGCATCTTGAGAGTGGCACGCTCGTGGGAATCGCCCGTGTCAAAGGAGGTCTGGGCAATGGCCAGGCCCAGATCCCTCGCGTAGAGCGTCACCTGGGTGACGAAGCGGGTGGCACCGTCAGCGCCATCGGGCTTGGTGGCCGATCCCCTCAGGGTCTTGCAGTCACAGATAAGCTGATCCAGATCCCTCTCCTGCAAAGCGATCTCGGCCAGCATCCGCTGCCTGAGCATGGAGAACAGCTGCTCGAGCTCCACCCGCTCGAAGAGGTAGAGGAAGGTGGCGTCACAGGGGGAGCTGCGCAGCTCCAGGCCCAGAGCAGCACTGAAGGCCTGCCGATGCCGACGGCCAAACCGCTCGCGATCCCGAGCGCTCCGGCAGCCACTGAGAATCCCGAGGACAGCCTTCAGCAACAGCAGCCACAGGGGATAACGGACCCCGCGGCGATTCCGGCCTTCCGGCAGGGCTTGCAGGAAGCCGATCAGATCTGCAGAAGCACTCGGCTGGGCCACAGGACAGGAGCAGCCCCGACAAAACCGGGGCCAGCATGGCGGGACAACAGAACCTGTGCCTGACTTTCAGTCGGCCCTGCACCACGCCCAAGCGATCGTGCGGGGGCGGAAGAAAGCTCTGACCTTTGCCAGTTCAGGGGCCACCCTGCCCATTCTCAGCCTCCCAGGGTGTACAGGCATGACGATCGCTTGACACTTCTCCAAAAACTAGCCAAATTTAGAACAGGCGCTTCAGTGAAAGCACATGCAAGACGGTCTTACGAATCTCTACGTCTCTGCCGACCAAGCCGGCTTCACACAGGAGTACTCAGCGGTTCTCTCTGGGCTCACTTCCACAACGCCCCAGGCCAGCGGGGGGCAATCGGCGCCTTCGCATTCCGGAGCGGCGCCTTCCCTTTCCTGGCTTGGGTTGTTGGTAGGTGGCCATGGCGATGGCAGCGAGCCTCCGGCTGAGATGGCAGCTCCCATCGACTCTGCAGCGACCATCGACTCTGTTGATGTCGTAACCGGAATGGCAACCACCATCTCGAACGGCAATGAGGGCATGATTTCCTCCCGATTCGAGGACCATTCCTGGGTGACGGCAGACGGTGCGGTTCATGTCATGGCCAACACCAACGGACAGCTGTCTCTTTACTCCAGCGACGACAATGGCATGGCGTGGGATCAATCCGTGACACTTCCCTCCTCCAGCAGTTCTTCTCGTGGCGATGGACTGATCTACGAAGGCAAACTGTATGAAGTTTATACCACTGGCAGCGGTTCCACCGCCCTCTCCATTCTCGATTACTCGGAGGCCGATGTCTCCTGGAGCATCAACTCTACCGTCGTGCTTCCCAATCCACCCTCACTGCAGCTGGAGAGGCCGTCGATCGCCATCACGCCGGATGGCACCCTCTGGGTTTGCTGTACGGCGACTGACAAAGTGTCAGGGGATGTCAGCCTGAGGGTGGCCTCCAGTGCGGACGATGGCCAGACGTGGACTGCCATAGACGAACGAATTGACAATACCATTGACAATCCCAGCGGCAACAAATCACAGCTCAATGGCGGCAAAGGAAGGATGTCTGGGAATATCATCGCAACCAATGATGGCGTTGGCCTCCTCTATACCAATGGCAACACTCTCAACTGGGTTGACTATTCACTGAGCGAAACCTCCAGTGGCACCTACGAGAATGAGCGCCTTCTCGTTTATGGCGATGCCCAGAAAGATCCGGATGGAACCCATTTCAGCTCAGTTACCGATAGTCAGGGCAACATCCATGTCGCCACCAACAATGGCGATAGCCGTGTTGTTTATCTTCGCTATGATAGCACCTCAGACACATGGGATAATCCCGTTGAGATCACCTCCTACAAAAGCGGCAGCTACATGCAGATCAGCCTTCTGGCAGATGGTAGAATTAACATCACCTACGAAGTCAGCGGTGCGAGCAAATATCTTGAAGTCAGTGAAAGCACAGATGGAGGCAACACATGGGCTGTCGACTCCAGGCTGACCCAGGAGGTTGTCAGCGACCCTGGCAATGCTCGCATTGAAACCCCGGCCTATGCACTGGACACTCTGCCTGTGTTCCAACAAGTTGAAAACCAGGATGGTTCCAATTCACTGGTGTATTATGAAGTTGCGTAGAGTTGGCCTGAGAAGTACCTGGCAACCTGGAGTTCAGAGCCCAGCTATGGCGGAGGAAACTTGATAGTTCTCTGGAAGTTTGAAGCGTGTCAGTGTGTTTCGCAGCAGGCAGCACAGGCAAGCACTAAGGGTTCGTTGAGGCTCTCGAGAGCAAGAATGCCTTCATAGCGCTGCTGCAGATTACCGAGATGATCAGGGAATTCTTTCCCAGGCTGATGGTCAGACAGACCCTAGCGCGGCTGGACAGCTCCAACATCTCGGGAAAGTTCAGGAACGTAGCACTGAAGTAGTCTTCCATGATGAGCCGGATCAGCTCTCGGATGAATGCCTGTGAGGCAGGCGCAGAACTCCGATACATCGCCAGGCCGATATCGAAAGAGGTGGTGTATACTGCCTGGCCTCATCATGCAGGTGGCCCTGATTGATCTGATAGGCCAGTGGCTCATAATCAACGACCTCGGGGGATTCCAGCAGGCAGGACTCAACCTGCTTCAGATCGACATTGGAGATGGATCGAACCAGCAACCACCACAGCCCCCTCCCCAGGCCCAGGCCCTGAACCTCCTGCGGCGAAAGGAAGCTGGACGCTTCCCCGATCAGAAAATTCAGCGCCCGAAAGCACCTGGCGCGCCCCTTCGCCTTCCTCTCGCCCAGAAGCCTGGTCAGCCCTTCCTTGACCCGGAGGAGGGCGAGCATGCCTGATGTCAACTACGTAGGCGCGCGTTGACTCACTAGTTTTGCTACTCCCGCAGTACTGTTGACTCAACAGCCAT
>CAYHCE010000048.1:0-20314 GCA_964355015.1 uncultured bacterium | reverse complement strand
GGGGGGGGGGGGGGGGGGGGCGATGGCAGGTCCGAGCCTATGGCGGCGATTCCGCCCCGGCAGCAGCGGTGTCCTGTGAAGCCTTGGGGCGCGAGCCCGCGTCAGCGGAACACCTTCCGTAGGCTGCTTCACATTGCTCAACCCCAGCGCCGATGTTCACGCAGGTCCGCTCCGCCAGCCGCCGGGTCAGCCCTGCCCACCTTGACGGTTCCGACGGCCGCGCCGTGATGCGCGCGGTCTACGTGGTGCTCGAGCCCCAGTACCAGAACGCCCTCACCCAGGCCGTCACCAGCCTCAACGAGCAGAACGGCGCCCTGGCAGTGGAACTGAGCGGCTATCTGATCGAGGAACTGCGCGATCCCGAGAACTACGCCGCCTTCTGCGCCGATGTGGCCAAGGCCGATGTCTTCATCGCCTCGCTGATCTTCATCGAGGACCTGGCCCAGAAGGTGGTGGAAGCGGTTGCCCCTCACCGCGACCGGCTCAGGGCCGTCGTGGTCTTCCCCTCCATGCCGGAGGTGATGCGGCTCAACAAGCTGGGCACCTTCTCGATGGCCCAGCTGGGGCAGAGCAAGAGCGCCATCGCCAGCTTCATGAAGAAGCGGAAGGAGGCCGGCGGCGCCGGTTTTCAGGACGCGATGCTCAAGCTGCTGAACACCCTGCCCACGGTTCTGAAGTACCTGCCGGTGGAGAAGGCGCAGGACGCCCGCTCCTTCATGCTCAGTTTCCAGTACTGGCTGGGCGGCACCCCCGACAACCTGCGCAACTTCCTGTTGATGCTGGCCGACAGGTACGTGTTCCCCAGGGGAGAGGAAGGCCGGCCGGAGCTGGAGGTGGCCGAGCCGGTGGTGTTCCCGGATCTGGGGATCTGGCACCCCCTGGCCCCCGGGATGTTCGAGGATCTCCGGGAATACCTCAACTGGAGCGCCAGCCGCCCTGACCTGAGCGAGAAGGCGCGCCGCGGCCCCGTCATCGGTCTGGTCCTGCAGCGCAGCCACATCGTGACGGGCGACGAGGCTCACTACGTGGCGGTGATTCAGGAGCTGGAGTACCGCGGCGCCACCGTGATCCCGGTGTTCTGCGGCGGGCTCGATTTCAGCAGGCCCGTGAATGCCTTCTTCTACGATTCGCTCAACCCCGAGCAGCCCCTGGTGGACGGGGTGGTGAGCCTGACGGGCTTCGCCCTGATCGGCGGCCCCGCCCGGCAGGACCATCCTCGCGCCATCGAGGCACTCTCCCGGCTCAACCGCCCCTACATGGTGGCGCTGCCGCTCGTCTTCCAGACCACCCAGGAGTGGGAGGAGAGCGATCTCGGGCTGCACCCGGTGCAGGTGGCTCTGCAGATCGCCATCCCCGAGCTTGATGGCGCCATCGAGCCTATCGTGCTCTCCGGCCGCGACGATGCCACCGGCAAGGCCCACACCCTGCAGGACCGGGTCGAGGCCATCGCGGAGCGGGTGATCCGCTGGGCCTTGCTTCGTACCAAGCCCCGGCTGGAGAAGAAGCTGGCGATCACCGTGTTCAGCTTCCCCCCCGACAAGGGCAACGTGGGCACCGCCGCCTACCTGGATGTGTTCGGTTCGATCCACCGAGTGCTGGAGGAGATGAAGCGCAAGGGCTACGACGTGCAGAACCTGCCGCGGGATCCCAAGGGGCTGATGGAGGCGGTGATCAACGACCCCGCCGCGCTGCAGGGGGCGCCGGAGCTGGCGATCGCCCACCGCATGAGTGTGGAGGAGTACGAGCGCCTCACCCCCTATTCCGAGCGCCTCGAGGAGAACTGGGGCAAGCCCCCCGGCAACCTCAACTCCGACGGCACCAACCTGCTGATCTACGGCCGCCACTTCGGCAACGTCTTCGTGGGTGTGCAGCCCACCTTCGGCTACGAGGGCGACCCGATGCGGCTGCTCTATTCCCGCAGCGCCAGCCCCCACCACGGCTTCGCCGCCTACTACACCTATCTCGAGAAGGTCTGGGGCGCTGACGCCGTGCTGCACTTCGGCACCCACGGCTCGCTGGAGTTCATGCCCGGCAAGCAGATGGGCATGAGCGAAACCTGCTACCCCGATTCCTTGATCGGTGCTCTGCCCAATCTCTACTACTACGCCGCCAACAACCCCTCCGAGGCCACCATCGCCAAGCGACGGGGCTACGCGGCCACGATCAGCTATCTCACCCCGCCGGCGGAAAATGCCGGCCTCTACAAGGGCCTCAAGGAACTCGGCGAGCTGGTGGGTTCCTACCAGCAACTGCGCGAGAGCTCCAGGGGTGTGCAGATCGTCAACGCGCTTGTGGAAACGGCCCGCCAGTGCAATCTCGACAAGGACGTCACCTTGCCGCAGGTCGAGGCCTCTGAGCTCGACCTCGATGCGCGTGACGGCGTGGTAGGGGCGGTGTACCGCCAGCTGATGGAAATCGAGAGCCGGTTGCTGCCCTGCGGCCTGCACACGATCGGCAAACCCCCCACAGCAGAGGAAGCGATCGCCACCCTGGTGAACATCGCCGCCCTGGAACGTCAGGAGGAGGGCCACCGCAGCCTGCCGGGTTTGCTGGCCGAGAGCCTGGGCCGCACCATTGAAGCGGTCTACCGCGGCAACGACGAGGGCGTTCTCGCCGATGTGGAGCTCAACCGCACGATCACCGACACCAGTCGAGCGGCCGTCGCTGCGATGGTGCGGGCCGTCACCGGCAGCGACGGACGGGTCACCCTGCGCCGCAACTTCGACTGGTTCTTCGCCCTGCTGGAGCGCTTCGGCTTCAGGCTCCCCAGCCCCTGGCTGAGCGCCTGCCGGCAGGCCGGCTTCCCTGCCGTGGAGAGCACCGAGCTCGACAGGCTGTTCGGTTATCTCCGCTTTTGCCTTGAGCAGATCTGCGCCGACATGGAGATGGAGAGCCTGCTGCGGGCTCTCGATGGCGAATACGTGATTCCTGGGCCCGGCGGTGATCCGATCCGCAACCCGGGCGTGCTGCCCAGCGGCAAGAACATCCACGCCCTCGATCCTCAGGCGATCCCCACCCGGGCGGCTGTAGCCGCCGCCAAGGTGGTGGTGGACCGGCTGATCGAGCGCCAGAGGGCCGAGCAGGGCGACTGGCCCGAAACGATCGCCTGTGTGCTCTGGGGTACTGACAACATCAAGACTTACGGCGAATCCCTGGCCCAGATCCTCTGGTTCATCGGCGTACGACCCGTGCCCGATTCGCTAGGGCGGGTGAACAAGCTGGAACTGCTCTCGCTTGAGGAGTTGGGCCGGCCCCGCATCGATGTGGTGGTGAACTGCTCCGGGGTGTTCCGGGATCTCTTCATCAACCAGATGGCCCTGATCGATCAGGGTGTGAAAATGGCGGCTGAGGCTGATGAGCCGCTGGAGATGAACTTCGTGCGCCGGCACGCCCAGGAGCAGGCGGCGGCCCAGGGAATCTCGCTGCGGGATGCGGCTACGCGGGTGTTCTCCAACGCCAGTGGAAGCTACAGCTCCAATGTGAATCTTGCGGTGGAGAACAGTACCTGGGAGGAGGAGGGCGAACTGCAGGAGATGTATCTCTCCCGCAAAACCTTTGCCTTCAACGCTGACAATCCCGGAGAGATGAATCAGAATCGCCAGGTGTTCGAATCGGCGATGAAAACCGCCGACGTCACCTTTCAGAACCTGGATTCGGCGGAGATATCACTCACCGATGTGAGCCACTACTTCGACTCCGATCCCACCAAGTTGATCGCCAACCTGCGCGACGACGGCAAGACGCCCGCCAGCTACATCGCCGACACCACCACCGCCAACGCTCAGGTGCGCTCCCTGAGCGAAACCATCCGACTCGATTCCCGCACCAAGCTGCTGAACCCCAAGTGGTACGAGGGTATGCTCAACTCCGGTTACGAGGGGGTGCGGGAGGTGGCCAAGCGGCTCAACTTCACCCTGGGCTGGAGTGCCACCAGCGGTGCCGTGGACAACTTCGTTTACGAGGAGGCCAACGACACCTTCATCAACGATGCGGAAATGCGCAAGCGGCTGATGGAGCTAAACCCCCACAGCTTCCGTCGTATCGTGGGCACACTCCTCGAAGTCAATGGCCGCGGTTATTGGGAAACCGCTGACGAGAACATCGCGCAGTTGCAGGAGATCTATCAGGAGATCGAAGATCGGATCGAGGGGGTCCGGACCGACTGAGCCCAACGCAGCGACGGGGACTACCGCCAGAGAGCGTCGGCCATGCGGGCTGTCTGCACGATCGGGCCCACGTCGTGCACCCGCAGCACATCGGCGCCCGCGGCAACTGCCTGGCAGCAGACCGCTGCCGTGCCCCACAGCCGTGCCCGCGGCCGTGGTTCCGCCAGTACGTCCCCGATGAAGCGCTTGCGGGAGGGCCCCACCAGCAGAGGAAAGCCTTCGGCCTTCAGGTCTGGCAGTCCGCGCAGCAGGGCCAGGTTGTGGCTGGTGTCCTTGGCGAAGCCCAGGCCTGGATCCCAGATCAGCTGTGCGCTCCTCACTCCTGCAGCCAGGGCGCGGTCGGTGGCCCGCAGCAGTTCCGTGCGCACCTGAGCGACCACGTCACCGTAGGTGGCGAGGGAGTCCATCGTGCGACTGGTGCCGCGGCTGTGCGTAAGCACACAGGGGCAGCCCGCCGCGGCCACCACCGCGAGGATCTCTGGCTCCGCGCCGCCGCCGCTCACGTCGTTGATCCAGTGAGCGCCAGCGGCGAGGGCGGCTTCGGCCACGGTGGCGCGGAAGGTGTCCACTGACAGCAAGGGCACGGGCCGGCCGGCAAAGTCAGCCACGATCAGGCGCAACGCCGGCAGCAGCCGGCTGAGTTCCTGCTCGGCGCCGATGTCGTGAGCCCCGGGTCGGGTGCTCTGCCCCCCCAGATCGAGCAGATCAGCACCCTGGGCCATCATCATCCTGGCCCGGCGCAGGGCGGCCTCCGGGCGTTCGAACCTACCGCCATCGCTGAAGGAATCAGGGGTGAGGTTGAGCACCCCCATCACGAACGTGCGCCTTCCCCAGGGGAGCCAGGAGTCTGGCGGCAGCATGTGCGGCATCGGTTGAGGCATCAAGCTGCCATCAAGCTGGCAGCCAGCAGGGATCAGCGGGGCCTCCTGCAGGCGTCGGACCCGGGCGAGGTGGCGTGGCGTGAACCAATGGCTGCTGCTGTGTCTGCTTGCTGAACCGTTGTAAGGGCAGTTGTTGCAGCGGCATGTGTCGGGGCAGGGGCCGAGTATGGAGATTTACGATGAGGCCAGTCGCGCTGCAGGATTATCAGCTTCGCTGATAGAAAATGGCTGCATACTTGTGTGACCGATGATGATCATGGTAGACGCTTTCTTGCCTGTCCGAATCCGGCCGACCCAGGCTCTTCCTCACCGTCCCTTTCGGGGGGAGGGGCGCGAGACAGGGGTGGTGAGGAGCAAGATCTGCAGGGCTGAACATTCTCAGTGAGATAACTCCTGTAATCTGGATGACGAAACGCTGACCTAGTTGACTGGCGCTTCCTGATCGTGATAAACTTAAGGAGCGTGTAAGTGCGGCTAATGGCATCAACTGCTATCCCTGGAAACTTGAAGGGCACGTTCAACCAGGTTCGTACCCTGATCAAGAAGGAGAAAGATTATCCTGAGGCAAGGAGAATTCTCGCCACCGTTCCCGATGGTGAGCTTTATACCCCTTACCACGTGGCCATGGCCGCCATCGCCTACGCGGAGAGCGATAAGCCCGTCGCGCTCGCACACCTCGACAAGGCTCTGTCCTTGTCGCCCGATGATGTGCGCCTGCTGGCACGCACGGGTCGTATCAGGCTCCAGAACGGAGAGCGACAAATTGCAGAGGATTATGCCCAGCGAGCCCTGCGGCAGAATCCCGAGAAAAAGGGAGACGTCGCCGCTCTCGCTTCCTTGCTGCAGCAACTGGGAGATTATTCCAGTGCCGCCCACCTGCTGCGTAGCGCCGTTCTCCAGCACCCCAACGACACCAAGCTGAGGCGGATGCTTGCCATTACCCAGATGCAGCTGGGTCAGTTTGAGGATTGTGAGCGGAACCTCAACAACTGTCTCCGCCTCGATCCGAAGAATCACTATTCTCAGATTATGCTGGGCGAAATCCTGATCGCCAAAGGAGATAAGGTTCGAGGCCTTTCCGTGCTGCGAACCGCCGACAACGACGAATGTCCAGCGAAGCTGAAGGAACGTCTGTCCTTGGATGCAGCAGAGTGCTACGTCGATCTCGGCGAGTATGGGGCTGCGAAGGATGAGCTCACGCGGATCCAGGCAAGCAACAGCCCGCGTTTCAACTACAGCTGGGGCCGGATTCAGTATCAGGAATCCGATTATGAGTTTGCTCTGAGCAGCCTTCTTGCGGCCTCCTCAGGCATCCCCGGCACAGTGCCTGATGGCGCCAAGGTCGATCCCAGCACTTTGTCGGCAGCCGATCAGAAATCCAGGTGCGAAGTTCTGATCCGTGAGCTTTCCGATAAGCTGGTCAAACTCAATGCTTCGAATGCGGCTGCGGCTGAGTCGAATCAGAGTGCTGAGCCCTCTCTCGATTTCGGAGGGGATGAGTTCTAGGCCTCTTTGATGGACCCATTCCCCCTCTACCGATCATGATCACAGGCGGCCATTCAAGGTTTTACCTCAATCCGGCTGTGCGTACCTCTCCGCTTGTCGATGGACAGTATCGACTTTACTTTGGAGATCGCAAAACATCATGCAAGGTTTCTCTGGGGGAATGGGAGCAGATTCTCGATGCCGATTCCGGAAATAAAACTGTTCAAGATCTCTATCAAGGCTGCCAGTCCTTCCTGGACTCTTCCAGAACAGAGATCTCTCAGGAGGAATACCTTAAATGGCTCTGCTCGAGCGGCATTCTTCTGATTGATGAGAATGTGCTCGATGATGGCGAGGAACTGACGCCGGATTTCTTTACTGATCCTCCTGGTGCAGCCGGTCGCAACGGAGCTTCCCATCGGGATCGAGCCGATGGGGGCCCCCCAGTCAAAGATGGGAAAGCCAGCAAGAAGGTCGAAACGCAAGACCCACGCATCCTCCTTTACGACTTCAACTGGATCACCCGAACCCAGTTTCTGCGTCCGCCGCGTGTTCTGATCAGCCTTCAGGCGTGGCTGTTTCCGCTTACGGCTTTTCTACTCTGCTTCGCGATTTACAGCTTTTATTTCAGTGCCAATCCGATCGGTCTGATTCTGGCCAGGAACTCCGATCCACTTTCTGGGATTGCACGCCTCCTCTTGATGCTGATTGTCATTAACTTTGTCAGCATGCTCTGCAACATGTTGGCAACGTATGCACTGGGTATTAAGAATCAAAAGCTCTATCTTCGCTTCAGATGGGGTTTCCTGCCACGTTTTGCCAGCGAGGCAAATCTAAAGGAACGGCAACGCAGAGCAAGCGGAAACGAATATCTGATACTGATTGTTCAACCACTGCTTGTACGTGCGTACTTGATCATAGGGGCAGTATTCTGTCTCTACGTCTATACACCGATCCCGTCTTCGTCTCCGATCTCCCAGACAGCGCTGCTGCTTGCTGTTATCCAGGGCGGAATTGCCAGCTCTATCATTCTATTGCTACCCATACGAAATACGCCGGGGCGAAAGCTTCTTGAGTATATTAGCGTTCTTCCAAAGGGGTACCTGAAGATCTCTGCGAAGCGAACATCTGACAACTTTTCACTGTTGCTCAAGGGCCGATTTCGCGAGATTAATCTCCAGAAATCCCATGTCAGAAGTTTTTTGTTCATTATCGCTCTGCTGATCGTCTTCTGTCTCCACCTCTTTATTCTTTACAACGTTATTATTCCGGGTATTTCACTTCAAGTGCCTCCAATCGCCGGCACATGGACCTCCTTGATCGTACGAGTAGCGCTCACGCTCCTGCTCGTAAGATTTCTTTATGTAAAGGTGTTTGCCCGCTTGATCGCTCAGAGGGGCTCACCATCCTCACGGCCAACGACGGCACCAGCTAACCACAGAGCTTCTTCTCGACCCGCCAGGCAGCAGGCCTCAGAGCCTGCTGTAGCTCAGCAGGCAGGTCAGGCCAGGACGAGCGAACAGGCGGCTTCAACGTTCAGCCTCTATGCCATTCATCTCTGGTTCAATCGACTGTTCTCAAGTCGAAGAGTTCTGATCCTGATCCTGATCGTTGTTTTCCTGTTTCCCTTCCGAGCCTCAATCACTGGGTCTGCAAGTGTTACAGAAGGAGAAACCCTTGATATCCGATCTACTGAATCTGCATACATAAGCAGTATCTATGCGACGGGACCCTCTGCGGAACTTGTGAAGAAGGGCGCCAAGCTTCTGCAGCTTACTTCCACCGCTCTTGATTCTCTGAAAAATCAGAAAGAGCAGGATCTAATCAATCTCAAGTCCGATATTAGATCAGCCAACACCCTGATTCAATCAATTAAGTATGGAAGCAAGAAGCTTGAAGCTAAAAACAGGAATGAAGAGCTTCAGGCAGCCCAAGCTGCCGTCACAAAAAATAAGGCAAGAATTGAATCAATAAGGAAGCAAATTCAGATACAGAATCAGCAGATCGCAACGCTGCAGAAGCTGACAACTTCTGGAGCCACCAGTGCGTTTCAGCTTGACACCGCTCTGGCCAACCAGGCTGCTCTGAGTGGTGAGCTCGCCTCGGCTATCAGTGATTTAACGGCCTCCCAATCCAATGTTTCAATTTCCCAACGTCAGCAAACCATTGACCAACAGTCCAGCTATGAAGAGCAGCTCTCCCGTGCTCAAGATGATCTGACCAGTGCCCAGAGCAAGTTGCAGGCGGCTGAGATTGCGCTGGACTCAATTAACCAGAGAATCTCTAAGTTAACCTTCGTGATGCCATTCAATGGAGTTGTAAGCAGCAGTACAACGAATCTGATGAATAGGACGGTTACTCCGGGTGAAACTTTGCTGACCGTCAAGGCTCAGCCGCTTACGGAAACCATCGCTCTGATCCCCGAGTACGACCGTGCCAGGGTCAGAGTTGGACTTCCTTGCACTCTCCGGCTTTATTCTGCATCGGGCAGATCTTTTTCTGGGACCATATCATCTATCAGCCCGACGACCACAGAAGTTGACGGCCTTCAGTACCTGCAATTGCAGATCCAGCTAAAGGATAGTTTTCCCTCTAACTTTATCGGCTCAAAAGGTTACGCGAAAGTCGAAGTCGGCTATACTTCTATTCTTCTCAATATCATTGCTCCATTGGCGCGATTCTTCAGCGTCGATCTCTGGTCTCTTCTCCCCTAGCCAACGATGACTTTAGTGCTTCAATCTTCGCAGGTTCCCGCTGTCTCTCATGTAGATCATGGTAGGCTCAATTTGATCGTCAGCGCACCCAGGGGTGGAGCGTTGTCGTTGGCTCGAAGGATGCACGGGTGTGGTCACGTTGGCTTGCCGCACACCCATCTGCTTGCGCGCAATCATCATGATCTGATGACACCGCTCAAGTCCCCGTTGGACTTGTATCAACTTGATGATGGCCTGATCCGAACGCTTTCTGGGATCATCTATGGAGGCTATCAACCTCGCCATCTTGAGGCAGCGTGCCATGATCTGGCTGTCCTTTCTGCACAAGAACAATTCTCAGTTGTTTACTCCCGTTTGCTGTCGAAAACTGATCGTCATATCTTTGACCCATCTTTCAGCCTGTCTCTCTATCCTGAGCTGGTTTCAGAGGCTGTTCACCTCCTGCCAGGAGTTAATCTTCTCTTCCTTTTCCGTGATCCATTTTTCTACGCCCCCTCAGTGCTCTCTTCCATCCATGGGCTTGATTCACTGATCTTATGGTGGAATCTAATGGCTTCATCCGAGCAACTGCTGGATCTTGATCCACTTGAGATGTGGTGCTGTCTGAATGAATCTCTGCTCAAGCTGATTGAAGATCTCCCCCCTTCTGCCCATTTCCAGCTTCTACGGTTTCCCGAATCTGTTGGTCGCTACTCAGGATCACGGTTGTCACAGGCGCTTTTTTCAAAGTTCAGCCAAGTTCCGTTTCAGCAGGCTAGGAATCTGAGCACGTTCTCTTGCCGCATTTCTGCCACACTGGCGATGACTCCCGTCTTCCGCCACTGGTTTCAGCCAGACATGTCAACTTCTCCGATTGATGCACAGTCGGCCTGGTGGATCGATTTGACGCAGGGTGGTGACCCTTCAGCAAACATCGAGCATTTCTCAAATCCACTCGACCAAATGGCAGACTATTGGATGGCTCTCAGGAGGAAGGCCGATCTTCTCTCTCGCTGTGATCGACTCTGCGGCATTCTAGGCTTTCCTCTGCTTTCAAGTCGCTTTGAAAACTGAATTCTTCAGTCTCAGTCGATCATACTTTCGGAGTGGGTCATCTCTGCAAAGGAGAGTGAGAGAAGAGGGTTGCCAAGTTTGTCGATGATGAGGCCTTCATAGAAGGCCTTGCTGGTTACTCTGTCGACCTTTACGATGCGACCCACAGCAAGATAAGTTGTATCCGGTTGTGGATTAGCGAAAACATCGACGATCAGCTTGTTTGGCAAGGCACTGGTTTTATAGAGCCGTCTCAATACCACTAGGCCAAGTTGAAGCAATCCATCGAGTAGCGAAGGATCCAAGCTGCCTTCTGAGGCTTCGTTAACTCCCAGCATTCTTGCCAGTCCATGAGATTTCAACGTAGAGACGATCAGTTCCTGCTGATCGGAGATAACCGGATCGCTGGCTATGACTTCGAAAACGCCATCGTGAAACAGAAAATCTTTGTAGCAGAGTGCCTGATTCAGGACGACACTTTGGTTGCTTTCTTCGCTGATCAGCTTCAGGGCATCCATGAGCTGCTGACTCAGCACAGGCCTGGGGGCCCGTTCCACAGATGTTCGGTAAGAAGCTCGAGCGGTCCCGCTTCCCCTGAGTATGCACTGGATCGAGCCCGATTCATCCCTACTGGCCTGATAGACGAATTCCTGCTGTACTTGTTTATCGAACACGATTCCGGACAGCACCTCAGTGCAGATTCGTGTGATCTCATGATCGCCAGCAGCGCGACTCAGCGCCGAAGCCATGTCGTAGGTTTCAAGTGCCAAGGCACAGGAAACTGCGGCGGGCATCACTGGCCTGCCGAATTTTCGATGGGATTGCAGGTAAGGCAGACTGAGGCAGTCGAAGCGCAGCTTGAATGAACGAATCTCTTCTGTTCCCGTGTTCGAACGTGATTCTGATATGGCGTGGTAAGCCATGAAGGGATAGCGCAGGGCGGCGCCGGAAAAGTCGAAACTGATAGTGACGAACTTTGAAGGGTCGTAAAGGCCGACCGTTACCTCAAGAGGGATGTCGCGCTGGTCGGAGATCAGACTTTTGACGAACAGCGAACCAAGATCAAGCGGGATGGGGAAAATACCTCTCTCGATGAAGGCATCGCTTACTTCCTTGGTGGCCATGCCGGCGGAGGCCCAGGGACCCCAGTTGATCGAGTAGGCGCGCAGATTCCTATAGATGGAGGAGCACAACCAAGTTCCGGCGTTAACCAACTCATTGGCCGCAGCATAATCTACCTGGCCAAAGTTACCTGTCTTTCCTGCGATCGACGCGAAGTTGATTAGGTATTGAATATCATACTTGCCAAGGATTCTGTAGGTCAGCTTTTGGGCCTCCAGTTTGGTACGCAGAACTCTGTTGAAGCTTTGTTCGGATTTCTTGGCTATCAACGAATCTTCGATGACTCCAGCCACGTTCATGATCGTGTCGAACTGGAAGCCGCCATCATCGAGGAATCGGATCAGCTGTTCAGCAGCATCGTCCGTAAGAAGATCGAGTTGAAGATAGTCTACTGACCCAAAGACTTCTGCCAGCTTTGCTACGGCGGCACTGGCTTCCCTGGAGGAAAGAATGGCTTTTACCTCTTTCTCGATGCTCGAAGGGGATACCTTCTCTCCATTTGCTGCATGCATCTTGATCAGATGCAGTCGGATCTCCTGGACCGAATGTTCTGGCTTCACCCAGTCTGGCGGATGGAGAGCCGAGCGCCCCGTCAAGATCAGCTTGGTGGCCTTTGAGCCGATCGTCTCCAGAACTGAAACGGAAATGCCCCGGGCGCCCCCGAGGGCAAGGATGCCGGCAGGGACGGCAAGCGTGGGTGCTGGTTCAGGGTCATTGTCCTCGCAAGGTACCAGGGTATGGACGCGGAGTCCTTGCGCATCGATCGAGTATTCCTGCTCGGGTGCTCCGAGGGCCAGGAGATAGGCGAGCGATTCGATAAAGACAGCTTCTTCAAGCTGAGACTTATCAACGTCGACTACGGTGAACCTAAAGGCTGGACATTCGGCCGTTATCGATTTCAGCATTCCTGAGAGTGCCGATACGTAGGAGAAATCGAAGGGGCTACTTACACTACCAAGATCCCGTCCAAACTTTCCTGTGGAAGGAGCCACCAAGAAGAGACGACAGGGTTGATCGTTAAGCCTCAGTACGAGTGATCGGATGGCAACAAAGGCAGACCACAGTGTGTCAATGGCTTTGCCGGGATCAAACTCACCGAGTTGGTTGAGTGACTGCGCAACCTCTTCTAGGTGAAGTAACAGGGTGACTGAATCACTGGAGGTTCCCCCTTTTCCCGGGGCACTGTTCTGCCGATCAGGGATCACCAACTCGCCTGCATCGAAGTTACCGCTACCGTTCTCCAGAAAGGTGATCGGAACACCACTAAGGCGCTCAAGATCTGCATAGAAGCTGCGGGCTTGCGCAGGGCAGATGCAGGTGACAAACGAATGTTGCTCGAGCGGCTGTCTGGCGGATCGCTTGTTGATGACCGGAAAACTTCTGGTAGCGAAACGGGATAGCCGAACGGTAGCCTTTCGATCTATCCCGTTTTCTACTTTCCCGGCTGAGCAACCTCTGGGGTTGCGCTTGTGGCGTTGGAGCTAGAGAGCACCTCGGCGATATGGGAGGAGACTTCCCTTAGCGTCCTGAGATCCCGTGTTCCTGCCTGAATCTGCTGCATCGATTCACTGCTGATGGCCGGCAGAGCCGACATCAGTGCTCCCATCACTTCAATGCGTTTGATCGAGTCGATCCCAAGATCAGACTCGAGATCCTGATCAGGGTCCAGCAGTTCAACAGGGTAGCCACTTCGATCAGACAGAAGAGTTGTGAGTTGGCTCAGCACGGAGCCCGCCGAGAGTGCTTCAACTGGGCCTTGATGACCATTGAGCTGTGCGGTGGCCGTTTCAGGAACGCTTACAGGAGCGCTTGCCCTTGCATCCGAGCCCGAGCCTTTACCGAGAGCTGTCGAGGCGGGAAGAGCGACCTCAGGAGCAATGATCGGGGCAGGAACAGCAGGAGGGCTGATGATGGCCGGAGTGCTTTCGCTGACGCTGTGGGAGAACTGCTGCGTGAGCTGCTCCGCCTCACGAGGCAGGCTCAGAACCTCATTGGTGTGATGTTCTAGGAGCGTATTGCCTGTTGAATTGAGAAAAGCAGAGAAGACTTGCGTCTGAGATGTGATCATCAGCCGCAATGTTTCGTGGTAGGTGCGGAAGGCTTCCAAGCGCTGGCTGGAGACCGGATTGTAATGCTCCATTGTCACAGGGGCTGTGGAAGGGACTGTTGGATGTTGCGATACTAGCATGAGAGACTTATTCCCATTCGTTGTCGTCGCCATGGCGTGAGGAACTCTGGACAAAGGCTTGTCAGAGTGTGGATGCATGCCACCTGGGTGATGCTGGTACGTATCCAGCTGAGTCGATGCAGGGTTGTTTGTCGCTGAACTGCTGCGCTGAGCGAGTTCTGAGATCACGGCATGGAGATCATGCTGCGTTTTCAATGGAGCCGGTTTGCCTGATTGCCAGACCCGCGCTCCATTGATCCAGTACTGGTGTGCCTCTGCATCCGGCTTCGCCTCACCATTGCCAGCCTTCCCAGTCGATCGCGTATCGACCAGAAGAGCTGAGAAGGTAGCCCAGTTGATGTTCACGCCTGTGGCACCTATCTGCATCACGGCTGCCAGCAAGTCGCTGGTTCCATCCAGTCCATCAAGTGCCACTGCCGTGACCGGTTTGCCTTCAAGAGTGTTTTCGACCAGCCTGGTGAGGACTTTCTTGGGTCCGGCTTCAATGAAGACCGTGTTCCCTTGTGCGTAAGCCTTGTTCACGGCATCGACGAACTCCACACCGGAGACCATGTGTCGCTTCAGCAGGCCGCGGATGCTATGGGCATCAATGCTGGTCTCCTGAGGTGCTGTACTGACGATGCAGGGAACATCGGTTCTGGACCCTGTCGAGAAGTTAACACTGTCGAGATAGGCACTGAATTCATCATTGCATGCCCTCATGTAGGAGGAGTGAAAGGGAAGCTGGCTGCTCATGCGCTGGCAGCCGATACCGTCCTGTTGACAGCGTGCTTCAAGCTCCGCAAGGGCTGGGGTAGGCCCGGAGACAACGGTCTGAGCGGGCGCGTTGATATTGGCCACTTCCAGCCCAGTTTCGTTCAGGCCTGAGATCAGTTGTTCAGCCTGTTGCCTGGCGCAGAATAGGATGAGCATCCCATACCCTTCAACCTGGAACTTCTGAACGAGACCACCGCGCTTCGACAGCACATCAACCACACACTCGGCTGTCAGTAGTCCATTGGCATGTGCCGAGATGAAGTCACCCAGGCTGTGGCCAAGACAGGTGGTCCAAGGGATCTCCAGCTTGTTCAGGAGGTCAAGATACCCAATTTCTGTGATTGCCAGGAGCGGCTGTTTCAGGCTTGGGCCGATGGTGTTGTCGGCACTCTTCTGGGAGTTGAAAAGGTAGCTATCCAAGACCTTGGCTCTTTCCCGCTTATCGGGCAGCAACTTCGCGAGCAGGCTGTGGCAGAGACTGGATGCCCCCAGCAGGGTGCGACCCATTCCTGGATAATCGGATCCCTGGCCTGGAAAAAGTAGGCAGACCCCATTACCATTCGGAACCTTTGTAGTATTTCCTGCGCCAGAATCCCGGTAGACCATCCATCGCTGGATGGCTTTCGTGTAGGCGCTGTTTCCAGCGACCACATCCATGGCGATCTGGAGGGTTTCAACCAGGTCGTCCTTGGCATGATCAACCAGCAACAGCAACCATCCGTTCTGTTCATTGAAGCGGAAGGAACTGATCTCCGTTTCAGGGAGTGACTGCAGCAGTGACCGGTTCAGGTAACTCTCGACGCCATCGCGTACAAGATTGTTACGTGTCTGCTCACAACTGCTCCTGGTGCTTTTCAGTAGCTGCAGCAGTGAACCCGAGCCTGCGGTAAGCAGGTGCAGGCTGTGTCCATGGGAGAGTCTGGAGAGGCCGTGACTGACTTCCGATCTGCTCGCGCTTTCTGATTTGTATTCCTGCAGAACGACGTGATAGTTGGTTCCCCCGAAGCCGAAGGCGCTCACCCCCGCCGTACGTGGGGGTGCATCAGCGTCCGTGATCCATGGTTGGTTCCCCCTCGGCAGATAAACGTGCGCGGAGTCCGTCACGTCCTCGATATGGTTATCGACGACGCTGTGCAGCGGAAGTGATTTGTGCTTGAGGGCCAACGTGGCCTTCAGCAGCCCTGCCAGCCCGGCAGTGCTTTTGGTGTGACCGATCAGGGTCTTGACTGAGCCCACGGCACAGATGCCTTGTTTGGCTCCAGAGCGTTCAAGGAAGGTGGTCAGGGCCCGTATCTCGGAGCGGTCCCCCACTGGTGTGCCCGTACCGTGGGCTTCATAGAAGCCAAGATAATCCGCATCTGTCTGGGCGTCGTCATAGGCCCTGGCGAAAGCCTGAACCTGCCCAGGTTGTGAGGGAGCCGTCATCGTCCGGCCCCGACCATCGCTCGAGCTTCCGATCCCCTTGATCACGGCATGGATGCTGTCCCCAGCGGCGATTGCATCGTCGAGTCGCTTGAGCACAAGGATGCCGGTACCTTCGCCCAGCACGATCCCGTCGGCGTTCCTCCCGAAGGAACTGGCCTTACCTGTGCCCGACAATGCCTGTGTTTCCGAGAAGCAGAAGTAGGCGAATGGAGACTGCAAGGTGTCCACCGCCCCCACCACTGCCATCGACACCTCACCCTTGCGCAGTTTCTGCACGGCCACATCCAGTGCCGCCAGTGAGGAGGCGCAGGCGGCATCTACGGTGCAGTTCGAGCCACCGAGGTTGAATCTGTTCGCCACCCTGCCGGCAGAGACGTTCGGCAGAATCCCGGCAAAACTGTCACTCGTCCACTCCGGCACCAAAGCCGCCATCTCGGGAAACCGATCCAGCAGGGGCGAGAGTTCGGCCTGCATGACATAGCTTTGGCCCAGTTCTCCCAACCCCCCACTGTAACCCAGTATCACACATGTTGACTCGCGTTCGAACTCCGTTTCGGCAGAGTAGCCCGCGTCACTCAGGGCTTCCTTGACGCAGACAAGTACCAGTAACTGTGCAGGGTCGATTGATGCCAACGACTGGGGCGGAATGCCGAAGGCGAACGGATTGATGCCAACTGAATCGATGAAGGCGCCCCACTTTGAGTGAATCTTGTTCTTTACCGAGCGATCAGGAGAGTAGTAGTCTTCGGTGGACCAGCGCGAGGCGGGCACTTCCTTGATCTGATTCCTGCCATTTGAAATCAGATCCCAAAGCTGTTCGGGACTGCTCGCTCCCGGAAGCTTACAGGCCATTCCCACGATCGCTATATCCTGCTGACCACGGTAGTATGAAGATACGCTCTTCGCCGCTGTGTTAGCCTGCAATGCACTTTGTCTTGCCGGCAGAGTGAATCCTTGAAGAACATCCTTGTGAAGCGACTCAATGCTGTTCTTGTTCTCGATCAGGCAGACCGCTTCACCCAGCATGTACATGCCGAGCGTCAGTTGATCACCATCGGACACCTTGACAAGGCCTTCTTCCGTTCGTTTCAGTCCTTTCGAGGCTAGCCTGAGGCGACCTAGAATCAGTTGTTCCAATTCGGCTGAAACATCGCGCACAGGCATTCCAGACTTCAGCAGTTCAGCCCGCTTTGCATTGAACTCCCGTGAAAACTCCGTATCGGCGCATCTGCTTTGGTGGCCCGGAGACGTTTCGAGAAAGACCGTAGTGGTGCAATCCAGGGAGACATCCTGGTAGGACTGTGTGATGGCTCCATCCTGCACGATTTCTTGTGTGGCCAGATAGGCTGAACCGATCAGTAAGCCCACCGTGGTCCCTGCTCTGGCCAGCGGCTGGGTCAGATAGCCTACGAAGGCAGCCGATGTACTGTCATGAATTCCGCCAGCGAAAACAAGGCAGATATCCTTGCTCACAGCGGAGCTGAGTCCTGCAACCACTTCCACCGAGCGTTCCCATAGGCTCAGGGAGCTGAGTGGTCCGATATGTCCACCGCATTCCCTGCCTTCCAGGATGAAATCCCGCCATCCCTGTGATATGAACAAGGACAGGAGCTCCGGTGTCGGGGCATGGATGAACACACGCATGCCCGAATCTGCTATCTCCTTTGCCTGAGCTGGAGTGCCGCCAGCCAGCACACAGAAGCTTGCGGCTGAGGCTTTGAGCACATCAATCTGCGATTGGAGGTGCTGGCTGTCGATGAATCCCAGCAGTCCTACACCCCAGGGCCGATCGGGCAGCAGTTCAGAGGTTTTTTCCAGGATCGGCTTCAAAGACTTAGCGGTGAGCATCGCTGCCGCAATCGTTGGCAGTCCGCCTTCTCTGGCTACACTCTGAGCGAACTCAGGATTGTCGCTCACACGCGACATCGGTCCCTGGATGATTGGATAGTCTACTCCAAACTCTTCAGCAATCGTTCGCAGTGTCTCCAGACCCGGTGGAGTTGCCGTGCCGCAGTTCTGGTAAGCACGAATCAGCCTGCCAAGTGTTCTGTACCTTGACGCGTTGTCTTTGCCAAGGTCGATTCCTTCTCCAACTGGAAGACAGCCTGGCGATTCCCAGCGCTGGATCGCACTGATCTCTGTGCGACTCACTTCACTGCCGAAATGATATCCTGGTGAATCTTTTCCTGGTAGGCAGATGCAGCGAATCTGGTGGGAGGGATCCTCCTGAGCTGAAACAACGATCGACTGCCTGCCGTTGATTCTTTTCAGTATACTGGTGCAGTTTGCTGGCAAATACGTGTCGGTGAGCAGAAATGTCTGCTCATCCAGAAGCACGGATCGGACGCCTAGTTGGTGCAGGGCGGCAAACGATTTGATTCCAATCGGTCCAGATATAATCAGCTCATGTCCGGCCAATTTCTGGATGGCTTTTTGAACAAGAATGTACTGGGAATCTTCACCGCAGCCGCCCCCAGACTCGTAGCCTCTGATGATAATGGGATCAGTTTTGGTGCGGTTGGCTTGAGAGCTGATTAGAGTTTCTACATCTTTGATTGAGCGGACTTCAGGTACGATAGAGGCTTTGTTAAATGTTGAATCATCAAGCAGCAGCAGGGAGGCGGCTGGGAGAGCGTATCTGATCTCAGCTCTAGGCTCTGACTCGGGACCAGCAATCGTTCTGCTGATCTGTGCAGCAATCTCAGGGTTTCGACAGAAGACAGCGAACAGATTGGACGAGAGCCCTGCCAGACCGTTCTTCCAATGATCGGCAAACTGCTCCTCAAAACCCTGGGTATCGAAATAAAGTTCTGCATCGGCTGCTGCCGCACGTTCAGCCGACTCTACCCAGTTTCCGATCGGTCGAATACAATAAATGACCTTGGCCACAGATCGCACGTGCTTAAGCCCAGCTTGTCTTATTTTACAAAGGTACCAGCCAATGGCTGGTTTTGTGTGTTTTCGGCGACATTTGCCGCTGTCAGCCCTGCCGTTTTGGGCTCTGGCCGGGGGATGGTTCGTCTGCAAGTTTGTTCAGTGTCTCCGTCTCGTAGCCTGCCACCTCTTGGTATGTCAATGATTTCTTATCAGCTTTGAGTGGGTGGCGTGCGCTCTCTAAGGATATCTTTACTTTTGTTGGCCAGCTTCTCTGTGCTTTTTTCTCACCTGGAGGGTTGCAGCATGGCCTCTCGTCTCAGCACTGCGGCTGCGGGATGGTTTGCGGCTTTCATCTCGGAGATTTCCTTTCGCTGCCTTTGTGTACTGCGTTCAGCCCAGTTTCTCCCTTCATCAGTCGCAGTAGCTCTTTCATCTGACCCTGGCAGGTGTCGACACCGGCTTGGATAGGAGGATGAGTGCAGAAATCCTCCATGCTTGGTAGGCTGACTTCAGCGCTTCCTTCCTGATGCGATCACCACTTAGGTTCATTGTTCGTTCGGTTCGAGGACTGTTTCCTACCCATGTTCCCGCTTCCGGCGCGGATCCCATCGATTCCACTCCTTCCCAGGAACTCTGCTACTCCAGCAATCTGGCCCGAAGGGTTGATCCATCCTCTGTTTCACTTGATTTATACCGCTCAAACTCGCCGTCCCCACGTGGTGTCGTCATTTTTCTGCATGGTGGTGGGCTGCGCAGTGGTAGTAAGCGTCACATCGGCTTCAAGAAGTCCTTCTTTCTTTCTCAGGGATTTCATTTCATTTCGATCAACTATCCCCTGCTCGAGCCCCATTCCAGCGGTATTATCGATTTGCAATTAGAGGCACTTAACGATCTCACTGAATGGCTGAAGAATGAGTTGCCTTTACAGTGCACGCCTCCCGTAGTCCCTGCTTACGTCGCCATTGGCCACTCCGCAGGCGCTTATCTGGCAGCACTAGCGATCGCTAAGGGCTCGCTTGGATCACTTGTCGACAAGGTCATTCTTGTCGACTCCGCCTCCTATGACCTTGAAACCCGTTACCACAACGGACGTCCCTCCGTGCAGGCGGAAATCATGCGGCTGCTCAGTCCTGTTTCGGCCTCCGTCCGAAGTATTGAAAGCTTGTTGCAGACTTACTCTCCGGTCGTGCTCTTTCGCCATAAACGCAGCCGATCTACGCGTCCTATCTCATTCCTGTTTTGCACTACCATGAAACCAGGAAGTGTACGCAGCACTCGCGCCCTCATGGCCTCGCTTGCGGTGGACCCTTTCTATTCCAGTCTCCATCATAGCTATGATCTGGATCATCTTGCTATCAATAAACTAATTGGCCTCCCCAGTGAGCAGATTAGCGCTCATATTCAGGCCTTCCTTCTTTAGGCCTGATGATACCTGCCACGTAGTTCTGATTCCATCTTCGGCCGCGTCCCTTGAACTGGTGTATATGCCGAGGCCCGTTTGCCCTGATTCAAGGGTGAACGGGGTGGAATGGCTCGATGTCATTCGCGAGGTGATGATTCACCTCATACCTCCACCATCAAGCTGGACCAATGACTTGTCAAGTCACACTACCTGGGGCCTCCTGAGAAAGGGCAGAAGGCCTGTGCCGCAGTGGATCTGAGCGACTT
>CAYHCE010000047.1:0-20829 GCA_964355015.1 uncultured bacterium | reverse complement strand
CGAGGATGATGGCGGTCTTGCCGGTCTGGCGGTCGCCGATGATCAGTTCGCGCTGACCGCGGCCGATCGGGATCATCGCGTCGATGGCGGTGATGCCCGTCTGCATCGGCTCATGCACCGATTTGCGCTGGATGATGCCGGGCGCCATCGACTCGATCAGGCGGGTCTCGGTGGTGGCGATCTCCCCCTTGCCGTCGATCGGCAGGCCCAGGGGGTTGATCACCCGGCCGAGCATGGCGTCGCCCACCGGCACCTCGGCGATGCGGCCGGTGGCCTTCACCGTGCTGCCTTCCTGGATGCCGAGGCCTTCGGCCAGCAGCACCGCGCCCACGTTGTCGTCCTCGAGGTTGAGCGCGATGCCCTCGCTGCCGTCCTCGAACTGCACCAGCTCGCCGGACATCACCTGCTGCAGGCCATAGATGCGGGCGATGCCATCACCCACCGAGAGCACGGTTCCGACGTTGCTGACCGCGATCGACTTGTCGTAGTCCTCGATCTGCTGCTTGAGGATGGCGCTGATCTCGTCGGGACGGATGGAAACCATGGGTGGAGATCCCCGGGCGGGGAGGCGATGAAGGGGACGGTGGGAAATGGGGGAGGGGGGAAACCGGTGCGACCGCAGGACGGTCTGAGGCGCTAGCCCGCCTTGGCCAACGCCAGGCCGAGGCGGCGTACCTGGCCGGCCAGGCTGGCATCGATCACCTGGGACCCAACGCTGACGATGAAGCCGCCGATCAGGGAGGGATCGATGTGGAGATCGAACTCCACCTGCTCCGTGCCGGCAACGGCCTGCACCTTCGTGTGAAGGGCCCGCTGCTGCGCTTCGGTGAGCGGGGTGGCGGAACTCACCCGAGCCAGGGCGATTCCACGCTGTTCGCGGTAGAGGACAAGGAAACGATCGAGCACCGCATCCAGTACCGCGATCCGCTGACGGTCGGCCATCAGCTTCAGCAGGTTCAGCAGGGAAGGGGTCAGATCAGCGCTGAACAGACTGACCAGCGCCCCCTTCTTGGCCTCGGGCTCGATCACCGGGGAGGTGAGGGCGTGGCGCAGTTCGGGTGAGGCGTGCCACAGCTGCAGCAGCTCCCGGACCTGCTGGGCCACCGTTTCGGATTCATCGCGCTGGTCGGCCACCTGAAGCAGGGCCTCGGCGTAGGGGGTGGCAATGGAGTTGAGCAGCGGCATCAGGCTTGCCCCAGGCTGTTGATGGATTGGTCGATCAGGCGTGCCTGCGCTTCGGCATCGAGCTTGCCCGGCAGACAGGCCAGGGCGCGCTCGATGGCGCGGCGAGCCGCTTCCCGACGCAGCTGTTCGCTGACGCGGACCGCCTCAGACTGGAGGTCGGCGACGGCTCCCTGCTTGACACGGGCCATCTCACTGACCGTGCGGAGCTCGCTCTCGAGGCGCAGGGCATCGGCGCGGGCGTGGCCGTCGACACGGATCTGCTCGGCTTTCTTCTGGGCCTCGGTCAGCTCCTGCTGGGCCTTGCTCAGGGCAAGGGTGGCCTGCTGCAGCCGCTGCTCGGCGTCTTCGAGATCGGAGAGGATCGCGCTGCGCCGGCGTTCGAGGATTCCCCCCAGGACCTTGGGCAGGAACCAGACCATCGCGGCGATCACGATCGCCAGGTTGATCACGTTGGTCTCGAACAGATCGAGATTGAGGCCGAAACCTCCCTGGGAAGCCAGCAGGGCGGGCATGGGAAGGAGGATGCTCATTGGGCTGCCAGCAGACGATTGACGATCAGATCGCCGAGCCGCTCGGCATCCGTGCTGAGGCTTTCCTCGGCCTGCTTCCGCTGGGTGTCGATCACGCGGCGTGCCGTTTCACGGCTGGCGTTGGCCTCGGCCTGGGCGGTGGCCAGGGCGCTGCGGTAGAGCCGATCCATCTCCTGCTCGGCCTCGACGACCAAAGTCTGGGCCTTCTGCCGAGCCTCCTTGAGCTGCTGGCGGAGATCGGCCTCGAGGCGCTCGGCCTGGGCCAGCTTCTGCTTGGCTTCGGCGCGGCTGGTGGTGATGTAGCTCTCCCGCTCTTCCACCGTCCGTCCGACCGGACGGAAGAACAGGGCATTGAGAATGAAGGTGAGGAGCACCACCTGCACCGCCATCAGCGGCAACGTGGCATCGAGGTCGAAGAGACCTCCCTCCGGAGCACCGGCTGCGGCAAGCAGTAGCCAGCTGGTCATGGGGCGGCAGCGCTGGAAGGATCAGGTCGGCATCGCCGGCAGGACACCGGAGAGCACCGTATGGATGGACAGAGAAGCGGTTGGGTCAGCTCGGATCCGGTTCGGGGTCCGTGGCCTCAGGCCCGGTGCCCCGTTCCGTTGGGGAGGCGATCAGCCGGCGAAGGGGTTGGCGAACAGCAGCACCAAGGCCACGACCAGGCCGTAGATGGTGAGCGCTTCCATGAAAGCGAGGGAGAGCAGCAGGGTGCCGCGGATCTTCCCTTCGGCTTCGGGCTGACGGGCGATGCCCTCTACAGCTCCGCCTGCAGCGGTGCCCTGGCCGATGCCGGGGCCGATGGCACCGAGGCCGACGGCCAGACCGGCAGCCACAACAGACGCAGCAGAAGTGATGGAATCCATGGTGGAACGTTGGGGATGGGGGGCGCCGGAAGAGCGCGGGATGAACCTGGCGCCTGGGACATCTCCGGGAGGGAGATGGGCCCGGGCCAAGCCGGACCTGCGCGCAGGAGATTTAGCAGAGCGGTGGACCGTGCCTCCCCAGGAGCCGGGGGAGGCACGGACCTGGATCAGTGGTGCTCTTCGTGCACCGCCTCACCGATGTAGTAGGCAGCGAGGGTGGCGAAGATGAGAGCCTGGATCGCGCTCGTGAACAGACCCAGGAACATGGCAGGCAGGGGCACGACAAGGGGCACCAGGAAGGCGAGAACCGCCACCACGAGTTCATCCGCCAGGATGTTGCCGAACAGACGGAAGGAGAGAGAGAGAGGCTTGGTGAAATCCTCGACGATCTTGAACGGAAGCATGATCGGCGTGGGCTCCACGTAGTACTCGAAGTACCGGAAACCCTTGCGGCTCAGGCCCGCATAGAAGTAAGCCAGCGAGACGAGCAGCGCCAGGGCGATCGTCGTGTTGATATCGGCGGTGGGCGCACCGAGTTCACCACTGGGCAGATGGATCAGCTTCCAGGGGACCAGGGCGCCGCCCCAGTTGCTCACGAAGATGAACAGGAACAGGGTGCCGATGAACGGCAGCCAGTCGCGGTAGGCCTTCTCGCCGATCTGCTCGCGGGCCAGATCGCGCAGGTAGCCCCAGACGAATTCCAGCAGGTTCTGCACACCGCGGGGATCGCGGTCCAGCTGCCTGGTGCCGGCCACCACGAGGGCGAGCAGGGCACCGATGACGACCCAGGAGCTCAGGAAGACCTGGCCGTGGATCTGGTAGCCACCGATCTGCCAGTAGAGGTGCTGACCCACCTCCAGTTCGGCGAAGGGGAGAAAGAAAGGCAACGGAACCATCGGGGGTTTCAGAGAGGCCGCTGACGCGACGGATGGGGAGAGAACGATCGCTGGTCGCGATCTTCAGGGCCGGATGAAGGCCTGCAGCAGAAGGGCCGGCTTGTAGAGCAGGAATCCCACCAGGGCAGGAACGATCGCCAGCTGGGGAAGGCGGCTTGAGGCCAGCACCAGCACCACGGGCACCAGCAGCTGGGACTTGCCCACCTGACGGGAGTCGGCGCCGATGCGGGCCACACTGCGGGCCAGAAGCCGCAGGTAGAGCATGCCTGCCGCCGCCCCCACCAGCATGCTCAGCGCCGCTGTCCGATCGAACAGCAGAGCCGTGACCGAAACGGCCAGAACGGAGACGATCAGGGTAGACAGCAGCAGGCGGCGCTGGAGTCGTGCGTACTCCTCCATGCCGTTATCGGGCACGTCGACTGGTGGGGCTGGCTCCAGCGAGGCTGACGGCGACACCAGAACCGGTACCGCCGTTTCCCGTCCGGAAAGTCCCTGCAGGAGCGAGGCCCGCAGGTCAGGCAGCTCCGGAGGCGAAGCCGCCGGAGCACCGGTGCCGGCTGAGCTGCCGGGGGCGGAAGGGCCTGACACGGGAAGGGCCTGCAAGCGCGCCTGCTCGTTTGAAAAGGCGCGCGGAATCTATCACGAAGCTGTTACACAGCCGGCACCACGGGCTCTGCGGCAGGCGCGAGCAGCAGCAGACGCCGCCGCCAGAGATCCCTGGCTGCCGATGCCAGCTCCGCGGCCGGCCAGCCCAGCGGCAGTGCCCCGAGCGGCATGGCCGGCCCTGCCGCCTCGACGGCCTGCAGGAGCTGCAGTCCAGGAGCATCGAGGCGGATCGGCCGCAGGTCGGGATCCAGCAGATCCGCGGCCGGCCAGCCCCAGAGGCAGGGGTTCCGCTGCCCACCGGCGGCCAGCAGCTCCGCGTCGTCGTCCCAGCGGCTGGGGAGGAGAGGACCCCGGCTGAGGAAGAACTCGAAATGGCTGATCTCCGGATCGAGCGTCTCGACCAGGGCCCACTGCTGCCGCAGCGGCAGGGCCCTGGCCCGCTCCAGCAGCTCCCCCTGCAACAGCCGGGCCGGATCCCAGACCTCCGGATTGGAGAAGCCGGCGAACTCCAGCTCGGCGCTCGCCACGAACCGGAACAGGCGCTCGAGGTCGTAGCTGGTTTCCTGGGGATGGAGGTACATGTCCGCGAAATTGGCGTCCGCGGCCGTGTCGAGGGCCCAGCGTTGTTCGTGGTGCCGGCGCAGCCGGTTTTGGGGCGGCAGATCGGCAAACAGCTCGCGACCGAGCCTCAGCCCTTCGGCATCGCCCGCCACCGCCAGGGCGCTGAGGGCCCGCTGCACCCGGTGGATCTCCCAGCGCCCGCCATCGGCGTAGAGGAAAAGATGGAGCAGACCGCCGGGCCTGAGCAGGGCGGCCAGCGCCGCCAGTCCGGCCTCAGGCTTGCGCAGGTGATGCAGCACCCCGACCGAATTGATCAGGTCGAAGGGCCCTTCGCCGGCCAGTTCCAGCAGGCTGCGCTGCTCGATGCGCAGGGTGCCGCTGAGCCCGAGCCCGCCGGAGCGCCGCAGCCGCTCCCGGGCAAGATCCAGGGCGCCGGCGCTGATGTCGACGGCCAGGATCTCGGCCCCGGGATTGAGGTGGGCCAGGTAGTCGGTGCTGACTCCGGTGCCGCAACCGGCGTCGAGGATGCGCGGCGGCCGCCCCAGGCGGGGCAGGCGTCCGGTGCAGGCGCTGCTGGCGCAGTCATGGCTCCAGCGCCAGTTGTATCCGGGCGGAGGGCCATCCTGCAGCGGATCCCCCGGGTAGGGGAAGCGGTCGTAAAAGGCGCTCACCACCGGCGTGGCGGCATCGGCTGGGCCTGGACTCATCGGACGTTCTTGGCACTTGGCTCAGGGGAGCTTTTCATGGGCCAGGCACCTGCCGGGGTCCTGCGACCCTTCGGCTGCAAACATTTGTTCATGGGGTCAGGGAGCGCCCGGAGCCCAGCCGTAACGTGGCTCCGCCCGGTACACGCCCGTTCATGACCGTGACCGCCAGCAGCGGCAGCACCAGGGTCACCCCCCAGCTCTACGACACCCTGCCGCTCTCCAGCGTCCGTCAGGCGGAGCAACAGGACCGCTTCCCCGAGAAGGGGGAGCTCGACAGCCTCCTCACCTTCTTCCGCAGCGGCAGCGCCCGCGTGGAGGTGGCCCGCCGCATCTCCGCCAATGCCGATGCGATCGTGGCCAAGGCCGCGAACCGTATCTTCGCCGGCGGCACGCCTCTCTCTTACCTTGACGCACCCCTGACGCCTTTCGCCGTCACGGTCAACGCCATCGATGGCGCCCTCCTTGCCGCCGATCAGGTAGCTGCTGCCACCTCGGTACGGACCTTCGCACAGGGCAGTGGCGGCACCGGGCTGCTGGGTCGGATCCTCGAAGGAGTGCAGGCCGATGCGGATGTGCGCGTCGTGCTGCCCTCAGGTTTCAGCCCGATCAGCGTCGCCCGTTATGGAACGGAGCGGATGCGCAAGTCCCTGCGGGACATGGGCTGGTTCCTGCGCTACGTGGGCTACGCCGTGGTGGCGGGGGATCCCAGCATCCTGGCCGTCAACACCCGCGGCCTGCGCGATGTGCTTGAGAAAGGCTGTTCCCTTGCCGCCACCAACGTGGCGCTGCAGGAAATGCGGGCCGCCGCCGCCAATCTCTTCCGCAAGGAGCCCGAGTCACGGCAACTGGTGATCGACTGCTTCAACGTGCTCCTGCGGGAGCTGGCCGTCGCCACCCCCTCGGCCCGCCAGCGGCTGGGCAGCCCCGAGAGCCAGGGGCTGCAGCTGCCGGCGATCTACGCGCTGGCCGCCGAAGGCCGCCAGCGCTTCGTGATGAGGCCGGGCCTTTCGGGCCGCGAGAAAGCGGAAGTGATCCGGGCCGCCTACCGCCAGGTCTTCGAACGGGACATCGTCAAGGGCTACTCCCAGGTTGTGGCGCCCGTGGAAGCCACCCAGGTTTCCCAGGGTCAGATCCCGATGCGGGAGTTCATCCGGGCCCTGGGCCGCAGCAAGGAGTACCGGCGCCAGTTCTATGGCAGGTTTTCCAACAGCCGGGTGGTTGAACTGGCCTTCCGTCACTTTCTCGGCCGGGGCATCAGCTCGATCGAGGAATTCCGCCGCTACTTCGCCATCGTCAGCGCCCAGGGCCTGCCCGGCCTGGTCGACTCTCTGATCAACACGATGGAGTATGCCGAGCTGTTCGGCGAGGAAACCGTGCCCTACCTGCGGGTCCTGGGCGAGGAAGCCCAGGAGAGCGCCGGCTGGGGTTCGAACCGCAAGCTGTTCCGCTTCAGCGCGCCCTTCGAGGGGGCTCCGCAGTACATCACCCTGTACTCCGCCTACCGCCAGCCACTGCCGGATCAGCACGCCTACGGCGGCGGCAACGATCCGCTCGCCCTCAACTACGGCGCCATCTTCCCTTCCGCCACGGCGTCGGTGGCCACCCGCCCGGCACCCTTCAGCTACGACACCCGTCGGATCCTGGTGGGCAATGGGATGTCCCAGCCGGGCCAGATGGACAGCCCCCAGTTCCGCGCCTCCTCCCCCCGGCGCGTCGGCCCCCGGGTGGTGCGGCTGCAGCAGATCGCCACCGGCGGCTCCTCGGTGCCCCGCCGCAGCGGCCAGCCCAGTGTGCGCGGCACCGAAGCCAGCACCCAGGCCGTGATCCGCGCCGTCTATGTGCAGGTGCTCGGCACCCCGGGCTACGCAGGCGAACCGATCACCCTGGACGAGATCAAGCTCGAGAACGGGGACATCACCCTGCGGGAGTTCATCCGTCAGGTGGCCCGCTCCAACGCCTTCCGCCGCCGCTACTGGGCAGGTCTGTACATCACCAAGGCGATCGAGGTGATCCACCGCCGTCTGCTGGGCCGCCCGACCTTCGGACGCCGCGAGATCAACGGCTATTTCGACACTGCGGCCCGCAAGGGCTTCTACGGGATCGTGGATGCTATTCTCGACAGCTCCGAGTACCTTGAGGCCTTCGGTGAGGACACCGTTCCGTACGAACGGTTTGTGACACCTGGCGATCTCAATGCCAGGAGAGTTCCCAAGCTCTTGCGGTCATTGGATCTAGAAACTGTTGCCGATCTGAGCCTCACCCAGCGTCCAGAGGTCGCCGAATCGACCCAGTTCCGCAGTACTGGCGATCTGACCCCCCGGAACCTGACGGACAACCGCAGGAGGAAAGTGATCGGCAACTGGACAGCCAAGATCCGCGACGGCGAACGTCCCACCCCACCGCCTTCTGTCCCGGAAGGACCCCAAAGTCTTCGCCAACCACCAGAGCCGACCAGGCGCTGGCGCACTCCACGCCTCAGGACCAGCAGCAGCACCAATGGTTGGACAGCCACAGCTGCAGTTCCTGGCACCTCAACAGAGCAGTTCCGCCCTCAGATCACCGGCAGCTGGAGTTCAGTCACAGGCACAGGCACGCTCAGCCTGAGTCCGGCCAGTCAGTCTGATGCTGCCATGACGAAGGCCCTGGCAGGGGCACAGCCCCAGGGATTCAAACGTCGTAGCGGCCTTGACCAGACCGTCAAACTACCCGCTGGGGCCGATGAAGCCACGCTCCAGCAGGTCATCGAAGCCAGCTACCGCCAGCTGATTAACCGGGTTCCACTTGAGGCCGAGCGCCTCGGCGATCCAGAGTCGCAGCTTCGCGATGGTCGCTTGTCAGTCTCCGAGTTCATCGGCGTGATCACCGCCAGCGACCTCTTCCAGGAGCGGCTCAACTGCATGGCTCCTCTGCGGGCCGCTTCTGCCGCTTACCTGGCCTTGCTAGGCCGGGCCGCCCAGCCAAAGGAAGTCAGCTTGTATCTGGCCACAAGGGCTAAGAAAGGCCAGCAATCGGCGCTTGATGAGCTGCTCAACAGCCAAGAGTATGCAGATCGGTTCGGTAGGGACACGGTGCCCTATCTCAGAGGCATGACGAGCGAAGCCGGCATCCCCCTTCCCACTGTGAACCGTACCGCCGCGCTTTACGCCGGGAATGCAGGCCTAACCCCGCCGACCCTTGAACCGATCTGAGCGTTACTGGCGACAGTGACGCCTGGCTACTAGCGACGTCGGCCCAAGCCCCCAGGCTATACCTGGGGGCTTTTCCGTTCCTGCAAAATAATGCTGGCTACACAATCAGGCCAAGAAGAATAGTTTTCTACACCAGGAAGCTCGCAGATCCTTCACAAACCAGACGTCTGTCTCGTAACACAAACTTCCGCCAGAATCGCTGCCAGCAAAGGGATCTGAGACTTTCAACCGTCGTGAAGAACTGTTACCGGTCCCAGGGAGAGCGGGCCGCGTTGCCGCAGAATAACTCGGCGGTCGGCAAGCCTGACTGTCAGCTCACTCCTTAATGTCTATCCGGTGGCGTTCACGTCGCCGCAGGCTGCAAGCGAGGGGCATCCCTTACCCACCGGATATCGGTCTCCTTAAACGGCGACCGCTTGTTTCGAGGCAGAACTGCATGAGCATCGTCTCCAACTCGATCATCAACGCGGACGCCGAAGCCCGCTACCTTAGCCCTGGCGAACTCGAACAGGTCAAGTCCTTTGTGGCCGGCGGACAACGCCGCCTGCGAGTGGCTCAGGTCCTGAGCGAGAGTCGTGAGCGGCTGGTGAAGCAGGCCGGCAGCGCCCTCTTCCAGAAGCGTCCCGACGTGATCTCCCCCGGCGGCAATGCCTACGGCGAGGAGATGACGGCCACCTGCTTGCGGGACATCGACTACTACCTTCGCCTGGTGACCTATGGCGTGGTGGCGGGTGATGTGACCCCCATCGAAGAAATCGGCATCATCGGTGCCCGCGAGATGTACCGGGCTCTCGGCACGCCCCTAGAGGCCATGGCCGAGGCGGTCCGAGAACTCAAGAACGCTTCCATGGGGCTGCTCACCGGCGCCGACGCCGAAGAGGCCGGCACCTACTTCGACTACGTCATCGGCGCCCTCTCCTGAGGGTCTCTTTCCCCGCCCCCCGCCTCCTCCCCAGGACACATGCAAGACGCGATCACCAACGTCATCAACCAGTCCGACGTCCAGGGTCTCTACCTGGATGATTCCTCGATCGGACGGCTGCAGCAGTATTTCTCCAGCGGCGAACTTCGTGTGCGCGCTGCGGCCACCATCGGCGCCAACTCGGCGGCGATCATCAAAGAAGCCGTGGCCAAGACGCTGCTCTACTCGGACATCACCCGTCCGGGTGGCAACATGTACACCACTCGTCGTTACGCTGCCTGCATCCGCGACCTCGACTACTACCTGCGCTACGCCACCTACGCCATGCTGGCCGGTGACACCTCCATCCTGGACGAGCGTGTGCTGAACGGCCTCAAGGAGACCTACAACTCACTGGGTGTGCCGATCAGCGCCACGGTGCAGTCGATCCAGGCCATCAAGGAAACCGCGGCCTCGCTTGTGGGTCCCGATGCCGGTCGAGAACTCGGCGTTTACCTCGACTACATCAGCTCCGGCCTGGGCAACTGATCCCATCGCCACGCCAACCCAGCGAGGATCACCACATGCGCCTGTTCAAGATCACGGCCTGCGTACCCTGCCCTGAGAAGGTCCGCACCCAGCGGGAACTGCAGAACACCTTCTTCACCAAGTGGGTGCCCTACAAGAGCTGGTTCGCCGAACAGCAGCGGATCATGAAGCAGGGGGGCAAGATTCTCAAGGTGGAGCTTGTCACCGGTCGTCGTCAGGTCAACGTCGGCAACTGATCGGCAACTCGCTGCGCCACCCCCTTCCTGCGACCAGCGTTGTTCCTCCTTCTTCAGGCCCGGCATCAGCCGGGCTTTTTTTTGTCCCCCGCCCCCTCACGAAAGCCTCCCCGGCACGGCTCAATGGACTATCCCCCACCGCAGAGGCCCACTTGCCCGGTCCGATGACCCGACGCAGCCGGACCCGGAATCCGGCCGGCCATGTCGACGCGAGCGGTGGAGAGAGCGGTGCCGGAGGCACACCGCTGGCCTGGGCGGACTGGCCGGCCGAAGCCCGGCTGCTGCTGGTGATGATCGCCATCTGGAGCGTGGCCGGCCTGCTGATCCTGGCCTCGGCCAGCTGGTGGGTGGCGGCGCGGGAGATGGGGGACCCGGCCTTCTATCTCAAGCGTCAGCTGATCTGGCTGATCGCCGGCTGGGGGCTGTTCTGGCTGGCGATGCGCACCCAGTTGCGACGCTGGCTGCGGCTGGCTGGTCCTGCCGTGCTGATCGGCAGCCTGCTGATCGCCGTCACCCTGGTGGCGGGCAGCACCGTGAACGGAGCCAGCCGCTGGCTGGTGATCGGGCCGATCCAGATCCAGCCCTCCGAACTGGTCAAGCCGTTCGTCGTGCTGCAGGGAGCCTCCCTGTTCGCCCACTGGCAGCGGATCGGCATCGATCAGAAACTGCTCTGGCTGGGCACGTTCGCCGCCCTGCTCCTGCTCATCCTCAAGCAGCCCAACCTCAGCACAGCCGCGCTCACCGGCCTGTTGCTCTGGATGATGGCCCTGGCCGCCGGCCTGCCGCTGCTGCTGCTGCTGGGCACCGCTGGAGCCGGTGGGCTGCTGGGGACAGCCAGCATCCTGATCAACGATTACCAGAGGGTGAGGGTGGTGTCCTTCCTCAATCCATGGCGGGACGCCCAGGGGGATGGCTATCAACTGGTGCAGAGCCTGTTGGCGATCGGCTCGGGAGGGGTGCTGGGAGAGGGCTACGGCCTTTCCACCCAGAAGCTGCAGTACCTGCCGATCCAGTCCACCGACTTCATCTTCGCGGTGTTCGCCGAGGAGTTCGGCTACGTGGGCTCCGTGATGCTGTTGCTGTTCCTGCTGCTGTTCGGCTTCGTGGGGCTGCGGGTGGCGCTGGGCTGCCGCAGCAACCAGCAGCGGCTGGTGGCGATCGGTGCCACCAGCCTGCTGGTGGGACAGTCGATCCTCAACATCGCCGTGGCCAGCGGCTCCATGCCCACCACCGGCCTGCCCCTGCCGCTGATCAGCTACGGGGGCAACTCCCTGCTGGCAAGCCTGCTCACCGCCGGCCTGCTGATCCGCTGCTCGCTGGAATCCAAGGGATGGGACAACCGCCCGACCCGTCCGAGGCGAGAACCGATCGGATCCGGCTCCGACCCTGCCCCGATAGGCTGATCCATCCACCGCCTGGCAAGCCAAGGAACGGATGAACGGCCTCGGGCTGCACCTCAGCGATCTTGCCCGCGCCAGCGAGCACCTGCTTTCCAGTTCCCTCTCTGCGCCTGGACCCTTCACCCTGGCGATCGTGTTCGGCGCCGGTCTGCTGACCAGCCTCGGGCCCTGCTCCCTCTCGCTGCTGCCGATCACGATGGCCTACATGGCCGGCTTCCCGGACCGCTCCGGCCGCCCCTGGCAACGCAGCCTGAGCTTCGCCGCCGGCATCGTGGCGGCGCTGGTTGTGCTGGGTGCAGCCAGTTCGATCCTGGGCCGGCTCTACGGCCAGGTTCCGGGCATCATCCCCACCGTGGTGGCCGTGCTGGCCGTGGTGATGGGCCTCAACCTGCTCGGCCTGCTGCGACTACCGCTGCCGAACGGCCCCGACCCCGATCTCTGGCGCCGCCGTGTGCCGGCCCCGCTGGCGCCGCTGGCCGCGGGAACCGCCTTCGGGCTGGCGGCCAGCCCCTGCACCACACCGGTGCTCGCCGTCCTGCTCGGCTGGATCGCCCAGCAAGGCAGGCCCTTGGTGGGCATGATTCTGCTCACCTGCTTCGGTGCCGGCCAGGTGATCCCCCTGCTCCTGGCCGGCACCGCGGCAGCCTCGATGCAGCGCCTGCTCGCACTGAGGGCCCTGAGCCGCTGGATCCCCCCCCTCAGCGGTGTCGTGCTGATCGCCAGTGGTGGGCTGGCCCTGCTGGCGCGCTGGCCATGATCAGCCCCGGCGCGAACCCCAACCCGGTCTGGTGGCAGCGCCTCGGACTGAATCGGCTGGCGGCCTGGATCTCCGATCTGCGGCTGGCCATCGGCCTGCTGCTCGTGATCGCCGTGGCCAGCGGCGTCGGCACCGCCATCCCCCAGCGGGAGGCCAGCAGCTTCTACCACCAGCTCTACGACGGCCATCCCTGGCTTGGTGCCCTCGACGGGGACTGGATTCTGAGGCTGGATCTGGATCATGTTTATGCCAGCAACTGGTTCCTGGGCCTGCTGGCCTGGCTGGGTCTTTCGCTGGTGCTCTGCAGCTGGCGACGCCAGTGGCCGGCGCTGCAGGCGGCCCTGCGCTGGATCGACTACCGCTCGCCGCGTCAGCTCAGCAAACTCAGCCTGGCGGAAACCCTCAGCAGCCCGGATCCAGCCGTCGACCTGGGCAACCTGGAACACCTGCTGCAGCGGCAGGGCTGGACGATCCGGCGCGAGGACGACCGGCTCGCCGCACGGCGCGGGATCCTCGGCCGGGTGGGTCCCTTGCTGGTCCACGCCGGCATGGTGGTGCTGATGGTGGGAGCCGCCTGGGGAGCCCTCGGGGGACAGCGTCTGGAACGCTTCCTGGCCCCGGGCCATGAGCTCGAACTGCTCGACTCCCGCGGCAGGACCCAGCTGACCCTGGCCATCGACAGCTTCAGGATTGAACGGGATCCGGCCGGCCGGCCCGAGCAGTTCCGATCCGGCCTCCGGCTGGTGGACCCCAGAAATCTGCCCCTGGATCGGGCCGAGATCAGCGTCAACCACCCGCTGCGCTTCCGCGGCATGACCGTGTATCAGGCCGACTGGGCCCTGGCTGCGATCACGGTGCAGATCGGCCGCAGTCCGCTGCTGCAGCTGCCGTTGCGGAGCCTGCCGGAACTGGGCGAGCAGATCTGGGGGCTGGCCCTGCCCACCCGTCCGGATGGATCGGAGCCGGTTCTGCTCACCCTCACCAGCGAACAGGGTCCGGTCGAGGTGTTCTCCGTCCAGGGTCGTTCCCTGGGGCAGCTCGTTCCTGGGGGGGAGCCCCTGGAGATCGCCGGCCTGCCACTGAGGATCGTCGACGTGCTTCCCGCCAGCGGCCTTCTGCTCAAGCGGGATCCGGGCGTGCCACTGGTGTACGGCGGCTTCGCGATCGCCCTGCTCGGTGGTGGGCTCAGCCTGATCGCCACGCGCCAGCTCTGGGCTATCGCCGAACCGGAACGGGGCCAGCTGCATCTGGGTGGTCTGTGCAACCGCAACCTCACGGCCCTGGCCGGCGAACTGCCGGGTCTGCTCAGGGCCCTGGAGACCAGCCGGCGGACATCGGCTCAGCCCGGCTGACGCCCGGCAGGTTCAGCAGGGCTGACGCTGGCCATGGCAGACCCTGATCACGGTATGGACGTTGCCGCGCGGGTTGAAATCGGCCTCCAGCTGGATCCAGACGGGTTCCGCCGCTGCCACCAGATCGTCCACGATCCGGTTGGCCACCTCCTCATGCGAGATGCTGCGGTCGCGCCAGCTGTTGACATAGAGCTTGAGGGCCTTGAGTTCCATTACCCGAGGGCCTGGCTGGTAGAGCAGACGCAGGACGGCGAAATCCGGGTAGCCGGAGAATGGACATTTACAGGTGAACTCAGGCAGCTCGATCGACACCTCATAGGAGCGGCCGGGCCGGGGGTTATCGAAGCAGATCAGCCCCGCTGCCGCGATGGCGCGTTCTCCGTAGTGGGGGGTCCGGGTGCCTTCGGCGGGGCTGGAGAAGGTGGCGGACATTGGACGGGCAGGGCGGCGACGTGCCTCGATCGTAGGGAGCGGCAGATCTTTACGAAGTTCGCGCAAGACGTGCCGGACTTGTTCGCCGCGCCGCGCCTTGGAGCGCTACAAAGGAATGGAAGGACAAAACGTTGGGCATGTGCCGGGCCCAGCCCGGCCCCCCTGTCGGAAGTAGCCCCACCGCGAGGCGAAGCAACGCTCCTTCCCACGAAGCGGCACAGGGCCTGAGGCCCATCTACCCGACCCTTCGAGGCCACTCCTTCATGACCCGCACCCATCTGACCTACCGAGGCGTCCGCTACGACGCCAGCCACCCTGTCCAACCCGGCACCCAGCCGGTCGAGCACATCTACCGCGGTATCCACTACCGGGAGCCCCTCCGCCACGAACCCACCGAGATCGATGCGGCGGTTGAGTTGCAGTACCGCGGTCACACTTACCACCATCGGAGCGCGGCGGCCGCCCATCAGGTCCTGAATGGCTGAATGCCGACGACCGACCTGAGGCGTATCATTCGCTACGTCGAAGCCCTGCACACTCGGGCCTAATGGCCCCAGTCGCAGGGTCTTCTTATGGACCTCGTTCTCGCCGGAACTCAGGGCGGATACCGTCTGAAGCCGCAGTCTGCCGTTGGCATGCTGTGGCTTCAGACTCATTTCGACGATGCCGTCTGGTCCCATCTTGCGGCTGGTCGTGTTCAGGTGGCTTTGTCCTCTGCCGATCTCCTCTGCGAGGACGCCTTGGCCGCTGGTCTTCGCGTCAACCGCACGCCCTACATTCCCCTCCCTCTCAGCGAACTTTCCTGAGAGAATTGACCTGAACCATTGGAGACTCCATGAAAAAAGTCGAGGCCATCATCCGCCCCTTCAAGCTTGAAGATGTCAAGGTGGCTCTTGTCAATGCCGGCATCGTCGGCATGACGGTGAGCGAGGTGCGGGGTTTCGGCAGGCAGAAGGGTCAGGTCGAACGCTATCGGGGGTCCGAGTTCACCGTTGAATTCCTGCAGAAACTGAAGCTCGAGGTCGTCGTCGATGACGACCGCGTCGACACCGTGGTGACCGCCATCCAGGATGCGGCCCGCACCGGGGAGATCGGCGACGGCAAGATCTTCATCAGCACGGTGGAAACCGTCATCCGCATCCGCACCGGCGACCGCGACAGCACCGCGATCTGAGCCGAGGGCCCGGGCACCACCCCCAGCGGCGAAACCACCGGCGCCAGGCTCGATTCACGCCTGATGTGGCATTCGCTGCCGCTCAGCTGGTGGCCAGGGTTCGGGCCACCAGCCTGTTGATGCACTCTGCGTCGATCGCCCCCGCAGCGATGCAGTCCTCGTCCTCGCCCCCCCCGGAGGCCCGAACGGGGCGCAGCCAGAGCAGGTACTCATGGTTGCCGGCGGGCCCGGTGAGCGGCGATGCGACCAGCCCCATGGCCTGCCAGCCCAGAGGCAAGGCTGCGGCGATCACCCCGCCGATCGCGTCGGCATGGGCGGCAGGATCGCGCACCACCCCACCCTTGCCCACCCGCTGCCGTCCCACTTCGAACTGGGGCTTGACCAGCAGCACGGCTTCCGCCCAGGCGGGCAGCAGCAGGCGACGCAGGGCCGGCAGCACCAGGGCCAGCGCGATGAACGACACATCGGCCACGGCCAGGTCGGGCCAGGGATCCTCCGGGCCGTAGAGCGCCTCGGGCAGCAGGTGGCGCAGATTGGTGCGTTCGCGCAGCACCAGCCGCGGATCGGTGCGCAGGCTCCAGGCCGTCTGGCCGTAGCCCACATCGATGCCGTACACCCGCGCTGCTCCATGCTGCAGCAGGCAGTCGGTGAAGCCGCCGGTGGAGATGCCGCCATCGAGGCAGACCCGATCGCGCAGCGGGATCGCAAAGGCGGCCAGGGCGGCGGCCAGCTTCTCGCCGCCGCGGGATACGAAGCGGGGCGGCCGCTCCACCTGGGGGATCAGTTCCGGGGCCACCTCCAGGCCGGGCTTGTCGAGCACCCGATCGCCGCTGCGCACCCGCCCGGCGCGGATCAGCTGCTGGGCCTGCTGGCGGCTGGTCGCCAGGCCCAGCGCCACCAGATGCTGATCGAGCCGCTGCTTTCGGGCCATGGCAAGGTGCTCGGGGTCGACCCATAGATTGACCATGACGTTGCCACGCGCTGGCCCTTGATCGAGCGTTACACCCTGCCCGAGATGGGCGGCCTCTGGAGTGAAGAGGCCAAGTTCCAGAGCTGGCTGGAGGTGGAGATCGCCGCCTGCGAGGCCAACTGCCAACTCGGCAGGATCCCGGCCGAAGCCATGGCCGAGATCAGGGCGAAAGCCGGCTTTGAGGTGCCCCGCATCCTCGAGATCGAAGCGGAGGTGCGCCACGACGTGATCGCCTTCCTCACCAACGTGAACGAACACGTGGGGGATGCGGGCCGCTACATCCACGTGGGCCTGACCAGCTCGGATGTGCTCGACACCGGCCTGGCCCTGCAGCTCAAGGCCTCGGTGGCCGTGCTGCGCCAGGAGCTCGATCGGCTCGCCGAAGCCCTGCGGCAGCTGGCCCGGCAGCACAGGGACACGGTGATGATCGGCCGCTCCCATGCCATCCACGGCGAACCGATCACCTTCGGCTTCAAGGTGGCGGGCTGGCTGGCCGAAACCGAGCGCAACCGGGAGCGGCTGGCGCGGCTGGAAACGGTGGTGGCCGTGGGCCAGGTGAGCGGCGCCATGGGCACCTACGCCAACACCGATCCCCAGGTGGAGGCTCTCACCTGCGCCCGCCTCGGCCTGGTGCCCGACACGGCCAGCACCCAGGTGATCGGGCGAGACCGGCACGCCGAGTACATCCAGACCCTGGCCCTGATCGGGGCCTCGCTGGAGCGGTTCTCCACCGAGATCCGCAACCTGCAGCGCACCGATGTTCTGGAAGTCGAGGAGAACTTCGCCAAGGGCCAGAAGGGCAGCTCGGCGATGCCGCACAAGCGCAATCCGATCCGCAGCGAGCGCATCAGCGGCCTGGCCAGGGTGCTGCGCAGCTATACCGTGGCGGCCCTGGAGAATGTGGCCCTCTGGCATGAGCGCGACATCAGCCACAGCTCGGTGGAGCGGATGATGCTGCCCGACTGTTCCGTCACCCTGCACTTCATCCTGCGGGAGATGACCGAAGTGGTGCAGGGACTGGGCGTGTATCCCGCCAACATGCTCCGCAACCTCAACGTCTACGGCGGCGTGGTGTTCAGCCAGCGGGTGCTGCTGGCCCTGGTGGAGAACGGCCTGAGCCGGGAGGAGTCCTACCGCATCGTGCAGCGCAACGCCCATGCCGCCTGGAACAGCGAAGGCGGCGATTTCCGCGCCAACCTGGCCGCCGATCCCGACGTGATCGGGCGGCTCTCCACGGCCCAGCTGGACGACTGCTTCGCCACCGATCTGCACCGGGCCCAGCTGGGTGTGATCTGGGAGCGGCTGGGGATCTGATGCTGGCGGCCCTCTGGCTCCCCTAGGCCGACTGGCTCTCCATGGGAATCAGCTCGGCGGCCGCGCCAGGGCCGGATCCGGCACCTCCACCACCACGCCTGGCTCCGCCAGCAGATCGACGATCTCGCAGACCGGGAAGCGGTTGATCGCCCGCAGGGCCTTGCGGGCCCGGCTGCGCAGCTGCTCGCTGATCGCCTCGGCGTAAGGCACCTGGGCCAGCAGGTCAACGGTGCGGCGCAGGATCCGCACCACATCGCCCTCGTCGAGGGAGGTGTTGGCGATCACATCACCCCAGCTGGTGCCCTTCGCCCAGGCATGCACCAGCCCCATCAGCTCCGGCTCCCACCAGGCCGGCACCACCACGTGGGCCCGCTCCTGCTGGCGCAGCAGCTCGCGGCGCAGACCGCCGAGATCGTGCAGGGCCTCCTCCGCCTTCGGCGGCGGCGGGAAGCCGCTCCAGAGATCGGGCCGGTTCACCTCGGTGCTGATCGCTTCGAACACCCCTGCCAGCTCGGCGGGATCGAGTTCGTCGAGGTGGCCGCTCATCAGAGCCAGCCCGAGCCAGAGTTCGTTGTCGCCACGCAGGGCCGCCACGGTGCGGCCCACTTCGGTGGGCTGCAGTCCATCGGGTCCGGCCAGGGCGCCGAAGGCACGCAGGATGTCGATCAGGGCCAGGAAGGTGTCCCAGTGGCGGTTGGCACGGTGGTGCAGCAACCGCTGCCGCTCCTCGATCTCGGCGTCGAGTTCCTCCATGCGGCGGCGCTGCTTCTTGAGCTGGGGGCGGTCGCCCCAGCGATGGGCCGGATGCCGCTCCAGCTCCTGCTCAAGCCGCTGAACCAGCTCCGCCTGGCCGCGCACCTCGCCGGCCAGATCGTACTGGGGAGTCTGCATGTCATGGCGGCGAGCCATCGAAGCCACCGCCAGGGCCAGGCCGCCGCTGGCCTGATCGCCGTGACGCAGCTCACCGGCATGCTGCAGTTCCGGGGGCGGGATCGACTCCACCTGCAGGCAGCTGAGCTCGGCATGCAGGCTCACCACAGCGTTGCAGGGCAACAGGATCCAGACGTTCTCGTCGGTGAGGCAGAGCAGCAGGGGGAACTGGCCCGGCCCCTTCTGCTTCTCGACGATCACCGCCGGTGTCACCCGGCCCCGCAGCTGGGGTGCCTTGAGGCTGACCAGGCTGCCCTCGCTGGCGAACTGCAGCGCCAGGGTGAGCTCGTGCGCCAGGGTTTCCTCGGCCTGCTGCTGCAGGATCCGCAGGATGCGGCGCTCCTCGCGCAGGCGTTCGCGCTGCTTCTCGTAGGCCTCGAAGTCGTCCCAGGGGATGTCGGCGGTCGGGCCGGCCAGGCTGTCGAGCTGGGCCCTCAGGGCGGCGATGCGGGCCTCGTCCTCCGCCAGATCCAGCGTGGCGAGATAGCGGCCGAAGCTGCGCTCCACCAGCTGCTTGGCCTTGGCCAGATCATGACGCTGCAGCAGGTTCAGCACCATGCCGTAGCTGGGGGTGAACTGGCTCACGAGCGGATCGGCGGGGCTGGTGGCCAGCTGGCCGGCCTCCCGCACCCCCTCGAACCGCCCCTGCACCGTGACGACATAGCCCTGTACGTCGAGCCCGCGGCGGCCGGCGCGACCTGCCATCTGCAGGAACTCGCTGCCCATCAGCGGCCGGTGGCCCCGTTCGGTGCGTTTGGAGAGGGCCGAGATCACCGTTGTGCGGGCCGGCATGTTGATGCCAGCCGCCAGGGTCTCGGTGGCGAAGACCACCTTGATCAGGCCCTGCTGGAACAGCTCCTCGATCAGCTCCTTCCAGGCCGGCAGCACGCCGGCATGGTGAGCGGCGATGCCACGGGTGAGGGCCTCGGCGTGGCCGCCCTCGCGCACCGCCTCCGGCGTGGCCGCCACAAAGCTGTCGAGCCGCTGGATGATCACCGCCTGCTCCTGCGGATTCACCAGGCAGACCCGCCCCAGATCCCGCACCGCCTTGTCGCAGCTGCGACGGCTGAAGATGAAGTAGATGGCCGGCAGCATGTCGCGCTCGGCCATCTGGGCCACCACGAACGGCAGTGGCGCCGCCTCCGGCTGGGGGGGCTTGGGGGTTCTGCCCTTGCGCTTGTCACCCTTGGGGGCCCGCCACACCTTGCAGTTGGGATGCAGCCCCGTGCCCTCGTCATTGAGCAGGGGATGGAGGCCCTTGGCGCTGCAGAAGCTGAAGGCGAGCGGCACCGGCCGGTGGTCGCTCAGCACCAGCGTGGTGGGGCCATGCACGCGCTCGATCCAGTCGGTGAGCTGGCCGGCATTGGCCACCGTTGCCGAGAGCGCCACCAGCTGCACCGGCGGCGGGCAATGGATGATCGACTCCTCCCAGACGGTGCCCCGCTGGCTGTCGTTCATGTAGTGACACTCGTCGAGCACCACCGCCTCCACATCGGCGAGGGGATCGTCGCCCCGATCCACCTCCGCGTAGAGCATGTTGCGGAAGATCTCCGTGGTCATCACCACGATCTGTGCCTCCCGGTTGACGCTCAGATCGCCGGTCATCAGGCCCACCTTGTCGGAGCCGAACTGGTGGCGGAAGTCGCGCAGCTTCTGGTTCGAGAGCGCCTTCAGCGGCGTGGTGTAGAACACCTTCTGGCCGTGTGCCAGCGCCCGGTGGATGGCGTATTCGCCCACCAGCGTCTTGCCCGAGCCGGTGGGGGCGCTCACCACCACGGAATGGCCCTGGTTCAGCGCGTCGATCGCCTCCAGCTGGAAGGGATCGAGCGGGAATGGGAACAACTGGTCGAGGGGTGGCACCGCAGCCGTGGCAGGGGGTGCGTCGGTGCCGACGGTTCGCATCCATGAATCCTATGGGCAGCCGCCCACGCCACCCGTTCGACACGGTTGGGCAGACTGCCGCCACACCCAGCCGCTCCCCGCGGCGCCCGTCCCGTGGCCGCCGATCCCCTCGCCCCCCTGCGCCAGGCGCTGCAGCAGCTTCCTGACGCGCAGCGCCGCCGGCTGCGCTGCTTCTCCCCGCGCGGAGCGGCAACCCTGGCGGCCACCGGCCCGCCCGGAGCGGCCGAACCGGAGGCCGCCGTCCTGCGCGACCTGAGCAGTAATGATTACCTGGGTCTGAGCGGCCACCCGCGCCTGAAGGCCGCAGCCCATGCCGCGATCGACGCCGACGGCGTGGGGGCCGGGGCCTCGCGGCTGGTGAGCGGCAGCCGGC
>CAYHCE010000046.1:0-21376 GCA_964355015.1 uncultured bacterium | reverse complement strand
CCAAATGATTCTTGTTTGCCCCCCAGCTCACTGCGGCCAGGTGATGGCAAGCGTTCGGAGGCCTTGCCTTGAGGTATGTTTTCGGCCAATAGGCGTGAGAGTTAGTTGATCCACGATGATCCGTTTTAAATAGCTTTGAGACATGGACCCGCCCAGAGCCTGAATACAAATCAGTGATCTTGTGGCTCAACAGGAAAGATTTGTAAATCCCGTGGCGCCATGGCTGCACTGTCGCCATAAAGGGGCAATGGTTTCTCGCCTGAGTGGCGAATGGCGCCGCCCCCCCCTTCAGGACCAAGCCACCAAGGATCAACGGGCGGAGCCCCATCGGCTGGGTCGCAGGGGGGTGGTTGGGGTGGCCAAGGCTCGCCTGAAGCCAGCACCAGCCAGGCCCAGAGCCCACTGATCCAGCCCCCCGCCATCAGCCTTCCCAAGGGCGGTGGGGCCATCCGTGGGATGGGGGAGAAGTTCGCCGCCAATCCCGTCACGGGCACCGGCTCGATGACGGTGCCGATTGCCACCAGCCCGGGCCGCAGCGGTTTCGGTCCCCAGATCAGCCTCAGCTACGACTCCGGCGCCGGCAACGGCCCCTTCGGCTTCGGTTGGAGCCTGTCGTTGCCGGCGATCACCCGCAAGACCGACAAGGGCCTGCCGCGCTACCGCGACTGGAGCAGCGCCCCGGCTGACGCCGATATGTTCGTGCTCTCGGGCGCGGAAGACCTGGTGCCGGTGTTTCGCAAGGACGATGACGGGAGCTGGCTGGCAAGCCTGCCGCCCGGCCATGGTCTCCATCGTGATCCGGTGGATCACTGGGTCCTGGATGGGAACGACCAGTACGTGATCCACGAGGACACGATCGACGGCTACCTGGTGCGCCGCTACCGGCCGCGGATCGAGGGTCTGTTCGCCCGCATCGAGCGCTGGCAGAGGATCCCCACCACCAGCGACCCGCGTCCGCAGGCCGAACAGCGCGCAGATGTGCACTGGCGCTCGATTTCCAAGGACAACATCCTCACGATCTACGGCGCCGATGCCAGTTCACGCATTGCCGACCCGCAGGATCCGGAGCGGATCTTAAGCTGGCTGATCTGCGAAAGCCGCGACGATAAAGGCAATGCCATCCGTTATCTCTACAAGGCGGAGGATGGCACCCTTACCCTGCGGCCCGGCCAGGACGATCCCTATCGAAAGCTGCACCAGCGCAACCGGGGAGCCGCCAACGACCCTCGCCGTACGGCCCAGCGGTACCTGCAACGCATCTTCTACGGCAACCGCATCCCGCTGCTGGATGCCCAGGGCCGCCGCCCGCGGCGCCTGAGTGATCTGCCCTCCCCCCCCATCGACACCGCCGCCGACTGGCTGTTTGAAGTTCGCTTCGATTACGGCGAGCTGAACGACGCCGACCCCACCGGCACAGCAGAGCAGCCGTGGTTCTACCGGCCGGATGCCTTCTCCAGCTACCGCTCCGGCTTTGAGGTGCGCACCTGCCGCCGCTGTGAGAGGGTGCTGATGCTGCACCACATCCCCGGCCCGCAGGGGTACGAGGGCGTGGTGCGCAGCACCGACTTCACCTACGACGACGAGCTCGATCCCACCCTGGCCAGCAAGCCGATCTACAGCTTCCTCAGCCAGGTGCTGCAGACGGGCTGGAAGCAGGAGAACGGCACCATCACCCGCCGCCGCCTGCCGCCTGTGGAGTTCCGCTACAGCCAGCCGGAGCTGGGCACAACGGTGGAGGAGGTGGATCCCCGCAGCCTGCAGAACCTGCCAGTGGGCCTCGATGGCAGCAGCTACCGCTGGGTGGACCTTCACGGGGAAGGCCTGCCGGGGATCCTGAGCGAGCAGGCGGGACAGTGGTTCTACAAGCGCAATCTCAGCCCGATCAGCCAGTTGCTGCGGGCTGACCACAAGGTGGACGTTGCCACCTTCGCGCCGCTGGAGCTCGTGGCCTGCCGGCCCAACGTGAGCCTGGTGGCAGGCGCGCAGATCCTCGATCTTGCCGGTGATGGCCTGCCGGATGTGGCGAGCTTCAGTGGCCCGGCACCAGGGCTCTATGAGCATGACGAGGCCGAGGGCTGGCAGCCGTTCCGGCCCTTCCGCCAGCTGCCGAACGTCAATTTCCAGGATCCCAACCTGCGCTTCATCGACCTCGATGGCGACGGCCATGCCGATCTGTTGATCAGCGAAGGCGATGTGTTCGTCTGGCACCGCTCCTTGGAGGAGGAGGGCTTTGCTGGAGCGCAGCGGCTGCCGTTGCCCTGGGATGAGGAGAAGGGGCCTCGGGTGGTGTTCGCCGATGGCACCGAAAGCATCCACCTAGCCGACATGAGCGGCGACGGGCTCACGGATGTGGTGCGGGTCCGCGCCGGATTGCACGGCAACGACATCTGCTACTGGCCGAACCTGGGCTATGGCCGCTTCGGGGCCAAGGTGTCGATGGACAACTCGCCAGTGTTCGACCATCCAGAGCTGTTCGATCCGAAACGGCTGCTGCTGGCCGACATCGACGGGAGTGGCACCACCGACCTGATCTATCTGCACCAGGAGGGGGTGCGGCTGTATTTCAACCAGGCGGGGAATGGCTGGAGCACCATGGTGCCGGTGCCGGCGTTCCCGCCGATTCACAACGTCGCCCAGGTGACGACCCTTGATCTGCTGGGCAATGGGACCGCCTGCCTGGTGTGGTCGTCGCCACTGGCGGGCGACAACGGGCGGCAGATGCGTTATGTGCAGCTGATGGCAGAGGGGAAGCCCCATCTGCTCACCACCACGATCAACAACCTGGGCGCAGAAACGCGGGTGAGCTACTGCTCCTCACTGCGGTTCTACCTCCAGGACAAGTACGACGGCAAAGCCTGGATCACCCGGCTGCCGTTCCCGGTGCAGGTGGTGGAGCGGGTGGAAACGATCGACCACATCAGCCGCAACCGCTTCGTGAGACGCTATGCCTACCACCACGGCTACTTCGATGGCGAGGAGCGGGAATTCCGCGGCTTCGGGATGGTGGAGCAGTGGGATACCGAACAGTTCGCGGCTCTGGCCGATGGCAGTGTGCCAGCAGACAACATCGCTGCGGCATCGCACGTTCCGCCGGTCCATACCAAGACCTGGTTCCACACCGGCGTGTATCTCAGCAGCGATCACGTCTCCGACTACTTCGCCGGCCTGCTGAATGCCACCGACCAAGGCGAGTACTTCCGCGAACCTGGCCTTACCGACACCGAAGCGCGGGACCTGCTGCTGCCGGACACGGAACTCCCTGCAGGCCTGAGCCTGGAAGAAGAGCGAGAAGCCTGCCGTGCCCTCAAGGGCTCGATGTTGCGCCAGGAGGTCTACGCCGATGACGCCGGCCCGAGCGCCACGCCGGAACAGGTCGAACGCGCCCAGACGCTCTACACCGTCACCGAACAGAACTTCACCATTCGCGCCTTGCAGCCCCGTGGGGCCAACCGTCATGCCGTCTTCTTCACGCATGCGCGCGAGGCGATCAGCTACCACTACGAGCGCAACCCAGCGGATCCGCGCATCCAGCACGCGCTGACGCTGGAGGTCGATGCCTACGGCAACGTGCTCAAGCAAGGCGCCATCGGCTACGGGCGTCGTTCGCAGATTCGCGTCGTCGACAAACAAGGGAAGGTCCAGCTGGTGCCCAACCCCGGTCTCACGGGGCTGCAGGCAGGCGATCAAGCCAAGCAGACCACGCCACTGCTTACCTACACCGAAAACCGCGTCACCAACGCGATCGAATCGCCCGACACGCACCGCAACCCGCTGCCCTGCGAGGCGCTCACCTTCGAGCTGACCGACTACACAGCCACAGGACCCGCCACCGGGCCTGCAAATCTTGTTCTGCGCTTCCAGGCTTCAGACTTCGTCGAGCCAGACCCTGGTGCCCCCGGGCGCCTGCGGCACAAGTTCGCTGGGCCTGAGGTCGCCTACGAGGCGACCGCCGCCGGCAACGAACGCCGCCGCCCCATCGAATGGCTGCGCACGCTCTACCGCCGCGACGATCTGGCCAGCCTGTTGCCGCTGGGGGAGTTGCGGTCGCTTGGCTTGCCTGGCGAAAGCTACAAGCTTGCTTTCACACCCGGATTGCTCAAGGAGGTGTTCCAACGCCCGCCTGCAGGCCAGTCGCCCGAAGCCTTGCTTCCCAACTCCTCGGCCGTACTTGGCGGACAGGCCGGCAACCGGGGCGGCTACCTGCAAAGCCAGACGCTCAAGACCGACGGGCGCTTCCCCGCGAGTGATGCCGACGACCATTGGTGGATTCCCTCAGGGCAGTCCTTCTTCAGCACGAATCCTGCTGACAACGCGGCCACCGAATCCACGCAGGCGCGGCTGCATTTCTTCCTGCCGCGACGCTACCGCGACCCCTTCGGCCAGGACACCTTCGTTGACTTTGACAACAACGACCTGCTGATGGTCGAAACCCGCGACGCCCTGGGTAACCGCGTCAGCGTGGAGGCAAACGATTACCGCGTCCTGCAGCCGCGTCTCGTCAGCGACCCGAACCGCAATCAGACCGAAGTCGCCTTCGACACGTTGGGCATGGTGGTCGGCACGGCCGTCATGGGCAAACCGCTGCCCTCACCTGTCGAAGGCGACACGCTGTCTGGCTTCGTTGCCGACCTCACGCAGGCGCAAGTCGACAACTTTTTCGCTGCGGCCGACCCGCACACCAATGCCCCCGGGTTGCTGAGCGATGCCACCACGCGCATCGTCTACGACCTCGATCGTTTTCGCCGCACGCAGCAGGCCAACCCCGGCGACTCGACCAAGTGGCAACCGGCCTGCGCCGCAACGCTTGCCCGTGAGACCCATGCGAGCGTCACTTTGCCACCGCAGGGTCTGAAGATCCAGCTCAGCTTTTCCTACTCCGACGGCTTCGGCCGCGAGATCCAGAAGAAGATCCAGGCCGAGCCCGGACCGCTTGTGGAGGGTGGCCTTGTGGTCAACCCGCGCTGGGTCGGCAGCGGCTGGACCATCTTCAACAACAAGGGCAAGCCGGTCCGTCAGTACGAGCCCTTCTTCTCGGCCACGCATGGATTCGAGTTCGGAGTACAGGTCGGCGTCAGCCCGGTGCTGTTCTACGACTCGGCGGAGCGCGTCATCGCGACGCTGCATCCGAACCACACGTACGAGAAGGTCGTCTTCGGCCCCTGGAAGCAGACCACCTACGACCTCAACGACACCTCCGCGGCAAGGAATGTGCAGACCGGCGACCCCCGCACCGACCCCAACATTGCCGAATACGTTGCCGAATACTTCAAGACGCAGCCGGCCACCTGGCAGACCTGGCATGCCCAACGCATCGGCGGTCTCCTCGGGCAGGACGAGCGCAACGCCGCCCTGCGCGCCGAAGCCCATGCCGACACGCCCACCACTGCGCACTTCGACGCCCTGGGTCGCCCCTTCCTGACCGTCGCGCGCAACCGCGTCGTCTGCCCCGGCCACGACCTCGACGGCACTGAAGAGAGCTTCACCACCCGCGTCGAGCTGGACATCGAAGGCAACCAACGCGCCGTCATCGACGCCAAGGAGCGCATCGTCATGCGCTACGCCTACGACATGCTCGGCAGCCGCATCCACCAGCTCAGCATGGAAGCCGGCGCACGCTGGATGTTGAACGACGTGGCCGGCAAGCCCATCCGCGCCTGGGACAGCCGCGGCCACAACTTCACCACCACTTACGACGCGCTGCGCCGTCCGTTGGAGCAGACCGTGCGCGGCACCATCGCCAATGGGGAAGCAGCTTCGGACCCACGCACGTTGAACCGCGACATTCTGGTTGACAGGATCGAATACGGCGAAAGCCTCGCCAACGCCGAAGCGCTCAACCTGCGCACTCGCATCTACCGGCACTCCGACTCGGCAGGTGTGGCCACCAACGCCCGGCTTGCCGCCAATGGCACCCCCATCGAGGCCCACGACTTCAAGGGCAACCTGCTGCGAAGCACCCGCCGCCTGGTCAGCGACTACAAGGCGATTCCCGACTGGCTGCTGCCAGCGGAGCAGCAACTCGATGCCGAGTTTTTCGAGGGCATCACCCGCTACGACGCGCTCAACCGCCCCATCCAGTCCGTCGCGCCTCACAGCAGCCTGACCCGCGCCCAGCGCCCGAACACGTTCAACGTCATCCAGCCCGTCTTCAACGAGGCCAACCTGCTGGAGCGAGTGGATGTGTGGCTCGAACGCGCCGCTGAGCCTGCCGGCCTGCTCGACCCGGCCGTCGAGGCACCGTCGCCGGTCGGCGTGGCCGATATCGACTACGACGCCAAAGGCCAGCGAACTCTCATCGACTACAAGACCCGGGACGCGACCGTCATCCGCACCACCTATGCCTACGACCGCGACACCTTCCGCCTGAGGCACTTGTACACCCGCCGGGGCGTGGACCCTTTGACGTCCCAGGGCGTGGCCTTCACGGACGACTGCGAGAACCCAAACCCACCGCCGGCCACCATTGCCGCACCCGAGCAGTTGCCCGCAGGCAAGGGCTGCGGCTTGCAAAACCTGCACTACACCTACGACCCCGCCGGCAACATCACCCACATCCAGGACGATGCGCAGCAGACGATTTACTTCAGGAACAAGCGCGTCGAGCCGAGCAACGACTACACCTACGACGCGCTCTACCGGCTGATTCAGGCCAGCGGCCGCGAGCATCTGGGCCAAGGCGGTGCACCGATCGCTCATTCGCACAACGATTCTGGCCGCGTAGGACTACTGAGCGCCGATGCGATGGGTCGCTTCGCCCCCAACGACGGCAACGCCATGGGCACGTACATCGAGCGTTACGTGTACGACGCCGTCGGCAACTTCCTGCAGATGCAGCACCGCAGCAGCAACCCGGCACAGGCTGGCTGGACGCGCGCCTACGAATACCTCGAAGCCAGCCTGATTAAAGATCGTAGCGGCGGCGCGCCGCTCAAGACCAGCAACCGCCTCACCCGCACCACGCTGAACCCGAACGGCGCCAACCCGCCACAGGTCGAGCCCTACCAGCACGACACCCACGGCAACATGGTGCGCATGCCGCACCTGGGCGGGGGGCTGCCCAGCCAGAACATGCACTGGGACTACAAGGACCAGCTGTGCCAGACCGACCTGGGCGGTGGCGGCGCGGCCTGGTATGTCTACGACGCCTCAGGCCAACGCGTCCGCAAGGTTGTTGAGAAGGCGCCGGGCCTCACCGAAGAACGCATCTACGTTGGTGGTTTTGAGATCTTTCGAAAGCACGGCGGCCCTATCGGCGCGAACACCGCCACGCTGGAGCGCGAGAACCTGCAACTGATGGACGACAAGCAGCGCATCGCTTTGGTGGAGACGCGTACGCTCGACACGGCGGGCAACGACCAAGCACCACGACAGCTGATTCGCTACCAGTTCGGCAATCACCTCGGCTCGGCCAGCCTGGAGTTGGACGAGCTGGCGCAGATTATTTCCTACGAGGAATATACGCCTTACGGCAGTTCGACCTACCAGGCCGTGCGCAGCCAGACTGAGACGGAGAAGCGGTATCGATATACAGGGAAGGAACGGGATGAGGAGACGGGGCTTAATTACCACAATCAAAGGTATTATATGACTTGGCTGGGGAAATGGATGAGCACCGATCCATGGGGATTAAACGGGGGCATTAATGCTTACCAGTACTCAAGAGATAATCCAGTTACATATACAGATAAAGGCGGAAACTTTCCTTTAAGGTGGGACGAAGTTCACGAGACTATAACTCGGCAGGCACTTCAAGAGAATAGATCCGCCATTGAGAGCACTTTTGGGAAAGGCGCCGAATCCTTTCGAACCTCGCTCATTGATGGTGTTCGCCAGATTGATATACCCGAAGGATTGTTGCAACTCAAGGGGGTCACAGATAGAGCCGAAGCTGGAAAATCAACTCCAGAAGATAAGAAAAGCCTTACTTATAAATCGCATTATGGCGAAAATCAGTTTTGGCATTCGATGACTCCCCCAGGTGCCACGGGGAGAGAGGCAGTTAGAGAACAGATCCTTGCGCAAGCTAACATGTGGTTCAGCAAAGCACTTGACGCTAAAGGAACAGAGCCTCAAACCTCTGGACGATTATTAGGTAACTTATTTCATATGCTTCAAGACTCTTGGTCTCCGGCTCACGTGTCTCGCGATAACAATGGAACAATTAATGAATTCAAGGATTATTCAAAACAGAACGCTAAGGAACATAAGGAACTTGAGGCCCCCCCTAAAGGGGTAAACCCAGAGAATTGGAGCACATATCAGGATAAATATCCTGGTACGCAGAGAGCTGAAAAAGTTACGTCTGCAGTTCTCTCGGCATTCTTGGCTGGAGATAAAGCAAAATTTCAAGAATTACTCGAAGAGAATTATAGCCTGAGTCGACTACCGGAAATCACCACACTACCAGAGATTACAATAGTTGGAGAATCCCCAAGAGATAAAGAGCTCTTTGTGAGCGAGGGTCAGTCCTTATCATCAATTGCCAAGAAAGAATACGGAGATCCGAAGCAATGGACAAAGATATGGGAAGCCAACCGACAGAGCCTAAGGAGTGGGAATCCTGACCTAATTTTTCCAGGCGAGAGACTTCGAATACCAACAAATTAGTAGACGGCCTGAAGATGATCCTCAAGTGTACAATGTACGGCAAGAAACCGGCCGCTAGGGTAATCGAAATCACTAAACCATGAACTTTGAACCCCAGAAACTCTTCATCGGCCTGATGGATGTCTTCTCCATCCTGCTGCCGGGCGCGGTGCTCACCTATCTGCTGATGGGTGAGGTGGGCCCAGTCGTTCTGGGAGATCGCTATACCCAGCTCGCGGGCGCACAGGCCTGGGCCGCCTTCCTCTTCGCGAGCTATCTCTTCGGCCACCTGGTCTTTCTGCTCGGCTCCTGGCTGGACGAGTTCTACGACTGGGCCCGGGGATACACCCTCAATGTGCAGATCCGGCGCCTGGCCCTTCGTGGCAAGTTGTTGCCCTGGCCCCTCCGCCTTGGCGTGTGGGCCGTGTTCCGGAGCGAATCCAACCATGCCTTCCGCCGCGCCGATCAGGTCAAGAAGCACCTGCTCTCACCACTGCAGGCCGATCGGGCGGTGAACACCTTCCAGTGGTGCAAGGTGTGGCTTAATGACGAGAGTCAGGCGAGTCTCCAAGCTGTTCAACGCCTCGAGGCGGATTCCAAGTTCTTTCGTTCCTTTGTGGTGGTGCTGGCCGTTGTGCTCATCACCTGGCCCTGGCATCACCCCGGTTCACCCCTGCTGGCGTTCGGAACCGCTGGGCTGTTGCTCCTTGCCCTCTGGCGCTACATGGAGCAGCGCTGGAAAGCCACCAATCAGGCCTATTGGTCGGTGCTCACCCTCGTAGCCAGGCAAGGGCAGCTGAGTTTCGCGGCACCAGACCAGCAGCCCCAGGGAAGCCCCACCCATGCAGGTGGCGTGGTGATGCGCGGCCATGGCCCCAGCACCCGCTTCCTGCTGGTGGAAGCCTCCGACGACCCGTCGCAATGGGTGCTGCCCAAGGGACACATCGAATCGCCGGAACACCCGCGGGAAACCGCCGTGCGTGAGGTGCATGAGGAAACCGGCGTGTGGGCCCGCATCGCGGGCGAGCTGAGGGATGTGAGCTACAGCGACAGGGGGTCGTTGATCACCGTGCGGATCTATGGCATGCAGGCCGTCGGCCACGGCCGTCGCAGGGACCGACATCGACGCCATCGCTGGTTGCTCCTGCCGCAGGCCCTCTCCCTTGCCAGTCACATCGAGACCCGGGAGCTGCTTCAGGCGGCAGCACAACAATCATCACGCAAAGACTGAGCTTAGCGGCTGCATCTTCGCCAGTAAGCCTCACTTCCTATCAGCCAACAATGGAGCACTGCCGCCAGGACTGCCACCAGCGCACGACGCAAACGACGTTACGAATTCTGAACTGCAGAGGTGGTGATTCGGTGGTTCTGATCCAAGGTTTACCTGTGGGGATGGTTCGTCGTCTCCACGGCAGCAACCACGTGCTGCCCTGATACCCACTCTGAGCAGGCTCAAGGGTCACGGGACCTGCGCGTTTACACACCTCGTAGGGGCGATACCAAAAAGTGCCTTCAGATGCGGACTATCGGGTGCAAGTGCTGGTGATGGATGCCACCGGCCAGCCGTTGCCGGGAGTACGTGTCGCCGCCTTCGATCAGGACCCCAAGTCCCCGGACGATCCGCTGGGTAGCGCCAGCACCGACGAGCGGGGCCTGGCGACCATCCGCTTCCTGACGTCGGACTTCTCCGAGCATCCAGGCGAGCGGGGGCCGGACATCTACTTCCGCGTCTTCCTCGCTGGAATCCCGCTGCAACACCAGGTGGAGGACAGGGCGGCGGGCGACGGGGTGCTGCGCAACTTTCAGCCGCGGGATGAAGCGGTCTTGATCCGCGTGACCTCGGAGCTGCCGGCCACCAAGCCATCGCTGTCCTGGGTGAGCGGGACGGTCATGGATCGGCGCGGGCGCGGCCGGCAGGGCTATCCGGTCCGACTGGAGCTGGTGCGCCCGGGTGCTGCCAGCGAGACTCTGGGCGAGGACGTGACCGGAGCGGGCGGGCGCTATCGCATCCTCTATGACTGCGACGAGGCCCTGGCCCGGCACGAAGGCCGGCTCAATCTGCGGGTAGCCCTGTTCCTTGGGAAGGAGCGGCTCGCCGACTCGCCATTGGTGCGCACCGCGCCACCGCGGGTGGAGGGTCTGGACCTGGTCGTACAGGCGAGCGAACTGGACGGCAGCAGCGACTTCGAGCGGGTCCAGAGGGATCTCTCCGCCATCGCCGAGGCGGCCGGTCTGGAACCGGCCGATTTGACCGAGACCGCATCGCAGCCAGACGCGAGCCTGCTAGCCGGCGAGACCGGCCACCCCGTGGAGAAGATCGCGCTGCTCGCCGCGGCGCTGCGCCTGGAGCGCGACAGCGACGGACAGATCGGCGCCGAGCTGGCCTACGGTCTCGGCAGCCTCGGCGTACCCTTTGGCCTGGTGCCCCTGACCCAGGCGCCCGAAGCGCAGCTGGCCGAACAGGTGGCCCTGGCCGTGGAGCGGGGCACCGTCACGGCGCGGGCTGCTGAGCAACTGAAAATAGCCCTGGGCTTTGCCGGCAGTGCGATGAAGGAGGCCGGTGTCGCCGCGCTGGTCAAGACCCCTCTCGGGCAGATCGCCGAAGCAGCAGCAGGGGAGGATGGCGCCCGACGTTTCTTCGACCTCGCGGCGAATCGAGGCGACGATGCGGAGGCTCTGTGGCAGGCAGTGGAGACCGACACCGCCCTGAAGGAGTCGGCCCCACGTCTGCGCTTCGCCCTCGGCGCCGCGGCCCTGGTGGGCGCCCAGCCCAAAGCCGTCGCCATGCTGCAGGATCTGCACGACGGCGGTGAAATCAAAGACCTGACCGCGCTTGCCGCCTGGACCGTCGACGATTGGATGACGCGCCTGACGGACGCGGGCGTGGACGCACCCGGTCTTGCCGAGGACGCCGACGATGCAGTCCGCAAGTCCGCTCGGCTCGGCTATGCGCGCGGGCTTGATCGGGTCGTTGAGGCGATGGCGCCGACCGCCTACGCCCGCCATCGCATCGCGGCCAGCACACTGCCGGGGGCGCCGGCGATCGCGACGTTTCTTGACGGTGCCGAAGGGTTTCATCTCAACGCCAACCAGGTCGGCGCCTGGGTGCGCGCGCACCCAGGCGCGTCCGCACCTCTGCTTGCCGATCCTCAGGCCATGCGGACGCTGGCGTCGTTGAGTCGCGTCGCCCGCGTCGCCCGCCGCACCGAGCCGGCCCTGGCACTGGTCCGTGACGGCATCGGTTCGGCCCGTGACATCGCCGCGAGCGGCCCGACGGCCTTCGCTTCCCGCTACGGCGAGACCTTCGGCAGCCATACCTTGGCGCTGACCGCCCACGCCCAGGCGGGAGCTGTCGCCCTTGGCGCTGCCGAGCTGTTGCTGGAGGCGACGGCCCAACCTGCCAATCAAATCGCGGTCATGCCCGCGGGCGGTGCGACCGAGCTGCCCGCCTTCCCGGACTGGGCCACGCTCTTCGGTGCCGAGGATGGCTGCGCCTGTCGGCACTGTGCCTCGATCACTGGCCCCGGCGCCTATCTGGTGGATGTGCTGGAGTTCCTGCGCCGCCGTTCGAGTCGTAGCGGCACCAACGCCCGCGACGTGCTGCTGCGCGCCGGGCGGCGGCCGGACCTCGCCGAGATCGAGCTGACCTGCGAGAACACCGATACCGTCCTGCCCTATATCGATCTCGTCAATGAGGTGCTGGAGGACGCGGTGGCCCCTCTGCCGGCTTTCGCCCCGGCAGTCATGGCCGGTCCTCTGCCAGATGCCCCCGGGGGCGCGGTGCTCGACGCGGCACTGCGCAATCAGATGAACGCGGCCCTGGGTTTGACAGGCGCCAACGCCGCCTTTGCCATCAGTCCCGAGGCGACCCTGCACGGTGCCACCGATGGCCAGCCCCTGGTCGGCGCCGAGCCGTCCTGGCGGGTCGAGGACCGGCTCGCGACGTACCGCATCCGCCGCACTGCCGCGAACACCCTGGAGATCGCAAGCCGCGGCCGCAACACACGCGGCCCGTCCAGCGAGCGGTTCTTGAGCCCGCAATACGTCAATGCCCTGGCCTACCAGCGGTTGGCTGAAGCCTTCTATCCCTGGTCGCTGCCCTTCGAACGCCCCCTTCTGGAGGCTCGGCTTGGGCTCGCTGCCCAGCAAACCAGCCTGGCGGCAGTGCTGGAGGGCTTCGCCCCCGGCTCAGCCCCGGAACGGCGGGCCCGGCGGGACGTTGCACTGGAACGCCTCGGCCTGGGCAGCCTCGACTTCGACCTGGTGACCTGGACCCAGACTCCTGCCGGTCCGGATGTCCAGCTCGCCGCCCCCTGGTTGCATTGGGGCTTTGCCGCGGCCAGTGCCTCGGCGGCCGATCCGGTGCCGGACCCGGCCGACCGCACCACGCCAATTACCGCAGGCGACTGGGTTGCGCTTCTGGCGGGTCGGCTCGACCTGCTGCTCGATCGCGGTCAGCTCGCGATGGACGAGGTGCTGGCCCTTCTGGACACGCACTATGTCAATCCGCCTCAAACCGCCGGGGATCGGCGCACCATCGCCATGGTGTCGACACTGGACGACGAGCCAGCCACCTGCCGCACCCGCTGGCTGCGGCTGGACGGTCTGGACCAGGCCGGGTTGCTCCGCATCGCGCGGCTGGTGCGGCTGTCGCGCCGCTGCGGGCTCTCGTTCCGCCAGCTGGACCTGGCTCTGACGGCCCTGGGCGCGAGCGAGCCGAACGCGGTGTTTCTCGACGCCCTGGCACGCTGCCTGGTGCTGCGCGAGCGGCTGGGTGCCCATGCGGAAGCGGATTGGGTCTCGCTCTGCGCCACGCTTGTCCTGCTCGCGGACCCGGTACGGCTGACCAGCTTTTGGCATCCGACCGGAGCCGCTCGCCGCGTGGATCAGTCCGAAGGCGAGACCCGTCTGGCGCCGACCTTCTACGAGCAGCAGTTCCGCCCGGGCCGCAACCCCCACCCAAGCCTGAGCTGGTTCCCGCCAGACCCAGTCGGTCTTGCCGGCCGAGACCTGCGGGACGGCGCCGCGGCACTTGCAGCCGCCTTCGGCATTCCGGCCTCTGATCTGTCACGCCTGCTGGCCTCTCCCCGGGTTTTGGTGGCGGGAGCGCTGGGCCTCGACACCGCCGCGACCCTGCCGAATCTGGCGCGGTTGCAACGCCATGCCTGGATGATCACCAGGCTCGGACTCGATGCCGAGGACTGGCTGCGCGCACTGGACCTCTTCGATGCCGACCCGTTTCGCTCTGCTGACGCGCTGGGAGATTTCGTCGCAACTGTGGATCAGGCAGCGTCCAGCGGCCTGGCGCTGGCCGAGCTCGACTGGCTCACGCGCCACAGCGGCACGCCTCCCGGCGGCGTGGACCCCGACGCCGATACGGCGCTGCTGGATGGCCTGCGCGGGGCGCTGCGAAGTGTGCTGGCCGAGCACCGCTTCGTGCCAGCGGACGCCGCCGGTGAAGCACCCACGCTGGACCCGGACGGCAGCCTGACGCGCCGGAAGCTCATCGCGCTGGGCCTGCCCACGGCACTGGTGGAGGCTGCGGTCGCAGCGTTATCCGACAGCGCGGTGGCCAGCGTGACTGATCCGGCCCTGCCGATCCCAGCCGTTGAGTCCCTGCTGGTGCCGTCGGTCGACGCCACTCTGGCTGCCCCGCCGGGAGGGGTCGATGTCGGCGTGCTTTCGGGCGGCAAGGCGAGCTTCGATGCCGCCGCCGGGCGGCTGCGCACGAGCGGGAGGCTCGATGACAGGGCCCGTCAGGCCCTGACGGATGCGGCTTCGGATCCGATCTGGCGCGGGGCCCTGGCCGAGCTGTTCGCCCGTCAGGATGCTCTGGTGGATCGCGCCGGCTTTGACCCGGAGAGCCACACCCTGCGCTTCCGAGGCCCGATTGCCCAGGCGTGGCGAGAACATCTCGACGGCCTGAGCACCTTGCCAGCCTGGCGCGCCGCGGTCGAGCGCTTGCACGCTGATCCGCGCAGGGTGCTGCGCGCGATCCTGCGATCCTGGCCCCTGGCTCGGGTGTCCACGCCGCTCCCCGGGGGCTTACCGGTGCGCTTGCCCCCGGCTCTGAATGGGCGCCTGTATCTGGATGGGGCAGTCAACCCGCCGCTCCTGCGACTGACCGGGCCCTTGCTGGACGACGAGCTGGCGGTCTTGAAGGCCGCCGCGCCCGATGCGACGGCCGATCAGGTCGCTTTTCGCGCTGCACTCGACCAACTGGCGCCAGCCGTCGCCGCCGCACCGGTGGCGGCCGGCGAACGGCTGATCGCCGATGCCGACCTGGACGCGTTGCTGGACGCCCCGCTGCTCGCCCCGGAGCGTTACCGGCGCCTGCTGGCCCTGATACTGCCGCGGATCAGCGATTCCGTGGCCGAGGCGACTCTGCATCAGGCCCTCGCCGCTGGCCTGGGCCTGGCCAGCGAGACCGCCGCGCGTCTGACCCGCAACGAGATCACCGATACCGATGGCGCCGTTACCCTCTCGGCGGCGACGGTGTTGCGAGACCCGGCCCTGGTCGAGTCCTCGACTGCCATGCGGCCCACTGCCGCGGCCTTCCCAGCTCAGCACCGGGTACTGGTGCAGCTGCGTAAGGCCTCCCTGCTCGTCCTGCGCTACGGGCTGACCACGGCGGATCTCGTTCATCTGGCCGGAGTGGCAGCTTGGCCGCGCATCGGGCAGTTGCCCGTGGCGCCGCTGGCCTTGGCCGACGCGGCCCCGGTGAGTGCGAGCGAACTGCTGCGCCTGGCCGATTACCGCCAGTTGCGCGAGCGCATCCCCGGGGTCGTGCCACCCTCCGCGAGATTGCCGCTGCGACAGCATCTGGCGCGACTAACGATGCCCTGATCACGCTGCTTGCCGATCGCCTGGACCGTCCGCGGGCAGAGGTCGCTTTGCTGGCCGGCAATACCCTGCTCAACCTGCCGTTCCCCTCGGCGCTGGACGGCGAGCAGGGTCTGTTGCGGCTGCTGGGGGCTTTCGCCCACGGCGACCGTCTGGGTCTGCCAGCGGCGGCACTCGCGGCTCTGCGCAGCCGCCCGCTCAGCGCCGATGCCGGGCGAGCGGTCATCGCTGCGGTTGGCGTGGGCATGGCCTCTGAGCAGTGGCGTGAGGTCGGGCGCGAGCTCTTCGATCGGGTCCGCGTGGCGGCCCGAGACGCTCTCACCACCTACCTTCTGGCCCGTGGCCGCCCGGCGCAGGGGGGGCTGCCGTCCCTGCGTTGGCGATCGACCGCAGAGCTGTTCGCGCACTACCTGATCGATGTTGAGATGGGTCCCTGCATGGAGACCTCCCGGCTACGGCAGGCCATGTCGTCTCTGCAGCTCTGGGTTCAACGCATTCAGCTCGGGCTCGAACCCGAGGTCGATGGCGACAGCCGCACCGATGACGGCTGGCGCCAGTGGGAGTGGATGCGTAACTACCGGGTCTGGGAGGCCAACCGCAAGGTCTTCCTGTGGCCCGAGAACCTGTTGAATCCTGAGCTGCTGGACGTGAAGTCCCAGGCCTTCCGGGACTTCGAGGCCGGCCTCGGGCAGGGCGAGGTGACCTTGGAGTCTGCCGCCCGCGCGATGCTCGGCTACCTGGAGCAACTCAAGCGTCTGGCCCATCCACGCCCGCTGGCGATGGCGCGGCAGGCCGTACAGGGCGGTGAGGTGCTGCATCTGGTCGCCGCCACCCGGGGCGAGCCGGTGGAGTTGCATTACCGCCATCGGGATGACTTGAACATCTGGTCCCCCTGGGAGAAGGTCAGCGTTGATGTGAAATCCGAGCACGTCCTCCTGCATGTCTGGAACGGGCGGATTTTCCTCTGGTGGCTCGATTTCACGTTGCGCGCGGAGAACCCCCAGTTCTCGGGATCGACGATCACAGCCACCCAGGTCTTCGACGTGCGCCTGTGCTGGAGCGAGTGGCGCGACGGGCAATGGTCCCCCCAGCGTCAATCAGGCCAGACCATTCCGATCGGTGAGGCCAGGGCGGGAGCCGATACTCGTCGGGTGGTGTTCCGCATTGAGCAGGACGCTGACGCCGCGCTGTGGATCCGCTGGAGGCACGCCGCTGAAAACGAGGACCCGAATTCCGAGAGGGGAATCAAACCGGCGTTTCGCATCGACTATCCGCATGCCGAGCCGGCGGTGGAATCGGGCTCATTTGGGCTGCCTGCACCGCCAATCCCAGGTGCGCTGCATCGGACCATGGGACAGCGCCTCAACGTCTCCGGGGCTGCTGGCCAATATGTGTTGCAACTACCCCACAGCAACGACACTCCGGCCCCCGCGCTGCAGCAGATGCGCCGCAGCGTCGAGCTGGTCTATCCGCCGAGCCTCGCCCTCACACGCTGGCAGGAAGGTCCGTTTCTGCTCGGCGATACCCGCCGCACCTTCTTCGCCACATCGACGACGCGAGAGGTTGGGGGCATCCTGCCGCCGGTGATCCAGCAGCCAGACGATTTTCCGCAGTGGTTCGACCGCTACCGCTTCGATTTGCCACTAGAGGTACTGCCGCTGCCCCTCCCCTGGCCTGGGCCATTGCCGCGGCCGGAATGGGACGGACCCCTGATCAATCCGGTCGCCACTACCTGGAGCCAAGGACTGGCGATCTCGCGGGAGGTCGGCGCACCGGCGGTGATGGCCGAGGATGCAGGCTGGTCACTCCGGGCGGTGGGCCGGGCCTTTCGTGACGAGCAGCGGCTGGCCGTCGATGTCGCTGACATCGCCACGCAACAGGCGACTGCCTACAACAATGCCGATGGCGGGCTTCTTGTAGGGCTCGGGCTCGGCGGTGTCATCGAAGGACTCGCCCGTGGCGGCGTGCAGACCCTGAAGCTTGGCTTATCAAACCCGGCGATGACCCAGGTCGGATACGGCCAGAGTCCATTGGCCGAAAACCTGCTCGGCTTGGGCAGACAAAGTCGCTTGTACTCCCCGATCATCGATATCGATGACGCCTCCAACAAGTGGGGGTATGGCTGGGGCCCGCCGCGCACCCTGCGAACCTATCGCCTGGCGCCCTTCTACCATCCCTACACGGATGGCCTGATCCATGTCCTGCGCAGCCGCGGCCTGGAGGCCATGCTGAGCCGCGAGGTGCAGTTGCGGCCCTTCCAGTTTCTGCCGCAACCAAGCCCTGGCGCCCTGGACTACCGCGCCACCTACGACTCGGTGGACGACGTGGTGAGCTGGCAGCACGCCACCGAGACGCTGGACTTCGACTACGACGGGGCCTACGCGCTCTACAACTGGGAGCTTTTCTTCCACGCGCCCATGCTGATCGCTGATCGGCTGGCGAAGTCCCAGCGCTTCGATGAGGCCCTGCGCTGGCTGCACCTGATCTTCGACCCGCGGGATCAGTCGAGCACCGCCGTCGCCGAAGACGGCTCTGTCCTGCGTGACTTGGGCGCCGCCCGCTTCTGGCAGACCAAGCCGCTGTTCCAGAACAGTCTGCCGCGCACACCGGGGAGTGCCGACAGCCTGGTGGAGCGCGAGCGGATCGAGCGCATCCTTACGGTGCTGGCCGCAGCGGCGGCGCCGGATGCCAGCACCCGCCTGACCTCCGACCAGCGCGCCGACGTGGAGCGCTTCCGTCTTCAGGTGGAGGCGATGCGCCGCCACCCGTTCCGCCCCCATGCCATCGCGCGGCTGCGCCAGAGCGCCTACCAGCGGGCGGTGGTGATGCTCTACATCGACGTGCTGATCCAGTGGGGGGACCAACTCTTCCGCCGCGACTCCATGGAGACCGTGAACGCCGCGACCCAGCTGTATGTGTTGGCTGCCGAGTTGCGTGGAGAGGTGGGTCAAACGATGCCGCCGCGGGCACAGGCCGCACCGTTCAGCTATGCCGCACTCAGCCCGCGGCTCAGCGGTCTGGAAGGCGACTTCAATAACCCCCTGGTTGCCATTGAGGCCTTTGTCACCCCGTCCGCTTCACCGGACCCGACCGCGACGCCGGGGCTGCCGCCTCCGGCCATGTTGGCCTTCTGCATCCCCGCCAACGACAAGCTGGCGGAGTACTGGCAGCGCATCGCGGATCGGCTGTTCAAGATTCGCCACTGCATGAACATCGAGGGGGTCCCCCGGCGCCTTGCCTTGTTCGAGCCTCCGATCGACCCGGCCCTGTTGGCCAGGGCGGTGGCCGCTGGTATGGACATCGGCGCCGCGCTGGCCGATCTGGACGGGCCGACCCCAACCCGGCGGTTCCGCGTTGTCATCCGCCAGGCCGCAGAGTTGGCTGGCGAGGTGCGCAGCCTTGGCGCGGCCCTGTTGGCGGCCCTGGAGAAGCGCGACAGCGAGGTACTGACTCGGTTGCGGGCGGTGCATGAGTTGGCTTTGGTCAATCGCACCGAGTTGGTGCGTCATTTTCAGGTGGAAGAGGCCAAGGCGTCCCTTGAGGCGCTTCGGGCCAGCCGCCGCCAGACCCTGGAAAGATATAGGCACTATCGTCGATTGCTTGGTCAGACCAATCTTGCGGATCCGAAGGAGGGGGACGCGATCCCGATGCTGGCTCCCCGGTCTGACACCGCGACCCATGGGGCGATGGTGTTTCGACTCTTGGCTGGCCTGATCAGCTCCATCCCGGGAGCAGGCCAGCCACCCGGAACCGATCTGGCCAACATCCCGGTCAACAGCTACGAAGACTTTGAGCTCTCGATGCTGGTTGTATCCCAAGTATTTCAATTAGAAAGCAGCGCCCTCGAGGTGTTATCCGGGATCTCGAACATCGTGCCTAACTTCAACATTGAGCCTTGGGGCATCGGCGGAACCTTCGGCGGCTCTAACCTTGGAGCTTCATTCTCTGCGCAGGGCGCGGCCAGCCGCGGCATCGCCGGTGCGCTGGGCTTTGCTGCAACCATGGCCGGGAAGGCAGCCCAATACGCGTCGCGCGCCGATGACTGGATCCTGCAGCAGAACCTTGCCGGGCGCGAGGTTCAGCAGATCGATCGCCAGATCATCGCGGCGCAACTGCGCCAGCAGATCGCTGAGCGGGAGCAGTTCAACCAGCAACGGCAGGCTAAGGATGCCACCGAGTACGAGCAAGCCCTACGCGACAAGTTCACCAATCAGGCGCTCTACGATTGGATGATCGGCCGCCTGTCAGATCTGCATTTCCAGGCCCATCAGCTGGCCTACGACTGGGCCAAGCGTGCTCAGCGGGCGGCCCAGATTGAATTGCGGCGTCCGCAGATGGACTTCATCCGCTTCGGCCAGTGGGACGGACTGCGTCAGGGACTGATGGCGGGCGAGGCGCTGGCGATGGACATCCGCCGGCTTGAGTTGGCCTACGACGAGCACGACCTTCGCGAGGAAGCGATGGTCAAACATGTGTCGCTGGCCCGCACCGATCCCGCGGCCCTGGTGCGCCTGCGCGAGTCTGGAAGCGCGACCTTCGCGATTCCTGAGGCCCTGTTTGATCTGGATTGCCCAGGTCAGTACCTTCGAAGGCTGAAGAGCGTGGCCGTGACGATCCCCTGTGTCACCGGCCCCTATGCAGGCGTCCATGCCAGGCTGACATTGTTGCGCAGCACCATTCGCACCAGCGCCACGTTGGCCGGGCGTGGCAGGGTCTACGCCCGTGAGCGCAACCGGGATGACCCGCGCTTCACCCATCTGGTGGGCCAACCCCAGAGCATCGTCACGAGTTCGGCCCAGAATGACGCTGGTCTGTTTGAGACCAACCTGGAAGAACCGCACTACCTGCCCTTTGAGGGACTCGGGGCAATCAGCGAGTGGCGCATTGATCTCCCAGGCCCCTTCCGTGCCTTCGACTATGCCAGCATCAGCGATCTCGTATTGCACCTGCGCTATACGGCGCGCAACGGCGGGGAAGCACTCCGAGCCGCAGTGCAAACCGAGCTGACGACCGCGCTCAATGCGCTGGAATCGACTTCGGCCGCCACAGGACTGGTCCGCCGGTTCAGCTTGCGGCACGAGGTGCCTACCGCTTGGCAGCGCATGCTTGAGGCGCCAGAAGGCGGCTTGAACGTCATCGAACTCCCCATTGAGAGAGAACGCCTGCCCTTCTTCGTGGAGGGCCGCCGGGTGACCATCACCCGCATCAGCGTTCTGGCCAAGATTGGCTCGGACCATCTGGCTGACTACAGCGGGGGACTGCGTGGCAACCTGATCCCATTGGGCACCCTTCCCCCTGGCAATGCCCTCACCTTTTCGCCGTGGCTCGGCAACCTGCTGCAGGCAACCTGGGAGGGGCAAATTGACTTGGACACCAACCCGATGGGTGGCAATCCGATACGCCCTCGTCCTTGGCGCCTCAATCTTCAACACACCCCGCCGGCGGGGGTAGCTGGGCCGGTCAGTGCGGCAGCGTCTGAGGACATTGAGATTTTGGTCAGTTACCGGCTGGGGTAAGCTGTCGGTATCGCAATGATGTAGATTTTGATAAGGGTGCCTAGCCACGCTGGCGCAAGTTCCGGCCTATAATTTCCTCCCGGGGATGAATTAATGCCCATATCCAACGCGATCTCAGCGCTCGGATCAGTGCAGAATCTGCAGATGCCTATACAGTCCTTATGTGAATGATTCTGGCAGGCATTGAGAAAGCAGTGACTTGCTGGTTAAGGGTCGATCTAATCGAGCGGTCCGATTATCTTCTCGGCTCTCAGTACTCACTTAACATCAAAAATCAGGAAGGCTATATGCACATCAGGATTGAGCGTGTCACTTTGACATTGTGCTGCATTCCTTCGAGAGCATACCGAGTCATGTCTTGAGCGTCAGCAAGCCTCCGAACGAACAAGGATAGATCGTGCGCAGCCACGATCTTATCCGGTGGTTGGACT
>CAYHCE010000045.1:0-21448 GCA_964355015.1 uncultured bacterium | reverse complement strand
CTGATCACAAGCCGCCCGTTGCCTGAACCGATCCACTCCGCCTGAGCCCGTTCAGCCCAGCATCAGTCCGCCGTCCTCCCGCAGGCATTCCTGCCAGCTGCGCAGGTCGTAGACGAGTTCCTCCAGGGTCAGCAGGGCCAGTTCCCGCTGCAGGGCCTGACACAGACGCCGTTCCAGCGCCGTCGCCACCCGGTCTCCCGCCAGGGAGGGGGAAGCTGAATCCCAGGCAGCGGCGGGCTCGGCCGGCTCGGCGATGTTCGCCGCAGGGTCCGCCGCCACCGCCTTGAGCACCTCAGCCAGGGGGATGGCGGCAGCCGGGCGGGAGAGGCGATAGCCGCCGCTGCGACCCCGCCGCGCCTCCACCAGGCCGGCGCGACGCAACTGCAACAGCAGTTGTTCGAGCCTGGGGGCGGGAATGGACTGGGCCAGGGCCAGCTGCTGAGCCGAACACCAGGATCCCGGCACCATCGCCAGCTCCAGCAGGGCCTTGAGCGCGTAGAGGCCGCGCCGCTTCAGGATCACCGCCGGGCTGCCAACCGTTCCAGCACATGTTCGAGGGTGTAGCCGAACAGGGTGGGATCCGGTTCGCTGGCATCGATGTCGGCCAGACCCAGCTCGGTCCAACGGCCATCGAGCTGCTGCTCGACCTCAGGCGAGCGGTGCAACGGCTCCCCCCAGTCGTGGCGCTTCTCCGGACCGATCTTGGTGGTGGCGTCGATCGCCAGGCGGCCGCCGAGCCCCAGCCGCTCGCTGGCGAAATCGAGCGAATCGAACGGAGTGTCCTCCAGGACGAAGAGATCCCGCTGCGGGTCCACCTGGGCGCTGATCGCCCAGATCACCTGGCGCGGATCGCGGACATTGATGCTCCTGTCCACCACCACCACGAACTTGGTGTAGGTGAACTGGGGCAGAGCGCTCCAGAAGGCCATCGCAGCCCGCTTCGCCTGGCCGGGGTAGGCCTTGTCGATTGCGATCACGGCCAGCTTGTAGCTGAGGCCCTCCATCGGCAGGAAGAAATCGACGATCTCGGGAACCTGCTGGCGCAGGATCGGTGTGTAGATCCGGTTCAGGGCGATGGCAAGCATGGCCTCCTCCTTGGGCGGCCGGCCGCTGAAGGTGGTGAGGAACAGCGGGTTGCGCCGCTGCGTCACGCACTGGAAACGCACCAGCGGAGAGGCCTCCACACCGCCGTAGAAGCCCATGTGATCGCCGAAAGGGCCATCGGGGAGCTCCTCACCGGGGGTGATCGTGCCCTCCAGCACCACCTCGCTGTGGGAGGGCACCTCCAGATCGACGCTCTTGCACTTCGCCAGCCGCACTCCCTCCCTGGCATAGATCCCGGCGAACAGCCATTCGGAGAGCTGCACGGGGATCGGCGTGGCCGCAGCCATCACCAGCAGCGGATGTACCCCGATCGCCACCGCCACCTCCAGCTTCCGGCCGAGGGCCGCCGCCTTGCGCAGGTGGCGGGCGCCGCCGCGCACCGAGAGCCAGTGCACCGTCATGGTGTTCACCGACTGGCGCTGCAGCCGGTAGACGCCGACGTTGGGCACGCCCGTTTCCGGGTCCTTGGTGATCACCAGGCCGAGGGTGATGATGCCGCCGGCGTCCCCGGGCCAGGGTCGCAGCAGAGGCAGGGCATCGAGGTTCACCTGATCGCCCCGGAACACCTGCTGGTGGCAGGGGGGGATCAGATCAAGATCAGGGCGGGCCCGCACCAGATCCCAGAGCACGCTGCCGAAGCGCAGCGTCTCGCGCAGACCCTTGGGCGGACGGGGCTGCTGAAGCAGGGCCAGGCGTTCGCCGAGGTCTTCGAGCTCCTCGGCCCGCTCCATCCCCATGCTCCAGACCACCCGCTGCACGGTGCCGAGCAGGTTCACAGCCACCGGCATCGGACTGCCGATCACGTTCTCGAACAGCAGGCCCGGCCCACCTCGGGCCAACACCCGATCGGCGATGGCGGCCAGCTCGAGCTCGGGGTCGACCGGCGCCGTGATCCGCCGCAGCTGACCCCGCTCCTCGAGCAGGGCCAGGAAGCCGCGCAGATCCCGTGTGGCGCTCCGCGGCAGCGCTACCGCCATCCGTCCGTTTCCGTTGCTGCCTACTGTGACGCACCCTCCCTGCCCAGCGCGCCCGTGCGGATCCTCTATTTCCACACCTCCGAATGCGTGCCGGCCGAGGGCACCCCCGAGGCGGGCACGCCGGACGCGGCGGTGGTGATCGACGTGCTGCGGGCCACCACCACGATCGCCTGGTCGCTCCAGAACGGGGCCGAGGCGGTGCAGGCCTTCGCGGACCTGGACAGCCTCAAGGCGGCGGCGGCGGCCTGGCCCGCCGAGACCCGCCTCACCGCCGGCGAGCGGGGCGGCGCCCGGGTGGAGGGCTTCGATCTGGGCAATTCGCCCCTGGCGGTCACCCCCGAGCTGGTGGGAGGCAAGCGCATCTTCATGAGCACCACGAACGGCACCCGCTCCCTCGATCGGGTGCGGCAGGTTCCCCTGCTGCTCACCGCCTGCCTGCCGAACCGCAGCGCCGTGGCGCAGCGGCTGCTGGAGCAGGGAGCCGAAACGGTCTGGATCGTGGGCAGCGGCTGGGAGGGGGCCTACTCCCTCGAGGACAGCCTGGCGGCCGGGGCGGTGATGGCGGCGGCGATGGAGCTGGCGGCGGCAGCGGGCATCACCGTAACGGCGGGCAATGACGAGATCCTGGCGGCCCTGGCCCTGTGGGAGCGCTGGCAGCACGATCCCGAGGGCTGCCTGCGAGCCGCCTCCCACGGCCAGCGGCTGATCCGCCTGGGGGATCACGATGCCGACTTCCGCTGCTGCGCCGCCGTCGACGACCTGAAAATGGTGCCCCGCCAGGCGGAACCGGGAGTCCTGAGAGCCGGCTGAGCGAAGCCCTCGGCCTCCCTTACAGTTCCGCGGACCTGATTCCCCCTTCCGGTGACGAGCTTCCTGGCAGCCGCTCTGCAACTGACCAGCACGCCCGATCCGGATGTCAATTTCGCCGCCGCCGAGGAACAGATCGAGCTGGCCGCCCGGCGCGGAGCCGAGCTGGTGGGACTGCCCGAGAACTTCGCCTTCATGGGCGACGACGCCCGCCGGCTGGAACTGGCTCCGGCCCTGGCCGAGCGCTGCAGCCGCTTCCTGGTCACGATGGCGCGCCGCTACCAGGTCACCCTGCTGGGGGGTGGATTCCCAGTGCCGGCCGGCGAGCGGCTCACCTACAACCGCGCCGAGCTGGTGGGCAAGGACGGCCAGCTGCTGGCCCGCTACGACAAGATCCACCTCTTCGACGTGGATCTGCCCGATGGCAACACCTACCGGGAGTCGGCCACCGTGCAGCCGGGCAGCGAGCTGCCTCCGGTGTTGTACGCCCCGGGGCTGTGCCGCATCGGCCTCTCGATCTGCTACGACGTGCGCTTCCCTGAGCTCTACCGCCACCTGGCCGGGGCCGGAGCTGAGCTGATCATGATTCCGGCGGCCTTCACGGCCTTCACCGGCAAGGACCACTGGCAGGTGCTGCTGCAGGCCCGGGCGATCGAGAACACCGCTTACGTGCTGGCGCCTGCCCAGACCGGACTGCACTATGGGCGTCGTCAGACCCACGGCCATGCCCTGGTGATCGATCCCTGGGGGACGGTGCTCGCCGACGCCGGCATCGGCGTCGGGTTGGCGGTCGCCCCCATCGACCCGGCCCACGGCCAGCGGGTCCGTGCCCAGATGCCCAGCCTCAACCACCGCCATCCCTCGCTGTTCTGATCCTGCGGAAACCACGCCCACCGCTGCTGGGGCCGCTGCGCGCCGTTCTCCTCACCGGAGTTCTGCAGGCGTCCCTCCTGCTCGCGGCGCTGCCGGCACGGGCCGCCAGCGCCCTGGCGGCCTGGCGGGTCACGGGCGATGGGGTGCTGGAGCTGCGCACGTCCCCCTCGATTCCCCTCGAGGCCTTCTACGAAGCGGGCCGCGGCAGCACGGGTCCACGCCTGTGGATCGATCTTCCCGGTGCGCCCTTACGCACCCGCAGCCTCAGCGGCAACGGCGCTCTGCAGGAAGTGCGGATCGGCAAACCCGATCCCCGCACCACCCGCCTGGTGCTGGAGTTCCGGCCGGGGATCCAGCTCGATCCACGCCAGATGCGGCTGGTGGGCACCGCCCGCGATCGCTGGCGGCTGGAACTGCGGGGGCTGCCCGGCGGCAGCCTCCGCACGATCGGCGAAGGGGATGTGGAGGCCGCCACCGTGACCTGGCGCTCCCGTTCGAGCTACACCCCTCGCTTTGCCGGCCGGTCTCCCTTCTCGGCCTCGGGGCCGATCTCGGCCTCGGGGCTGCCGCAGGTGCCCAGGGGCCGCTTCCAGGTGGTGATCGATCCTGGTCATGGCGGCCCCGATCCCGGCGCGGTGGGCATCGGTGGCCTGCGCGAAACCGATGTGGTGCTCGACATCAGCCTGCAGGTGGCGCGGCTGCTGCAGGCCAGGGGCGTGCAGGTGCTGCTGACGCGCACCTCGGAGATCGACGTCGACCTGCCGCCGCGGGTGGCGCTGGCCAACAGCAGCAACGCTGACGCCTTCCTGAGCATTCACGCCAACGCCCTGAGCATGGCGCGGCCGGATGTGAACGGCATCGAGACCTTCTACTTCCAGAGCCCCCGCTCGCGGGCGCTGGCGGCAGCGGTTCAGGAGGAGGTTCTGGCCGTCTCACCCAACAGCCCCGATCGCGGCGTGCGACAGGGCCGGTTCTTCGTGATCCGCCGCACGGTGATGCCGGCGGCGCTTGTGGAAACCGGCTTCGTGACGGGAGACCTGGATTCGCCACGCCTCGCCAGCAGCGCTCACCGGCAGCGCCTCGCCCAGGCGATCAGCCGCGGCATCCTCCGCTACCTGGGGGGTAATTGATGGGGGGGCGGATCGGCCTGCTGGACAGTGGTGTAGGCGGGCTGACGGTGCTGAGACGCCTCCTGGAGCACCATCCCGATCTGCCGTTCGTGTATCTGGGAGATACGGCCCGCGTGCCCTACGGCCAGCGCTCGCCGGCGGAGATCCGCTCCATCGCGGCGGAAGTGGTGGGCTGGCTGCGTCATCAGAACGTGGAGGCGGTGATGATGGCCTGCAACACCACCAATGCCCTGGCCTTCGACGTGGCCGAAGCCGTGGCCGGCACCGGCTTGCCGGTGCTGGGGCTGATCGGCAGCGTGGCGGCCCGGCTGCGGCTGGAGCGGGTGGGCGTGCTGGCCACGCCGGCCACCGCCGCCAGCGGCGCCTACGGCAGGGCCCTGCGGGCCACCCACCCCGGCAGTCAGGTCGTGGAGGTGGGCTGTCCGGCCTTCGTGCCCCTGATCGAGGCGGGGAACTTCGCCGATCCACGGCTGCGCACCGCCGCCATCGCCTATCTCGAACCGCTGCTGGAAGCGCGGGTGCAGGCGATCGTGCTGGGCTGCACCCACTACCCCCTGCTGGAGGAGCTGCTGCGCGAGCTGCTGCCGCCGGATGTGGAGCTGGTGGATCCCGCCCGGGCGGCGGTCGATCTGCTGGGCGAACGGCTGGGCCGGATCCCCGCCCCAGAGAAATGCTGCTGCGAACTCCATGCCCGGGTGGTGCCGGTGCAGCAGGGCCGCTTCTGCGTCACGGGGGATCCGGAAGCCTTCGCCCTGGCCGCGTCCCCCTGGCTTGGCTGGCTGCCGGTGGTCGAGCGGGTCTGCCTCCGGTCGTCGGTGCGGGCCTTCTAGGATCGCTCTACAGGGCGGGAGACATGGCCACCGTTGCAGAGCTGCTCCAGCCGGTCGAGAACGACCTCGAGAACCTGCTGAGCGATCTGCGCAGTCTGATCGGAGCGGGGCATCCGATCCTTCAGGCCGCCGCCGAACATCTGTTCAGCGCCGGCGGCAAGCGCATCCGTCCCGGCATCGTGCTGCTGCTGTCTCGGGCCCTCTCGCCCGACGGCGAACTGGGCAGCCGCCACCGGCGCCTGGCGGAGATCACAGAGATGATCCACACCGCCTCCCTCGTCCACGACGACGTGGTGGACGAGGCCTCCACGCGCCGCGGCGTGGACACGGTTCACAGCCGTTTCAACAACCGCCTGGCAGTGTTGGCCGGCGATTTCCTCTTTGCCCAGGCGAGCTGGCACCTGGCCAACCTCGACGACCTGGAGGTGGTGAAGCTGCTGTCCCGCGTGATCATGGATCTGGCCGACGGCGAGGTGCGCCAGGGCCTCTACCGCTACGACACCGGCCAGAGCTTCGAGACCTACCTCGAGAAGAGCTACTGCAAGACAGCCTCGCTGATCGCCAACAGTGCCCGGGCCGCAGGGGTTCTCAGCCTGTTGCCACCCCCCCGTCTCGACGAGCTCTACCGCTTCGGCCGGCAGCTGGGCCTGGCCTTCCAGGTGGTCGACGACATCCTCGACTTCACGGGCAGCGACCAGCAGCTGGGCAAGCCCGCGGCGAGCGATCTGGCGGCGGGTTACCTCACCGCGCCGGTGCTCTACGCCCTGGAGGAGCGACCGGCCCTGGCGGGCCTGATCGAGCGGGAGCTCTGCGAGCCGGGCGATCTGGAACAGGCACTGGAGCTGGTACGCAGCTGCGAAGCGATTCCCCGCTCCCGGACTCTGGCCGAGGGCTTCGCCCGGGAAGCGGGCGAGGCGCTGCAGTGGCTGCCGGCCTCAGAATCGCGTACCGCGCTGCTGGCCCTGCCCGACTTCGTCCTCAGCCGGCTCTACTGACTTCCTGCAAAGACCCGTGATGGTATTGGCAACAGGCGACGGTGCCTCGAGAACTGGCCCACGGATCCGCCGCTCCCTGCTGGCGGCGCTGACACTGCTGGGGGGGCTCGCCGGCCTGACCCAGGCCTCCGCTGCCAGGGCCGAAGCCGCGATCCGGGCCGAGTACCGCTGCAGCGGAGCCGGCGCACCCGTCGACGTCACCGCCCTGTTCTTTCCCTTGCCGCCGCGCCACATGGTGCTGATCGTGGACAAGCAGGCCCGGCGGCTGCCCCAGGCCCCCTCCGCCAGCGGGGCCCGCTATGCCGAGGGGAGCCAGGAGTTCTGGGTGAAGGGGCGTGAGGCCACCTGGCTGCGGGGCGGGAGCGCGGACGAGAAGTCGCTGCGCTGCGTGGTTCGCTCCTGAGTGCACCGCCATGGATCAGGATGCGGCAGATCCTTTGCCCCAGCAGCGATCTGGCGCGATGGCCGAACCGTAGGATTGCCTCGACTTCCGCTCCGCTTTCCGGGTGACCGACAGCGACGCCGCTCCGACAGGCCGGCCCGAGACGAACGCTGCAGAGCCGAGCTCTGCAGCGACGAACTGTCCCGGAACGGAACGACTGCCCGTGCTGGTCGCCCTGGGCCGGAGCCTGCGGCAGGGGCGCGAAGCCAGGGGGATCGCACTGCCGGTGCTGGCGGAGCAGAACTTCCTGAGTGCGGATCGGCTCGAGGCACTCGAGGCCGGTGATCACACCCGCCTGCCGGAGCGGATCTACCTGATCGCCCAGGCGCGGCGTGTGGCCACGAGCCTGGGGCTCGATGCCGATGACCTGATCGCCCCCCTGCTGGAGATCCACCTCCCCAGCCTGCACCGAACCGGAAAGGTGGCCAGCGTTGCCGCCGCTGCCACGTCCGCCAGAGCCAGGGTGACGGCCCCCACCGCCAGAACAGCGGAGACCGCTGGCCTCCCAGGCCCGAGGATCGACCCCACCCTGCTCAAGGCCATCGCCGCCCTGGTGGCGGTGGTGGCCGCGAGCACCGCGCTGGTCTGGGGGTGGCGGCAGTTCCAGCCTGCCCGCACGGCACGAAGCGCCGCTCCGTCGAGCTCGTCGATGAGCGGCGTCCCCAGCCAAGCCAAAGACGGTGCCGCCGTGGCCGAGGGAACTCTTCTGATCACCAGTGGGCAGCCGAGCTGGCTGGAGGTGCGCGACGGCAAGGGGCAGTCCCTCTTCCGTGGCCTGTTCAAGGGCTCGCGCGGTTTCGCCCTCGACGCCGGTCTGGAGGTACTCGCCGGCCGGCCCGACCTGGTGACGGTGCGGGCCGGGTCGGGCGCCGCCCAGGTTCTCGGCACGATCGATCAGCTCCGCTGGCAACGGTTCAGCCCGAGCGGGGAGAGGGTCGAGGCCCGCTGAGCCACTCTCAGGGCCGCGGCTGGGAGCATGAGGAAGGAACGGGCCTGCGGCGGAGAACGAGGTTGGAACGGATCTGCGAACCGGAGCTGATGGATGACCTGGCGCAGGCCCGGGCCTACGCGTCAGCGGATTTCAGCAGCACCGATCAGGCGATGGTGGAGCGGATCGTCGAGCTGTTCGGAACGGAGCTGGGCGAGCGGATCGTCGACCTGGGCTGCGGACCGGGCAACATCAGCTTCCGCCTGGCACGCCGCTGCCCCGGCAGCCGGGTGCTGGGCATCGACGGGGCCGCAGCGATGCTGGCGATCGCCCAGCAGCGGCTGCAGGCCGATGCGAAGGCCGGCCGCACGTTGCGCTTCCACCAGGCACGGCTGCCCTGCCCGGAGCTGGCGGGCGGATTCACGGCGGTGGTGAGCAACAGCCTCCTGCACCATCTGCACGATCCACAGGTGCTCTGGCAGACGGTGCGACAGCTGGCGGCTGCCGGAGCGGCGATCTACGTGAAGGATCTGCGGCGGCCCGCTGACCAGGCCGGAATGGAGGCCCTGGTGACCCTCCATGCGGCCGACGCGCCGCCGCTGCTGCGGCGCGACTACCGCCACTCCCTGCAGGCCGCCTTCAGCCGCGAAGAGGTGGAGGCGCAACTGCAGGAGGCGGGCCTGGAGGAGCTGACGGTGCGGGAACTGGCGGACCGCCACCTGGAGATCGCGGGCAGGCTGAGCTGAGCCGTCGGCCGATGCCAGGCCGGCTCCTCGCTGAGGCCATCAGGCCGCCGACCGTGGCTAGAAACGGAACTGGAGCGCTCAGCCCCCGGCGGAACCTCCCACCACTACTGCCATGGTTCGGATGTCAACCGTGATCGCCTTTCTGAGCGCCCTGGCCCTGGTGCTGACCCTGACGGCCTGCAGCTCCCAGGGTTCGATCTCGATGGACGTGTACTGCAGTCCTGAAGGAGGAGAAGGGAGCGGCACGGCAGCCTGCACTCGCTACGTAGGCCAGCAGCAGGGGCTCGTCGAGGCGATGGGAATCATCGAGCCCGACGGACTCGCCCCGGACGAAGCCGGCTGACTTCTGTTGGCCCGGACCAGCCACACCGGCTCGACCTGACGCGGTGCTCAGCTCTTCGGCTGCCAGCTGCCTGCGATGAACGTTTCCCAGTGACGTCCATCCCGGCTCCGATAGGTGCCGCCACCCGCGTTGCCGCCGCCCGCGCCCAGGGCCGGCTTGAGCAGAAAGACCCTCACATAGCCATCCTGCTCACGGATGCTCTGCTTCATGCAGGTGGTGAAGCCGAGGTAGAAGTCTCCTTCCAGCACCAGCTCTCTCGCCACCTTCTCGCTGGAGGCATCGAGCCGGTAGAGCTTGCAGCCACTCAACAGAAAAGCGATCTCCTGGCCGGACAGGGTTGTCTGGAAGACGATGCCGCCAGTCTTGGACTCCTCCTTCTGGAGGTTCGCCAGCCTCTGGGTGGGCGTGCGTGGTCTGAGGAGAAACACCAGTCCTGGAGCCACTAGGGCAACGGTGATGGCGACGACGACGGCTCTGGGCTTCATGGTGAGGTTGGTCCCGTTGCCGGTGTCGCCGCAGCAGCGTGAGCGGGCGGCTTCAGCGAAGCCACAGTCCGCACGGAGCTGCGGGTAGCCATCGGCGATCACCACCTTGCCATGCACGACGAACTTGATCATCGTGAACTCCCTCAATAGATCGGAGTTGCTGATTCCAGCCAAGCAGAGTTGAGCAGCTCGAAAGATTGTCTTCGCCTTGAATCAGGTCCACCACAGCCTCTCTCGGCCTCGCTACAAAGTCGCCGGCTTTCGTCAGAATCGATCGGTTGCAGATATGAATGAGCCGTGGGATCGTTGTCAGGAGCAGGCTGCGCACCGGAGGGTTCAGCAAGACCACCATGCACGGAACAACGGCCGGACGGAGCCTCGAGCCGTGAGTGGAGCGCTCGCCTGCGTGCCGCTGCTGTTCTATGTGCTGCTGAGGGGGCTGAACGCCACCGTTCTCAAGGGACTGCAGACCTATGGCGCGGCCCATCCGATCGGTGGCGACAACCCGATCAGCTTCTGCAACGTGTTCTTCGTGGCGCAGCTGATGGTGGGGCTGGCGGCCCTGCTGCCGGGCTGGCGCCGCCTCCGCTCGGAGCTGGCGAGGCTGGTTCCGGCCGATCGACGGCTGCTGCTGCTCGATGGCACCCTTGGACTGCTGATCGGCCCGATCGCCTTCTACTTCGCTCTCGCCTCGCTGTCTGTGATCAGTCAGACACTGCTGTTCGCGCTGGTGCTGCCGGCGTCGGCGCTGCTGGCCAGGCGGCTGCTGGGGGAGGCGCTGCCGCGCGGCTTCCGGATCAGCCTCGCCCTGATCGGTCTCGGGCTGCTGCTGCCCCAGCTCGGAATGGGCGGCACAGCCGGCCGGATGGGACTCGACGACCTCGGGGGCATCGCCTGGGCCCTGCTCGGTGTGCTGGCCTTCGCCGGCGCCGGAGTCAGCGGCCGGGCGATCGCCGCCCGGGGCTGGCCCGCCTCCCTCACGGTGGGGCTGACCTCAACCGCCAGCGCCCTGGTCTTCGGTGGCATCGCCCTGGCGCTGTTCGGCCCCCACCACTTCCACCTGCTCAGCCTCTGGTGGGTGGTGGGGGTGATTCTTGTCTATGGCCTCACCCTCTCGCTCGGCGGCGAGCTCGCCCTGCGCTGGGCCTACTGCCACTGGAGCGTGGCCGAAGTGTCGCTCTGGGGGTCGCTCTCGATCGTGGTGGCGGCCTCCAGCGCCGCCCTGCTGCTGGGCGAGCCGATCGGCTGGGCTGCCGCGGCGGGGATCCTGCTGTTGCTGATCGGCAGCAGCTGGAGCGTGTGGCACCAGCCTGGGCAGGATGGAGGCTGAGCGGTCTCAGCCTCGGGGGTGCAATGGATCAGGCAGCACGATGCGGCATCGCGAACCCTGGCGCCGGCCCCTGCCTGGCGCTCACCGCCCTGCTGGCCATCGCTCCGGCGGCGCTCCAGGCGGCCCCCGAGCCGCCTGGAGCGCCGCCGGGGCTGGAGAACAGCGCCTGGAGGCTCGACGCCCTGGAGGGCAGGCCAGCCCTGAAGGGAACCAGCGTCACTCTGCGCTTCGAGCCGGGCAGCGTCGCCGGCAGCGACGGCTGCAATCGCTATGCCGGCCCCGTGACGATCAAGGGCTCCAGCCTCACGGTGTCGCCCCGCCTGGTCTCCACCCAGATGGCCTGCCCGCCCGAGGTGATGCGGCAGGCCGACAGCGTGAGGGCCGCGCTCATCGGCGCCAGGAGCTTTCGCATCAGCGACGGGCGCCTGCTGCTGCTCTCGGCCGCAGGCACGCCGCTGGCCAGCCTGAAACCCCAGTCGCAGGAGCTGATCGGCACCAGCTGGTCGGTCACGGGGTTCAACAACGGCCGCCAGGCGGTCGTGAGCCCGATCCCTGGCTCCAGCCTCACTCTCGCCTTCCTCGCCGATGGCCGGGTGGGGGGCTCAGCGGGCTGCAACCGCTTCTCCGCCCGGGCCCATCAGGACGGCGGGCGGCTGACGATCGATCCGGCGGCCACCACCCGCCGCCTCTGCGCCAGCCCGGCGGGCGTGATGGAGCAGGAGCGGCAGTTCCTGGCAGCACTCACCTCCGTGGCCAGCGCCAGGCTGGAGGGCACTCGGCTCGAGCTGCGCCGCTCGGATGGCGCCCTCGCCCTCAGCCTTGCCGGGACCGGGGTGGGGGCGGGAGAAGGGCGCTGATGCGGGCGCAGATCTGGACCCTGCTCCTGCCGGCATGGCTGGCGGCCCTGCACCAGCCCGCGGCGGCGGCCCTGATCCAGATCCGGGGCAGCGCGCTGGCGGGCGGCACGCCCAGCGGCCAGGCCGGGGTGCCGCTGGAGCGGGCCGCCGCTGGCGACACGCCGGTGCTGGGCTTCGCCAGCGCGCGCGGCAACCTGCGCCTGCTGGTCGACACCGGCGCCTCCTCCACCCTGGTCACGCCGGCCCTGGCACAACGGCTCGGCCTGGCCAGCCGTGCCATGGCCTCCGAAAGCTTCGGCCTGGCCGGCGCCGGCAGCGGCTGTGAATCCCTCCGGCCCCGCCGCGCCTTCTTGCCCGTGCTCAGGCTGCGCGGCGGCGACGGCCTGTTCCGCATCAGCGGCGCCGAGGCCCTGGTGCTGCCGGTCGGCGGCCTGCCGCCGGGCATCGATGGGGTGCTGGGCGCACCCGTGCTGCGGAATCTGCCGCTCTGGATCGATCCGATCGGCGATCGGCTCAGCCTCGGCGCCACGGCCCTGGCTGACGCCGCCCGGGCCGGCGCCCGGCGCCAGGGCCGCTCGCTCACCCTGCCGCTGCGGTGGCAGCAGGGCGTGCCGCTGCTGCCCCTGGTCACCCCCTTCGGGCCGATGCCTGCCCTTGCCGACACGGGCGCCGAGGGGCTCTTCCTCAGCGTCGCTCTCGCCGCCCGCCTGCGGCCGCTCTCCCCGCCCCAGCCGCTGCGACTGGCGGGCTTCTGCGGGGAACAGCCGGCCAGCCGGCTGCGGCTGCTGGGACTGGGGCTGCCCGACGGCAACCTCCAGGCGCCGGTGGAGGCCATCGTCAGCCGCAATCCGATCTTCGCGAGCCTCGGCGTGGAGGCGATCGTGGGTCAGGAGCTGCTGCGCCACCGCCCCCAGCTGTGGCGACTCGACCGCACACCGCCCACCCTCACGCTGTGGTGACACTCAGTAGCGACTGCCTCCCTGCCAGTGCGGACAGGTACGCACCGCCGCCGTGCCCGCCGGCAGGATCACCTGCCAGACACGGCAGACACCGGCCTGGGCGGGGCAGCCCGAGAAGTTGCGGCAGGAGGAACAGCGGGGAGCGAAGGGAACCATCGCGAACGGCTGGACTGTCAGGAAACCGCCACAGAGTAGAGCGCAGGCCCGCCCCTCTCCGCCGCTGCGAAATCCTTCGCAGCAAGACGGCTTTCGCTGCCATCCATAGGATGCGGCCCGTCCCGGCGGGGCTGCCCCGCTTGCCCCGATGCCTGCCGGACCCCTCCCAGTCGCCCGCTTCTTCGCCGGCCTGCGCCGCCTCGTTCAGCGCTTCTGCCGCCGCTCCGCCAGCCTCGATGACGCGCCGCTGAACAAGGCCAGCCTGCTGGTGATCGTTCTGGTCGATCTGTTTCTCCTCACCAACATCTTCATCGGGCTCGACGACATCGGCCGCCGGCCGCTCAGCCCCCAGCAGGCCTTCCCCTGCCAGCAGGAGTGGAGCGCTTACCGCAGCCCGGCCCGCCGCGGCGGCGCCGGGCCGGATGACCCCGGGCAGGCGCGCGAACGGAAAGTAGCCCTTCTGCGCAGGGCGGTGCCGGTGCGGCCGGCGGGCGGGGCCCCTTTCGATCCGGGCCGCGCCAGCCTCGCTGATCCCGACGCGCCCAGCTTCCGCGACCGCGCCGTTCACCTGGAAGCCGACCACCTGGGCCGGGTCGATCCCGCCTGCCTGCGCTTCGCCGACCACCAGGACCGGATCGCGGCCCAGCCAGCCCTGCCTGGGCTGGTGCGACAGCTCGACGCAGCCCGCTCGGAGATCGGCGTGCTGGAGCAGACCAATGCCGGGATCCGCAGTCAGTACGACTCGGCCCTGCTCGAGCAGATCGCCGGCCAGCCCCGCAGCCGCTCGATCCATCCGGTGAGCGCGGCGGAAGCCCGCCGCAGTCTGGAGCGCAACGAAGTGCGGATCACCGCCCTGAACACCCGGGTGGACAGCCTCGAGGCCGAGCTGATCGCGGACCCCGCGAGCCGCGCCTTCCTCGCCTTCCTCGACCAGAAGGAGCCCTACGCCGCTCTGTCGGAGCGTTTTCGGCACGCCCTGTTCTGGGCGCCGAGCCTGCGGCTGCTGTTCCAGGGGCTGTTCCTGCTGCCGCTGGTGCTGCTCGCCCTGATCGCCCATCGCCTCGCCAGCCGCCGCGGCCACGGGCTGATCGCCCTGATCAGCTGGCACCTGCTGGTGATCTCCCTGATCCCGCTGCTGCTGAAGCTCTTCGAGTTCGCCCAGGTCGGGGCCCTGTTCACGTTCGTGTTCGAACTGGTGCGGGCCCTGTTCGGCAACCTGCTGTTCCTGGTCAGCTACCTGTACATCCTGCTGATTCCGCTGGTCGGCTTCGGGTTGATCCGGCTGATGCAGAACGTGCTGTTCAACACCCGGCTGCAGGCCGCCGCACGGCTGCAGAAATCCCGCTGCCTGCGCTGCGCCCGCCGGCTGCAGGCAGGCAGCAGCCATTGTCCCCATTGCGGCTATGCCCAGCTGCGTGCGTGCGGCCAGTGCCGGCAGCCCACCCACCGCCACCTTCCCTACTGCCGTCACTGCGGCACCCCCCAGCCGGAGGTCGCGCCGGAAGCGGCGGGACGTGAGCGGCCATGACACACCCGAACCGCCCCGACAGGGCCCGGTGGACCCGTCGGCTGCCCCTGACGCTGCTGGCCCTGGCACTGCTGGCGGCCACCCTCCTTCCCGCTGGCTGGAACGGCCTCGTCGCCCTGGCGTCGCCCCGCCCCACCGAGCCCTCGCCCCTGAGCAGTTATGCCCTCGCCCAGCAGGCGCCGTTCAACCGGCCCGGGCACTATCCGATCGGGATCCGGCCCGATCCGGCGCTCTACCGCCCCCATGCCGACTGGATCGGCCGCCTGAGCCTGCCCAGCGTCGCCCAGGTGGAGGCGGCGGCGGCCAGCGGCGAGAGGGACTGGGTCTGGATCGAGGTGGAGCAGGCTCCCGAGGCGCAGCGGCAGCTGGTGGGGCAGATGCTGCGTCTGAGCTGGCAGGACCGGCCGGCGCTGCGGGCCCTGGTGCGGACCGTGAGCACCGATGTGCAGTTCGGCCCTTCCTCCGCTCGGGCCGAGCAGGAGGGCAACGTGCTCCCGAGCCGCCTCGACGGCCGCCGCCGGGTGGGTCCACTGCAGTCGCTGGCCGGGGCCCGGCCGAATGACGATGTGATCGTGGCGCTCGAGGAGGTGAGCACCACCCCGCTGGCCGACGGCGGCACCGGCCTGCAGATCGGCCGACCGCCCGTGCAGATCACCGGTCGCTATGCGGCCCTGGTGCGCATCCTCGGCCCGGTGGCTGCGGCATCGGATCGCTACCGGGTGCGGCACTGGAACCCCGCCCTCGGCAGCTTCAACGGCCCCAGCGACACCGTGCGGATCCCGCAGCAGCCGCGTGATCGCTTCGGCCGCTGGATCTCCACTCCCCGCGGCTTCGACTCCCATCCGCTCGGCGCCCAGGGCTGGTACCTCTACGGAGCCCCCGACGCCGAGGGTCTGTTCACGGTGCAGGCCATCCGGCCCCGCGCCCTGCATCGCCTGCAGCCCGACCGGGTGCTTCCCGCGCCGACGCAGGGGCTTGCCTACATCCTTCACGACAACTGGCGCGATACGCCCTCCCGCCGCGGCCGGATCGAGCGCGTGCTGCTCGCCAGGGGCGACAGCGACCGCCCCGACGGCCCTGACTGGCAGGTCGGCGAGCGGGGTCTGCTGATCCACTCCTTCGGCGGCATCGGCGGACCCGGCGGGGAGAAGATCAGCGGCGCCACCGTCACCGGCCACTTCGCCTTCGGCGAGGCGCGGGTGGTGCGCGACGCCTTCACCGGCGAGCCCCGCTTCGATCTGCGTTACCACCAGATCTACGCCAACAATCCCAACGGCATCGTCTCCGGTACCCAGGACTGGACCGCCTTCACCGGGGACCTGCAGCGCGGCTGGATGGGCTCACGGCCGATCTCCGATGTGGTGATCCACCAGGACCCCTTCAGCGAACTGCGCCTCGACGACCAGCGGCTCTCACTGCTGCGCGAGCTCGAGATCCAGGCCGAGGTGCTGATGGCCCGCTACCGCAGCGGCGACGGCACCGGCGTCTCCACGGTGACCCCCTCCACCTCCTGTGTCCAGGATTCCAGCCAGGCCCTGTTCATCGCCCTGCAGCGCATCCGCGCCGCCGTGGAGGGAGATTCCGCCCTGCGGAACCGGCTGAGCCGGCACCCCGACGAACCCCAGGCCCGCAGCTTCCACCAGCTGGTGCGCCTGGCCCGCGCCCTCGACGAGCTGCTGCAGCCCTTCGGCACGGTGCGCTCCGACTGGCAGCGCAATGCGGTGGTGGTGGCGGCAGCGGCCGGCCGGCCCGCCGGCCCGGCCGCCGACAAGGATCTGTTCGTGCGCGGCGAAACCCTGCGGGACGCGCTCCTGAGCTGGCGCTCGATGCTGCCCCGCCGCGCCCACGATGATTTCGCCCGGGTATTCCTGCAGCACGGCGGCAGCCTCTGGTTCCTGCGCACCAACCAGCTGGCCGGCGGCGACACCACGATCGAGCCGCTGGCGCCCACCCTGCTGCTGGGCCAGATCCCGGCCCTCTCCACCCTGCTGCGGCGTGTCACAGACGCCCTGTTCACCCCTCTGAGCCGTTCCGGGGCAGCTCTCACCCTCGCGGTGCTGCTGGGCTACGGGGCCCTGGCCCTGGTGATCGGCCAGCGTTCGGCCTTTCTCTGCCGCCACTGCAGCGTGCCCGGCGGCGTGGCCATCGTGCCTGCCGCCCTCGGGCTGTTGCTGATGCCGGCCCTGGGGGAGGAGCTGCTGTTCCGGGTGGCGCTGCTGCCGCATCCGCTCGAGGGCGTCACCCCCCTGAGCGGCCTCGCCTGGGGTGCACTGAGCGTGGGCCTGTTCGTGCTCTACCACCCGCTCGCTGCCTCCAGCTGGTATCCGGCGGGCCGGGGCGTGTTCCACGACCCCCGCTTCCTGCTGCAGTGCGCCCTGCTCGCGGTGGCGTGTGTGCTGGCCTACGACCTCACCGGCTCGCTCTGGGCACCCGTTCTGATCCACTGGCTGGCGGTGACGCTCTGGCTGTGGGCCCTGGGCGGCCGGGCGAGGATGGGCGATTCCCCAGCCTCGGCGCCATGACCCTCACCCGGTTCAAGACGGCACTGGCAGCCCTGATGGAGCGGGCCCCTGCCGACCCGCTGGAGCGGGACGAGTTCTTCGAGGTCACCCCCCTGCCGACTGCGGACGGCCCGTTCGAGGTGGTGGTGGTCGACGAGGAGAACGGCACCTTCGCCGTGCTCTACCTCGATCGCCTGTTCGAGGAGGAGGAAACCGAGGGGCTGAAGGAGGTGGAGGCGCTGGTGCCCGGCTACCTGCATAGCCATTTCGAGCTGGAGCCCTCCGAATGGCGCACCGTGGCACCGTTCGACCTGGGCTGGCGCTCCCGCGAGTTCCTCTGGTTCCAGGAGTTCGAGCTGCCCGGGCTGACGCCTGCCTGCCGCTACGACTGACGGGCCGCCCCTGCCGCGCCGGCCCGTCAGCGCCGCCCGTTGACTATCACCGGCGTGCCGCCGCCGGGCGTTCCGGGCAGGGCCGGCACCACGGAGGTCTGGCCGTCCCACTTGTCGAGGAAGAGCTTGTAGAGCACCTGGTCGTCGAGGCTGGAGTTGAGGATCTCGTAGCGCTGGGCCTCCTGCTCGGCGATCTTCACCTCCGTCTGGGCCCGCAGCAGGCGCTGGTCGGCGATCTGCTTCTGCTCGATGGCGGCGCGATACTCCTCGGCGATCTGCAGGCCGGTGAGGTCGAGGCCCTGCACGGTCACATAGCCGAACTTCTCGAGCTCCTCGGCCACCTTGTCCTGCACCAGCTCCGAGATGCTGTTCCACTCGGTGGCGATCGTGACAAGCTCGTACTGGGAGAACACGGATTTCAGCGCCTTGAGCAGCGAGGGCTGGATCACCCGCGGATAGATCTGCTGGTTGTCGGTGGCGATCGTTTCGTAGATCCGCGCCGCCTCGCTCGGCTTGATCGCGTACTTCACCGTGGCGGTGGCCTCGATCACCTGCAGGTCCTTGGTGAGGGTGGAGAACTGCTCCGGTCGGACCTGGGTGCGCACGTCGAACAGGGAGGTGGCCTGGATCAGCGGCGCCTTCACGTTGGGGCCGGGGCTGCGCTGCCCGCCCGTCACCTTGCCCAGGGTGGTGACCACCGCCACGTTGCCTGCCGGCACGATGAAGATCGTCTGGGTGAGCAGGATCAGCAGCGCCACCACCACCGCCGCGATCAGCTGAAACGCCGTGCCGGCTCCGTCACCGCCGGCCGGTCGCATCGAGCTCTGCATGAAGGCCTGGGCGCGGAAGAAGCCGGAACCCTAGGCAAAGGGCTGGGGGCCAGCCCGGAGCGGGGCCCAGAATGGCTGCCGTGTTCCAGGTCCAGCGGATGACCGGCAACCTGCAGGCGATCGGCTTCCTGCTCACCTGGGTGCTGGGCTGGGGCATCGGCGGATCCCTGATCGATGCCGGCTTCATCAGGGCCGGCGTGTATGCGATCGAGACCAACCAGCTCGGCACCCTGGCCACCTTCACGGTCTGGACGGTGCTCTGGGGCGGCCTTGGCGTTCGCCTCTACCAACGCCTGACCAGCGCCGACAGGCAGGACTGAGGCGGGCTGCGCTCAGAGCACCACGTCGAGCAGCGAGCCCAGGCAGGTCACCTGCGGCGGGTAGTGGGCGCAGGCCAGCCCGTGCGGCAGCAGCACATGCACGTGGCAGCCCGCCGCCAGGGCCGCTTCGGTGCCGGCAGGCGAATCCTCGAAGGCCCAGCAGTCGGCGGCGGCGACGCCCAGGCGCCGAGCCGCCAGCAGGAAGCCATCGGGGGCGGGCTTGCCGGCCACCAGCTCCGGGTCGTCGCCATGGACCCGCACCTCGATCTGCGCCAGCCAGGGGTGGGGGGCCGCCTTGAGCGCCACGGCCGGGCGGGAACTGCTGGTGACCAGGGCCATCGGCAGGTCCAGCTGCCGGCAACGACTCACCAGCTCGGGCGCGCCCGGCATCGGCCTGGCGTGCACGAGCAGGGACTCGGCGATCGGCTGGCGCACGGCCAGCAGGGCCTCAATCGTGGGCGGCGGCCAGGCCGTCTCCCCGATCCACTCCCGCACCTGACGGGCGCAGTCGAGGCGGCGGCGACCGCGCAGGGTCAGCAGTTCGGCGTCGCTGAGCCTGCGGCCGAACTGGCCGGCCGCCTCGCTCCAGGCCCGGGCATGGAGGGGCTCGGTGTCGAGCAGCAGACCGTCGAGGTCGAAGAGGCAGGCCACGGGGCGGGTCATGGCCGCATCCTCTCAGCCGGCTGGGGTCCGGCAGGCTGTCATGAGGTACTCCCTAGGGTGAAGGCATTCCAATGGCCGGCCAGGCCCCGTCCGCCATAGCGCCACGCCATGCCTACCCTTCCCCCGGGGGAGGTGGCACTGGAGATCACGCCGGCGCACTTGAAGCTCCACATCCGGGATCGCGGCGCTCCCTTCGACATCAGCGCCGCCTGGACAGGCGCAGAAGATCCTTCGGCTGGGGATGGCCTGCCTGCACTGCCCGATCGTGAAGCCCATTGGGAACTGATCATGCTGAGCAGGCTCCGCCGGGATTTCGGCTGGGTGATCCGCTACGACCCTCTCCCCGGGGGCGGCAACGAACTGATGCTGAAGCGGGCGCTCACCTGAACCATCCGGGAGCGGGGATCAGCCCGGTCCTGGCGAGGCCTGACCGGAGCGGAAGAAGTCGACACCGAAGCGCTCGGGATGGCCGCAGGCCTGCGGATGCAGCCAGGTCCAGCGGGTCCACAGTTCCAGATACAGCTGGGTGCCAAGGGGTCCCTGGCCCCGGCCCATGCCGGGGAAATCTCCCCACACCACAGGTGAGAGGCCGGAGTAGTGGCTTCGGCCCCGGGAGGCCGCGACCTCACTCCAGTGCAGGATGGGCCGCCCCTCGTAGGTGAACACTGGAAGAAGACCGGAGACGCTGGGTTCGGCGAGCCTGAACCAAACCTTCTTGCTGTGGTGCAGATACCAGAACCGCCAGGAGCAGCCCACAACGGGCCGGTCCCGGTGGGTGGAGAACAGAGCGCCACGAACCTGTTCCAGGGGAGCACCGGTGGGAAGCATCGGGCGCGGAGCGTCGGGACGGGCAAGGTTCGCCACGGCGCCAGCCGCGAACACAAGCACGGCGATCAGGCAGGTCCTTGACAAGCCTCAGCCTAGGGAGACGATCATTCCTCGCGGATCCTCCCTCCAGGAGTGTCCGGCACCAAGTCCTCGCGCCGCGGCTGCCCGCATCGTCTCCGTTCACAATGAGGCAGCCCTTTTCTTCACCGCGATGAGCGAGGCCACGATCGAATCGGTGCTGCAGGAAGGCCGGCTGTTCGAGCCCCCCGCCGCCCTCGCCGCCACGGCCCGCATCGGCAGCATGGAGGCCTATCGCGCCCTGGTGGAGCGGGCCGAGGCCGACCCCGATGCCTTCTGGGGCGAGCAGGCCCGCGAGCATCTGCACTGGTTCGAGCCCTTCCACACCGTCCTCGACTGGAGCGATCCACCCTTCGCGAAGTGGTTCGAAGGCGGCCGCACCAACCTTTCCTTCAATTGCCTCGACCGGCACCTTGCTGGCCCCCGCGCCGACAAGACGGCCCTGATCTGGGAGGGTGAGCCCGGCGACGTGCGCAGCTTCACCTACCGCGAGCTGCACGCCGAGGTCGGCAAGGCCGCCAATGCCCTCCAATCCCTCGGCATCGGCAAGGGGGATCTGGTGGCGCTCTACATGCCGATGGTGCCCGAAGCCGCCATCGCCATGCTGGCCTGCGCCCGCATCGGCGCCCCCCACTCGGTGGTGTTCGGCGGCTTCTCGGCCGAGGCCCTGCGGGACCGGCTGATCGATGGTGAAGCCAGGGCGGTGATCACCGCCGACGGCGGCTTCCGCAAGGACAAGGCGGTGGCGCTCAAGCCCGCCGTCGACCAGGCCCTGGCCGAGGGCTGCCCCTCGGTGCAGCACGTTCTGGTGGTGCGACGCACCGGTCAGGAGGCCTCGATGGTGGAGGGCCGCGACCACTGGTGGCATGAGCTGGTGGATGTCCAGAGCCCCGCTTGCCCGGCCGCGCCGATGGAGAGCGAGGACCGCCTCTTCGTGCTCTACACCTCCGGGTCCACCGGCAAGCCCAAGGGTGTGGTGCACACCACAGCCGGCTACAACCTCTGGGCCCAGCTCACCTTCGAGTGGATCTTCGACCTCCGGGAGGACGACATCCACTGGTGCACCGCCGACGTGGGCTGGATCACCGGCCACAGCTACATCGTCTACGGGCCGCTTTCGGCCGGCGCCACCACGGTGATGTACGAGGGCGCCCCCAGGCCGTCGAAGCCCGGCGCCTTCTGGGAGGTGATCCAGAAGCACAAGGTGACGATCTTCTATACGGCGCCCACGGCGATCCGGGCCTTCATGAAGAGCGGCCGCGAAGTGCCGGATCAGTACGACATGAGCACGGTGCGGATCCTGGGCACGGTGGGCGAGCCGATCAATCCGGAGGCCTGGATGTGGT
>CAYHCE010000044.1:0-21806 GCA_964355015.1 uncultured bacterium | reverse complement strand
CGGCCAAGCGCCACGGAGCACCCAGTGAGACACTCGATATTCTAGAGGTTATTTGTGGGACGGAACACTAGAGCTTCGCTCAGGGCAATGACTCAGGCCCCCGCACTCTGATGTTCCTGCTCGTCATAGAGCAGGAACATCAGAGTGCGAGAACGGGGCCGGCCGTTGAATCCTCTGCGGCGGTGGCAGGCAAGCCTCCCAGCTGTGCCAAGGCTGGCTGTGGTGCCAGTGAGCACTGGGGACAGCCGGGCGGTTCAGACGCCCGTCCAGATTTCCACTCCCCGATCACTTGACATCCATAGGAGCTTCAAGTGCCTACGGCCCCCTTGACCTGCCCGGCACCGGGTTGGGCAGTTTTCGCTGCCCGTCAGATCAAGAAACGTTGCGGTTCTTGTCCCCATGGCTCAGAGGGCCTTGATTGAGTATGGCTCCTGTGAAGGCAACGAAAATGCTGGGGTTGCCCATTAATCTAAGGATTGGCGGTGGCTTGCGCAGTAGTGCCTTGTGTGGCGTCCTTATCCTGATAGCAGGCGCCTCAATGGCGGGCAAGGCTGTGGCCGGTGAGGCCGAAGCGATGTCCCTACTCAAGGGGATGACGACCTATGTGGCAGCTCAGCGGGAGCTGTCGTTCCGCTACGACTCCGACTTAGAGGTTGTCACCAGCGACAAGCAGAGGCTCACTTTGGCCAGTTCTGGGTCGGTTTCGCTCGCTCGTCCGGATAAGATCCGCGCCACTCGCCTCAGTGGTTTCGTCGACATTGAATCTATCTTCAATGGTACGACCTTCACGCTCTTGGGTAAGAATCAGAACGTCTACATGCAGATTCCGATCTCAGGCTCGATTGAAATGCTTGTGGATGAGCTTAAAGACAAGTACGGAAGGCCCCTGCCGGCGGCCGACTTGTTGCTGCCCAAGGCTTATGAAGCACTTACGGAAGGGGTGGTTGATGTCAAGGATCTTGGCAGCGGGGTAATTGGTGGCGTGGAATGCGATCATCTCGCCTTCCGCAAGTCTGATGTGGATTACCAGATCTGGATCGCCCAGGGAGATCGGCCCTATCCCTGCCGTTATGTGATCACATCCAAGAAGGTAGTTGGTTCTCCTCAGTACAGTGTTCAGATCAGCGACTGGCAGACTGGTTCTGGAGCCACTGGGCAGGACTTCAGTTTTCTGCCGCCTGCAGGGGCCAGACAAATCACCTTCAAGGAACTTAAAGCGATGAAAGATATGGGTGAGCTGCCTGGTAACTTTGTTCGTGGAGCCAATCCGTGATCATCATGAAGCATCAAGTTTCCTTTTTGATCTTGGCCCTTGGGCTTGCGGCAACAGGCCTGACTCCGAGCTGGTCAACAGCTGTCATCAACACTTTGGTCCCTCCAGCGCAGGCGGTGGTGGGCAGGCCGCTCACGCCCGTTAGCGTGGCGGGAGTGGGTCGTCGTACCGTGCGTCGCTGCGCCGTTGGCGTCTACGACTGCTGATCCAGGGCCCAAAGATCTGCCCTGAGCCGGCTTGAGCTGCCCCACCTCCCCGAATGCTCCTCCCTGATGGAGGATCTGCGGGAGATGGCGGCATATTTTGTCGCCCAACGAATAAGAACAATCTATCCATTGTTACTATCTTACCAGGTGTTGAGCAAGCACGGATGCGCGTTTGACAGGCTTTCTATGGATCACCCCTTCCATCTGCACATCAACCCCTTCCAGGTGATCAGCCGTGATGGCCGCGCCGAATCCCAGCGCCGCTGGAAAGACACGGTGCTGGTGCGCTCGGGGGAGGAGGTGCGCCTGCGCGTGAGCTTCCGGGATTTTCCAGGGCGCACCGTGTATCACTGCCACAACCTCGACCACGAGGATCTGGGGCTGATGGGGGTGCTGCAGATCGATGCTCAGGCAGGCTGATGGCGGGAGAGGGCACGGCCTTGAGCACCAGCCCCTGGAGCCGCTTGAGGTGCTGCGCGAAGGCCGGGCTCTCGCGCATGGCCAGATAGGCGCCATGGGAGCTGAAGTGGGCGTAGTTGACGGCCCGGGTGTGATCGAGGCTGAGATGCAGATTCGCGCTCAGGCTGCCCGGGAAGACGCCTTGCAAGCGCTTGTATTCACCCACCTGGGTGGCTGAAGGTCTCGGCCTGATCTGGGTCGAGGCTGAAAACGTTGATCAGCACGATTCCGTCGCCGACGCTGATCGCGTTGCCGGGAAAGCCGTTGACGGAGCTGGCTGGGGACTCGCCCATGGTTGGTGCGTGGGGGGTGGGCTCAGAGGATGCCGCCATTCACCTGGAGCGTCTGGCCGTTCCCCCGGCGGGCGTCATCGGAGGCGAGGAAGGCCACCATGTCGTCTTCCTCGATCTCGGTGGTGGGTTGAAACACCGACCCCCCGAGGTTGCTGACGACGGTGTCCAGGCGGCCGAAGTGGTCGAGCACGGCGGCGAAGAGTTCCCGGGTCTGCGTCACCTGGCTGTGGCCATGGCCCGGCCATGACTCGGTGCCGGAGCGGGTGCAACGGCTGATCGCGGCAGCCAGCCACGCCGAGGAGATCCGACGGGGTGATCGGAGCCGCAGAGAACGGATCCTGACGTTCCGTGACTACATCTCGGGAACTGCCTAACGTGGCCGCAGCCAGGCCCCAAGCGTGAAGCGACTGATCTATTGGCTGATGGGCGAGCGGGCCGGCCGGGTGGTGGTCGGCAGCTGGCGCTGGCTCTGGGGGCTGCCGGTGGAATCCGGCGGCAAGGTGGCGGTGGCCGTGGCCGAGGAATCGCTGCAGTCGATGCAGGAATCGGTGCAGCAGTTGGCCAGGGCCGTGGCCCAGCAGGTGGGCGCCTACGAGCGGGCCAAGCAGAAGTACCAGGACAAGACCCGCGAGCTCACGACCTGCGAGCAACAGGCCCGGCAGGCCCAGAACTCCGGCCAGCTGGAGGGGGCGCGGCTGGCGATGGGCCGCGCCATCGGAATCGAGAAGCTGCTTCCCGCTCTGGAGCAGCAGGTGGGGCAGGCCGAAGCCTTCGTGGCCGCCTCCAGGGACAAGCTGAACCGTGAGCGTCTCAAGCTGGAGCAATACAAATCCGACATGCAGAACATGAAGGATCTGGCCGAGGTCAACGCCGCGCTCGAATCGATCGCCAAAGTGAACAACGACTTCGACATCGGCTCGGCCCGTTCCTCCTTCGAGGCCGCCAGGCGTGCCGTGGAGGGCCGCCACCTCACCAGCGCCGCCCTGGCTGAACTCTCCCAGAATCCCCAGGAGAAGCTCAGCGCCGATCTGGAGCAGCTCAGCCTCGATGAGGAGGTGTCCCAGCGCCTGAAAACCCTTGAAGCGGCGCCCATCCTGCGGCTGCCGGAAACACCCCAGCCATGAGCGACAAGGATTCAGGCAGCGGCAGGAGCGGACCGCCACCGATCGTCTACATCCTGCTGGTGCTCGCCTTCGGCTACGGCGCCCTGCTGCTGTGGCCCCGGCTCCAGCAGTGGATCGGCCGGCGGCCATCTGTGCCTGCGCTGCCGGCGGTGCCAGGGGTGCCCCTGGCCTCACCCGGCGGCAACGGCCAGAGCGATCCGGCGGCGCAGTTCCCTCCCCAGGCGAGCGTGCCCGCCGGCACCACCATCTCCATTGATGGCTCCACCAGCATGGTGCTGATCAATGAGGCGCTCAAGGCGGGCTTCATGCGCGCCTTCCCGGGCACGGTCGTCAGCACCGCCGCCATCGGCTCCGACAACGGCCTCCAGGCGCTGCTGGGCGGGAGCATCAGCCTGGCGGCGATCTCGCGCCCGCTCACGCCGGAGGAACAGGGCCGCGGCCTGGCCGCCGTTCCGGTCGCACGGGATCGCATCGCCCTGGTGGTGGGGATCGACAATCCCTTCCGACGGGGGCTCTCCCGCGCCCAGGTGGTGCAGATCTTCCGCGGCGAGATCACCAGCTGGACCACCCTCGGCGGGGTCGAGCGACCGATCCGGGTGCTGAACCGGCCGAGCGTGAGCGGCACCCACGCCGCCTTCCGCCAGATCGTGCTGGGCGGCGGCAACTTCGGCAGCAGCCCGAACATCACCACCCTGGCCCGCGATGCCACCACGCCGATGCTGCGGTTGCTGGGGAGCGATGGGATCGGCTACGCCACCTACGGCCAGGTGGCCGATCAGCAGACGGTGCGTGTGCTGGCTATTGATGGCAGCACGCCGGAAGCGGAGACCTACCCGTTCCAGAGGCCCCTCTACTACGCCTATCGCCAACCCGCCGATTCAGCGGTGAAGGCCTTTCTCGGCTTTGCCCTCTCCCCGGCCGGCAGATCCGGCATCCAGGCGGGCGTGAACGGCACCTGAACGCCGCCTGGGGAGTGGGCAGGCGGATAACCCACAGCCTTCAACCGCGAAGCCTCCCATTCGCAGCGGCCCCGCGTACCTACAGTCGGAGCAGCGGGTGCAGCGGTGCCCTGCGCGAAAGCCATCGCAGGAGCAGCCACCGGCATGCCCTCCCTTCCCTCCTATCCGATTCCCGCCGACGAACGGGAGCGCCTGCGCGATCTCGAGCGCCACGAGCTGGTGGGCCGCAGCGGCGATCGCCACTTCGACCGAATCGTGCAGCTGGCCGGCGGGATCTTCGGCACGCCGATCGCCCTGATCTCGCTGGTGGATGCCGACCGTGAGTGGTTCCTCTCCAAGCAGGGGCTTGAGGCGAGCGAAGCCCCGCGCGATGTGGCCTTCTGCGCCCACACCATCGCCGGCGATGAGGTTCTGGTGGTGCCCGACACCCTGGAGGACGAGCGGTTCAGCAGCAACCCGCTGGTGCTCTCCGATCCCAAGATCCGCTTCTATGCCGGCGCTCCGCTGCGGTCGCCCGAGGGCCACAATCTCGGCAGCCTCTGCGTGCTCGATCACCAGCCACGTCAGCTCAGCGAGGCACAGATCGAACAGCTGGGGCTGCTCGCCCAGTTGGTGATGCGGGAGATCGAGCTGCGCCGCAGCGCCAGCCTCTGCCCGGTGACGGGCCTGGCCAACCGCGGCTCCTTCTTCACGGCCGGGGCGCGGGAGGTGGAGCGGGCCCGCCGCGATGGCCAGCCCCTGGCTCTGCTCTGCGTCGACATCGACAACTTCCGCCAGATCAACAACCGCTGGGGCCACACGGCCGGCGATCAGGTGCTGCGCGATTTCAGCGACCTCTGCCGTGGCTTTCTCAAGGAAGAGGATTTCATCGCCCGGCTCGGCGACGAGGAATTCGCCCTGCTCCTGGTGGGCACCGACGCTGAGGCAGCGCTGCAGCTGGCGGAGGCGCTGCGGCTGGCCACTCGCCGCATGACCGGCGTGTTCTCCCCGTCCGACTACCACCTCCAGATCAGCGGCGGGGTCTCCAGCCTGGGTCATGCCGACGTGGGGTTCATCGACCTGGTGCAGCGGGCGGAACGGGCGCTGGAGCTGGCCAAGAACAACGGCCGGAATCAGATCGCCAGCCTGCTGGCGCCCTGAGGCAGCACGAGGGTGGAACCATCCAGGTCGGCGTAGGGGGCCGGATCACAGGTGAGCAGGATCACCTGCAGCCCCTGCTGCACCGCCTGGGAGAGCATCCGTCGCACCACGGCGATGCGCTGCGGATCCGAGTTGGTGAAGGCGTCGTCGAAGACCAGCGGCAGGGTGCCGCCGTGAGCCGCGCGGAGCACATCCGCCATCGAGAGCCGCAGGGCGGCCGCCAGCTGCTCCCGCATGCCGCCGCTCAGTTCGCTGAAGGAGTAGAGGCTGCTGCCGCGACGCAGCTGCAGCCCGGTGAAGCCCTTCACCTGGTCGTAGCTGATCCGGCACTGGCACTCGGCCCCATCACCGAGCAGGGGCTGCAGGTAGCGGCTGATCGCCGTCGCCAGGGGCTCGCTGTACCGGGCCGAGAGATCGGCGCGCATGTCGCTGAACAGCTGGCGCAACAGCTGGAGCGCCTCGGTGCGGCGCCGGATCGAGGCCAGATCGGCCTCGGCCCCCTCCAGAGCCACCCGGCAGCGCTCCACCTCCCCGTAGGGGTCAGCGGCGCTGATGCTGTCGCAGCGCTGGCGGGCGGCGCCCTGGCGGCCCACCAGCTCCTGGCACTCGCCCCGCAGCCGCTGGAGCGCCGCCTCGATGCCATGCCCCTCCTTCTCGAGGCCCTGCTCCAGCAGAGGTGCCAGCTGCTGGTGCAGGCTGGCGACCTCCGCCTGGCCCTGGCCCAGGCGGGCCTGCAAGGCAGCCACCGCGGTGGCCAGGCTGGTGGGATCCGGGTGGGCGGCGAGCAGAATCCGGCGCCGCTCCGCCCTCCCCTTGCGATCGGTCTCCAGGGCGATCCGCTCCTGATCCTGAACAGCTGCCGCCAGGCGGGCCTGCTCCAGGCTGCGCGCGGCTTGCTCAAGCTCGCGGTCGCGCTGCGACAGGGTCTCCTGGAGGCTCGTCAGCGTCTGCCGCAGCCGGCCATGCAGGCGATCGAGGGCCTCGGCTCCCTCAGGCAGCTCCAGCTCCGTCCGCTCCAGCTCCGTCCGTACGGAGGCCAGGGCCTCCAGTTCAGGCTCGATCTCCAGCAGCCGGGTGTCGAGGTCGTCGAGCTGGCGCCGCAGCTGCAGAGGATCCAGCGGCGGGGCCGCACCGCGGCGCGCAGCGAGTTCCTGCTGCAGGGCCTCACGCTGACGCAGCTGGGTCTCGGCCGCCTCGACGCTCTCCACCCCCAGGAAGCGATGTCCCTTCGCCAGCGCCTGCTCGGCCCGCTCCAGCTGTTCGCGCACCTCGGCCAGCGCCCGGCCCCCTCCCGGGCTGATGCGCAGCACGATTCCCTCGCCCAGCCTCAGCTCGGAGACCTCCGTCAGGCGTCGCTCCTGACCGGGCAACAGCGGCTCGTCCGCCAGGACCACCTGGCGATCAGCCCGCAGCAGTTCCACTCCCGCCGCCAGGGCCTGTTGACGGGTGCGCGCATCGCGCACGGCCAGCTCCAGGTCGCGCAGACGCTGGACATGGGCGGCGGTGGTGGCCGGCAGCGCCTGGAGGCGCCGCTCCAGATCCGCCAGGCCGGCCTGGCGGGCCTCCAGTTCCTGCAGGCTCCGGGCCAGCCTGGCGCGCTCGTCGCGGGCGTGAGCCCGCGCCAGCAACCGCTGAACCAGCTGGCTGTGGCGATCCAACTGCCGGCGCTGGGCCTCCAGCTGCTGGCGGCCGGTCTGCAGCTCGGCCAGGGCGGCGCCGGCCGTCGCGATCGCCGCGGCAGCGGCCGCCCTCTCCCGTTCGAGCGCCTGGAGCCGGGTCTGGCCGGCCTGCAGCGCCTCGTCGAGCACTCCGAGCTGCCGCTGATCCCCCTCCAGGCGCTGCAGCTCCAGCTCAAGCGGCCGTAGCTCGCTCACCCGGAGCGCCACGGCCGCCTGCAGCTCGCGCACCTTCGCCGCCTGGGAGAGCAGCTCGGCTCTGCGGGTCTCCAGATCGGGCAGCTCCTCCTCCTGCAGCCGTTCGAGCCGGATGGCGAGATCGGCGAGTTCGTCGCTGGCGGCGTCGTAGGCGGCCAGACGCTCCTCGGCCAGCTCCAGAGCGGTGCGGGCGGCCTGGCAGGCCTGCCCGGCCGTCCAGAGCGGCGAGTTGCGCCGCACGTCACCCCGCTTGCCGGTGAAGGTTTCGTCGAGCAGGGCATCGACAGCGGCCGCCACCGCCTGGTCCCTCGGCGACTGCAGGGCCGCACCACCCTCCTTCTCCAGCAGGGGCAGCAGGGTGGCGAGGTCGTAGCTGGCGCCGCCGCGCTCGAGCAGGTCGGCCCCCGCCTGCCCCTGCAGAACCCAGAGGTGGGCCCAGCGGGTAGGCAACACCGACTGGGCCTGCTTGCTGCCCAGGATCTCCCTGACCCCCAGCAGCTCGGCCAGCCGCTCCTCGGCGGCGGGGCCGGTGAGCTGAGCACCGGTGGCGGCGCTGAGGCTGATGGTGCCGCTGGCGCCGCTGAATCGCTTCAGCAGCGTCCAGTGCTCTCCACGGGCCTCGAAGCCGATCTCCACCTCCGGATGGCCGGGATGGAGCCGCGAGCGCAGGGCCTCCACCGGAGCGCCGCTGGCGGAGGCCTTGAGGAACAGGGCCCGGTGCAGGGCTTCCACCAGGGTGGTCTTGCCGGTTTCGTTGGCGCCGCCGATCACGGTCAGGCCCGCTGCGAACGGCAGCGCCAGCTCCGCGTGCAGGCGGACATTACGGAGGCGGCAGTGGGTGAGTCGCATGCCGGTCAGTGGCTGGTGACGAGCTGGAACAGTTCGCAGAGTGCGACCCGGGTGAGGCGGGTCGTCTCACTGTCCGCGCCCGTCGCCTCCAGGGACGCCTGCTTCTCCTCCTCCTCGAGGCGCTGCTGCAGTGCGGCGGCCACCCGGGCGATCAGCGGATCGAGGGGACGGGACATCAGCGCCTCCAGTTCCTCCGCCCGGGGTGCCTGCTCGCAGCTGTCCCTGAGCCGCAGACGCAGCAGTTGGTGGCGCAGATCCTCGATCAGCCGCTCGTAGCGCCGGTGAGCGGCCAGGCTGAGGCTGCCGCTCACCTCGAGGCGCAGCAGGTCGGTGGACACCCGGTCTCCGATCAGCGTCCGAAGCTGGGCCTCCAGGCGGTCGAGGTCGGCGTCGGCGCTGAAGCGGAAGCGGAGGCTGTGCCAGCCGAGCCGGCCGGTGGGGATCACCTCCACCCGGGGGAGCCCCCCACGGCGCACATCCACCTGGAGCACCTGGCCCCGCTGGTTGCTCTCCCCCTGATCGAAGCGGTCGGGTTCCGGCGTGCCCGGATACCAGGCCCGCTCGGACACCTGCCGGAGGTTGTGCCAGTCCCCCAGGGCGATGTAGTCGATGTCCGCCTCCGGCAGCCGTGAAAGGTCGAGCCGGTTGTTGGCGCCGGCCCGGGCCTCCTCGTCGGCGTCATAGTCGCGGGCGCCGAAGCCCTGCACGCTGCCATGGGCCAGCACGATCCGGGGTCTGTCGGCTGGCAGGGCAGCCAGGTCGAGGCCGCCGATCCAGGCGGTGGGATCGGTGCTGTCCGCCTGGCGCAGCAGCGGGCAGGGCAGAACCACCAGGTCGTCGAGTTCCAGGGTTTCCCGCTTCAGCAGCAGCCGCAGATTGGGGGCCCGCCGCTCCCGCTCGCGGTCGAAGTCGTCGCGATGCCAGATGCTGCCGGGGGCACCGTGATCGTGGTTGCCGGGGATCACCAGCACCGGCACGCCGATGGTGCCGATCGCCTCCAGCACCTCCAGCACCACCGGGGGGGGCACGGTGGGGGAGTCGAACAGGTCGCCGGCCACCAGCACGAAGCGGGCCTGCCGCTGCCGGGCCGCCTCGCGGATGCGGCCGATCGCCCGGATCCGCTCCTCCTGCAGGCGGAACCGCTTCTGCGGATCCGGCACCCTGAGATAGGGCTTGCCGATCTGCCAGTCGGCGGTGTGAAGGAAGCGGAGCATGGGAGGGCGCAGAGCCGGGTGGCAGAGGCGGATGGGGTCAATGTGCCGCAGCCGTGGCGGGATGGGCTACGTTTGAAACGTCCGACAGAAGCCGGCGAGCCGTTCCGCTCGCACACCGTCGGACCCAGCACCGCGCCCGCCCCTTCGCTTCCTGGGGCAGGCATCGAGGTCCACAACCGACACCCCCGTGTGATTCCCCGTCGGGGAAAGGGTGTCTGCCCGGTGCGCGATCCATAATTCCCCCTGTCGGAAACCCCATGACCAGCACCATCACGTTCACGCCGCAGCCTCCCGCTCCCGCCAAGGGCCCCGGATCCGGCGCAGGCCGCAGGCCGCAGCGCCCCGGCGCCAGGAGCCCCCGGCCCCAGCACCAGTCACCCCCCAGCTGGGAGGAGCTGTTCGGCCGCCGCTGACGCGGCTCCGGCAGAGTCCGATCCATCCATGGCCGCGGCGATGCTGATCCGGATCCGCCATTCCCTTCACTTCAACTACGACCGACCGGTTTTCCTCGAACCGATGACGCTGCGGCTGACGCCGCGCCAGGATTCGACCCAGCGCCTGCTCAGCCACACGCTGCGGCTCACGGACGAGCCGGCCGGAAGCTGCCGGGTCCTGGAGCCCGACGGCAACAACGCCCTCGTGCTCTGGTTCCTGCAGGAGCGGGCCAGCTTCGTCATCGACCTCGAGACGGAGGTGGAGACCCTGCGCGATAACCCGTTCGACTGGATCGTCACCCACCCCGGCGCCCAGCTTCTGCCGGTGCACTACCCGGAGGCGGAGGCGGCATCGCTGGCCCCCTGCCTGGTCGCTGTGGCCACGCCGGCGGTGCGTGACTGGGCGGACGGAATGGCCACGGAGGTGGAGCATTCCGCCACGGGCTTCCCGATGCGCCTGGCCGACGAGATCCACAACACGTTTCACCACGTCGGCCGCCCCGACGGCGAGCCGCTGACGCCCGAGCAGACGCTGGAGAGCCGCTGCGGTGCCTGCCGCGACACGGCGATGCTGTTCGTGGCGGCCTGCCGCAGCCAGGGGCTGGCGGCACGGTTCGTGAGCGGCTACTCGATCCACCATCCGCCGGAGGTGACCGAGCATGAACTGCACGCCTGGGCCGAGGTCTACCTGCCCGGTGGCGGCTGGCGTGCCTACGACCCGAGCCTCGGACTGGCCGTCGCCGATGGCCATGTCGCCCTGGCTGCGGCGCCGGACCACCGGCTGGCGGCGCCCGTGTCGGGCACCTACCGCGGCACGCGGGTGGGTTCCCGCCTTCGCTACCTGATCGAGGTGGTCGCCTTCGACCCCGATCGGGAGAGCGAAGGCCCGCAGGCCTAGGCCCTAGCTCTGGGCGTAGCCGCCGTAAGGGGTGGTGGGGCTGGCGTCCATGGCATCGAACTTGGCGGCCAGCACCGCATCGGCCCGGGTGATGCCATCCACCTTGTGGGTGTAGATCACGGCCTCGGCATGGCCCCAGCCCAGGCTGAACTCGGCATGGTGCCCTTCGGCCTCGCAGATCGCCCCGGCCCGCACGACCCAGTCCAGGGCCGAGCGGAAATCGGGAAAGCGCAAGCCCTTGCGCAGGTGGTGAGCCTCGATCACCTCCCAGCCGCTGAGCTCGCTCAACAGCGCCGCCAGCTCCTCGGCGTTCAGGGTGGGGGCCCCTTCCCGGCAGGGCACACAACTCTCCTGGCTCAGTCCCATCGGTCGGTCACCGTCTGTGTTCAGTGTGGCCACCGCATCAGGGCCAGGGGGTGAAGGTCAATGGTTCGTATTTTGCGAACGACAGGCACCAGCCGCGTCCGGCCAGCGCCTGGAGCCGCTGCTCGAAGGCGGCCGTGCTGCCGCCGCGGAGCCATTCGGCCTTGAGCAGCGGCAGTTGCTCGCTCATCACGTCGAGGGGAAGTTCCACCAGCAACAGGCTGGTCGGACCGGCGGCCCGGCGGATCGCACCCTCATCGCTTCGCTGCCAGAGGCGGAGCAGAAGTTCGAGCGCGAGGGTGCGCCCCGCTTCGCCCGGGTCGCTGGCCTCTGCCGAAGCGGGTGGCAGGGATCTGCCTGTCAGGGGAAGGGCGCGGCGTCCGTTCTGCTCGAGCAGGGCCAGACAGATCAGGTAGGGGGCTGCGGCCATGCTGGGACGGGAGCGACTCCCACCTTGATCCATCCCCTCCAGGCCACTCCACGTTCCGTCACCAGAAAGACGAAGAAAGCTTGCGTAAGCTGGAAGGGCTCGCGCTTACGTTGCTTTCTGCATAGCTTCTCAAAGCCAGCGGTCTCGGGTCTGCGACCCCCCACCCTTTCGTTTTTTTCCGTATGTCCGATATCGATTCCCATATCGCCCGCGACCGAGCCGAACTGGAGGAAGCGCGAGCCACGGGAAATGAGGGCAAGGCACGCCACCTGGAGGAAGAGCTCAGCGGCCTCGAGGAGTACCGCACCCTGCATCCGGACGAGGTGAAGGATCCGTCGCCACTCGAGGTCTACTGTGAGTTGAATCCATCGGCGCCTGAATGCCGCGTCTATGACGACTGACGTAAGGAGATCCGGTCAATCTCATCCCACCTCATTGAACACGGTTGCTCCTGAACACGGTTGAGGCAGATCATGACTGAGGCCACATCACTTACCGTCGGCGAGCTGGAGGCGAACTACCACCTCTATTGCAAAGCGATGAAAATGCTGATCCTCGAGGAGCGAAGCTCCAAGGAGATCCAGAGAACCGTTTGCTGGAGTCGCCTCGAGACCCTGCACAATTGCCTGCCGAGTCTCTACAAGGCGCCGGATTATCTGTTCACGCTGCTGCGGCGCGAACACCTCCAGAACAAGCAGGCGAAGTAGTTCCCGCCGGATGGCCTGCTGCGAGCTGTGCAGCAGGCTGGACAACGTGATCGGAATCGCAAAGCCATGGGAAGACCGACAGCCCTGGGAAAACGAACGCGCCTCGGGCTCGGAATCGCGGTGGTGCTGGCCGTCGTGGCTCCAGGGCAGGCCAAGCCCGAGGCACCGCAGCCGGCGCTGCCGGTCCAGCCGCCGGGAAGCGTTCAGCCCGATGCTGCCCGCAACGCCAGTGAGAAGGAGCTGCTGGACAAGATCCGCCAGCTGAAGATGCCCCAGTGGCGCAGCTTCGGGGTCTGCCGCTACGGCTGGACCAGCTGGCGCGTCACCGACAAGGGGGTGCGCACCACCAGCTTCGAGTGCGGCACTCCTGCCATAACGGGGAGTATCGGCGTGCACTGCCCAACGCTGCGGGTCAGCCGGCGGATCGGGGACGGCGACTGGGAGGCCTGGCGCCTGCCGCTCTCGATCGAGGAGTCGCCCAGCAACGGCGGTGAAGACCTGATGGTGGCCAGCCTCTGCGCCAACGCCAGAGCGACCCCGGCGGCGGCTACCCCGGCCTCAGCACCCACCAAACCCGCCAAGCCGGCCGCCGCCCCCCCGGCCAGACCGAAGGCGAAGGCGCCCTGAGGCCGCAGCCGTACGGCCGATCAGCTCGGACCACCGCCGGCGACCTGCGGCACCGTGCTGCGGTTGCCGTTGCGGATCGCGTGGTAACCGGGGGAGAGGATCTCCACCCCGGCGGCGGCGAACTGGTCCTGAATCGCGGCCAGCAGGTCCGACAGGGTGGTGCGATAGCGGTCCACGTCACGCACATAGGCATTGAGTTCGTAGCTGATGTGGAAATCGTTCAACGATGTCTGCAGGACATAGGGCTCGGGTTCGTGCATCAGCCCCGCCACGCTCCGCGTGGCCCCCAGCATCAGCTCATGCACCTGCCGCCAGGGCACGTCGTAGCCGATGGTGATCGTGGTGGCGAGGGCGACCGGCTGCTGGATCTCCCGCCGGGAGAAGCTGAAGTTCACGATCGAGGCGCCGATCACGGTGGCGTTGGGAATGCTCACCAGTTCGTTGCGGGGCGTCTGGATCCGGGTGACGAGCAGGGCCTGGTCCTGCACCACGCCGATCACCCCGTTGATCTCGACCCGGTCGCCTTCGCGGAAGGCACGGGTGTAGATCAGCATCAGGCCACTGATGATGTTCGTGGCCACGGCACTGGAGCCGAGGGCCGCCAGCAATCCCACGAACAGACCCACCCCCTGGAAGGCCTGGCTGCCGGATCCCGGCAGGTAGGGATAGGCGATCACCAGGCCGGCCAGCAGGATCAGCAGCGTGACGATCCGGTCGGTGGGCAGTGCCCATTCGCGGTAGAAGCCGGGGATCCGGAGCCGGCCCCGCTCGAGGGCCTGGAACCAGGCATGGCTGCCGCGCATCACCAGCACGGTGATCGTCAGGATCAGCCCGATCGTGAGCAGATTGGGGATGACGCCCACGAGTCCTGAGGCCAGGGCGGTGAGCACCGCCAGGATCTGGGCCCTGAGCCCTGCCGCGATGGCCTGGGTGGGCGGGAAGAACCCCAGCAGCAGGGGAATGAGCAGGTAGCTCACCAGCAGCAACAGGGCCCAGTGCAGGAGCCTGCGCAGCAGCTGGAGCAGTGCCGCCACCTGGCTTTCGTCGAGCAGCTGGCTGCCGCCGATCCGCAGCCGCGAGAGCAGCAGGGGCGATCGCTGCCGGATCCAGGCGCTCAGCCACCGGTTCAGGGCCAGCTGCCAGCGCAGCCAGAGGATGTAGATGCCGAGCACCAGCAGCGCCAGGGCCGTGCCCTTCAGCCAGGCACCCAGGCTGTGGTCGCGGCGGTAGGCCCTGAGGGCCGCGCCGATTTGGTCGCGGTAGCGCTCCGCCAGGGCCTGCCGGGACATCCCGAAGGCGCGGCCGGCCCGGTCATCGACCGCCAGCTTGGGCGTGAAGGCGCCATCGGCCTCGAGGAATCCCAGCATCGAGTAGGGCGGATCCTCCCGCACCACCAGCCGCTCGGGGGAGAGGGTCGGGTTCTCCGCCACGGCGGTGAGCTCGGCCGAGACGCGTCGGGCCATGGCCGCGGGCTTCTGGGCGCCGATGGCAACTCTGATCTCCGCCACGGGGCGACCATCGAGGCTGATCCAGGCGGAAGTCGTCGTCGTCGTCGTCGTCGTCGGCGGCGGTGGCGGCGGCGGCGGCACCCCCAGCCCCGGGCCTGCCGAGCCGATCAGGAGACTGATCGTCAGTACCAGGGCCAGCAGTCCGCCGGCCCGGCGGTTGTGGAGCGGCACGTCCTAGCCCTCAGCCGGACCCGATCATCGTCGTCCCGCGGCCGGCGGGAGAGCTGCCGTGCCTGTGACGATCGACATCGAGACCTCATCATCCCCCGGCGGGCGGTGTTGACTGCGGGCCCCGGCCGTGTTCCAGCTGCAGCCGGTCCCTGTCGATGGCGACCTCTTCCGCGGATCGGGTTGAAGCTCCCTCCCAGATCCTGCGCGCCGCCGCCGGCGGCGGCCCTCTGTTGCTGCGTCAGCTGTTCGACGCCGACACCGGCACCTTCACCTACCTCCTCGCCGACGTCGATTCCAGCGAAGGGCTGCTGATCGATCCGGTGTTCGAGCAGCACGACCGTGATCTGGCCCTGATCCAGGAGCTCGGCATCGATCTGGTGGCCAGCCTCGATACCCACCCCCATGCCGATCACATCACCGGCAGCTGGCGGATGCATCGTGCCACTGGCTGCGCCATCGGCCTGGCCGCCACGATCGCGGCCACGAATGTAACCCTGCCCCTCGGCCACGGTGATCAGGTCCGATTCGGCGGCCGCCATCTGGAGGTGCGCGCCACACCGGGCCACACGGATGGCTGCCTCACCTACGTGCTCGATGATCACCGCCTCGCCTTCACCGGCGACACGCTGCTGGTGCGCGGCTGCGGCCGCTGCGACTTCCAGCAGGGCAATGCCCACATCCTCTTCCACTCGATCCGTGAGCGGATCTTCTCCCTGCCCGAGAACTGCCTGCTCTATCCAGGACACGACTACACCGGCCGCAGCGTCACCTCCGTGGCCGAGGAGAAGGCCTACAACGCCCGCCTGGGGGGCGAGGCGGACGAGCGGGACTTCGTGGGCTCCATGGAGAATCTGCACCTGCCCCATCCCCGCCGGCTGGCGGAGGCCCTGCCCGCCAACCTGCGCTCCGGTCGCCCCCCGGACACGCAGCGGCAGGATCCGGACGACTGGGCACCGATCGAGCGCAGCTATGCCGGACTGCCGCAACTGCGGCCCGGCTGGGTGGGAACCCATCGCACCGGCCTGACGCTGGTGGATGTGCGCTCGGCCGAGGAGTTCGATGGCCCCGATGGCCACATTCCCGGCAGTCTGCTGATTCCGCTGCCGGAGCTGGAACGGCGGCTGGGCGAGATCCCCAGCGGTCGGGCGGTCGTACTGCTGTGCCATTCAGGCAGCCGCTCGGCCCTGGCGACCCAGGAGCTGATCAGGGCGGGTGTCGGACAGGTGGCCAACCTGCGCGGCGGTCTGCGGGCCTGGCAACGGGAAGGGTTGCCGATCGCCCACTCCGGCACTCCAGCCGCCGCTGCGGCCAGGGAAACGGAGGAGGCTCACCGCTGAAAGATCTCACCACGGCAGAACAGTGGCAGTGGTTCGAAGGAAGTGGTTCGAACAGCAGGCAGCGGCCCGCCTCGACGACGATCCGGTGCTGATCGAAACGAACAATGCTGCCGGCGTCAGCCCCGCGCCGCTGACACCGTTCCGCCGCCCAGAAATCCGGCCAGGCTGACGCCGGCCTCGTGGGCGGCGCGATGCAGTTCCAGCCGCTGCCCGGGGCTGAGCCCGTCCCAGAAAGCATGGAACAGATCGAGAGAGGCCTTGCCGATGCCCACCACCCCCAGGAGCGAGAGCGGCAGCGACAGCCACGGAAACACCAGCAGCAGCACCCCCAGCACCGCGCTCACCGCGGCGCCCTGCTTGATCGATTCCCAGACGGTGGCGGCGATGGTGCGGGCCTGGGTGAAGCGATCGATGACGCCGCGACGGCGCAGGGCCTCGGTGCGCAGGCCGCTGAGCAGGGCCTGGTAGATCGCATAGACCAGCACCCCGCCCAGGGTCGACTCGCTGACGAACTCGCCGCCGCTGAGGGCGCCCTGGTTGCCGTTGAGGTCGATCGAGGCCAGCCCGGCGACGGGAGCCACCTCCCAGCCGGCGCGGGGAATGTGGAAGGGATCGCATTCGCGGCTCATGGCGAGGGGGCGGACGATCTCCCCAGCCTGCCTGGAACGACGGCGGAAGGGAAGCGGGCGGTGTGGACATCCGGCACCGCCCAGGGGCAACTGTTCGTAATGTTCCTTTACGTTCTGTCGCTCCCATGTCCGACTCCCTCTCGCTCAGCCGCCAGTTCACGGTGGCGCTCCATTCCCGTGCCATCGACTCGTGCAACGACATCGAGGAACTGCGCAAGGTCGCCCAGACCCTGCTGACGGCCTGGCAGCTGCAGGCCCAGTTCAGCGAGCAGTACGGCGCCCAGGCGCTGGGATTGCGGCCAAAGGTCTGATCATGATCCTCCCAGCCCAACCCCGTGCCCCTGCTCCAGGTTGAAGATCTGGCCCGACAGCTCGAGGGGCGTGCCCTCTGGCAGGGCATCGGTTTCGGGCTGACTGCCGGGGATCGCCTCGGCCTGGTCGGACCCAGCGGTGCCGGCAAGACCCTGCTCCTCCGGCAACTGGCGCTGCTCGATCCGCTGCAGCGGGGCCGGATCCTGCTGCGGGGCCGCGCACCCCTGGAGTGGACCCTGCCGGTGTATCGCTCCCGGGTCATCTACCTGCCCCAGAGAGCCATTGCCTTTACCGGCACGGTGGAGCACAACCTGCGCCAGGTGCTGGGCTACGCCAGCCACCGCGGCCAGGTCTACGCCGAGCCGCGGATCGTGGGCTGGCTGGACCAGCTGGGCCGGGAGGCCAGTTTCCTGACCATGGCGGCCGAGCGGCTCTCGGGGGGTGAGCTGCAGCTGCTGGCCCTGCTGCGGGCGCTGCAGCTCGATCCGGAGATCCTGCTGCTGGACGAGCCCACGGCTTCGCTCGATCCCGCCAGCACCGAGCGGGTGGAGGCGTTGCTGCAGCAATGGCTGGCGCAGGGGCAGCGGGCCTGCCTGCTCACGAGCCACGATGCCGCCCAGATCGAGCGCTTCACGGGCCGGCAGCTGAGCCTGAGGCCATGAGTGCGCCCGGTGCCCTGCCGATCAGCGACGGGCGGCTGGCCCTCTCGGCCCTGCTGATTCTGGTGAACGTGCTGCTGTCGGCCCTGCTGCGGCTGGGGCTGGGGCGCTCGCTGCTGGTCGCCGCCGGCCGCATGGTGGTGCAGCTGCTGCTGGTGGCCGCGGTGCTGGAGTGGTTGTTCCGCCAGCACAACCCGCTCACGATCCTGCTGCTGGGGCTGGTGATGGCGAGCATCGCAGGGGTGTCGGCGGTGCAGCGCACCCGGGCGCGATTCGCCGGGATCTACGCCAACAGCCTGCTCTCGGTGCTGGCCTCCTCGGCCCTGGTCACCGGTCTGGCCGTGGGGGGGATCATCCGACCCCAGCCCTGGTTCGCTCCCCAGTACCTGATTCCCCTGCTGGGGATGGTGCTGGGCAACACCCTCAACGGCATCTCCCTCGGGCTGGACCGGCTGATGGAGGGCCTCACCAGCCGGCGGGAGCAGGTGGAGGCACGCCTGAGCCTGGGGGCGAGCCGCTGGGAGGCCTGCCTGGAGGTGGTGCGTGACGCCATCCGGGTGGGCATGATCCCCACGATCAACTCGATGATGGTGATGGGGCTGGTGAGCCTGCCGGGGATGATGACCGGCCAGATCCTGCAGGGGGCCACTCCGGCTGGGGCGGTGCGCTACCAGATCGTGATCCTGTTCATGATCGCCGCCGCCACGGCCCTGGGGGTGGTGGGGGTGGTGCTGCTGGGCTATCTGCGGCTCACCAGCCGGGAGCACCAGTTGCGCCTCGACCGGCTGCGGACGCGCTCCTGACTATGGCCTGCCACGCAGCGTTGGCTGGCTCTCGGCAGCGCCACAATCGGATCGGGAAGCACATCCATCCCTGCTGATTCAGGACGGGTGTCAGATCCATCCCAGGGCCTCAGATTGCTTTGCAGCCCAGTGGGTATCCAGCTGATATCAGGTTTTCTCTTACAATTTCGCAAGCCGCTGCAGGCTAGTCTTGGCTTATTCGCAAGCTCGGCCATGTGGGCATCAGCACGGTTCCTTGTCCTGGCGGCAGTCGGCTGCGGCACTCTCACCTGTCTTTCCCCTGAAGCCAGGGCGCAGAGCATGAAAGACGATCTGATCATGCACTACTGCACCAATGCGGTGAACGCTGAAGTTGCCCTTTCCGGCAAGCCGGCTCCAGCAGGCCTGGCCACCTACACCTGCGGCTGCGTCGTCGAGCAGGTGAATGCGCGCGTGAGCATCAGCAACGCCAAGACGATCTGCCAGCAGCAGGCTGCCAGCAAGTTCGGCCTCTGAACTCTTCGGAGCGGAGAGGGTCCGGATTCCTGGTCAGGGCGCGAGGGGTGGGAGGCTGGCCGGAGATCATCGCCTGCTGGCGGTCCTGCCGCTTCAACCGGCCGGCAGCACCTGGCGGTAGCCGTTCGCCGTGCATACCCGCAAGGGGGTGTCGAACAGCGCGCTGAGGGGGGCGTCCTGCAGCAGCGTGTCGGCGGGGCCGTCGCCCATCACCTGGCCCTGGCGCAGCAGCACGCAGCGACTGATCTCTGGAACGATCGCGTCGATCTGGTGGGTCACCAGCAGCAGGGTGGTGCCGGAGCGGGCCAGGCCGCTCAGGATGGCCAGGAGTTGGTGTTTCGCCTGGAGGTCGAGGCCGTTGGTGGGCTCATCGAGCACCAGCACCTCGGGACCATGCACCAGGGCCCGGGCCAGCAGCAGGCGCCGCCGCTGACCGTCGGAAAGCTGGGCGTAGGGACGCTCCGCCAGATCGGCCAGGCCCAGCTGCGCCATCAGCTCGGCCACCCGTGTGTGCTGGGCGGCGGTGGGCTGCTGGCTGCGGCCGATCCCGACGGAGCCGAAGAAGCCGGAGAGCACCACGTCGCCGGCGGGAACCCGTCCCCCGTAGCCGGCCTGCAGATCCTGGGAGACCAGACCGATGCGGCTGCGCAGCTCCCAGAGATTCACGGTTTCGTGGCCGAAGATCCGCAGCCGGGAGCCCGGCTTGACCACCGGGTAGAGCTCGCGGCTGAGCAGCCTGATCAGCGAACTCTTGCCGGAGCCGTTGGGGCCGAGGATCACCGTGTGTTCGCCCTCGTGCAGCTGCAGGGAGAGGCCTTCGAACACCTGGCGGGGACCGAGCCAGGCCTCGACGGCCTGCAGTTCGAGGTAGGGGGTGGGGGGAGTCACGTCAGAGGTGATCGCGGGCGGCACGCGGCGGGCCAGCGTGAGGCCTGGGTCGGCGCTCCACTACTTCTGCGCGCAGAAGGCCAGCCAGGCCGGCGGGCCCTGCGCTGAACCGGCGGCAGAGTAGCCCGCCACCGCATGGAGGTGAAACCGATCGGGCCTGAATCCGGCCTCCATGGCATAGCTGGATACATCCTCAGGAGAGGCCGACGCCAGATAGGGCTCCGCGTTGGCGGCGACTTCCGTGTCGCGGAAGTAACGACTCACCGGTGTGGGCGGGCGGAGAAAAAGAGCACTGTCGAGGAGCACCATGATCCCGCCAGGCCTGAGCAGGCGATGGCTTTCGGCGAACAGCCTTCTTCTGGCCGCCCCGGGAATCTCATGCAGCAGGATATGGCTCACGATCAGATCGTACGAGCGATCCTCGAACTCGGTATGTTCCGCATTCTGCTGCGCAAAGTGAACCGCCTTGTTCAGCAGCCGCGCCCGCGCGCTGGCGTAGCGCAGCAGGGAGGCACTCAGATCGATTCCCCAGACTTCCGCCTCCGGAAAGGCGGTGACGTAGGGCAGGGTGCTGTGACCCACTGAACAGCCCAGATCCAGAATGCGCTGCGGCTGGATCCCGCCGTAGTAACGGGCCAGCACGTGATGAATCCCCGTCTGGCCAACGTCGTCGTTGAGGGGCCCCAGCCATCCCTGGCCATACAGGAAGACGCCATGGTCGTAGAGCACCCCTTTTAGATAGCCCTCCTCCGCCGGATCGTGCAGATAGCCGCCCGGCATCCGGTGGATGTCGGTCTGCAGCTGATGTGACGGGATGACAAGATCCGGATGGAGCGTCAGCTCTCCGGGTCCCTTCTGCTGGCGATCGAACACCCCATCCAGGCGTTCCCGATCCTCCTCGATGGCCGTGCGCACCGTGGCCCAGAGCCGATCCTGGAGGGCAGAACGCCGGGCGTTGGCCTCCCGGATTTCAGGACATCCGTCCAGATGCCTGCGCACCTGCGGCCAGCGCCGCTGGAGGTCGACCTGCCCGGCCGAATCAGCGGAGATGAAAGCATCGATCTCGCGCTGAAACAGTTGCAGAAGCGAAGCGCGGAACGCCTTCGTTTCAGCCGCCAGCTCCCGCTCCCGCTCCGGGAACTGGGCCCTGGGAATCAGCTCGTGACGGTGCTGCTGGCAACGAAACGCCATCCGACGCCGCCCACATCCACGCTGCTCACCCTAAGCAGCGCAGCAGCACGACGTGCCCGATCCCGCTCAGGGGCGCCGGAAGCGCCGCAGTTCCCAGGCCCTGAGCCGCTGGGCCGCATCGAAGCGCAGGCTCACCTGGTGGAAATGGTCGGCATTGAGGCGACAGCCCACCTGCAGTACGAAGGCCCCAGCGGGCAGCTGCTCCGGCAGCGAACAGAGCAGGCCATCGGCGAAGCCGGCGGTGAGACCATGACAGGCGAAATCGGCGGCGCGGAACGGCGCGCACGGCTGCGGCTGCGGATCCTCACAGGGCCAGGCGCCGGGGGTGAGACTCTCCAGCGTGCCCGGCCAGCCCTCCTGCTCCGCCAGCACGGACTGCCAGGCAGCGGCCGCGGGCCGGGCGGGATCGGCGGGGTTGCTGAGGGCGCAGCGAAAGGCCACAACCCCAACGGCATCGAGGAGCCAGGACCGTTGGTCACGGGAATCCAGCGGTGCATAGAGCAGCACGAGCATCGAGCGCGAGCGCCCGCTGAACAGGTTCACCTCATGGCCGAAGCGGGGCTGGGCAGGATCGACCGCCAGGCTGGACTGCCCCCCGGCGCCGGGGAACTGCCAGCACTGGCCACCGCGGTTGTAGCTGGCGCGCGTGAGGGGAAGTTGGCGTCGGCCGCCAGGGGCCAGCAGCAGGCCGCTGCCGTCCCACAGGCCGGTGTCCGCGTCGCTGAAGCTGATGGCGTAGCAGGTGTCGCTGATCTCCCGGCTGGGCTGCTCCAGGTCAAGGACGCCCGCCGCGCCCTGCACTGCCGGCTGGCGCAGGTACCAGTGGCTGGTGCCGCACCAGCGGCCCTCGAAGTTGCGGCGGTTGAGCAACCACTGGTGGTCGTGTCCCGTCATGGCGGTGGGGGCGGGGGATTCCTAGGGTCGGCGGGATGGGGGGGGGCGTGGATGCAGATCACCATCGTG